>NZ_JBITHV010000005.1:0-614532 GCF_044458365.1 Kribbella sp. NPDC050470 | reverse complement strand
TGGGCCATCGGGATGGGGCGGGGACCGCGAGACACGGGGGGGGCCCCCCCCCCCCCGGGGGGGGCCGCCCCCCCCCCCCCCCCCCCCCCCCCGGGGGGGGGGGCCGCCCCCGGGGGGCCCCCCCCCCCCCCCCCCCGACTCCGGCGGGGGTGGCCGGCGTACTGGGCCGATCTCGGGCCGAGCTGCTGAACCAGCTCGGCAGCCCGAGATCGACGACAGAGTTGGCCGCCCGGACCGGCCTGACGCCCGGCGGCGTCTCACAACACCTGAGTGCCTTACGCGCCGCCGGTCTCGTCACTTCCCACCGCTCCGGCCGCCTCGTGCTCTACGCCAGAACTGCGCTTGCCGAGGCGCTCCTTCAGGTCAGTTGATCAGCCCCTCGACGATGGTCTTCATCCGGTCCACCGGGATGGCGAAGCCGATGCCGATGCTGCCGCGGGACGAGCTGCCGAGAGTGGCGATCGCCGTGTTGACGCCGACCACCTGCCCGGCGGAGTTGACCAGCGGACCGCCGGAGTTGCCCGGGTTGATCGCGGCGTCGGTCTGGATCGCCGACTGGCGGCTGTTGTTGTCACCGAACCGCGCCTGCCGATCGACCGCGCTGACGATGCCCGCGGTCACCGTCCCTTCCAGCCCGAGCGGTGAGCCGACGGCCAGCACCGGGTCGCCGACCCGCAGCTGTGCGGACCGGCCGAGCGTGAGCGCACGCAGTCCCTCGGCGTCGGCGGTCGAGACCTGGAGTACGGCGAGGTCGTTGTCCTCGTCCGACCCGATGATCTCGGCGTCGACCCGGCGGCCGTTCGACAGCACCAGCGAGACATCGCTCGCTCCTTCCACCACGTGTGCGTTGGTCACCACGTGACCCTGCTGGTCGATCGCAAACCCGGACCCGGTCGCCCGGCCGGCCCGCACCGACACCACACCCGGCAGCACGCTCGCGGCAGCCGCGGTGATCGACCCCTGGGCCGCCGCGGGTGGCGCGGCCGCCTGCGGCAGCTCGACCGCCGCGGACTCGGGATCACGGGATCCCGTCACCGCGCCGGCCAGCCCGCCGGCCACGATCGACAGCGCGAGGCTGGCGACCACGACCCGTCCGCGGCGGGCCGCCGTACGAGGAGGTTGGACCGTCACCCCGGCCTGAGGTGCCGCGGCCGGAGAGGGGGGAGCCGACCCAGCGGAAGCCGGGGTGACGGAGAAGGGGTACTGCGGCTCCGCTGCAGGCAGCGGCTCCGCAGGGGGTGGACCGGGCGCGTAGTGCGGGCCGCGGAACGGTTGACCGAGATGAGGGCTCATCGAAGGCTCCTTCACTGCTCAGGGCAGACGGGAGAACCAGAGCAGCGAGGCCAGCGCGGCAAGCAGCGCCGCGACCAGGGCGATTCCCGCCACCAGATTGGTGATCTCGCGTGGTTCGGTGGTCCAGCCGATCGACGACTGCAGGTCGGAGTAGACGTCGCGTAGCTGCTCGTCGCTCTCAGCCTCGTAGAAGTCGCCGCTGGTCGCCTCGGCGAGGCCGCGCAGCGCCTCGCTGTCGGCGGGGACCGGGATGTTCCGGCCTTCGAGGTTCACAGTGCCTTCGGGGGTCCCGTACGCGATCGTCGACACCGGCACACCGGCCTGGTCGGCCGCCTCGGCGGCTTCGTCGATCGGACGGCCGGAGGTGTTCCCGCCGTCGGACAGCAGCACGATCCGGCTCGGCGGTGGGTCGTTCGGGTCGATCGTGCGGACCGCTTGCAGGCTGGTCAGCACGGCCTCGCCGATCGCGGTGCTATCGGTTAGCGTCAGGGTGTTGATCGCGTCCACGGTCGCCTGGTGGTTGGTGCTCGGCGGCGCGACCACGGTCGCGGTCCGGGCGAACGAGACCAGGCCGACGTTGAACTTCTCCGGCAGCTCCTCGACGAACTGGACCGCGGCCTGCTTGGCCACCTCGAACCGGTTCGGCGCCACGTCGGTCGCGGCCATCGAGTTGGAGACGTCCATCGCGACCAGCACGGTGGCGCGTTCCCGCGGCACCCGGATGTCGGCGACCGGCCGGGCGATCGCGATCGTCAGCACGGTCACTGCGGCCAGGAACGCCACGGCCGGCGCGTGCCGCCGCCAGCCGGGCCGCGTCGGCGCGACCTTCTCCAGCATCGGCAGGGTCGCGAACCGGACGGCGTACTTGCTGCGGCGCCGCTGGGCGACCAGGTAGGCGGCGACCAGCGCCACCACCAGGCCGAGCAGCAGAAGCCACAGCGGTTGCTCGAATCTCATCGGATTCCGGTCCTTCCCATCGGGTTCCGGCGGACGCTCGCGCGGCGGCGGGCGGTGGCGAAGGCCGCCACGTCGCGGACCCAGTCGGTGTCGGTCCGCAGCACGAGGTGCGCCGCACCCGCGGCCCGGAGGTCGCGAGCGGTCTGTTCACGTTTGGCTGTCATCACGTCGGCGTACTTGCGCCGCAGTCTCTTGCTGGTCGTCTGCACCTCACGGCGCCGCCCGGTCTCCGGGTCGACCAGCGTGAGCAGGCCGACCTCGGGGAGTTCGAGCTCGCGCGGGTCGAGCACCTCGACGGCGATCACCTCGTGCCGCGCGGCCAGCCGGCGCAGCGGGTCCGCCCAGGTGTCGTCGTGGAAGTCCGAGACGACGACCCGCAGCCCGGGGCGGGGATGTTCGCGGTTGAACCGGGTGATCGCAGCCCCCAGCGGAACCGCGGGATGCTCGCCAGGCGTTGCCCTGGGCAACGATAGCAGCGTTCGCAGGGTACGGCGAAGTGCTGCCGCCCCACCGACGCCGGGGATCCGGGACAGGTGGTCCCCGACGGCGACGCGAACGCCGAGCCGGTTGCCGGGCCGGTCGGCGAGCAGGCCGACCGCCCCGACCACAGCGATGGCGAGATCGCGCTTCTCGCTGAGCGCAGTGCCGAAGTCCATGCTGGCCGATGCGTCGAGCAACGCCCAGGTCTCCAGCTCCCGCTCGGCCAGCGGCGACCGGACATGCGGCTCGAGCGAGCGAGCCGTGACGTTCCAGTCCATCCGGCGGACGTCGTCCTGGCCGGCCTGGTACGGCCGCGCCTCGTTCGGCTCGCTGCCCGGCCCGCTCCGCAGTCCGGTGATCTCGCCGTGCAGGAACCCTTCCAGCTTCCGCTTGACCGAGAGCTCCAGCGTCCGCAACGCCCGCTCCCGCCCCTTCAGCAGGTCGGGACCCGAATCGTTCATGCTGCCGACCCCTGGGCGCCGTCCGCGGGGACGACGTGTGGTTGCTCGACGGCGTGCAGGATGCGGGAGATCACGGCCCGCGGGTCGACACCGTCGGCGAGCGCGTCGAAGGTGAGGACCAGACGATGCGCCATCACGTCGAGGGCAACGTCGTACACGTCGGCGGGCAGGACGTAGTCGCGGCCTCGCAGCAACGCGAGCGCGCGCCCGGCGGCGACCAGGCCGAGCGTGGCCCGCGGGCTCACGCCGAACTCCAGGACGCCTTGCAGGTCGTTGACGCCGTACTGCTGTGGCACCCGGGTCGCATGCACGAGGCGTACGACGTACTCCGCGACCGCGTTGTGGACGAAGACGTCGTCCGTTGCCTCCTGCAACTGAGCGACCTGCTCCGGGGTGAGCACGGCGTTCGCGTGCGGCCGGTGCGCGCTCATCCGCTGCAGGATGGTGAGCTCCTCGAGCGGAGTCGGGTAGTCCACCGTGATCTTCAGCAGGAACCGGTCCCGCTGCGCCTCGGGCAGCGCGTACACGCCGTCGGACTCGATCGGGTTCTGGGTCGCCAGCACCAGGAACGGCTCCGGCAGCTTGTAGCTGCGGCCGCCGATGCTGACCTGGTGCTCGGCCATCGCCTCGAGCAACGCCGACTGCACCTTGGCGGGTGCGCGGTTGATCTCGTCGGCCAGGACCAGGTTGGCGAAGACCGGGCCGAGCTCGGTGTCGAACCCCTCCGCCGACGGGCGCCAGATCCGGGTGCCCATGATGTCGCCCGGCACCAGGTCCGGGGTGAACTGCAGCCGGGAGAACTGCCCGCCGATCACCTCGGCCAGCGTCCGCACCGCCAGCGTCTTCGCGACACCCGGCACACCCTCCAGCAAGCAGTGCCCGCGGGCCAGGAGCCCGACCAGCATCCGCTCCACCAGCTGGTCCTGCCCCACCACAACCCGCTTCACCTCGAACAACGCATGCTCGAGCAGCCCTGCCGACACCCCGGTGTCACTACGTCTCTCCACACCAACCTCCACGTGATCTCCTCCGCCGGCCTCCAGCCGGCCCAGCCGGCTCTGGCCGGCCCCCGGCCACCGGGCCGGCGCCTCCTCCATCACCCCCCGATCCGGGTGCCGTCCGGCACCCGGATCGTTCGGATTCGCTGTCATGCGTTCTCGGATGCGTCCGGCTGGGTCTGCTCGGGCTGTGCCGGCTGCTCACCCTGCTGGCCTTGCCCCTGGTTCTGGCCCTGGCCGCCGTTCTTCTCGGGGCAGTCCGTGCCGTCCCGCTGGGCGCTGCCAGTGCCCGGCGACGGGGTGGTGGCGCCGTCCTCGATGGTCACGTAGCCCTGCTCGGGCGCCGGGTCACCGGTGGTCGCGTACGCGATCCCGCCGACCCCGAGGGCCGCCGCGGCGACCGCCGTACCGAGGATGAGCCGCTTTCCTGGGACGTTCATCAAGAAACTCCTTCGGTCGATTGGCCCCCACCACATCAAAGGGGCGCGAAAACGACCGGAAAGCGGAGCGAAAGTCCACCGAAAGCGCAGACCGGCCAACCCGGCCGGTCCGGCTACCTTGGTCTCGTGCGACTACTGGTGGTGGAGGACGAGGAAGGCCTGGTCAGCGCGCTGCGCTCCGGACTCGGCCGGGCCGGCTATGCCGTGGACACGGCGACGACCGGCGCCGAGGCAGTGGAGAAGCTTGCGACCACGGCGTACGACCTGGCGATCCTGGACATCACCCTGCCGGACACCAGCGGCCTCGACCTGTGCCGCGCCGTACGCCGGGGTGAGATCGAGGTCGCGTCCGGCCGCGAGCTGCGGGTGCTGATGCTGACCGCGCGCGCCTCGCTGGCCGACCGGGTCCGCGGGCTCGACGAGGGCGCGGACGACTACCTGACCAAGCCGTTCGCGCTGGTCGAGCTGCTCGCCCGGATCCGCGCCCTGCTGCGCCGCGACGTCACCAACGGGACCACCCAGCTGCACGTCGGCGACCTGGTGCTCGACTCGTCCCGCCACCTCGCCACCCGGTCCGGCCGCGAGCTCCCGCTGACGCTGAAGGAGTTCGGCGTACTGCGTTACCTGATGTCGCGACCCGGTCACGTCGTCTCGGCCGAGGAGCTCCTCGAGCACGTCTGGGACGAGAACGCGGACCCCTTCACCCAGAGCGTCCGCGTCACCGTCGGCACCCTCCGCCGCAAACTCACCCAGGAGGGCGAAGAGCCCGTCCTGGAAACCGTCATCGGCCGCGGCTACCGCCTTCGAGGTGAGACATGAAGTTCAAGCGCCCGCCGTGGACCCAGACGATTCGGTTCCGGTTGACGGTGACGTACTCGGCGGTGCTGATTGCGCTGTCGGCGTTGCTGCTCGGTGGGGTGTACGTCGCTCTGTCGGCGTTCCTGGATCCGAAGCCGTTGAGTCCGATCACGGTGAACAAGGTCTACAAGGATGCCAACGGCAACCTGAAGGTGAAGCCGGGGCATGTCATCGAGGCCGCGGAGATCTCGACGATCGAGTCCGCGGTGAACTACCAGACGCTGCAGACGCTGCGGAACTACTCGGCCGCGGGCATGGGGGCGTTGCTCCTGGTGAGTCTCGGGACCGGCTGGTGGTTGTCGGGCCGTGCCCTGCGTCCGGTACGGCGGATCACCACGACAGCACAGGAGATCTCGGCGACCGACCTGTCCCGCCGGATCGCCCTGGACGGGCCACGGGACGAGCTGCGGAACCTGGCCGACACCGTCGACGACATGCTTGGCCGGCTCGAGTCTGCGTTCATGTCGCAGCGGCAGTTGGTCGACGACGCGTCGCACGAGCTGCGCAACCCGCTGGCGGTGATCCAGGCGAACGTGGACGCCGTACTCGCGCACGACGACACCACCGCGGAGGACCGGGCCCAGGCGACCGCGATCGTCAGCCGGGCGATCCATCGGATGACCCGGCTGGTCGAGGATCTGCTCGCGTCGGCCCGCCGTTCGTCACCGGCCTTCGTCGACGCGGACGTGGATCTGGCCGCGATCGCGGGCGAGGCGGCCGAGGAGTACGAACTGCTCGCGGCGGATCGCGAACTGCACGTCGTACGGCGCCTGTCCCCCGGGCCGATCGCGGCCGGAGACGCGTCCGCGTTGCGGCGGGCGGTCGACAACCTGCTCTCCAACGCGGTCCGGCTCGCTCGTGGTGGGAGTGAGCTGGTGCTGGCGGTCGGGAGCCGCAACGGGTGGGCGTGGATCGCCGTACGCGACGAAGGTCCCGGCATTGCGGCCGAGGACGCCGACCGCGTCTTCGACCGCTTCTTCCGCTCCGGTCAGCGCCAGCCCCCGGCCACGGTCCCGTCCACCGGCCAACGCCGTACCGGCCTCGGCCTGGCCATCGTCCGCCAGATCGCCGAGTCCCACGGCGGCACCGTCGCCCTGCACTCCGAGATAGGCGTAGGCAGCACCTTCATCCTCTGGCTCCCCGAACGCTCCCTCACCAACACCACCCGCCGAACCCCCACCCCACCCGACGAAGACCCCCTCGGCCCCCGCCTATAGCGCGCGCCAGAACCATCGGGGTCGAACGGGATGACCCGGCACGCCGGCGCGCCACCGGTCGAGGCTGGCGTCGGGGGCCTTGTTGCGGCCTGGGACACGTCGGGAGTTCAGGGCCGAGCTAGATGGGGGCCGTCCGCGGCCCACCGCTTGGGCGCGGACGCGTCGCCAACGGCGATGGGTTCAGACGGTGGTGCGTCGGAGAGCGCGCGTTGTGGCCTCGACGTAGCGCCTCGGTGCCGTCAGGTGCGGAATGTGTGCCGCGCCCGGGATCGTCTCTCGCGTGGCGTGTGGGATCAGGCCCATGAGGCGCTCGATGACCGCAGGGAATGCTGGCGGGCTTTCGGAGCCTTGGGTGAGCCGGACCGGCAGTGCAAGCTGTGCCAGCAGGTCCGGGTCGATGCTGAGCGCGTGGGGGTCTTGTAGCTCGTCAAGGAACGTCGGAGCATTCTGAACGAAGATCGCCCGCAGCTCCGGCGGCAACTGGTTGTCCCAGGCGCCCGGCCCAAAGGCGACCTCGTCGGCGAACTGCTGCGCCGCACCCACAGCGTCGCCCTCGGCGATCCGCCGGCCGACGGATTCGAGGCTGGCGGCGCCCTGCCCGAGGATGACCTGGCTCGCGGGATCATCCTCCAGAAGGCTGAACAGGGGTGGTTCGTGGCAGGAGAGCGAGCGGAACAGCTCCGGGTGCCGTGCGGCCAGGCGCAGCGCGATGTCGCCGCCGTACGAATTCGTGACCACGTGCGCCGGAGCGAGGTCGAGTACCCGGAGCAGGGCAGCGAGGTCGTCGCCGTCCTCGATAACGCTGCCCGGTGTCTGCGGGCGCTCGCTGCGGGAGTGGCCGCGACGGTCGTAAACGAGTACGCGGAAGGACTCGGCCAGCCCGGGGACGACGAATCGCCAGTTCCGGGCGTCACCCCACGATCCATGGACGAGTACGAGGGGCTCGCCGCTTCCGTACACCTCGTAGTACAGCCGGACGTCATTCGCTTCGATCTCGGACATGGCTGGCTCCTCACCGATTCGGCCAACGCCCCTGAACACTCAGATGCGCTCAAGGCGCGCCATGGCCGCCGCTTCCCATGCTCAACGGGGCGAGGGAAACCGCGCGTCGGTAGACCTACCCATGTTCTTGCTTGGTGCGGCCGACGTCGGCGAATGCCGGCTCGGTACGTGGTGTGACGCGGCCGCTGCGGGCGAAGTGACGCAGCTTCGGCGGAAGCTCCCGTGCGTCAGAGCTCGGGATGTGCCAATGGGCATTCCCGGATCACCAAGAGCGTGCCTCTACGACACCGCCCACAACACAGACCCCCACGTCACAGCACCCTCTCGTGTGATGTCTCAGGACATCGGTGACAGTTGGTGTGTCAGGACATCGGTGACGTTTCAGCCGGTCTCGGGCGCTGGCCTGGGGTCGGCCGTTGCCGAGGTAAGGCACACCGGGCACCGGTTGGATGTCCTCGATGAACTGTCATGCTCGCCCGGCTGGCAAGCTGGTGGAACGTCTGTTGGGCTGGGAGATACGGGAGTTGGCGCGTCGATCGCCAGCTCAGAGACCTCATCGAGGAACTGCGAGCACCTCGCCGATGACGTGCCGCGCGCAGTTCGTCATCGCTGGGTTGGTGTCCTTTTGATGCGACCACACGATCAGGGCCTGGGACAGCACGCGCCCGCGGCCGCGGAGCCACGTCGCGTCGTCCACGTCCAGCGCCGCACGGAACTCGTCGCGGAGATTCACGGGCAGTAGGTGCCACACGGGGAACAGGTCGCACGCCGGATCGCCGACCCCGCAGGTCTCGAAGTCGAGCACCGCGGTCAGCCGGTCCTCCACTGACACGAGCAGGTTGCTCGGCGTCAGGTCCGAGTGCACCCACACCTCGCGCCCGTCGTACGGCGCCGCGAGTGACTCCTCCCACGACGCCAGCGCTGCGCCAGTGTCGATCAGGCCGTCCAGCTCGCCGATCGCCTTCCGCGTCGAGGAGTCCATCTCGACCATCGGAGCGCGCGTGCGGCGCTCGCCCGGATACGCCGGCGGCCGGTCTGGCAGGTCGATCCGCCGGAACGCGTCGACGAATGCCGCGAGGTCCGTCGCTAGCCCGCGTGGGTCGGCGAGCGCATCGGGGGACGGGTGCCTACCGGTGAGCCAGCGGTGGACGGACCACTCGCCCGGGAACGCGTCGGTGGGTGAGCCGATCGCCTCGACCGCGGGGATGGCCACGGGCAGGAGCGGCGCGAGTGCCGCGAGTTTCGCCTGCTCCCGCCGGACGTGGTCGGTGATCGAGGGCCGGAGCGGCAGCCGTACGCACAGGTCGGAACCGAGACGGTAGATCGCGTTCGCCAATCCGCTGGAGTCGACCGGCTCCAGCGGCAACGCCGCCCACTGCGGGAACTGAACGGCCACCAGCTCGCGGACGAGCGGTGTGTCGATGTCGGCCTGATCGGCGTGGACCTTACGGGAACTCACGAGCACCATCGGAACGGTCGGCCCGTCCGCTGTCAATCCGGTTTCGGATCCAGTGGGTCAACAGCAGGCGGGCCGGGCGGGCTCCGGAAGTGTCACCACCAACATCGCCCGAATCGTCACCGATGTCCTGATGCAGAACTGTCACCGATGTCCTGCGACATAACACACAGCACCCTCTCGAAACTTGAGTTCAAGGGAACGTATGTTCTATTATTGGCACATGAGAGAGCTCATCAACTGCCGGATCGGCGACGACCTGGTCATCGCCGATCCGGCCGCGTCCCGGACTCTCTTGCCGTCCGGTGTTGTCTCGACACTGGAAGACCTCGACATCCCCGAGGACCCTCACGCCTCGGGCGGCCCACGCTTCATCAATGAACAAGACGAGCAGGACGCCGAGCTCGACGTCCTGCTAGGCCGGAACAGGTTCTCCCAGGTCGACACCCTCGAGTGGGAACTGTGGGACGGGGTCGATCAGGACGAGGCGGAGCGTGAGATGCTTCGCCGCTGCGCACCGGCCTGGGTGTGTCTGCCGCCCGGCGGGGAGCTCGCCGGCGCGCTAGAGCAGACCCGGCCCGAGGCGATGTCCCCGATGGCCCTGATCGAACTGATGAAGTCCGCCAACCGCCTGTCCGGCTGGGCCGAAGCGATCAAGGCGAGCGCGATGGCATCGTTCATCCGGCAACGCCGAGCCGAACACCGCGAATCACCCCGCCCGACGCAACTCGACACGAAGGGCCGCCCGATCGACCCCGAACGCTCCTGGTACGGCGAGATCGCGCTCGCGCTCGGGTTGTCGCCAAACACCGTCGGCCTGCGGGTGGAGACCGCGCTCCGACTCACCTCGTCGTTGAGGGCGACGCACACCGCGCTCAAGTGCGGCGCCCTCACCTGGGGCAAGGCCCTGGCTATCTCCGAGGCCACCAGCGCGCTGCACGACGACACGGCCCGAGCCGTAGAGGCGCACGTGCTGAGACAGGCCGCCTCGCAGACTCACCGCAATCTACTGGTATCCCTGCGCCGCCAGGTCGCCAAACACTCCACCGGTGAGGCGGACGACAACCATCGTGCCGCCGCCACCGAGCGCACCTGCAAGATCGTCCCCCTGGCAAACGGCATGGCGGGCCTGTGGATCGTCCACACCGCCGACAAGATCCAGCAGATCTGGATCACCATCCAGGCCATGGCCGCCCTCGCCAAGCGCTCCGCCACCGGCCCCGTCATCCCGAACCCCGCCGAGACCGGCACGACCACCGACGACACCACGGCAGCCACTGCAGTCGTCCTGGACGGCCACAGCCCGACGACCGGCGAGCCGACAAGGGATCGCATGGCAGCCACCAGGCCTGAGCTGGAGCATCGCACGCCGCGAGGCGAGAACGCGGCGCACAACAAGGCTGCCGCACCCGGCAGCGATGCAGGGCGCATCGGTGCGGGGCTGCGTCGTTGTGGTGCGACGAGGGACGCCCGGACCGCCGAACAGCGCCGCGCCGACGTCGCCGCCGACCTGTTCGAACACATCCTGCGCAACGGTCTTGACTGGCTCGGCCGCCGACTCCCCGATCAGCACCGCCGCCGCCCTCACATCGAAGTCATCGTGGCAGCCACCACCCTCCTCGGCCTCGATGACGATCCCGCCGAGCTGACTGGCTACGGCCCCATCCCCGCACGCATGGCCCGCCGCATCGCCGCTGACGGCACCTGGCGACGACTCCTCACCGACCCCGTGAACGGCGCAGTCCTCGAAGCCTCCACCACCCGCCACGATCCCGGCGCCCTCGTCACGGAGACCTTGCTCGCCCGGCATCCCGTCTGCGCGTGGCCTGGATGCAACCGGGCCTCCAGAGATTGCGACCGCGACCACATCACTCCGTTCGCGGACAACGGCACGACCAGCCTCGCCGGACTGGCGCCGTACTGCGAGTTCCACCATGTCATCAAGGACACCCGCGCCTGGGGCTGGCGGACGACAAGCCGCCCAGGCGGATCGATCACCCTGACCACTCCGACCGGCCATCGCTACACCACCGTCCCATCCGCCCTTGGCCCCGTCACCCGACAGGCGAACGAAGCGCCCACAACCGGTCAGCCACTTCAGAGCACCAGATCCGGTCCTCCCGATGCGCTGTCCTGCACCGATCCCCGTGGCCAGTCGGCCATCGGCACACTGCAGAAGGCTGACGACCACCCGCCGTTCTGAGCGGTACGCCGGCTGCCGTGCTTTTGCACGGCACGCTGGGGCGCGGCGCGCATCCGTCTCGCCCGCACGGCCACCGTGGCGGCGTGCTCACCCTGGTGCGGCCGTCGAATCGTCGGCTTCCGTCGGCCGGCTCCAGAATCTGGACAGGCTGACGACAAGGATCGCCACAGCCCCGCCGCCGAAGACGACGACGGAGGACTGGTACTCGTACCCCAGGTCGGCGGACTGCACCCGGGTGGGTTTCATCGGGTCGTAGACCACCTGGATGCGCTGCCCGACCTCAGCCGCCGAGTAGTTCTCGGTCGTGGTCTCGACGGTCTCGCCGTCCTTCGTCACGAACCGGATGTCGATCGGCTCCCCGGACCGCGGAGCCGTCTCCTTGTGCAGCACAGTCGCCGTGACGACCTCTCCCCGGCGCTCCAGCGCGAGCTCGTCCTGGATCTCCGAGTAGCCAACGCCGGCCATCAGCACCGCGATGAACACGAAGATCACCCCCTCAGGCGCAACCCGCCACCGCCGCTTCTCCCGGGTGCCCTCGTCCTCCGGCGTCATCTCCCACCGCCTACCGCTCGTCACCACGCCTACCCCAGAGACTGTTGATTCCGTAGATCAGGAAGCCCACGCTCGCCCCACCGAGAAAGACGCCCGGGAACCAGTAGTCGAAGCCCCAGGCCGCCGCCTGCATGCGGCTGGGGTCGACGCGGTCGTAGACAACGTCGATCGTGCCGCCCACCTCGGCATCCTCGTAGTTGGAGGTCTCACCGGTGACGACCTCGCCCGCGAGCGTCACGTATCTGACTTCGATGCGCGTAGTCCGTCCACCGGACTCGTCCAGGACCGCCGCGCTGACCACCTCCCCGCGTCGCTGAAGCCAGTACAGATCCTCCAACTCGGCGTAGCAGACAACCGCGAGCACCACCGCCGCAACCAGAGACATGACGCCTTCGAGCTCGAAACGCCACCGCCGTGGCGGAAGTCTGCGACCGCGCCTGCGCGGTCGGGCCCGCCGGGCTGAGCTCCTGTCCTTCGTCACGTCCGTACGACGTGCACGTGAGACGTCCGGCTCCTAGCGGTTGTACGGGGTGGAGAGGAGGGGGCGAGTGTTGGTGAGGGTTTGGGTGTAGAGGGAGCGGACTCTCGCGGCCTCGGCGTCGGTCATGACGGACGGCTCGGGTTTGCCGGAGGGGACTTGCCAGGTGGGTGGGGTGTCGGTGCCGGTGAGGGCCCAGGCGGCTTGGCGGGCGGCGCCCAGGGCGACGTACTCGGCTGGTTCGGGGAGGATGACCTCGGCGCCCAGGAGGGCGGGGGCCAGGGCCTGGACGGCGCGGGAGCGGGCGGCGCCGCCTAGCAGGAGGATGCGGCGGACCGGGAGGCCCTGGGCGCGGAGGGCGTCGACCGCGTCGGCGAGACCGCAGAGCAGGCCCTCGACCGCGGCGCGGGCCATCGTGGCGGGCTTGGCGGTGGCGCGGGTGAGGCCGTAGATCAGGCCGGTCGAGTGCGGCAGGTCCGGCGTACGCTCGCCGTCCAAGTACGGCAGCAGGACGAGCCCGTCGGTGCCCGATGACGTGAGCGCGGCGTCGTTGAACGTCTCGAGGTCCATGCCGAGCAGCTCAGCAGTCGCCGACAGGACGCGGGCGGCGTTCAGCGTGCAGACCAGCGGCAGATAGCCCCCGGTGGCGTCAGCGAACCCGGCGACCAGACCGCTCGCGTCCGCAGTCGGGTCAGCCGACCGGGCAAACGCCGTACCGCTCGTGCCCAGCGAGACGGCGACATCGCCCGGCTGCAGGTCCAGCCCGAGCGCGGCCGCCATGTTGTCACCGGTGCCCGCGGCCAGCGCAGCACCCGACGCGGTCCGGCCAACGATCTCGGCCGGTCCGGCGACCCGCGGCAGTTCCAGCGACCGCCCGAAGGCCAGCTCGACCAGGTCCGGGCGGTAGCTGTTCGTCGCCGGCGACCACCACCCGGTACCGGACGCGTCGCCGCGGTCCGTCGTGATACCGGAGATGCCCTGCCGGTCGGCCGCCAGGCGATGCGTCATCCAGTCGTGCGGCAGTACGACGGCCGCGGCACGCTCGGCGGCCGCCCGCCGCGCCGCGTCAGCCGGTGCGCTCGCGTCCGCGTCGCGGATCCACCGCAGCTTGGTCACGGTGAACGAAGGCACCGGCACCGACCCCACCGCGTCGGCCCACGCACCAGGCCCACCGAGCTCGGACACCAGCTCAGCCGTCGCATCAGCGGAGGACGTGTCGTTCCACAGTACGGCGGGGTGCACCACCTCACCGGCCTCGTCGAGCAGGACCATCCCGTGCTGCTGCCCGCCGATCGAGATCGCCTCGACCCCGTCGAGCAGGCCGTCGGACGCGATCTCCCACGCCTTCCACCACGCGGCCGGGTCCACCTGCGTCCCGTCCGGATGCGGTGCGCGACCCTCCCGCAGTACCTCACCGGTCTCGGCGTTGCACACGACCACCTTGGTCGCCTGCGTGGAACAGTCCACCCCGGCAACCAGCCTCTGCTCAGTCATGGGCCCCAGACTAGAGCGCTTCGAGTGTGCTGCGGGCGCCGATCTCGTGGAGCGACTGCAGAGCGGCCTTGTACTGCGTGACGAACTGCTCGTTGGCGGCGAGGTCGCCGAAGAGGTCCGGGTCGGAGATGAAGACCAGTGGGTCCTCGCGGTTGTGCTGCGCCCGCTCCACGAGCTTGTCGCGCAGCCGGTCGACCACCTCGATCGGCTGCCCCTGCTCGTCGACGGCCTCGGCGTACCGGGCCCAGGAGGCGACCACCAGGACCGACCGGCCGATCTCCCGCCCGGCCGCAAGCTGCTCGCGCACCACCGGCAGCAACCACTTCGGGATCCGGTCGGAACTCTCCGCACACAGCCGCGCCAGCGTGTCCCGCACCTCCGGGTTCGCGAACCGCTCGATCAGCTGGTGCTTGTAGCGGTCGAGGTCGACCCCGGGCACCGGCGGCAGGGTCGGCGTCCCCTCGGCGTCCATGTAGCCGAGCAGGAAGTCGACGAACAGCTTGTCCTGGCACACCTCGTGCGCGTACCGGTAACCGGCCAGGTACCCGAGGTAGCAGAGCGCCTGGTGGCTCGCGTTCAGCAGCCGCAGCTTCATCAGCTCGTACGGCTCGACGTCGCCGACGATCTGGACGCCGACATCCTCGTACGGCGGCCGGTCGCCACCGAAGTCGTCCTCGAGCACCCACTGCGTGAACGGCTCGCACACCACCGGCCAGCCGTCCTCGACCCCGAACCGCTCCGCCAGCGCCTCCCGGTCGGCGTCCGCGGTGACCGGCGTGATCCGGTCCACCATGCAGTTCGGGAACCGCACCTCGGTCTCCAGGAACTCGGCGATGTCCGGGTCCTTGAGCCGGGCGAACGACGCCAGCATCTTGCGCGCGACGTGTCCGTTGCCCGGGATGTTGTCGCAGGACATCACCGTGAACGGCGGCACACCGGCCGCCCGCCGCCGGGCCAGCGCCTCGACGATGAACCCGAACGCGCTCCGCGGGGTCGCCCCCGGCTCCAGGTCGGCGGCGAGCGCCGGGTCGGACGTGTCCAGCTCACCCGTCACCTGGTTGACGTGGTACCCGCCCTCGGTGATCGTCAGCGAGACGATCCGGGTGGTCGGGTCGACCATCCGATCCACGACGGCGGAGGGGTCGTCCGGCGCGAAAAGGTAGTCGACGATCGACCCGATCACCCGGGGCTCGAGCGTCCCGTCCGGGTGCTTGATCACCAACGTGTACAAGCAGTCCTGAGCCGACATCACCTCGGCCATCCGGTGATCGTTCGGAAGCACCCCGACCCCGACGATCCCCCAGTCGAGCGCCTTCCCCTCACTCATCAGCCGATCGAGATACATCGCCTGATGCGCACGATGGAACCCACCGACGCCGAAGTGCACGATCCCCGGCGTCACCGCCGTACGCTCGTACGACGGCACGCCGACGTCATTGCCCAGGGCATCAACAGCAGCGGCGGACAACTTCACTTGACCGCCCCCAGCGACAGGCCCTGGACGAGCTTGTCCTGGGCGGCGAACCCGGCGATCAGCACCGGCAGCGACACCACGATGGACGCGGCACAGACTTTGGCGAGGAACAATCCTTGGCTGGTCACGAACCCAGTCAAGAACACCGGAGCCGTCTGCGCCACCGTGCCGGTCAGCACCCGGGCGAACAGCAGCTCGTTCCAGCTGAAGATGAAGCAGATCAGCGCCGCCGACGCGATCCCCGGCGTCACCACCGGCGCCACCACCGACCGCAACGTCCGGGTCAGGTTGGCGCCGTCGACCGACGCGGCCTCGAGGATCTCCACCGGCACCTCGGACAGGAAGCTGCGCAGCATCCAGACCGCGATCGGCAGGTTCATCGAGGTGTAGAGGATGATCAGCAGCCAGATGTTGTCCAGGAACCCGACCGACTGCGCGAACAGGTAGATCGGCAGCAGGCCGGCCACCACCGGCAGCATCTTCGTGGACAGGAAGAAGAACAGCACGTCGGTCCACTTCCGCACCGGGCGGATCGACAGCGCGTACGCCGCCGGGAACGCGAGCAGGATCACCAGCACCGTGGACAGGATGCTCGCGGTCAGCGAGTTGAGCAGCGACGGCCAGGGCCCGGTGTCGAAGAACGACCGGTAGCCGTCCAGCGTCAGCGGCGCCGCGACGTCCGGCGGGTTCTTCGCCGCGTCCTCCTCGGAGTGGAACGAGGTCAGCAGCATCCACAGCACCGGCAGCACGAACAGAAGCCCGACGATCCAGGCCAGCCCGGTCAGCGCCCACCCACCACCACGACGCTTCCTGCCGGTCACCATCTGCACCTGGGAACTCATCGACGTCCTCGCTTCGCTCCGGGCGCCGATGAGGCACCAAGCGCGCTGTGCTGGATTATGAATTCGCTTCGCTCATTCATCGTCCGGTCTCCTCTCGGAACAGCGTGGACACCGACCGCAGCGCGAGCGTCGCGATCACGATGGTGCCGATCACCACGATCACGCCGGCCGCGGAGGCCCGGCCGTAGTCGTGTGCGGTGTAGAAGGTCTGGTAGATCGTGTACGGCAGGTTCGCCGTACCGAGGCCGCCGGAGGTGATCGTGAAGACGGCGTCGAAGTTCTGTACGACGTAGATCGAGCCGAGCAGTGCGGACAGCTCGAGGTACTGGCGCAGGTGCGGCAGCGTCATGTAGCGGAAGATCTCCCACTGGTTCGCGCCGTCGATGCCGGCCGCCTCGATCACGTCCAGCGGCCGGCTCTGCAGCCCGGCCAGCAGGATCAGCATCATGAACGGCGTCCATTGCCAGACCAGCGCGAAGATGATCGACCACAACGGCTGGTTGCTGATCCAGTCCGGCTGCGGCGCGTTGTCACCGAACAACCACTTCAGCACCCCGTTGAAGAGACCGTACGTCGGGTTGTACAGCGCGTGCTTCCACAGCAGCGCGGCCGCCACCGGTACGACGAGGAACGGCGTGATCATCATCGTCCGGACCGCACCGCGACCGCGGAACTTCCGGTCCAGCAGCAACGCGATCGCCAGCCCGAGGACCAGGCTGATGAGGACGACGCCCGCGGTCAGCACGATCGTCACCCAGATCGCGCTCCGGGTGTTCGCGTCGGTCAGCACCCGGCGGAAGTTGTCCACCCCGGCAAACCCGCGCTCGTCGGGGTAGTAGGCGTTCCAGTCCATGAAGGACACGATGATCGTGACCACGAACGGCAGCTGGGTCACGATGATCATGAACACCAGCGCCGGCATCAGCGGCGCCCGGCGGGCCCAGTCGCCGGCCTTGCGCATCATCGTGCCTTCCGAGCCGGGCGGCGGCGCGGCGTTACGACCGGGCCGAGTCTTGGTGTCGATGCTCATCGACGTCCTCGCTTCGCTCCGGGCGCCGATGAGACACGTGGCGCACTGCGCTTGATGATGAACTCGCTTCGCTCGTTCATGCGACCGCTCCCCTCACTTCGCTTCGCGGGAGCGATAGCGCTCCGCGACGTC
Source organism: Kribbella sp. NPDC050470 (assembly GCF_044458365.1). Lineage (NCBI taxonomy): Bacteria > Bacillati > Actinomycetota > Actinomycetes > Propionibacteriales > Kribbellaceae > Kribbella > Kribbella sp. NPDC050470. Next base: position 597,165 of record NZ_JBITHV010000005.1, on the reverse strand, counting down.
GTCGGCGAGCTCCTGCCCGCGTTTCAGCGCATCGTCCACACTCATCCGCCCGGCGATCGCCGAGCTCACGTCCTGGCTGACCTGGGTGCCGAGGTCCGGGAACTCCGGGATGTCGACGAACTGGATCCCGATCGCCGGCCGCGGCTGGGTGCCCGGGTTGCGCGGGTCGGCGGTCTCGATCGCCTGCCGGGTCGGCTCCGCGAACGCGCCGGCCTCCTTCAGGTACTGCGCGTTCTCGTACGTCGACGCGCGCTTGCCGGCCGGGACGCGGGACCAGCCGAGCTGCTCGCCGACGAGCTGCTCGTAGTCCTTGCCGGACGCCCAGGAGATGAACTTCCAGGCGTTGTCCTTCTTCGTGCTGGCCTCCTGGATGCCCCAGGCCCACGCGTACAGCCAGCCGGAGCTGTCAGTCTTGTTCACCGGCGCCGGCGCGTAGCCCATCTTGCCCTTCACCGGGGAGTTCGGCGCCTCCAGCGATCCGGCTGCGGAGGTGGCGTCGTACCACATCGCGACGTTGCTCTGGATGGTGTTGTTCAGGCACTCGGTGAAGCCGGCCTGCGGTGCGCCGAGCTCGCCGTGCGCGCGGACCAGGTCGACGTAGAAGTTGGTGGCCTCCTTGAACTCGGGCGCGTCCACCTTGGCCTGCCAGTCCTCGGTGAACCAGGTGCCGCCGAAGGTGTTCACCACGGTGGTCAGCGGCGCGAACAGCTGGCCCCAGCCGGGCTGGCCGCGCAGGCAGATGCCACGCATACCGGGTTGTGCGTTGTCCACCTGCGCGGCGATATCGGCGACCTGCTGCCAGGTCGGCTTGGCCGGCATCGTCAGGCCCTTCGCGGCCAGGACGTCCTTGCGGTACATCAGGAACGACGACTCGCCGTAGAACGGCTCACCGTAGAGCTTGCCGTCCTCACCGGACAGCGACTCGGTCATCGGCTTCAGCACGTCGTCCTGGTCGAACGACGGGTCCTTGGCGATGTAGTCCGAGAGCGGCGCGATCCACTTGCTGGTCGCGTAGATCGGGATCTCGAAGTTGCTCAGCGAGGCCACGTCGTACTGGCCGGCCTGGCTGGAGAACTCCTGGCTGATCTTGTCCCGGACGTCGTTCTCCGGCAGCACGGTGAAGTTGACCTTGATCCCGGTCTCCTTGGTGAAGTGGTCGGCGGTCAGCTTCTGCAGGTCGACCATCTGCGGGTTGTTCACCATCAGCACGTTGATGCTGTCGGCGCCGCCGCCGCCCGCACCGCCGCCCCACCCGGCACAGCCGCTGACCGCACTCACCAGGAATGCGACCGCGACCGCCCCGAGGCGTTTCCGCTGTCCCAGCACGAGCCGCTCCTTCGCTGTCAAAAGGGGTTCGCTCATTTGAGCAGGGGTCTGCTCACTCCAGAAGTGAACCGGGAAGGGCCTTGACCTGTCAAGGGTCTGTGCAACACTAGGGCGCAGGGCTGCTCATATGAGCGGAGCGCTAGGTGGGGAGGCTTCATGGAGTCGAGCACGTTCGGCCCGGCACAGCTGGTGCTGACGGCGTCGATCGCGCGCCGGTACTACCTCGACGGGCGGTCGAAGGTGGAGATCGCCGACGAGTTCCGGCTGAGCCGGTTCAAGGTGGCCCGGCTGCTGGACCAGGCGCGCAACAGCGGCCTGGTGCGAATCGAGATCAACCACCCGGGCGCGATCGACATCGACCTGTCCGCCCGGCTGCAGGAGACCCTCGGCCTCCGTCGCGCGATCGTGGTCGACACGCCCGAGGAGGACCCGGCCGCGCTCCGGCTCCAGCTCGGCAAGGCCGCCGCCGACCTGCTGACCGAGATCGTCACCGCCGAGGACGTCCTGGGCCTCGCCTGGGCCCGCGCGGTCACCGCGATGACTGAACAACTCACGACGCTCGCACGCGTCCCCGTCGTACAGCTCACCGGTGCGCTCACCCGGCCCGACGTCGAGGCGAACTCGGTGGAGCTCGTCCGGCACACGGCTCGGCTGTCGGGCGGACCGGCGTACCTCTTCTACGCCCCGCTCGTCGTGCCGGACGCCGCCACGGCGCGGGCGTTGCGGCAGCAGCCGGAGGTGGCCGAGGCGATCAGCCACTTCGACTCGGTGACGAAGGCCGTCGTCGGGCTCGGCTCCTGGGCGGCCGGCCAGTCGACCCTGTACGACGCGATGGACGAGAAGGCCTGTGACCAGCTGCTGAAACGTGGCGTGGTCGCGGACATCTCCGGGGTCTTCGTGGACGCGGACGGGCAGCCGGTGCACAGCCGGGTGACCGACCGGGTGGTCGCGATCAACGCCGGGCAGATGGACGCCATCGACGAGGTGATCGCGATCCCCTACGGCCTGGCGAAGGTCGACGCCGTCCGGGCCGCGATCCGCAGCGGCCTGGTGAACGGGATCGTTACCCACTCACCCCTGGCGAAGGCATTGCTGGACGAGACACACTGACGCCCGATGTCCGAGGTCGAGACACTGCTGCTCGGCGGTACCGCCAACCGTGGGCTCGTGGTGCGCGTCGGCGACACCGTACGGCGGCCCCTGCGCGCGAGCAGCACCGCCACGCACGCGCTGCTCGAGCACCTGGAGAGCGTGGGTTTCACCGGTGCGCCGACCTTCCTGGGGGTGGACTCCCAGCAGCGTGAGGTGCTGTCGTACCTGCCGGGCGAGACGGTGACCAAGCCGTACCCGGCCTGGTCGATGACCGATGCGGCGCTCGACAGTGTGGCCGGACTGCTCCGCGAGTACCACCAGGCGGTCGCGGGCTTCGACCCGTCCGGGCTGGACTGGGCCGAGCCGGTGCCGACGGAGTACGTCGGGGATCTCGTCAGCCACAACGATCCGAACCTGGACAACGTGGTGTTCCGGGACGGAATGGCGGTTGCCCTGATCGACTTCGACCTGGCCGGGCCCGGCTCGGCGCTGTGGGACGTGGCCACCGCCGTACGGCTGTGGGCTCCGCTGCGCCCGGAGGCGGACATCGCCGACCCGCGTCGCGGCCGCACGCTGGCCCGGCTCCGCCGGTTCGCCGACGCCTACGGCCTCGACGAGGCGGACCGCCGGCGGCTGGTCGACGCGACCGCCCGCAACCACGTCTGGTGCATGGACTACGTCCGCCGCGGCGCCGAAACCGGCCACCCGTGGTTCCACCAACGCTGGACCACCGGCGAAGCCGCCCTCACCGACCGCACCAACCACTGGTTCAAGACCCAGGCGCCCGCCCTCCATCACGCCCTGCTCTGAGCTCCACCTCAGCCTCAGCCACCCCGGCGTAGTACCTCTCCTGCATCCTGCGAACGAAGTGCGGCAGGAAGGGCGCCGGGCCGATCGGCCACGGCGAGATGTCCTGATTGCTCAGGAACGCCACGACGGCCCCGGCGCCGGTCAGCCCCACCAGCACCAGCCAGCCGCGCCGGAGGATCCATGGCCCGTCGTCCGCGATCAGCCCGCGCCGCGTCAGGGCGCCGATCGCCAACACGAGAGCAGCCAGCGCATCCACCGCCACGGTCGCCCCGACGGGCCACCCGTGCGCCCCGGAGTACGTACCCCAGCCCCGGTGGACGGCGACAGCCGACACGCCCAGGCCGATCGCGGCGAGCCCGTAGACCACCGCCCCCAGTTTCAGCTTCGGCACGCTCGGCTCCTCACGGTTGTCTGGTGAACCTATCGCCGGGTGCGGGTTCGCCGTTACTGCGGCAAGTGGCCCAGAATGGGCCGGTGAGTGCGCGTGTGGTGTTGCTGGCGGGGCCTTCGGGGACGGGGAAGTCGCATCTGGCCGAGTTGGTCGGGCTGCCTGTGGTTCGCCTGGACGACTTCTACCGCGACGGCGACGACGAGGCGATGCCGCGCTCACCGCTCGGGATTGTGGACTGGGACGACCCGCGGTCGTGGGACGGCGAGCGGGCGGTCGCGGCGCTGGAGACGCTGTGTACGACGGGCGTCGCCGACCTCCCGATCTACGACATCGCCGCCGACGGCACGGTCGGACACCGACCGGTGTCCACCGCGGGATCGCCGCTGATCATTGCCGAGGGCATCTTCGCCGACCAGGTCGTCGGCGCCCTCCGCGACCGCGGGTTGCTCGCCGCCGCGATCTGCGTCCGGCACCACCGGCTCGTCACCTTCGTCCGGCGGTTCCAGCGCGACCTGCGGGAACACCGCAAGCCGCCGCTCACGCTGCTGCGCCGCGGTCTGCTGCTGCTCCGCGACGACCCGCAGGTGGTCCGCCGCTGCCTGGACGCGGGCTGTGAACCCCTGCACCCGAAGGCGGCCCGGCGCCGGATCGAGGCGCTTCTCACGGAGGCGCGCTCCCGCTGATTCGCCGTCTGTTCGCCCGGGGTTCACCTTGGTCTGATGGCATCTGGCCCGGAGACCTTCTGATGATCTCGGGGCGAGAAGTCGGACGGAGAAGAACGTGAAGCGGACTGCGCCAGGCGTTGCCGCTGTAGTGACCGCGCTCTTGCTCGGGGTGACCGGCTGCGGGAACGACGCCGGAGCCTCGGTCGGCACGCTACAGACGCCCTCGGCAACCAAAGCCCCGGCAGCGGTGCGGGACAAGGCCGCGAAGACCACGCTGGCCGGCCTGGCCGTGCTGCCCCGTGGGTACGTCGCCGATCCGCGCAGCGCCACCGGTGCGTTCACCGCGACCGCATTCCTGGAGAACTGGTCGGCCGACCCGGCGCTGGACCGGGCGCTGCTGCTGAACGCGGGCTTCGTCGAGGGGTATCGCGCGAGCCTGATCAGCCCGGACAAGAAGAAGCAGTACACGGTGCAGCTGTTCCGGGCCGCGTCGGCGGCGAAGGCGAAGACGCTGCAGCAGGGTTTCTGGAGCCAGGACACGCACGAGCGCGCCTTCGGCGTACCGAACGCTCTGAGTGACGCCCGGGTCGACTACGACGGCGGCACCGGTCAGTCCGAGGCGGTCGCTCAGGTCAGCATTGTGGTCGGCGCCCTGGTCGCCGAGCTCACCGTCCGTCAGACCGGTGCCCTGGGCACCAACCCCCGCCCGGACACCGCCCTGCTCACCACCTTGGCGGCCCAGCAGAAGTCCCGCCTGACCGCCAAATCCAGCTGAACAAGTCACCCGCGGCCGCGGTTCACTCAGCGGTGATGCGGTCGATGATCAGGGGGTTCGGGTGGTACGACGTGGAGATAGCGACCGCGTCGTTCAGGGACTCGAGGGCGCGGTCGAAGCGGGTTGGGTCGTCGGTGTGGAGGGTTAGGACGGGTTGGCCTTCGGTGACCTGGTCGCCGGGTTTGGCGTGGAGCTCGACGCCCGCGACGGCGGACACCGGGTCCTCCTTGCGGGCCCGGCCCGCGCCTAGGCGCCAGGCGGCGACGCCGACGGCCAACGCATCGAGCTTCGACAGGACTCCCGACGACGGCGCCGGTACGACGTGCCGCTCGGGCGCGACCGGGAGCTCCGCAGCCGGGTCGCCGCCCTGGGCCGTGATCATGGCGCGCCAGACGTCCATCGCCGTACCGTCGCGGAGCTTCTCGGCCGGGTCCACGTCCGTGACGCCGGCGGCCGCGAGCATCTCGGTGGCCAAAGCGACGGTCAGCTCGACGACATCGGCCGGGCCGCCGCCGGCCAGCACCTCGACCGACTCGCGGACTTCGAGGGCGTTCCCGGCGGTCAGGCCGAGCGGCACGGACATGTCGGTGAGCAGGGCAACGGTCTTCACGCCCGCATCGGTGCCGAGCGCAACCATCGTCTCGGCCAGCTCGCGGGCGTCGGCGAGCTCCTTCATGAAGGCGCCGGAGCCGACCTTCACGTCCAGCACCAGCGCGCCGGTGCCCTCCGCGATCTTCTTGCTCATGATCGAGCTGGCGATCAGCGGGATCGCCTCCACCGTGCCGGTCACGTCCCGCAGCGCGTAGAGCTTCTTGTCGGCCGGCGCCAGCCCGTCACCGGCAGCGCAGATGACCGCGCCGACGTCCTCCAGCTGGCGCATCAGCTCCTCGTTGGACAGCGCGGCGCGCCACCCCGGGATCGACTCCAACTTGTCCAGCGTGCCGCCGGTGTGGCCGAGGCCGCGCCCGGACAGCTGCGGTACGGCGACCCCGCACGCCGCCACCACCGGCGCCAGCGGCAACGTGATCTTGTCGCCGACCCCGCCGGTCGAGTGCTTGTCGGCGGTCGGCCGGGACAGCCGGGCGAAGTCCATCCGCTCGCCGGAGGCGATCATCGCCGCGGTCCAGCGGGCGATCTCGCGGCGGTTCATCCCGTTCAGCAGGATCGCCATCGCCAGCGCGGACATCTGCTCGTCGGCGACGTCGCCACGAGTGTAGGCGTCGATCACCCAGTCGATCTGGCCGTCGCTCAGCTCACCGGCGTCCCGCTTGGCGCGGATCACGTCGACAGCGTCGAAGCTCACTTGTCCTCCTCCAGGGCCTCCGGCCCGAACGCGTCCGGCAGCAGCTCGCGCAGCGACCGGATCCCGCTCGTTGTCTCGAGCAACAGTGCGGGACCGCCGTGCTCGTGCAGCAGCTGACGGCACCGGCCGCACGGTGCCAGCAGGTCGCCGTGCCCGTTCACGCAGGTGAACGCGACCAGGCGGCCGCCGCCGGTGTTCATCAGCTCCGAGACCAGCCCGCACTCGGCGCACAGCCCCAGCCCGTACGACGCGTTCTCGACGTTGCACCCGGTCACGACCCGGCCGTCGTCGACCAGCGCCGCGGCCCCGACCGGGAAGTGCGAGTACGGCGCGTAGGCCCGCCCCATCGCCTCGACCGCGGCCGACCGGAGCGCCGGCCAGTCGACGGTCGAGGGCTCGTCCGGCACGGCGCTAACCTGCCTGACCTCGTCGATATCGGAGCCCGTCGGCAGCCGGCATCCGGAGCCGCTGGGCCGCCAGCCCGAGGACCAGCAGGGTCGTCACGTACGGCGTCATCCGGGTGAAGTCGGCCGGCACGGTGTCGGTCGTGAAGAACCAGATCGCGAACCCGATCCCGATCAGCAGCGAGGTGATCGCGGCGATCTTCTGCCCCCGGCGGAACTGCAGAGCGGCGACGCCGAGCAGGATGATCGCGACGATGATCAGCAGTGCGTGCACCGCCTCCCCACCGGCCCGGAGCTGGAGCGCGTCGGTGTAGCCGAACAGCGCCGAGCCCATCACCAGCCCACCCGGACGCCAGTTGCCGAAGATCATCGCGGCCAGGCCGATGTAGCCGCGCCCACCGGTCTGCCCGTTCTGGTAGATCCCGGACGAGACCAGCGCGATGAACGCACCGCCCGCTCCGGCGATCGCCCCCGAGGTGAGGACGGCGATGAACTTGTACCGGTAGACGTTGACGCCCAGGGTCTCGGCCGCCACCGGGCTCTCGCCGCAGGACCGCAGCCGCAGGCCGAACCCCGTGCGCCACAGCAGCAGCGCGCTTCCGACGATGAACAGGGCCGCCAGGATCGTCAGCGTGGACAGCTCGGTGGTCACCGCGGCCACCAGCGAGGCGAGATCGGACACGATGAACCAGTGCTTGTTCTGCAGGTCGATCATCGCCTCCGAAACACCGGGGATGGTGATCGACAGCGGGGCGTCGAGCGGTGGCGACTGGGTCGGGCCACCACCCTGCAGCCCGGAGAACCAGGTGTCGGCCAGGAAGGCCGCCGTACCGATGGCGATGATGTTGATCGCGACACCGGACACGATGTGGTCGACGCCGAAGGTCACCGTCGCCAGCGCGTGCAGCGCGGCGCCGAGCAGGCCGAAGATCATCGCGCCGACGACGCCGCTCCACGGGCCGTACCAGTAGCCGAAGTACCCGGCGCCGATGGTGCCGAGGATCATCATGCCCTCGAGACCGATGTTGACCACGCCGGCCCGCTCCGACCACAGACCGGCCAGCGCGGCCAGGGCGATCGGGACCGAGGCGTTGACCGCCTCGCGCATGGTGCCGGCCGAGTCGACCTCGTTCGCGCCGGTCAGCACCCGGACCGCCGAGACCAGCGCCAGGCCGATGAGCAGCCAGATCCAGATGCTGATCCGGCGCCGCGGCACGAGGGCCTCGGACGGGGCTCCGGCGGGCCGGAGCTCTTCGGGAGCCATCGTCATCGGGTCGCCTCCGGGGTCACCTCGGACGGGGCCGAGCTACTGAGTTCCGCTGCCACCTGCCGTTGCTCCAGCGCGTTGCGGTACCGGCGGACCACCTCGTAGGCGATGACGACGGCCAACACGATGACGCCCTGAGTGATCGCCACGATGTCCGGTGAGACCTGCGCCTTGATCTCGAGCAGGTTGCTCTGCTCGGTCAGGTAGGAGAACAGCAGAGCGCCGAACGCGATTCCGATCGGGTTGTTCCGGCCGAGCAGCGCGACCGCGATGCCGGCGAAGCCGATCCCGGCCTGGAACGTGGTGCCGTAGCTGTGCGAGCTGCCGAAGAGCAGCGGGAGCCCGATCAGGCCGGCCACTGCCCCGGAGAGCATCAGCGAGACGACCACCATCCGCCGTACGTCGATGCCGCTGGCAACGGCGGCACTGGCCGACGTGCCGGTGGCCCGCAGGTTGAAGCCGAACTTCGTCCGGTTCAGCAGGACGGCGTAGGCGATCCCGCCGAGGACGGCCAGCAGGGACAGGCCCAGCAACTCGTTCGGGGCCCCCGGCAACAAGGGGATGCCGGCCACCCAGCTGTCCTGCGGGATCTCCTCGGTGGCCAGGTTGCTGCCGGTCTGCACGCCGACCTGGCGGAGCAGGTACGCCGTCAGCGAGATCGCGATCGCGTTCAGCATGATCGTCGAGATCACCTCGCTGACCCCGCGGGTGACCTTCAGCAGGCCGGCGATCGACGCCCACAGCGCGCCGACCGCCATCGCCAGCACGATGGCCACCAGCACGTTCAGCGGTCCCGGCAGCCAGCCCTGGGCGGCGAACACCGCGGCGGTGAACACCGCCACCTGGTACTGCCCCTCGACGCCGATGTTGAACAGGTTCATCCGGAACCCGATCGCGGCCGCCAGGCCGGACAGGTACAGGATCGAGGCGTTGTTCAGGATGTTGATGATGTTGCGCTCGGCCGGCGCCGAGAAGATCGTGCTGAGGAAGCCGGACACGGAACTGCCGGCCGCCAGCAGGATCAGGCAGGTGATCACCAGCGCGACGGCGATGGCGAGCACGGGCGCGGCGAGCGCAAGGCCGAACCGGCGCAGGTCGAACTTGCCCATCACTCCTCTTCTCCGGCACCGGTCATCGCGGAGCCGAGCTGCTCCGGGGTGACCGTGTCAGGGTCGAACTCGCCGACCAGCTTGCCGCGCAGGATCACCTGGATCTGGTCCGACAGCCCGATCAGCTCGTCCAGATCGGCGGAGATCAGCAGCACCGCGAGCCCTTGCCGGCGCGCCTCCCGGATGTGGTCCCAGATCGCGGCCTGGGCGCCGACGTCCACGCCCCGGGTGGGGTGCGACGCGATCAGCAGCACCGGGTCGCCGCTCATCTCGCGGCCGACGATGAACTTCTGCTGGTTGCCGCCGGACAGCGCCCGGGCGGTGGTCTCGATCGACGGCGTCCGGACGTCGAACTTCTCGACGATGCGTTCGCTGTCGTTGCGGGCGCCGGTCTTGTTGATCCACGGTCCGCGCACACTCGGCGACCGGTCCTGGTGACCGAGGATGCGGTTCTCCCACAGCGGGAAGTCCAGCAGCAGGCCGTGCCGGTGGCGGTCCTCCGGGATGTAGCCGATGCCGGCGTTCCGCCGCTCCGCGGTGCTCCACTCCGTGATGTCCTTCTCGCCGAGCCGGACCCGGCCGGACGTGGCCGGCCGCATACCCATCACCAGCTCGACCAGCTCGGTCTGGCCGTTGCCCTCGACACCGGCGATGCCGAGCACCTCGCCGCGGTGGATCTCCAGTGACACGTCGTCCAGCAGGTTCCGCTCGCCGGCCCCGGCCAGCGTCACGTTCTCGATCGTGAGCTGGACGTCCTGGGTGACGGTCGACTCCTCGGTGCTGGGTGAGGGCAGCTCCGAGCCGACCATCAGCTCGGCCAACTGGCGCGCGGTGACGTCCTTCGGGTGCACCGACGCGACGGTCGTGCCCCGCCGCATCACGGTGACGTCGTCGGCGACCGCGAGTACCTCGTCGAGCTTGTGCGAGATGAACAGCAGCGTGTAGCCCTCGGCCTTGAGCTCGCGCAGGTTGCCGAACAGCGCATCGACCTCCTGCGGCACCAGGACGGCGGTCGGCTCGTCCAGGATGATGATCTTCGCGCCGCGGTACAGGACCTTGAGGATCTCGATTCGTTGCCGCTGGCCCACACCGAGGTCCTCGACCAGGTCGTCGGGCGACAGGCCGAACCCGTAGGCGCCGGACAGCTCCTTGATCTTGGCGCGGGCCTTGTCGCCGATGCCGTACAGCTTCTCGGCGCCGAGGACGACGTTCTCCAGGACGGTCAGGTTGTCGGCCAGCATGAAGTGCTGGAAGACCATGCCGACGCCCTGCTTGATCGCGTCCGCCGGCGAGTGCAGCACCACCTCGTCGCCGTTGATCTCGATCGTGCCGTCGTCGGGTTTCTGCACGCCGTACAGGATCTTCATCAAGGTCGACTTGCCGGCCCCGTTCTCCCCCACCAGGGCGTGCACGGTGCCGGTCCGCACGTCGATGTCGACGTCGTGGTTGGCCACCACACCGGGAAAACTCTTGCCGATTCCCCGGAGCCGGACGGCCAGCGTCTGAGTCAAGGTGTCGATCTCGCACGCTCCCAGATCTCTGCGGCGACCTCGTTGTCACCGCGACGAGCCTCGGGCTCGGGCCAGAACGCTACCGCGTCACCGGCCCGAGCCCGAGGTTTCGGTCGTCAGAGCTTCGACGGCGCCGTCAGCTCGCCGGACACCAGCTTGGCCTTGTACTCGTCGATCTGGGCCGTCACGTCGTCGAGGTGACCGCCGCTGGTCGAGTAGCCGACACCGTCCCGCTTGATGTCGTACAGGTCGAACCCGGGCTTGGTGGTGCCGTCCTTGAACATCTTCACGTAGTCGAAGACAGCGACGTCGACCTTCTTCAGCGACGACGTCAGGATGCGCTTCTGCTGCTCGGCGGTCGCGGTCTGGTACTGGTCGGCGTCGACGCCGATCGCCCAGGTGCCTTCCGGCTTGGTCGCCACCACGTCGAACAGGCCGTTGCCGGACAGACCGGCGGCGTGGAAGACGACGTCGGCGCCGGCGTCGTACAGCGCGGTCGCGGCGGTCTTGCCACCGGCCGGGTTCGCGAACGCCTTCGCGTCACCCTTGTCGGACAGCCACTTCATGTCGACCGTGATCGCCGGGTCGACAGCGGCCACACCGGCCTTGTAACCGGCCGCGAACGGGTCGATGATCGGCCCCCGGACACCACCGATGAAGCCGACCTTCTTCGCCTTCGACTTCAGTGCCGCGGCGACACCGACCAGGAACGAGCCCTGCTCGACCGAGAACACCAGGTTGGTGACGTTCGGAGCCTCGCCGAAGCCGTCGACGATGGCGAACTTGATGTCCGGGTACTCCTTGGCGACCTTGACGACCTCTTCGGTGTAGACGAAACCCACGCCGATGATCGGGTTGAAGCCGGCCTCGGCCAACGTGCGCAGCCGCTCCTCCTTCGCGGAGTCGGGCTCCTCCTGGCCGGCCTCGGCCTCCTCACAGGTGGCGTCCAGCTCTTCCACGGCCTTCTTCACACCCGCCGCGGCGAGGTCGTTGAAGGACTTGTCGCCGCGACCGCCGATGTCGTAGGCCAGGCCGATCTTGGGTCCCGCCCCCGACTTGTCGGCGCACAGCTCGTCGCTGGCGGCGGCGCCCGTTTCTTCCTTCTTGGCGCAGCCCGCCATCAACAGCGCCACGGTGGCGGCAAGTGCCACCAGCTTCGTCGTGTGCCGCAAGATGCCTCCTCGTTCCAGATCGCCCCGTGCAGGCGTTCGCAGCGACACCATAGACCCGCCCAGACCCCCCAGCCACTGACAATGCGTGACTGAAATGCTCGTTACTCAATCGTAGTTTCCGTCGTGACGCTCCGCCAGATTTCCACTCCGCCGGGTGAGCTAGGCCTGACCGGATCCGTCCGGTCTCGGAGCCTGGGACCGTCGTCTCGTGGCGCCGGTGCGAGAATCGCGCAATGACGATTTCGCAGCAGGTGCTGCTCAGCGATCTGCAGAGCCGGATCGCCGCGGTCCGGGACGAGATCGTGACGGTACGTCGCGATCTGCACGCCCACCCGGAGCTCGGCTGGCACGAGGTGCGGACGACCGAGCTGATCCGGCGGCGGCTGGTGGACGCCGGGCTGTCCCCGGAGGTGCTGCCGACCGGCACCGGCCTGATCTGCGACATCGGTTCCGGCGACACCTGCGTGGCCCTGCGAGCCGACATCGACGCGCTTCCTGTCACGGACGGTCACGACGGCCCCTTTCGTTCCACCCACGAGGGCGTGGCCCACGCGTGCGGTCACGACGTCCACACCGCGGTCCTGATCGGCACCGCGGTGGTGCTCGCCCGGATGGCGGCCGACGGCCTGCTGAACCACCGCGTGCGGCTGATTTTCCAGCCCGCCGAGGAGGTCATGCCCGGCGGCGCGCTCGGCGTGATCGCGGCCGGCGGAATGGAAGGGGTACGGCGGATCTACGGCCTGCACTGCGATCCGCGGCTCCCGGTCGGCGAGGTCGGCCTGCGGGTCGGCGCCCTGACCGCCGGCGCCGACCGGGTCCTGGTCCGGCTGACCGGCGCCGGCGGCCACACCTCGCGCCCGCACCTCACCGGCGATCTCGTCTACGCCCTCGCCACCCTGGTCACCGAGATGCCGGCCGCCCTGTCCCGCCGGGTCGACCCCCGGTCCGGGATGTCACTGGTCTGGGGCCGGATCACCGCCGGGTCGGCCGCGAACGCGATCCCGTCCCGCGGCGAGGCCGAAGGCACCCTGCGCTGCCTGGACGTGAACGCCTGGAAGCTGGCCGCCGACCTGATCCCGTCGCTGGCCGACCAGCTGATCGCGCCGTACGGCGTCGAGGTCAGCACCGAGGTGACCCACGGGGTGCCGCCGGTGATGAACGACGCGGAGGCGATCGGCGTCCTGAAGCGGGCCGTCGAACTGTCGGTCGGGCCGGATGCGGTGGCGTCGACCGATCAGAGCCTGGGCGGCGAGGACTTCGCCTGGTACCTCGAGCACGTCCCGGGTGCGATGGCCCGGCTCGGGGTCCGTTCACCGGGCGTGGAGGACGCCGCCGACCTGCACACGCCCGGCTTCACGCCGGACGAAGACGCCATCGCCCTCGGGATGACGGTGTTGGCGTCCTGCGCCCTGCTGGACTGAGGATCAGCGGTTCGGGACCTGGACCTCGATGGCCGGGAATCAGAAGGTGTCGGCCGGCACGTACACGCCCCAGACGTCCCGCAGCGCGTTGCAGACCTCGCCGACGGTGGCCCGGGCCTTCAGGGCCTGCTTCATCGGGTAGAGGCAGTTCTCGTTGCCCTGGGCAGCAGCTTTCAGCGCGGCCAGCGCCCCGTCCACGGCCGCCTGGTCCCGCTCGGCCCGCAGCTTGGCCAGCCGCTCGACCTGCTGGGCCTCGATGGCCGGATCCACCCGGAGCGGTTCGTACGGCTCTTCCTCGGCGATCTTGAACTTGTTCATCCCGACCACCACGCGCTCGGCCGAGTCGATCTCCTGGGCGATGCGGTACGCCGACCGCTCGATCTCCTGCTTCTGGAAGCCCTTCTCGATCGCCGCGACCGCGCCGCCGTACTCCTGCACCTGCTCCATCAGCTCGACCGCGGCCGCCTCCACCTCGTCGGTCAGCGACTCGACGACGTACGAACCGGCGAACGGGTCGACGGTCGCGGTCACGTCGGTCTCGTAGGCGAGCACCTGCTGGGTGCGCAGCGCGAGCCGGGCCGCCTTCTCGGTGGGCAGGGCGATGGCTTCGTCGTACGAGTTGGTGTGCAGGGACTGCGTTCCACCCAGTACGGCGGCCAGGCCCTGGATCGCCACCCGGACGAGGTTGACCTCGGGCTGCTGCGCGGTGAGCTGGACGCCGGCGGTCTGGGTGTGGAACCGCAGCATCATCGACTTGGGGTTGGTGGCGCCGAACTCCTCGCGCATCACCCGGGCCCAGATCCGGCGGGCGGCGCGGAACTTCGCGACCTCCTCGAGCAACGTCGTCCGGGCGACGAAGAAGAACGACAGCCGGGGCGCGAACTCGTCCACGTCCAGGCCGGACTCGACCGCGGCCCGGACGTACTCGATCCCGTCCGCCAGCGTGAAGGCGATCTCCTGCGCGGGCGTCGCTCCGGCCTCGGCCATGTGGTAGCCGGAGATCGAGATCGTGTTCCAGCGCGGCAGTTCCGCCTTGCAGTACGCGAAGATGTCGCTGATCAGCCGCAGCGACTCCTTCGGCGGGTAGATGTAGGTGCCGCGCGCGATGTACTCCTTCAGTACGTCGTTCTGGATCGTGCCGGTGAGCTTGTCCCCGGAGACACCCTGTTCCTCGGCGACCAGTTGGTAGAGCAGCAGGAGCACCGAGCCGGGCGCGTTGATCGTCATCGAGGTGGACACCTGGTCCAGCGGGATCCGGTCGAACAGCACCCGCATGTCGTCGATCGAGTCGATCGCCACCCCGACCTTGCCGACCTCGCCGTGCGCGATCGGGGCGTCGGAGTCGTAGCCCATCTGGGTGGGCAGGTCGAACGCCACCGACAGGCCCATCGTGCCGTGGTCGATCAGCTGGTGGTAGCGCTGGTTCGACTCGGCCGCCGTACCGAAACCGGCGTACTGGCGCATCGTCCAGGGCCGCTCGGTGTACATCGTCGGGTAGACCCCGCGGGTGAACGGGAACCGCCCCGGCTCCCCGAGCTTCGCGTCCGCCGCGAACCCGTCCAGCGCCTCCGGCCCGTACACCGGCGCGAACTCGAACCCCGACTCACTCCGATGACTCATCCCCCAACGGTAGGCCGAACCACACCCGCACTGGTATGCACCGCCTGGGTGACATCGCGCACGCAGCGGGTGGGCTCCGACACAGTCGTCCGGTCGATTTGGCCGTCCGGTGAATTCCTTCTAGGCTGACCCGGCTTCGGGGGAAGGACTTTCCGCCGAACCCCGGAGTACTCGAATGCGTGCGCGTGGACTGGCCCTCGGTGGCCTCGCCCTGATCACTCTGTCCGCTGTCGGCGTGGTGATCGCCGACCCCAGCTCGGCCGACGAGCCGGTGCTTGCGAAGAGCGTCGGCACCCAACTGCCGGTGCAGGACCTCCGCGCGATGGAACTCGACGAGCCCCGCGGCCGGCTCTATCTCGCGCAAGGCGCCGGGAGCCAACTCCCGCTCGTCGTGACCGATCTGGACGGCGTACTGCAGACCAAGGTCACGGCTGTGACCGGCGCCTCCGATGTGGTCCTCAGCGCCGACCGTCAGCAGCTCCTCGTCACTCATGACTACGAGCGGGTGACCGCGCTGGACGCGGACACTTTGGTGCCCTCGGCAACGTACGCCGCCCCGCCCGGCGCCTGCGTCTACGCCGCCGAACCGACCGGGGACAAGGTCGTCGCCGCCTTCCTCGACTGCGGCGTCGGCAAGTCCGGCCTGCTGATCTGGTCCGCGCCCGGGACGGCCCCGATCGTCTACACCGACGGGCCCGACTACCACCCGATCATCTCCGGCGCCGCCAACGGCCTCCTGGTCGCCGGGGACACCGGGATCTCGCCGGTCACGACGTACGTCATCGACGTCTCGGGCGCGACACCGGCGATCGTCGGGCGGCGCGAGAAGACCGGCGAGAATCTCATCGACTACACCGTCAGTCCCGACGGGAACGAGGTCATCGAGACGACCGGCTACCCGTACGAGCACCACTCGTACAAGCTGCCGGACCTCTCCGATTCCACCACCTACCCGAGTGGCGTCTACCCGGCCGACGCGGCATGGTCCGCCGACGGCTCCACGGTCGCGGTGGCTCGTTCGAGCACCGGCTCCAACGACGCCGACGTCCTCTTCTACGCCAAGGGCAGCACGACCCCGACGTACGCCGTGGACTTCCGGCGCAGCGACGAGATCTGGAAGGGCACGCTGCTGCTGAACTCCAGCGGCACCCGGGCGTGGGCCATCACATACGACGACACGTACCAGAACGTCCAGCTGCTGCACTCGTTCGGCCCGTCCCACGCGCCGAAGGCGCCGGTCACCGATATCCAGGTCACTGCACGGACCGGGTCGGGCAAGGACAAGTCCACCGCCTACGTCACCGTCACGTGGACTTCGCCGATGTCCCGCCCGGGCAGCTCCACCAACCAGCAGTTCCTCCAGCTCTTCGCCACCCCATCGGGCTCGACGCCCCGCTCGATCGGCAACCCCGAGCTGACCTCCGCAGGCACGTTCACCGCCACCTACGCCCTGCCCCGCGGCACCACCACGTTCACCGCTCAGTACAAAGACTTCGAGAACTGGTACCCCGCAGGAACCGTCACCACCACCCTCACCCGTTGACCGTCGGAAGGATCGCAATGTCGCTGCACCGTCCCGCATCGGCACTCGCAACCGCCGGCGGATCGGTCATCGGTGAGGCGCGGACGCTCGCGGATGCGCTGACTGGCCGCGGCCTGGAGTGCAGCGTGCGCTTCACCGCACCGGACGGCGGGCACAGCGGCTGCTTCGCCTTCCAGGCGACCGGCCGAGTCACCTCCGACGTCGTCTTCCAGTACCGGCCGGACGGCAGCGTCACCGGGCTGACCATCAAGGTGAGGGGCACCGGCGAAACCGGCCCTGCGCTGCGGTCGCTGGCCGGCACGGTGGGGGAGATCGTGTTCCCCACGGATCTACCGCGGGTGAACAACGTGCTGCGGGCCTGGGGCGGATGGGTCGACGGCTCCTGGGGCAACTACCAGATCATCGGCCGGGGTGAGAAGACCGAGGTCAGCGCGGCGAAGCTCAACAGCACCCAACTCAAGGTCCCGGTACTCCACCTCGACACCACCGAATCGACTTTGGCCGACGCTCTGCGTGCCGACGGTTTGTCCTGCACAGCCGACAACGACACCTGTGAACGCAAACCCGGTCTGGCGCTGAAGTTCTCGGGGCCGGACAGCGGCATCACCTATCTGGTCGCCACCGCTGCCGCTCCAAAGGACTTCGAGAAGGTCCTCGGACACCTGAGCGGCAGCGCCGTACAGCCCGTGCGGGAGTGGACGAACCAGCACCTCGACGGTCGTTCCCACACCGCCTACGTGGCCGGCTGGCGGGTTGACCTCAAGCCGGTGGGTCAACAGGTCCGATTGACCCTCTTCAACGAGGAAGTCTGGCTGGTCATGAGCTGACCACTTCCTGTTCACCTCCAGAAGCGGAGTACGAATGCGCGTGCGTGGCCTGATCCCGGCAGCCTTGGCACTGATCGCGGTTGCCCTTGGCATCACCGGCTGCTCGCCGGCTCCTGAGCGTCCGATGACCACCAAGCCGGACCAACTGTTCTTCGGTTATCAGCGGTTCGGGGGGCCCGGTCGCATGGACCAGGTTCTGACCATCCTCAACAGAGGGCCGTCCGCCGTCGCCCCGACCCTGGAGATCACGCCGCTGGACAGCACCGGGGCACCGGTTCCGGGCATCACCGTGCGCACGGCCTACGGATCGGATCGGGGCCAGGTGGTCGTCTCGTGGCGAGGAGAGGGTTGGGACGTTCTCGCCTTCAGCGGCGCTGACGTCGCCCGGGTGGTCGACGTCCGGGTGAAGGTGCGGGACCTGGTCTCCGTGAACTACGCCATCCCGCTCGAGGTCGCCGATCCGCAGGCCATGAACGGGTACCGGCGCCCGACGACGAAGTTCGGGCCGTTCGCCGCCGTCGAGTTGCGAAATCTGAACAACGAGGCCATCACCGTCGGGATCGTCTGCATCCACTGGGACCAACCACCCGCCGGACAACCGCAACAGGCCTTGGCGGCGGTCGAGCTGGGCGTCACGACGATCCCCAACCTGCAGACCGTGAACACTCCGCTGTCCAAGTCCGCGCAACAAGCAGCAAGCCAAGGCTGCGGCAGCCTCAAGGCCTACCTCGCCCTGCCATTTTCCGGATGACATCAGCCCAGCCGATTCCCAGTGTTCGCGCCGCACTAACGAACAGGCGCTTGGTGGCAACCTGAAGGACACTTCACGTCTCTGTACGCGTCGACAGGGAATCGACGCGGTGTCACGAGAGTGTCGCCGAGGGTTCATGCACGGTGGGGAACCTTCGGAGCGTGCGCATCGTGATGGTGGCTGAGTCCTTCCTGCCGCAGATCAATGGCGTCGCGAACACGGTTCGCCACGTCGCCGACCGGCTGCTCGCCCGCGGGCACGAGCTGCTGATCATCGCCGCCGGGCCCGGTCCCGACACCTACCGCGACGTGCCTGTGCTGCGGGCGCGGAGCTTCGGGATCCCGGGGTACAAGGAGTTTCCGGTCGGTCTGCCCGATCCCTCGATCGAGCGGGCGATGGCCGAGTTCCGGCCCGACCTGGTGCACCTGGCCTCGCCGTTCATCATCGGCGCCTACGGCCTGCGCAGCGCACGGAAGCTCGGCCTGCCGACGGTCGCGATCTTCCAGACCGACATCGCCGGGTTCGCCCGCCAGTACCCCTGGTTCGCGGCCGCCGACCGCGGTGTCTGGCGCTGGGTACGGCGGGTGCACTCCCGCGCCGACCGCACCCTGGCGCCGTCCACCTCGTCGGTCCAGCAGCTCGTGCAGGGCGGCGTACCGCGGGTGCACCTGTGGGGGCGCGGCGTGAACCTGGACCTGTTCGACCCCAGCCACCGCGACGAGGCCTGGCGCCGGGAGATCTCCCCGGACGGCCGGCCGATCGTCGGGTACGTCGGCCGGCTGGCCGCGGAGAAGAAGGTCCGGCGGCTCGCCGAGCTGACCGACCTGGACTGCCGGATCGTCGTCGTCGGCGACGGCCCGGACCGCGCCACCCTGGAGCACTCCTTGCCCAATGCAACGTTCCTCGGGATGCGCCGGGGCGCCGACCTGGCATCGATCTTCGCCGGGCTGGACGTGTTCGTGCACACCGGCGAGCACGAGACCTTCTGCCAGACCATCCAGGAGGCACAGGCCTCCGGGGTCGCCACGGTCGGCCCGGCCGCAGGCGGTCCGCTCGACCTGATCCGTCCGGGTGACAACGGGCTGCTGTTCGAGCCCGGTCAGCCCGGCTCGCTACGGAACGCGGTCAAGACCCTGCTCGACCATCCGACTGCCCGCGGCCGGATGGCTGCCGCCGGACTGGAACGGGTGCAGAGCCGGACCTGGCCGGCGGTGGTCGACGACCTTGTGGACCGGCACTACGCCGAGGTCCTCCGCGAGGCGGCGGCCGTACGGCGGGTCGCATGACCCAATTGCGCATCGCCCAGCTGGCCAACTTCGTCGGACCGACCTCGGGTGGGATGCGGACCGCGATCGAGCACCTCGGCCAGGGGTACGCCGACGCCGGCGCGGAACGGATCGTGATCACGCCCGGCGAACGCGACACCGTGACCGAGACCGAGGTCGGCACCGTGATCCGGATGAAGGCCCCGAAGGTCGGCGGCGGCTACCGGTTGATCACCGACCCGTGGCGCGTGATCGACACGCTCGAGCGCTTCCGTCCCACCACGGTGGAGATCTCGGACAAGTCGACGTTGCTGCCGGTGGCCCGGTGGGCGCGCAAGAACGACATCGGCGCGATCCTGTTCAGCCACGAGCGCCTGGACGCGATGCTGTCACTACGCACCGGCCGCCAGCTCGGTGTCGCCGCCGGAGTCGGCGCGCTCTACAAACTGCTCAGCCGGACGTACGACGCTGTCGTGGTGACGTCCCGCTACGCGGCGGCGGAGTTCGACGAGGTGACCACGCCACTCGTCCGGATCCCGCTCGGCGTCGACCTGGACACGTTCCACCCGTCCCTGGCGTCGCCGGCGGACGACGGCGTACTCAAACTCGTGCACGCCGGCCGCCTGTCCCGCGAGAAGAGCCCGCACCTGGCCGTCGCCACCGCAGCCGAGCTGTACCGGCGAGGCGTGAACATGCGGATGGACGTCTACGGCTCCGGCCCTCACCTGGACGAGCTGATCGCCATCGCGGGCTCGGCCCCCGTCACCTTCCACGGGTACGTCGACGGCCGTCGGACCCTGGCCCGCCACCTCGCCGAGGCCGACATCGCGCTCTCCGTCTGCCCCGGCGAAACCTTCGGTCTGGCCGTCCTGGAAGCCCTGGCCGCCGGCACTCCGGTCGTCACCGCCTCCACCGGCGGCGCCCGCGAGTTGGTAGACGAATCCTGCGGCCGCTGGGCCCCCGCAACCCCCTCAGCCCTGGCCAACGCCGTCCTGGCCCTGTCCGAGCTCCCCGGCCGCCGAGCCGCAGCCCGCCGCCGAGCCGAGCTCTACGACTGGCAGACCTGCGTAGACCGCATGCTCGCCCTCCACCACCGCCTGGCCCAGTCCCGCATGGCTGCATAAAGCTGCAACCGGGTTGCGGTGAAGACCGCAATCGCGGTATTTCTTTCCTTTCTCGCCGGTGTGATCGGGGCGCACCGGAATCCCCCTGCCTGGAGATTCGATGCGCCGCGCCCGCAGATCTGCCTTGTTCCGTTATGCCCTCGCCGCAGCCCTCGCGGCCATCACCATCCCGTTCCTCGCCCACGCCGCCTTCGGCGAAGAGACGGTCACCACCCCGACCGCCCAGGTCTTCCCGACCCGCACCGGCATCGGCGTCACCTGGAACGACGTGGACGCCACCGGCTACCGCGTCGAACGCAAGCAGACCGCCGACTGGCAGGACGTGAGCGGTGCGCTGACCGACTCGACGACCACCTGGATCGACGAAACCATCCCCGCCGGCACCACCGCCGACTACCGCGTCATCGCCACCTCCGACACCGACCCGGTGATCAGCCCCGAGGTCAAGGCCACCCGCGTAGCCGAGGCCCCGGCCGTCGGCGACATCGACGTACTCGCCGTCGACCCGACCTCCGGCATGACCTGGCCGCACAACGAGATCGCCGGAACGGTGACGGCATCCGCGCCGGCAAACGGGTCCCGCACGCTGTCGGCGGGCACCGTGAAGCTGCGGCTCCCGGCCTTCATCAGCGGGCCTGGCAACTACTCGCTGGGGCCATCGGAGCTCGACCTCACCCAAGGCGACCGCAGCTGCACCGCCGACGGATACCTGTCTGTCACGGCGGTCGCCTACACCGCCGCCCTCGAGCTCGAAACCCTCGCTGCGAAACTGCGCGTGACCGACTGCGCGGGCAGCATGGCCGTCACCGCGATCGACCTTCGCTACCGCAGCACGATCGGTTACCAGGCGCTGACCGTCACGCCGGAGAAGTACGACTTCGGCAGGGTCCGCGTCGGTGTGGCCACAAGGACCTCGTTCACCGTCAAGAACACGGGAATCGATCCGGTCCGGATCTCCGGAGTGTTGGTCGCCAACGAGTGGATCGACTGGCGAATGGACCCGGAATTCCCGCACAACTGCTCGCAAACGTTGCCGCCCGGGGCGACCTGCACCGCTACCGTGCGATTCATGCCCCAGGTGCCCGGTCCGGAGTCGACGACGATGACCGTCCACGACTCCACCTCATTGGGCCGGCACAGCGTGAAGCTCACTGGCTACGGAGTCGATGTCGCCCAGGCGCAGAATGTGGACGTGCGGCCGACGTACAACGGCAACACGGTCAGCTGGCGGTCGTTGCAGACCGCAGGTGGTACACCGGTTCTCGGCTACAACCTGCACCGCTACCTGAACGGCGCGGAGACGAAGGAGTGGTTCCCGGAGAGGACGACCGGCGACTTCGTCGTCCCCGAGCCCACCGCCAAGCCCGGCATCGAGTACGCCGTCTCGGTCGTCAACGAGGTCGGCGAGGGACCGGTCAGCGCGCGTCTGGCCGTCCCGCGGACGAACGAGCAGATCGTGGTGACGCAGGGCGAGCCGGACAGCCGGGACCTGGCGGCCGCGGACAAGTTCGGCTACGTCGTCCCGTTCCCGGCGGATCCGAACTCGGTCAAGCCGAAGGAGGCCGTCACCAGTTCCCCGGACGGGCAGTCGCTCGTCTACGTCACGAACACCACCGAGCGAACCCTGTGGACGCAGAAGGTCGCCCCGGGTGAGCTCGGCGTACCGGTGAAACTCTGGAGCTCCGCGGCGCCGATCACCCGCCTGGACTGGTCGCCGGACGGCACCCGCATCGCGTTCCAGGCGCCCGAGAACGATAGCCCGTGCGTGTACGTGATCGCGGCCACCGGCGGTACGCCGACGAAGATCGCCTGCGGGCTGTCCAGCCCGAGCTGGATGCCGGACGCCCGCACCTTGGTGGTGTCCGACCACCGCCTCACGCCGAGCCGGCTCGCCAAGATCGACGCCACGGCCGGTGGGACCCGGATCGCCACCTGGCCGGGTCAGGCCGAGGTGCCGGCCGACCGGCCGGTTCGAGTCTCGGCTGACGGCAAGTGGGTCGCCTACGGCGACGGCTCGACCGTGCAACTGGCCGGGGACACCGGGGGTGTGACCCCAACGCTCGACGCCGACGTGCGCGAGATCACCCTTGATCCGTCCGGCCGCAGCTGGATCCTGGCGCTGACGGCCAGCGGCCGCGTCTACCAGCTCGGCACGTCGATCGGCGGCGGCCTGTACGTGTACAGCGGGCTGAAAAGCGTGACGAATCGAGCGGACGTGGCCTGGCAGCGGCTCGGCTTGACGATCAAGCCGACTCCGGCGCTGATGGGGCCGGACATCTCGATTCCGTTCGACGGTTCGGCCTTCCCTGCGGGTACCACATTCCGCTGCGAGGTGAAGGGATCGTTCGTGCCCGCCGCGCCGTGCACCTCGCCCTTCACGGCGAAAGAACTGCGGTCCGGGGACTACCAGGTCGTCATCGGGGCGAGCGCACCGGATGGAACGGGCGCCTCCGCGTACCGGGACATCACCGTCGACGCGGACGGCCCGGTGGCGCGGATGGTGGCGCCGACGTACCAGTCGTCGGTGGCCGCGACGGCGACCTTGACGGTGTCGGCCACGGATGCCAATGGGGTTGCGTCGTACGACGTGCAGTACCGCCGGGCCACGTCTGCCGGGCCATACGGCGCTTATGTACAGCCGTGGACGAACACGACCGCTACGTCGATGAATCTCGCGGTTGCGGCTGGGTATGAGTACTGCGTGTCCGTGCGGGCCAAGGACAAGCTCGGGAACATCGGCCAGTGGAGTGCGGAAAGGTGCTTCTCGCGGCCGCTGGACGATCGGTCTTTGACGTTGGCCTCGACCGGCTGGACGCGGGCTACCGGGTCGACGTTCTACTACGGCACGACGACGCAGACGACGGCGTACGGCAAGTCGCTGACGCGGACTGTGCAGGGCAAGCGGTTCTTCCTGATCGCGACCCGGTGCCCGACCTGTGGCTCGGTCGCGGTGTACGCAGGCAACAGGTACCTGACCACGGTCAACCTCGCCTACCCGACCACCCACCGCCAGGTCGTTCTCGGCCTCCCCGTGCAAACCACCCTGTTCAGCGGCACCCTCAAGTTCGTGTCCGCCACGAGTGGCAAACTCATCCAGATCGACGGCCTGGCAGTCGGCCGCACCTGACCCAGCCCCCGGACCGCCCCTTGCCGTGGGGGCGGTCCGGGCTGTCATCAGGTCAGGTGGTCGTAGTCGCCTCGGGTCCAGGCGGCGTGGCGGTCGGCGGAGCGGCGGACGATCGCCTTGGCGTCGACCGGGATGACGGAGCCGAAGTTGTTGTAGAGGCGGTCGTAGTCGAAGGGGTCGAGGGAGCGGGCGACTCGGTCGACGACGGCGCCGGACAGTGGGATGCGGTTCGGGTAGCTGCGCATGAAGCTGACCGAGGTGCGGTCGGGGTTGGCGAAGATGGTGTCGCCGGACAGGACCACGCCCTTGCCGTCGGCACCGTTCGCCCAGTGCACGACCGCACTGCCCGGGAAGTGCCCGCCAGGCTGGATCAGGGTCACCCCGGGGAGCGGGGTGAGCTTGCCGGACCAGGTCTGGATGACCGGATCCTGGCGGGCGACCCATTCGGCGTCCGCTTCGGACACGTAGACCGGCGCGTTGCCGAGCCGGTGGCTCCACTCCACCTGGACGCCGTACATGTGCGGGTGGCTGGCGATGATCGCAACCACGTCGCCAAGCTCGCGGACCCGGCGTACGGCGTCGTCGTCGAGGTACCCGATCGGGTCCCAGAGCAGGTTGCCCTCGGCGGTCGTGAGCAGCATCGACTGTTGCCCGATCCCGACCGGCGGCTTCGACTGTACGCCGTACAGGCCTGGCTCGACCTCGTCGACGGTGACCTCGGTACCGGCGGCGGCCAGTTCGTCCAGCGTGGTCCAGTGCTGCCCGTCGGCGGGCACCCACTGGCGTTCGTCCGCGCAGATCGCGCAGACCTCGACCTGCTCGGAGTGCTCGACCGCACAGGTCGCACAGATCCAGAAACTCACCGTGTTCTCCCCTCGATGTGACCCGGGCGACATCCCCGGCCTCCCGGAAGTCTCGACAATCAAGCCCGGTTGAAGTCAAGACGATCTCCGGGTCACCGTCGAGGGCCAGTCGCGGACCGGTCGGATGGGCCACCGACGCGACCGATCTCACACCTGTCAGGACATTTCGAGCCTGATCACAGGACTAGCATCGAAGCGGCCTGGTTTTCGCCCGGGTCGAGCCGGTCGCGGCAGCCGCACGGCTCTCGGTCAGACGTCCGATCGGAGGATCGGTTTGCCCAGCAAACCAGCCGGCACGCTGTACCGCGGCCGGGAGGGCATGTGGTCATGGGTCGCGCACCGGATCACCGGCGTGGGGATCTTCTTCTTCCTGCTGGTGCACGTGCTCGACACCGCGCTGGTCCGGGTCTCCCCGGAGGCGTACAACGAGGTCATCGGCACCTACAAGAACCCGATCGTCGGCCTGCTCGAGGTCGGCCTGGTGGCGGCCATCCTGTTCCACGCGTTCAACGGCATCCGGCTGATCCTGGTGGACTTCTGGGCCAAGGGCCCGCGCTACCAGCGCCAGCTGATGATCGGCGTCGGCGTGATCTGGGTGGTCCTGTTCGTGCCGTTCGTGATCCGGCACCTCTCCCACGTCTTCGGAGGCTGAGATGTCCGAGATCGCAGCCCCCCGCTCCAGTTCCCGTTCCCGCTCGCTGAAGGGCGGCGGCCGGAACCGGTCCGGGCAGACCAACTTCGAGCTGTACAGCTGGCTGTTCATGCGGCTGTCCGGCCTCGCCCTCGTCGTCCTGGTGCTCGGCCACCTGTTCGTGAACCTGATGCTCGGCGACGGGATCAACGCGCTGGACTTCGGTTTCGTGGCCGGCAAGTGGGCCAACCCGCTGTGGCAGGTCTGGGACCTGCTGATGCTGTGGCTGGCGATGCTGCACGGCACCAACGGACTGCGCACGATCATCAACGACTACGCCGAGAAGGACCAGACCCGGTTCTGGCTGAAGTCCCTGCTGATCACCGCGTCGATCGTGATCGTCGTGCTCGGCACCCTGGTGATCTTCACCTTCGACCCCTGCCTCGACCCGAACAGCACGCTGTCGGTCTGCAGCAAGTAAGGATCTCTGGAAAATGCAGCGCCATCAGTACGACGTCGTCATCGTCGGCGCGGGCGGAGCCGGTATGCGCGCCGCCCTCGAGTCCAGCAAGCGGACCCGGACCGCGGTGCTCACCAAGCTCTACCCGACCCGGTCGCACACCGGCGCGGCCCAGGGCGGCATGTGCGCCGCGCTGGCCAACGTCGAGGAGGACAACTGGGAGTGGCACACCTTCGACACGGTCAAGGGCGGTGACTTCCTGGTCGACCAGGACGCGGCCGAGGTGATGTGCCGCGAGGCCGTCGACGCGGTCCTGGACCTGGAGAAGATGGGCCTGCCGTTCAACCGGACCGCCGAGGGCAAGATCGACCAGCGGTTCTTCGGCGGCCACACCCGCAACCACGGCGAGGCCGTCGTACGGCGTTCGTGCTTCGCGGCCGACCGCACCGGTCACATGATCCTGCAGACGCTGTACCAGCAGTGCATCAAGCAGAACGTGGAGTTCTTCAACGAGTTCTACGTCCTCGACCTGCTGATGACCGACGGCCGGGCCAGCGGCGTGGTCGCCTACGAGCTGGCCACCGGCGAGCTGCACATCTTCTCGGCCAAGTCCGTCGTGTTCGCCTCCGGCGGGTTCGGCAAGGTCTTCCGGACCACGTCGAACGCGCACACGCTGACCGGCGACGGGATGGGCATCGTCTGGCGCAAGGGCCTGCCGCTGGAGGACATGGAGTTCTTCCAGTTCCACCCGACCGGCCTGGCGGGTCTCGGCGTACTGCTGTCCGAGGCGGCCCGCGGTGAGGGCGGGATCCTGCGGAACAAGGACAACGAGCGGTTCATGGAGCGCTACGCGCCGACCGTGAAGGACCTGGCGCCGCGCGACATGGTCGCCCGGGCGATGGCGAACGAGGTGCGCGAGGGCCGCGGCTGCGGCCCGGACGGCGCCTACGTGATGCTCGACCTGACGCACCTGGAACCGGCCCACATCGACGCCAAGCTGCCGGACATCACCGAGTTCGCCCGGACTTATCTCGGGGTGGAGCCGTACACCGAGCAGATCCCGGTGTTCCCGACCGCGCACTACGCGATGGGCGGCATCCCGACCAACATCAAGGGCGAGGCGCTGGCCAACAACGACGACGTGATCCCCGGCCTGTACGCCGCGGGTGAGGTCGCCTGCGTGTCCGTGCACGGCGCGAACCGGCTGGGCACGAACTCGCTGCTCGACATCAACGTGTTCGGCCGCCGGGCCGGCATCGCGGCCGCCGAGTACGCCGAGACCGCGGTCTTCGAGGAGCTTCCGGACACCCCGGAGACGTTCGTCGTCGACCTGGTCGAGGGGCTGCGGAACGCGACCGGTGACGAGCGGGTGGCCGCGATCCGCAGCGACCTGCAGGCGACCATGGACCTGAACGCGCAGGTGTACCGGACCGAGGGCTCGCTGAAGCAGGCGCTGGTCGACATCGAGTCGCTGAAGGAACGGTTCGCGAACGTCGCGGTCCAGGACAAGGGCAAGCGGTTCAACACCGACCTGCTGGAGGCCGTCGAGCTCGGCTTCCTGATCGACCTGGCCGAGGTGCTGGTGGTGTCCGCGCTGGCCCGCAAGGAGTCCCGCGGCGGCCACTTCCGCGAGGACTACGACAAGCGCGACGACGTCAACTTCATGCGGCACACGATGGCGTACCGCGAAGTCTCGGTTGCCGAAGGCGGCAAGGAAACAGTCAACATCCGGCTGGACTACAAGCCGGTCGTGCAGACCCGCTACAAGCCGATGGAGCGCAAGTACTGATGGACGTCAAGGTCAAGATCCTGCGGTACAACCCGGAGGTCGTCGACGAGTCCGAGTGGAAGACCTACTCGGTCACGCTGCAGCCGACCGACCGCGTCCTGGACGCGCTGCACAAGATCAAGTGGGACCAGGACGGCACGCTCACCTTCCGCCGGTCCTGCGCGCACGGCGTCTGCGGCTCCGACGCGATGCGGATCAACGGCCGCAACCGGCTGGCCTGCAAGACGCTGATCAAGGACCTGAACCCGGAGAAGGAGATCACCGTCGAGCCCATCAAGGGCCTGCCGGTGCTCAAGGACCTGGTCGTCGACATGGAGCCGTTCTTCGACGCGTACCGCTCGGTGATGCCGTTCCTGGTCACCAGCGGCCACGAGCCGACCCGGGAGCGGATCCAGTCGCAGGCCGACCGGGACCGGTTCGACGACACCACCAAGTGCATCCTGTGCGCAGCGTGTACGACGTCCTGCCCGGTGTTCTGGTCCGACGGCCAGTACTTCGGCCCGCAGGCGATCGTCGGCGCGCACCGGTTCATCTTCGACAGCCGCGACGAGGGCACCGAGCAGCGGCTGGAGATCCTCAACGACAAGGAGGGCGTCTGGCGCTGCCGGACCACCTTCAACTGCACCGACGCGTGCCCGCGCGGTATCGAGGTCACCAAGGCGATCCAGGAAGTGAAGCGGGCGCTGATCTTCCGGCGCGTCTGACCCCTGCGACACCTCTGAAGCCCCTGGACCGGTCCGGTCCAGGGGCTTTTCGTCGCCTGGGTGACGGCCGTCCGTCGGCTCTGTCTCGGCTTCGTCACGGAGGGATTGCGAAAGCTGACTGAAAGTGATCTGAAAGTCCGGGCGCTTTGGCTGGAGGTGATGCAGAACCACCAACACCGGCAGTCAGTACATCGACACGACCCCCGACACCCGCCCGGACGGCTGTGACATCGACGGCTGGGACGGCGACAACGAGATCTCGTCGGTCCGCAACGAGACCAACTGCATCGTCCGGCTGTACGCCGACGACAACCTCGGCGGCCGGAGCGTGGATCTCAAGGCCAACACGTCGTACAACAACCTGGAGCTGCAGGGCTTCGACAACGACGCCGAGAGCTACGAATTCGTCTGCTGAACTGACGCAACCAACCTCTGTCTACCGGGAATCGTCCGGGCAGAGGTTGGTTGCGTTTCGCGCTAGGGGCTATCGAGCTGGGAGGCGTGGCAGGCCAGGTAGAGGGTGAGGGTGCTGCGGTGGTCGCGCCAGGGGCGGCCGGTGAGGCGTTCGATCTTCTCCAGGCGATAGATCAGCGTGTTGCGGTGGATGTGCAGGGCATCGGCGGTCCGCACCAGGTTGAAGCCGCTTTCGCACCAGGCGATCAGGGTGGCCCGGAGCTCCGGCCAGTCCGCCTGGGTCGCGAGCGGACCTGCGACCAGTGACACCAGCCGGGACCGTGCTCGATGACCGACCGCTGCGAGCACCTGGTGCCCACGCAGCCCATCGATCACGTACGCCGTCTCGTCCGGCTCGCACCCCTTGCCGAGGTGGAGCGCGTCGCCGGCATCGGCGTACGCCTCCCGCAACGCCGCGATCCCGCGCGCGGCTCCGCCCACCCCGGCCCGCGACGCGAACCCGTGCTCGGACGCGATCGCCCGTACGGCGACCTGCCCCAGCCGCAGCCGGTCTTCGGCGGTCCCCCGGCTCCGGCGTCCGAGCACCGGCAGCACGGCGAACCGCCCGGCCGTCATCGCGGCCACCAGATCGGCCGATCCGAAGGTCTGGCGCAAGGTCCGCAGCACCTCGGGCCGGAGCGTCGCGACATCCGGTACGCCGCCGCCGGCCGGCACGGGTTCGTCCACCTCGACGATCACGACTGTGCGCTGCGCGGTGAGGTCGAAGCCGAGTTCCTTCGCCCGGCCGGCCAGGAACGCCGGGTCGACCACGTCGGCGTCGAAGGATCCGATGTCGCGGAGGAGCTCCTCGAGCGCCCGCTCGCGCAGCAGTCGGGACCGGAGCTCAACCGACTCCTGCAGCAGGATCTCGGTCTGCCGCCGGACCACCAGGCCGAACCGCCGCACCTGCCGCGGCGACCCGGTGATGCCGACCGTCCCGACCGCCGCACCGTCGATCACGATCGGCAGCGTCATCCCGGGTTTGACCCCACGCAGCCGCTGCGCCTCGGCCGCGGTGTGCCACGCCGCCTGCTGGGACGCCAGTACGTCGACCGATGCCTCGTGGAAGCTGCCCAGCCGGCTGGTGTCGCCGCTGCCGATGACGATGCCGTGGTCGTCGGTGATGAGCACGTTGTAGCCGATCACCTCGGACGTCTCCCGGGCGATCTGCTGGGCCAACGGAGCGGACAGCATCTTGTACGAAGCGTACAGCGAAGTGCCCCGATGATCGTCGATTCCTGGATCAGCCGTCCAATGACGTGGTCCGACGGCGTCTCTAGCCTTGAAGAAATCGGGGTCGAGACACGGAAAGGCACGCCATGTCGAAGGCACTTCTGGCCCGGTCCCGGGTCGCTCCACTGCTCACCGCCGCCGCACTGCTGATCGGCACGCTGACCGCGTGCGGCGGCGAGTCCAAGGCGCCGGTCTCCGACGCGGCCGCCGCGCTCGGCACGATCGAGCCCGGCGTCCTCAAGGTCGCCATCCAGCCGTACGCGCCATACACGTCGATGGTGGGTGACAAGATGGCCGGCCTGGACGCCGACATCCTCAACGCCGTGGCCGGGAAGCTCGGGCTGACCGTCAAACCCGAGCTCACCGACTTCGCCGGGATGCTGGCCAACGTCCAGTCCCGGCGGGTCGACATCACCATCGGCGGTGTCGCCTGGACCGCGGATCGGCAGAAGCAGGGATTGTTCACCGACCCGCCGTACTACTCGCCTCCCGCGATGGCAGTCCGCAGCGGTGAGCACTACCAGACCGTGAACGACCTGCAGGGCAAGGATCTCGGGACCGTCGAGGGCTACGTGTGGGTCAAGTCGATCCAGGCCGTGCCGGGCGCCAAGCTGCACGCGTACCCGGACGGCAACGGGGTCTTCGACGACCTCGGGGCCGGGCGCATCAACGTCGGGTTCCTGGACCCGCTGCTGGTGCTCGCCGCGCAGAAGGAACGACCGGAGCTCAAGGTCGAGACGCAGTACCTGACGCCGCCGACCGATGCGGAGGTCAAGGCGCGTCCGCAGTACGAGTACTTCCGTTCGTACATGACCAGCTTCTACCTGCCCAAGCAGGCGACCGCGCTGGAGAAGGCGATCTCGGAGCAGATCCGGGCGATGTACGCCAGCGGCGAGCTGACCAAGCTGATCGAGAAGTACGGCGGCGCGCCCGACCAGTTCCTGAAGCCGGCGCCGGAGATCGCCGTGACCCGGCGTGGCGTCGACCGGCCGGCCGACTGGCAGCCCCCGTCGATCTGAGGAGCCCCTGATGCTGACCCAACTCTTCGAGGTGCCCTGGTCGGACTACTCACCGGCCCTGCTCGACGGCCTCGGCCGGACCGTCGCCTACACGGTCGCGAGCTTCGCCGGCGCCGCCGTACTCGGTCTGGTGCTGGCGCTGCTGCGGGTGAGCCGGCACCGCGCGCTCCGGGCGCCGGCCGCCGTCTACACCGAGGTGTTCAAGAACATCCCGCTGCTCGCGATCATCTTCGTCACCTACTTCGGGCTGGCCTCGGCCGGCCTGAAGCTCGACGTGTTCAGCGCCGGCTGCGTGAGCCTGATCGTCTTCTACGCCGCCTACCTGTCGGAGATCTTCCGGTCCGCGATCGCCGGTGTGCACGGCGGCCAGCAGGAGGCCGCGGAGGCGCTCGGCCTCGGCCGGATCAGCACCTTCGCGTACGTCGTCTTCCCGCAGGCACTGCGATCGGCGCTGCCCGGCACGAACACGATGCTGGTCGACCTGCTGAAGTCGACGTCGTTGCTGGTCACCATCTCGGCGGCGGAGCTGATGTCCGAGGGCCGGTTGATCACGTCGGCGACGTTCCGCGCGCTGGAGGTCTACCTGGTGATCGCGGCGATCTACTTCGCGCTCTGCTACCCGCTGTCCCAAGGGTTGCTCTGGCTCGAGCGACGGATCCGGGCCGGTGTGCCGCTCACTCCCCGGCGGCGCCGGCGGCTCGCGGCTGCGCGTGCACTCCTGGAAGGACCGTCGGCATGAAGCTCAGCGTGGCGCACCCGGACGTCGTCGTACGGATCGAGAACCTGAGCAAGTCCTTCGACGGGCGACTGGTGCTCGACGGGGTGAGCCTGACGGTCCGGCACAAGAAGATCGTCGCGATCATCGGCCAGAGCGGCGGCGGCAAGACCACGCTGCTGCGCTGCCTGAACCTGCTCGAGCAACCGGACCACGGCCTGCTGGAAGTGGCCGGCGAGACGATCTTCGCCGAGGACGAGGTGCGCTGCCGCGACCTGGCGAAGCTGCGGCAGTCGGTCGGCATGGTGTTCCAGCGGTTCAACCTGTTCCCGCACCTGACCGCGGTGGAGAACGTGATGCTGGCGCAACTGCGGGCCGGGATCCCGGAACGTGACGCATTGGAGCGCGCGGTCCAGCTGCTCCGGCGGGTCGGGCTCGCCCATCGCGGAATCGCTTATCCGGAACAGATGTCGGGTGGTGAGCAGCAACGGGTCGCCATCGCCCGGGCGCTGGCCCTGCGGCCGAACGTCCTGCTCTTCGACGAGCCCACGTCGTCCCTGGACCCCGAGTCGACCGCGGAGGTACTGCGAGTGATGCGCGAACTGGCCGACGACGGGATGACGATGGTGCTGGTGACGCACGAGCTCCCGTTCGCGCGGGAGGTGGCCGACTGGGTCGTGTTTGTCGACGGCGGGCGGATCGTCGAGCAGGGCGAGCCGGCCGAGGTGCTCGGCATGCCGCGTGAGCTGCGGACGCGGACGTTCCTCGCGTCGTACGCGGCCGGGCAGTAGGCGGCGCGATGCGGATCATCGTCATCGGCGGCGGCGTGATCGGGCTCTGGTCGGCTGTGGAGCTGGCCAGAGCCGGGGCCGACGTGACCGTGCTGGACGCCGGGCCGCAGGCGGGCTTCGCGTCCCCTGCTGCGGCCGGGTGGGTCGTGCCGGCGCTGTCGGCTCCGTTGTCCGGTCCCGGCGTACTGCTGCACTCGGCACGCCAGGCATTGCATCGGGAGGCGCCGTTCAGTGTCGCTCCGCGGCTCACGTCGACGTTGCTGCGCTGGCTTGTCGGATTCGTGCGCAGC
Source organism: Kribbella sp. NPDC050470 (assembly GCF_044458365.1). Classification (NCBI taxonomy): domain Bacteria; kingdom Bacillati; phylum Actinomycetota; class Actinomycetes; order Propionibacteriales; family Kribbellaceae; genus Kribbella; species Kribbella sp. NPDC050470. The sequence continues at coordinate 564,714 of NZ_JBITHV010000005.1, read as the reverse complement.
GGGTCCGCTGGTCGGTATGCGGCCGGGTTGCGCGCCGTACTGGATCTTGGTGCCGGGTGTGTGGTCGACTTCGCGCGGTTGCAGGAGACAGCGGATTTGGAGCTTCGGCAGACCGGTCTGCTGATGGCTGCGGTCACGCAGGCCGGGCTGGACGAGGTGGCGCAGTTGGCCGAGGCTACGACGGCTGCCGGGTACAAGGGCGGCTACGAGGTGCTCGATGGGTCCGCGGCTCGCTCGCGCGAACCAGCGCTCGGTTCTGCGGTCAGTGGCGCCGTACATGCCGTTGACGAGGTGCAGGTGCGGCCGGAACAGGTCCTGCGTGCCCTGCACAAGCAACTGGCCGACGCGGGTGGCCGGTTGGTGAGTGGTACGGCGAGCCGGCTGGGACCGGACGGGGTCGGCTGGCGGGTGGAGACCAGTGCGGGGAGCTTCGACTGTGACCGGCTCCTCGTGGCGGCGGGTGCGTGGTCGACCGAGTTGCTGGCCGTGCTCGGCGTACGACTTCCGTTGCTGGCGGCAACTGGTTACAGCATCACCACACCGGGTACCGGCCGCGCCCCGCAGCTGGCCGTGAAGCTGGTCGAGCCGAGTATCGCGATCACGCCGTTCGCCGACGGCGTCCGCGTGGCCGCTCGTCTGGACCTCGGCCGGCCCGGCGGCCCGATCGCCGAACGCCTCCTGTCCACCATCGTCAACCGCACCAGGCCGTACTTCGCCGACTGGCGGCCCGGGTTGTCGACAGCAACGTTCGCCGGCATGCGCCCAGCCACCCCGGACAGCCTGCCGCTGATCGGTCCCGTCCCCGGTCACCCCGGCCTGTACGTCGCCACCGGCCACGGCATGCTCGGCCTCACGCTGGCGCCCGGCACGGCGCGCCACGTCGTACCCCTGATCCTGTCCGACGAGCGCGCACCCGAACTCAAGCCCTTCGCCCTCGAGCGCTACCTCCTCAGGGGTGCTTGGCCGCGCCCTTGAGCACCTTGTCGACCGCATTCTTCGGCCCGTACACCGCGATCCCCACCAGGTCGAGCTCCGCGGTCCGCACCGCCTTCACCGCGGCCCGGTTGTCCCGATCATTGCCCGTAGCAAACAGTTCCTGCGTGAACACGGCACACTCGAGCTCCCGTTTGAGCGCCCGCTCATGCGCCGTACGCATGAACTCCTTGGCCCCCTCGAACACCATCACCGGCTGCCGAAACATCGGCAGATACGTCTGCCCGTCCGCATCCTCGTAGTCGTCCCCCACCACCTCCGGATGCGTCCCCGCAATCCCACTCACCAGGAACGCCGCCACATTGACCCGCTGCCAGGCGGCCAAATCCTCCCGCAACACCACAGCAATCTTCGTCTCAAACCGCACCGGCTCACTAACGTCATCCACCCCACCACCATCCCGCACTCCCATCCCCCCGGCTTGTACATTCCTAGCGCCTCCCGCCCCCGGCACGCCCAACGTGCCACCCCGTGAACGGGCCCCCGACGCGGCGGACCGCCAGCCCATCACAATCACCACCTACCTCCCGCTGCCCGCCTGACACCGCCGACAGCACCCGATTGTGATGGCCTGGCGATCCGCCCCCTGCTTCTCGACAACGCCCAACCCACCCAACGGCATGCGCCCGCTCGCCCCACCCACACATCCACCACAAGAACCGGATATCCCTCCAAACGCTGGGTTATCCACTCGCAGACGAGCAGATAACCCACCATCCGCATGGTTATCCCCTGAAGTTGCCGGGGGCCAGCCGCAGCCGTTCACCCACCACCGGAGCCCAGTCCACCCGCCGAAGACCAGCTCGCGCGACCACACCCCGGCGCCGCCGGAGGCGGCCAGGAACCCGCGGCCGCCAGAGGCGGCCAGGAACCTGCCGCCGCAGAAGGCGGTGACCCTTCCCAGCTTCACCCCAACAGGTGCTTCCGGCTCACCTCCGGGCCGTCGAAACCACCCACATCCGTCACCAGAGCCGGATATCCCTCCAAACGCTGGGTTATCCACTCGCATACGAGCAGATAGCCCACCACCCGCGTGGTTATCCCCTGAAGTTGCGTGGTCCGCTGCAGCAGTCCACCCAACACCGGAGCCGAGTTCACTCGCCGACCACCTGCCCGCGCGACCACACTCCGCGGCGCCGCCGCAGGCCGCCAACAAACAGCCGCCGCCGAAGGCGGTGTCCCTTAGCCACCCGTACGCCCGAGCACAGTCCACCCGCCGACCACCAGCCCGCGCGACCACACCCCGCGGTGCCGCCGCATGCGGCCTGACACCAACAGGTGCTTGCGGCTCACCTCCGGGCGTCCAGACCCACCCACACATCCGTCACCAGAGCCGGATATCCCTCCAAATGCTGGGTTATCTACTCGGATACGAGCAGATAACCCACCATCCGCATGGTTATCCCCTGGAGTTGCAAGAGGGCCGGCCGCGGCCGTTCCCCCGACACCGGAGCCCAGTCCACTCGCCGAACACCTGCCCGCGTGATCACACTCGGCGGCGCGCCGGAGGTGGCCAATAGCAGCCGCCGCCGGAGGCGGTGTCCTTTAGCCACCTCGACCCCGAGCACAGGCCGCTCGCCGAGCGCGTGACGTGTGAGTACGGTGTGCGGCGACGCCGCAGGCGGCGAACAAACAGCCGCCGCCGAAGGTGGTGTCCTTTGGGCGGTGTCCGTGGCAGTAAGTCGGCGGGGGGTTAGCAGTACGGCGGGTTGGTGGTTACTGCGGTGGCTACGCGGAGGAAGAGGTTGAAGAGGCGGTAGAGGTGGGGCATGTCGGCTTGGACGGTGATGGTGCGGTCGTCGCGGCGGGTTACGCCGGGGATGGCGGTGAGGTGGGAGACGACGGAGGCGGATTGCCAGCGGACGGTCAGTTCACGGCTGGCGGAGCGGTTGAACGGGAGAGGCGGGAGGGCCGCGAGGGCGGTGGCGGCGGTTTGCTCGATGGCGGCTTGGGCGTCGGGGACGGGGACGAGTTCGGCGGCGAAGCGGTCCTTGGCGTACTTGACCGGGACCACGGCGACATTCGGGTCCCAGGCGGTCATTTCGGCGCAGGCTGTGTCGTCGCCGGTGAGCATTGCGACGGGTACGCCGTACGCGGCGGCGGCGGCGTGGAAGAGGCCGATCTCGCCCGTGACCTGGTCGTCGAGCCAGATGTCCTCGATCTCGTGGCCCATGAAGCTGTGGCTGAGCACGCCGAGCACACCGGCGCGGGCGTGGTACCCGATACAGAGGGCGGCGTCGTACTCGCTCGTCAGTCCCTCCATCATGCCCATCGGCTTCGGCCGGCCCTTGATCAGCGTGGCGCGGCGGTCGAGGAGGTCGGGCAGCAGGTTGCGCATCGGGCCGTGCGCGTCGTTCACCAGTACGGCGGTCGCTCCTGCCTCGTAGGCGCCCCGGATGGCCGCGTTCGTGTCCTCGGTCATCAGCACCCGGCCGCGTTCGTAGTCGCGTCCCGGCGGCTGGACGTCCTCCGCGTCGACCAGCCCGGTGATGCCTTCCATGTCCACGCTCAGATAGACCTTCACGGCAGGCAGCGTATGTTCTGAAGGGTGAACGCCGGCGCCGAGGTCAGGGCTTGGCGGCCCGCGCTGAGCGGGGTCGTCGAGGTGCTGCACGCCCACTTCCGGTCGCACGCGTACCCGAGCCACACGCACGACGCCTGGACCGTCCTGATCGTCGACGAAGGCGCCGTACGGTACGACCTGGACCACCGCGAGCACGGCTTGGCCCAGGCACAGGTCTCCCTGCTACCGCCGAACGTCCCGCACGACGGCCGCTCGGTCCATCCCGAGGGCTTCCGCAAACGCGTCCTGTACCTCGAGCCCGATCGCCTCGGCGACAACGTGATCGGCGCCGCCGTGGACCAGCCCGAGTACGTCGACCCCGTCCTGCGACACCGCATCCACCAACTCCACGGCGTACTCCGAGACGGCAAGGAGGACCTGGAAGCGCAAAGCCGGCTGATCCTGATCGAGGAGCGCCTGCGCCAGCACCTGCGCCGCAACGTCACCGACCCGCCGGATCGACGCGACCCCGGGCTCGCGCGCCGACTACGCGACGTACTGGACGGCCACGTCCCGGCAGGAATCACGCTGGACGACGCCGCGAAGCTCGTGCACGCCCATCCGACCCACCTTGTCCGGGCGTTCAGCCGCGAGTACGGAATGCCGCCCCACCGCTACCTGACCGGCCGACGGGTGGACCTGGCGCGGCGGTACCTGCTCGACGGCTGCCCACCGGCCGAGGTGGCGACGCTGGCCGGCTTCTACGACCAGTCACACCTCAACCGGCACTTCCGGAAGATGCTCGGCGTCACGCCGGCGAGTTTTGTGAAGCGTTGACCTTCGACGCCTTGTACGCCTTCACGCCCCAACTGCCGAGCACCCCGGCGATCAGCAGGTTGACGACGATCAGGATCGTGTGCGCGACGTAGTACCCGGTCGGTCGCCCCTCGGTGTCGGCCAGCGCCTTGATGAAGCGCAGGTAGGTCACCACGTTCCAGACCGCGATGCCGATCAGGACGAGAGCGTGCTTGCGTTCGAGTTTCACCAACACATTGTCCCAAGACGGGGCGGCCGCGCCTCACTCGGCCGCCCCGGCGCGAGGGGCGAGCTCACTGCGAACGACATTCGTCCATCGGAGAGCGCACGGCAAGATGCGGAAAGCTACCGACGGGTTACTCAAGGGTTTCCCTGCAGACCGGTACGACGTTCAACTACGGATTGGGCCGATCGACCATGCGCAGGAGCTGCGTCCGGTTGGCCACGCCGAAGCGCCGGTAGAGCCGCGTCAGCTGGGACTCGACCGCCTTGACGCTGAGGTAGAGCGCGGCCGCGATCTCGCGGTTGGTGGAGCCGTCGCGGACCATGGAGACGATCTGCTGCTCGTTGTCGGTGAGCTCCGACGGCTGACGGCTGCGACTCGGTACGTCGAGACGCGCCAGCTCGGTCTCCGCCACCTCACGCCACGCCGGGGCGCCGTACGCCTCGAACTGCTCGATCGCGTCCAGGAACGCCGTCCGGGCGACCGAGCGCCGGCGGGCCTGCCGGGCGACGCGGCCGCGGGTGAGCTCGCAGCGAGCCAGGTCGAGCGGGTAGACGCGGTCGCCCGCCGTACTGATCGTTGCCTCCAGCAAGTCCAACGCCGCGGCCGGGTCGCCTTGCTTGGCGATCAGCAACGCCTCGGACCGGGCCAGCCCGACCCGCACGACCGCGCGGTCCAGCGTCTCGGCACGACTGCGGATGTCCGCGATCAGCGTCGCCGCGTCCTCCAGCCGCCCGGCCGCGACCAACGCCTCCGCGTAGTCCGCGTGCCACGGGATGACGGCGGGGTCGAACGGCATCGCCGCCTCCCCCGAGTCCGCGATCGCGTCGAACGCCTCCACCGCACGCTGCGGATCCCCGGTCAGTACGCCGATCAACCCGAGCGAAGCCAGGGCGGGTCCGGTCCACTCATCGTTCCCAACCAGCCGGACACCTTCCAGCGCGGCCTCGGCCAACTGCCGACCCATCGCCGCCGTGCCGCCGGCCCACTCCGCGCGGCTCGCGATGATCATGCCGACCTCGGCCTCTTCGCCGATGTCCTGCATCAACTGGTAGCACTCGTGGCCTGCGGCGAGCGCGTCCGCGCCCCGCCCGCTGCGTTCGTAGATCGCGGTCGCCGAGATCAGCACGGACGCCAGCCACCGCATTGCCCCGCCGTCACGGACCTCGTCCACCAGCGCGCTGATCGACGAGATCGCCTCCGCGGTCCGGCCGCGGAACAGCTCCCGCATCGCCGCCATCTGCCGCGCGTTGACCACCGTCTTCGTGAGCGGCAGGTCGCGCGACAGCTCCGCCGCCTGCTGCAGCAGCGCGTCCGCGGTCTGCTCGGCGTCGCGGGCGATCTGCACCGACGAGGCCGCGCTCAACGCGTCGACGATCGCCTCGGTGTCACCGCACTCCCGCGCGAGCCCCTCCGCGACCCGCGCATCCTCCTGGGCCTCGTCCAGCCGGCGGTCGAAGTACTCGCTGTGGCTGCGCATGATCCGCACCCGCGCCTCGAGCCGCTTGTTGCCGACCGCGGCCTCGAACGCCTCGGCCAGCAGCTCCACCCGCCGGTCCCGATCGGGCCACGCGGCGTCCACCAGCAGCAACAGCGCCGGCACCTTGGTCTCTGGATTCGTTGCCGCCTGGATGGCGTGCCGCGCCATCTCGGCCGACTCCGCCAGATGACCGGCGGCTGCGGCGTCGTCAGCGGCCCGGGTCAGGCGTCGAGCACGGTCGTCCGGCAGGCTGATCGGCGTACGCTCGGCGGCCAGCCGCCACAGCGTCGCAGCCGCACCAGGCGCTCCGCGGCCGGCGGCGACCGCGGCGGCCTCCTCAATGGTGACGGCCAGCTCCGGGTTCGCCTCCTGGGTGGCGAGCGCACGATGGGTCGCGTTCTCGACCGGTTCGTCGACCACGGCCGCGAGCTGCGCGTGCGCCTGCCGGCGGGCAGCTGACGTCGCCTCGGCGTACACGAACTCCCGCAGCAGTGGATGCGTGAACCGCAGCCGCTCGGAGGACACGTCGACCAGCCCGAGCGTCTCCACCTGGGCGAGCTCGCCGTCGATCGGCCGCCCGAGGGACTGCGCGATCTGGGTCGTCGTCGGGCGCGGCGACGAGGCTGCGTGCAGCAGGAGCTCGTGCGCGCCAGGCGACAGGTCGGCCAGCCGGTCGCCGAGCAGCGTCTTGAGCCGGCTCGACACCGGGAGCGGATCGTTGGGCGACACCCCCTGTGGATGGCGCAGCACCGCGCGGCCGAGCTCCAGCGCCATGAAGGGATTCCCTGCGCTCGCCGTGAAGATGCGGCGGGCGGTACGCACCGGAAGCGGGCTGGACAGGCGCTGTCGCAGCAGACCCAGTACGTCGGGCTCCGTGAGCGGCGGCACCTCCAGCTGCAGGACGGGCTCGGGGCACGCCTCCGACATCACCGGGAGGTCACCGTCTGCCACCTGCTCGGTGGCGAGCATGTGCACCCCGTCGGTCAGCCTGCGGGCGCAGAAGGTCAGCACCTCGAGGCTGGACGGGTCCACCCACTGGATGTCGTCCACCACGAGCAGCACGGGCCCGTTGGCCGCCAGCCGACGAAGAACATGCAGTACGGCGAGGCGCACAGCCAGCTCGTCGCGGACCGTGTCAGGCGCACTGGCCTTCAGCAGAGCCACCTCAAGCGGCTGGCGGAGGTGGTCGGGCAGGACCTGCCAGGCCAGCTCGAGCTGGTTGGACAGCAGGTCGAGAAGGGTGACGTACGGGAGGCTGGCTTCGGACTGTGACGGGGCGGCGCTGAGGACCCGGCAGCCGGCCTTGGTGCGATCCGCGACCAGCGCGCGGCCGAGGGCTGACTTGCCGATCCCGGTCGGGCCGTAGAGCAGCACGCTGCCGCTGGTCTCGAGCTGCTTCCGCGCACGCTCGACCAGCCCGGCGCGCCCGACCAGCTCGTCGTCAGTCATCGATCACAAACTCCTCGAAGGATTACCTTCGCCGATTATCACAGTCAACGACCATCCGACACGGCGAGTGTCACATGAGGAAACCATCCCGTCACCATCCTGTCACCCGTCGCAGCCCTGGTATGAGCGCTCCGGACGGCACTGTTGTGCCGGGGCACGAGATGGCAGTTGTGATTGAAAGTTAGATCGATGCGACGTCAGGGGAAGCTGAGGAAGGCTCTCAGCAGGGCGGCGGTGCCGGAGAGGTGTTCCTGCATCGCGCTGCGCGCGGCCTCGACGTCACCGGCCAGGATCGCGTCGACGATCGCCTCGTGCTGCTCGTTGGAGTGCTCGATGTTGCGTTCCAGCAAAGGGATCGCGTCCAGCAGCTCGTTCAGCCGCATCCGGACGTCGGCCGTCGCCGAGGTGAGCGACGGCGAGCCGGTGACCTCCGCGATCGCCAGGTGCAGGCGCGAGTCCAGCCGGCGGTAGTCGGCCAGCGACGCGGCCGAGGTCTCCGCGAGACACCGGCGAAGGTGTTCTTCCTCGCCTGCGCTCAACGACCGCGCCGCGGCCGCCTCCGCAGCCCCGGTCTCCAAGGCGGCACGCAGTACCAGGGCATCGTCCAGGCCGTCGCCCAACTCGCGGGCCAGTCGCTTGGCCGGCGTACGGCGGGGCTTCGGCAGCTGCTCGTTGACGAACGTGCCGCCGTACCGCCCGCGCCGGGACTCGACGTACCCCGCCTCGGTGAGCGCGTGGATCGCCTCGCGCAAGGTGACCCGGCTGACGTTCAGCCGGGCCGCCAGGTCGCGTTCGGACGGCAGCCGGTCACCCGGCACCACGACCCCCAGTTTGATTGCCTGCAGCAACCGCTCGACCGTCTCCTCGAACGGGTTCCCGGTCCGGACCGGCCGGAACAACGCGTCGTCTGCTTGGGCAACCATGGTCACAGACTAGAGCGGTGTCACGTACGCGCCCGAGATGCCGCCGTCCACCAGGAAGGTGTTGGCGGTGATGAAGGAGGAGTCGTCGCTGGCCAGGAAGGCGACCGCGGCGGCGATCTCCTCCGGCTCGCCGAACCGCCCCATCGGCACGTGCACCAGCCGGCGCTGGGCCCGCTCCGGGTCCTTCGCGAACAGCTCGGTGAGCAGCGGCGTGTTCACCGGGCCCGGGCAGAGGGCGTTGACCCGGATCCCCTGCCGGGCGAACTCGACGCCGAGCTCGCGGCTCATCGCCAGCACGCCGCCCTTGGACGCGGAGTACGAGATCTGCGACGTGGCCGCGCCCATCACCGCGACGAACGACGCGGTGTTGATGATCGACCCCTTGCCCTGCCGTTGCATGTACGGGATCGCGGCCTTGCAGCACAGGTACACAGACGTCAGGTTGACCTCCTGCACCTTGCGCCACGCCTCCAGCCCGGTGTCCAGGATCGAGGCGTCGTCAGGCGGCGAGATGCCCGCGTTGTTGAACGCGATGTCGACGCTGCCGTAGGTGTCGAAGGCCTGCTTGAACAGGTTCTCCACCGCGGCGGCATCGGTGACGTCGGTGGCGACGAACAGCCCGCCGGCCTCGTCCGCGGCAGCCTTTCCGGCGGCAGGGTCGAGGTCACCGACGACGACGTGCGCGCCCTCCGCGGCCAGCCGCCGTACCGCGGCCAGGCCGATCCCGCTCGCGCCCCCGGTCACCACCGCGACCCGGCCCTCCAGCCGGCTTGCCTTCACGTCCATTCAGTCCTCCGTGCTGATGAAGATGTTCTTGGTCTCGGTGAACGCGTCCAGCGCGTCCGGGCCGAGCTCGCGGCCGAGGCCGGACTGCTTGTAGCCGCCGAACGGCGTCGAGTACCGCACGGACGAGTTCGAGTTGACCGACAGGTTGCCCGCCTCGACCCCGCGGCCGACCCGCAGCGCGCGGCCGACGTCCCGGGTCCAGATCGACCCGGACAGCCCGTACTCGCTGTCGTTCGCGATCCGCAGCGCGTCCGCCTCGTCCTCGAACGGCACGACCGCGACGACCGGCCCGAAGATCTCCTCCCGCAGCACCCGGTCGCTCGGCGCGGTCACCACGGTCGGCGGGAACCAGAATCCGGGACCGCTCGGCGCCGTCCCCTGGAAGGCCACGTTCTCCACGTAGGACTCGACCTTGGCCCGCTGCCCGGCCGAGATCAGCGGCCCCATCTCGGTCTCCGGATCGCCCGGATCACCGACCCGGAACCCCCTCACCGCCGGCTCGAGCAGCTCCAGGAACCGGTCGTACGCCGTCCGCTCGACCAGGATCCGCGACCGGGCGCAGCAGTCCTGGCCGGCGTTGTCGAACACGCCGTACGGCGCCTGAGCCGCGGCCTTCTCCAGATCCGCGTCGGCGAACACGAGATTGGCGGACTTCCCGCCGAGCTCGAGCGTCACCCGCTTCAGCTGCTCGGCGCACCCGGCCATGATCTGCTTGCCGACCGCGGTCGACCCGGTGAAGACCACCTTGCGTATGGCGGGATGCGTGACGAACCGCTGCCCGACCACCGACCCCTTGCCCGGCACCACCTCGAACACCCCCGGCGGCAGCCCAGCCTCCAGCGCCAGCTCACCGAGCCGGATCGCGGTCAGCGGCGTCAGCTCGGCCGGCTTCAGTACGACGGTGTTGCCCGCCGCCAGCGCGGGCGCGAAACCCCAGCCCGCGATCGGCATCGGGAAGTTCCACGGCACGATCACGCCGACCACGCCGAGCGGCTCGTGAAACGTCACGTCGATGCCGCCGGCAACCGGAATCTGCTTGCCGAACAGGCGTTCCGGCGCGGCCGAGTAGTAGGTCAGCACGTCCCGGACGTTGCCCGCCTCCCAGCGCGCGTTGCCGATCGTGTGGCCGGCGTTCTCGACCTCCAGCGCGGCGAGATTCTCCAGGTCGGCGTCGACCGCGTCGGCGAACCGGCGCAGCAGCCGGCCGCGATCCGCGGGCGCGACGTTCCGCCAGGTCTCGAAGGCATCCGCGGCCCGGGCAATCGCCACGTCCGCGTCCGCCTCGGTCGCCAGCGAGATCGTCCGGACGACCTTCTCGGTGGCCGGGTTGATCACGTCGTACCTCATGAAGTTCTCCTGGATGCGTCGATCAGGGCGGTGAACAGGCGCAGGTCGTCCACGTTCTCCTCCGGATGCCACTGCACGCCGATCGCGAAGTCGTGCCCGTCCACCTCGGCGGCCTCGACGGTCCCGTCACCCGCGCGGGCGGTCACCCGCAGCCTCGGGGCGACGACGTCGAGGGCCTGGTGGTGGTAGCAGCGACCGCTCGTGCGATCGCCGAAGATCCGGGCGGCCAGTGTGTCCGGCTCCACTTTGACCTCGGTGGTGCCGAAGATCGCCGGCAACGGCCGGTGCTCGTCGTGGGCCACGACCTCCGGAAGGTGCTGGTGCAGCGTGCCGCCGAGCGTGACGTTGAGCATCTGCAGCCCGCGACAGACCGCGAGCAACGGCAGGTCCTGCTCGAGAGCCGCGCTGATCAGGACCCGCTCGTGCTCGTCGCGGCCGGGCCTGGTGTCGACCGTCTCCGGATGTGCGTCAGCGCCGTACGTCAAGGGATCGACGTCGCATCCACCTGAGACGACCAGCCCGTCGAGCAGTTCGAGGACGGTCGGGTCAGTGCCGACCGGCGGCAAGAGAATCGGTACGCCGCCGGCCGCAACCACTGCGTCGAGATAAACGCGAGGCAGCAGCGCGGCTTCACGCTGCCAGATCCCCCACGTGGCCGGCTCCAGGTACGTCGTGATGCCGATGCGAGGCCTAGAGACGTTCGAAGCCACGGATTCGCTCCCAGTCGGTGACGGCGGCGTCGTACGCGTCGAGCTCGACCCGGGCCGCGTTGGCGTAGTGGTCGACCATCTCGTCGCCGAACGCTCCACGGGCGATCTTCGAGCCGGTGAACAGCGCGGCCGCCTCGCGCAGCGTCGACGGCACGTGCTGCTTGTCCGACTCGTAGGCGTTGCCCTCCAGCAACGGCTCGAGCTCCAGCTCGTTCTCGATGCCGTAGAGGCCGGAGGCGATGATCGCGGCGACGCCGAGGTACGGGTTCACGTCGCCGCCGGGCAGGCGGTTCTCCACCCGCAGGGACTCGCCGTGGCCGACCACGCGAAGTGAGCAGGTGCGGTTGTCCAGGCCCCAGGCGACCGCGGTCGGCGCGAAGCTGCCCTTGGTGAACCGCTTGTAGGAGTTGATGTTCGGCGCCAGCAGGTAGGTGAACTCGGACAGGCAGGCGAGCTGGCCGGCGATGAACTGCTCCATCAGCTCGGAGAACCCGTGGTCGCGGTCACCGGCCAGGACCGCCGCACCCTCGGTGGACCGGAAGCTCAGGTGGATGTGGCACGAGTTGCCCTCGCGCTCGTCGTACTTGGCCATGAAGGTCAGGCTCTTGCCGTGGGTGGCGGCGATCTCCTTGGCGCCGTTCTTGTAGATCGAGTGGTTGTCGCAGGTGGCGACGGCCTCGTCGTACCGGAACGCGATCTCGTGCTGGCCGAGGTTGCACTCGCCCTTGGCCGACTCGACGTACATGCCGGCGCCGGTCATCCCGTTGCGGATGGCGCGCAGCAGCGGCTCGACCCGGGCGGTGCCGAGCAGCGAGTAGTCGACGTTGTACTGGTTGCCCGGCGTGAGGTCGCGGTACCGCTTGTCCCACGCGGCCTCGTAGGTGTCGTCGAAGACGATGAACTCGAGCTCGGTGCCGACGTACGCCTTCATGCCGCGCTCGGCCAGCCGCTCCAGCTGCGCCTTGAGGACCTGCCGGGGCGACGCCACTACGGGCGTGCCGTCCAGCCACTCCACGTCGCACAGCACCAGCGCCGTGCCGGGCTGCCACGGGACGAGCCGGAGCGTGTCCAGGTCGGGCGCCATCACCAGGTCGCCGTACCCGCGCTCCCAGGACGACATCGCGTAGCCGTCCACGGTGTTCATGTCGACGTCCACGGCGAGCAGGTAGTTGCAGCCCTCGGTGCCGTGCTTCAGCACCTCCTCGACGAAGTACCGACCGCCGCAGCGCTTGCCCTGCAACCGGCCCTGCATGTCGGTGATCGCCACCAGCACGGTGTCGACCTGCCCTCGAGCCACCAGGTCCCGGAGCTCCTGCACGCTCAACTTCCCACCACCAGAAGCCACGGCCACTCCCACGGGTCTATTGGTCTACAACCAGTCCATTGACTCAAGCCTCGGGCCGGATGTCAATCGGGGGTTTCCCTTGACAGCGGGTCCCGGCGCGAGGAACCTCATGGCCAGCCTTAGTGGTATGTCAGCAGACCATTGGAGGGGGCAGCGATGAGCCGGAAGAACGCGCATGTCGGCTACGAGCAGGTCGGCAAGGAGTATCTGGAGCACCGGCAGCTCAAACGCGGTGCCGCCGGCTGGGTCCTGCTGGCCGGGCTGGGCGTCGCCTACGTCATCTCCGGCGACTTCGCCGGCTGGAACTTCGGCCTGGCCGAGGGCGGCTGGGGCGGTCTGCTGATCGCCACCATCCTGATGGCGACGATGTACACCTGCATGGTCTTCGGCCTGGCCGAGCTGGCCTCCGCGATCCCGGTGGCCGGCGCGGGCTACGGGTTCGCCCGCCGCGCGCTCGGCCCGCTCGGTGGCTTCGCCACCGGCACCGCGATCCTGATCGAGTACGCCATCGCCCCGGCCGCGATCGCCACCTTCATCGGCGGTTACATCGAGGCGCTCGGGCTGTTCGGGCTGACGTCGAGCTGGCCGGTCTACCTGGCCTGCTACGTGATCTTCGTCGGCATCCACCTGTACGGCGTCGGCGAGGCGCTCCGGCTGACCCTGGCGATCACCGCGCTCGCGGTGGTCGCGCTGGTGGTGTTCGTGATCGCGATGGTGCCGAAGTTCGACGCGGACAAGCTGTTCGACATCGTGCCGAACACCGCGGCCGGCGCGAGCGACTTCATCCCGTTCGGGTACGCCGGCGTCCTGGCGGCCCTGGTGTACGGGATCTGGTTCTTCCTGGCGATCGAGGGCGTGCCGCTGGCCGCCGAGGAGGCCCGGGACCCGCGCAAGGACATGCCCCGCGGCATCATCACCGGGATGGTCGTGCTGCTGGTCTTCGCGGCCCTGATGCTGGTCTTCACCGCCGGCGGCGCCGGGTCCTCGGTGGTAGCCGAGTCCGACAACCCGCTCCCGCTGGCGCTGCGGACCGCGTTCGGCGGTGACACCTGGGTCGCCGACTTCGTCAACTACGTCGGCCTGGCCGGGCTGATCGCGAGCTTCTTCTCGATCGTGTACGCCTACTCGCGGCAACTGTTCGCGCTGTCCCGGGCGGGCTACCTGCCCCGCTTCCTCTCGGTGACCGGCAAGCGCAAGACGCCGTACCTGGCGCTGACCGTGCCCGGCATCATCGGCTTCCTGCTCGCGGCGATCACCCAGGACGGCGCGCTGCTGATCAACATCGCCGTCTTCGGCGCGACCGTGTCGTACGTGCTGATGATGCTGTCGCACATCGTGCTCCGGGTGCGCGAGCCCGGGCTGGACCGTCCGTACCGGACGCCCGGCGGGGTCGCGACCACCGGCGTGGCGCTGGTGCTGGCCGTGACGGCCGTCGTGGCCACCTTCTTCGTCGACAAATTCGCGGCCGCGATCACGGCGGCGATCTTCGTGGTGGCGCTCGCCTACTTCTGGTTCTACAGCCGCCACCGCCTGGTCGCCTCCGCGCCCGAGGAGGAGTTCGCCGCGATCCAGCAGGCCGAGGAGGAGCTGTCCTGACCACGGAGTGCCTTGGCACTCAACTGTCAGTGAACAAGTTTGCACGCTGCGGAATTCTGCGGAAAATCGGGGGATTCGGCCGCACCGCCCAAGCGGCCCTTTTCCGGAGGACGCTCTATGCGATCTTTCATCACCCGTCCCCGCGCCCTGGCCGTGCTGCTGGCCGGTACGGCGCTCACGTTCAGCCCACTCGGTGGACAGGCGTCGGCGAAGCTGCCGGTCGACCAGGTCGGCAACCCCTGCTACATGCCGGCCGACCCGACCTCGGCGCGCGGCGGCCAGGAGGCTGACCACCGCGAGCTGTCGGTGGCCGAGCAGAAGGCGATCGACGCGAAGACCGCGCAGATCCTGAAGGCGAAGGCAGCCCGCGGGCTGACGCCGAAGGCCGGCACGCTGGCCGCCGCGAGCGTGCCCGTCTACGTGCACGTGATGCGCAGCAGCTCCGGCGCCGGTGACGTGACCAACACCCAGATCTCGCAGCAGATCGCCGAGCTGAACCAGAACTTCGCCGGTGGCGAGTCGTCCCAGGCCGCGAACACCGGCTTCAGCTTCTACCTGGCCGGCACCTACCGCTACAACAACAGCACCTGGCACCGCGACGGCCAGAGCACCACCTACCGCTCGCAGACCCGCAAGGGCGGAGCGAACGCCCTGAACATCTGGCTGGTCAACTTCTCCTACCTCGGCATCGCGACGTTCCCGTGGGACTACGCGAGCAACCCGTCGATCGACGGCATCCGGGTGCAGTACACCTCGCTGCCGGGTGGTTCGGCCACGAACTACAACCTCGGCAAGACCGCCACGCACGAGGCCGGCCACTGGTTCGGGCTCTACCACACGTTCCAGGGCGGCTGCACGAGCACGAACGACTCCGTGTCCGACACCCCGGCCCAGGGCAGCGCCACCAACGGCTGCCCGACCGGTCGCGACTCCTGCTCGCTGCCCGGTCTGGACCCGATCCACAACTACATGGACTACTCCTACGACGCCTGCTACAACCAGTTCACTCCCGGCCAGAGCACGCGGATCAGCAACATGTGGACCGCGTACAGAGGCTGACCTTGGCGTGACGCCTAACCCCAACGCCGTCTAGAGTGCCGCCGATGCGTGTGCTTCTGACGGCAGCCGCTACCGCCGCACTGGTGGTCAGCGGTCCGCTGACAGCAACCGCCGCCGGCCAGGGCCCACAAGGCCCGGTCGGCGGCGACCTGCTGACCACGAAGCCGACGGTGGTCGCCGATGGCGCGACACCGCCGGCAGTCCAGGCATCGGCGTACGTCGTCGCCGACATCGACACCGGCGAGGTGCTGGCCGCGAAGGCGCCGCACGCCAAGCTGCGACCCGCCAGCACGCTCAAGGCCCTCACTGCGCTCGTCCTGCTGCCCCGGCTGAAGAAGTCGGACGTGCTGGTCGGCACCGACGGCGACGCCGGGATCGAGGGCAGCAAGGTCGGCGTCTACCCCGGGCTGCGCTACTCGGTCGACCTGCTCTTCCAGGGCATGTTCCTGGCGTCCGGCAACGACGCGGTGCACGCCCTGTGCATCCACGACCAGGGTGGCGTCAAGGGCACGATCCAGCGGATGAACCAGAAGGCCAAGGAGCTCGGAGCGAACGACACGACCGTGACCGACCCGACCGGCCTGGACGCCGACGGGCAGTACTCCAGCGCCTACGACCTGGCCCTGTTCGCGCGCGCCGGGCTGGCCCGGCCGGACTTCGCGAAGTACGCGTCGACGAAGTACACGGCCTTCCCGAACGTCGGCAACAAGGGCACGTACCAGGTCGCGAACCAGAACAAGCTGCTGTTCAACTACGACGGCGCCCTTGGCGTCAAGACCGGCTACACCACGCTGGCCCGCAACACGTTCATCGGTGCTGCCCGCCGCAACGGCCACACGCTGGTGGTCACGCTGATGAACGCGCCGCACGGCATCTCCGAGGACGCGACCAACCTGCTCAGCTGGACGTTCAAGAACTACGACCGGCTCACCCCGGTCGGCACCCTGGTCAAGCCGGCCGCCGCACCGCCATCGAAGGCGGCAAGCGGTCCCGTCGGGGGCAAGCAATCCGAGTCCGGTACGAAGCAGCCGCCGCGCAGTCGCACTGTCCTCAATCCAGGACAGGCGGTTCAGTCATTGGTCGTCCGCATCCCGGCATGGGTCTACGCGGGACCACCGGTCCTGCTCCTCGGCCTGTTCCTCCGACGCCCCCGTGCTCTCCGCAGGCGGCGGCGCTCGCGCTAGCGGCGGATCGAGCGGGCGGCCTTGGCCAGCTGCATGGCCAGAGCGCTGGCCGTGACACCCAGCAGGGCACCGGCTGCCACCGCGACCGTGTCTGCCTTCTTCTGGGGTACCGGGACGACCTTGTAGCGCTTGCCGGGTGGCCCGGGGAGCAGCGGCTCCGACACCAACTCGCGCTCGCGCTCGGGCTCAGCTTCCGGCTCCGGCTTTGCGGCCGCCTTCTCGGCTGCCTCCTTGTCGAGCGACGCCTCCTTGGCCCAGGCCGCGATGAGCATGATCGCCCGTGTGATCAGGTAGATCCACACCAGCAGCGCCAGCGGCAACGCCAGAGCGCCGTACGCCGCGTTGCGTCCGATGACGTGGTCGACGTAGGCGTTGCCGAGCTTCTGCGCCGCGTAGAACAGGATCCCGCCTGCCAGCGCCGCGATCAGCGCGACCTTGCGCGGCAGGATGATCCGCGGCAACGCGGTCTGGATGTAGAGCACAAGTACGGCGCCGGCGCCGATGCCGAGCGCGATGCTGCAGGCCTCGATCCCCCACTGCGCCAGCCAGGTCCCTTCCAGGTCGGCCCAGTCGACGATGCGGTGCGACAGCCCGGCGAGGATCGACGAGGCGCCGGTGGCGATCGCGCCGACCGCGCCGAGTCCGAGCAGCGCGCCGAAATCGACCAGCTTCAGCTGGACTATGTTGCCCGGCTCGTCGTCCAGCTCGTGCATGGACCGGATCGAGGCCCGCAGCGAGTCGATCCAGCCCAGACCGGTGAACAGCAACGTGACGGCCGAGATCAGCCCGATGGTGCCGGCGTGGCTGACCAGCGCGTCGATGTCGATGTGGTTGCCGATCCCGGGCAGGGTCTTCTCCAGCGTCTCCTTCAGCTTCTCGATCGCGTCGTCACCGAGCAGTGAACCGACGACGGCCGCGGCCAGCACGATCAGCGGGAACATCGACAGGAACGCGAAGAAGCTCGTCGCCCCCGCCAGCCGGTTGCCCCGCCGGTCGCCGTACCGCTGCCAGGCCCGCCACAGCTGTGTCCGGCTGAACCGCTTCCAGGCCGCCTTCACGTTCATCCGTCTCCTGTACCCGAGGTGCTGAGGCCTAGCCTTTCAGGGGGAAGGAGCGTTGGGGGCGCCACACGCCGTCGGCGCCGTGCTCGTACCGGCTGAAGGCGTCGACGTCGAAGGCGCAGTCGTACTCGGCGAGGGCGTCGTACGCGCGGTCCAGCGCCTCCTTGTCCAGGTCGTGCGCCACCGTCACGTGCGGGTGGTACGGAAAACGCAGCTCGACCTCCAACGGCCCGGACCGGACCTGCGACTGCAGCACCTCGCACGACGAGATGCCCTCGGCCAGCGGCACGAACACCACCGGCGAGATCGGCCGGAAGGTCGCCGTACCGCGCAGCCGGATCCGGAAGCTCGGGAACCGTGCCGCCACCTCGAGCAGGTGGTCGTCGATCAGCCCCAGGTCGGCGTCGTCGATCTCGGTCGGCGGCAGCAGGGTGACGTGGGTCGGGATCGAGGAGGCCATCGGGTCACCGAACTCGGCCCGGTACTTCTGCAGCTCCGATCCGTACGGTTCGGCGATCGGGATCGCGACACCGATCGTCGCCATCCGCGGGCCTACCGGCCCGATCCGAGGGCCGGCCCGGGCACGAAGCCCAGCCGGTCGAACACCCGCTGCAGCGTCGGCTCGGTCACCGCCCGGGCGCGCTCGGCCCCGGCGGCCAGGATCGCGTCCAGCTGGGCCTTGTCGTCCAGGTAGCCGAGCGTCTGCTCCCGGAACGGGGTGACGAACTCGACCACCTGCTCGGCGAGGTCCTTCTTGAAGTCGCCGTACCCACGGCCGGCGTACTCGTCCTCGAGCTCGCTGATCTTGCGGCCGGTCAGCGCCGAGTAGATGGTCAGCAGGTTGGCCACGCCGGCCTTGTTCTCCGGGTCGAAGACGACGTCGCGACCGGAGTCGGTGACCGCGGAGCGGATCTTCTTCGCGCTCACCTTCGGGTCGTCGAGCAGGTCGATGATGCCGGCCGGCGACGAGCTCGACTTGCTCATCTTGGCGGTCGGGTCCTGCAGGTCCGCGATCTTCGCGGTCTCCTTGACGATGTACGGCTCGGGCAGCCGGAAGGTCTTGCCGAAGCGGTGGTTGAATCGCTGCGCCAGGTCCCGGGTCAGCTCCAGGTGCTGGCGCTGGTCCTCACCCACCGGAACCCGGTCGGCCTGGTAGATCAGGATGTCCGCGGCCTGCAGGATCGGGTAGGTGAACAGGCCGACGGTGGCCCGGTCGGCGCCGCCCTTGGCGGACTTGTCCTTGAACTGCGTCATCCGGCTGGCCTCGCCGAACCCGGTCAGGCAGCCAAGCACCCAGCCCAGCTGGGCGTGCTCGGGCACGTGCGACTGGACGAACAGCGTGGACCGCTCCGGGTCGATCCCGGCCGCGAGCAGCTGCGCCACCGAACGGCGGGTCCGCTCCCGCAGTTGCTTCGGGTCGTACTCCACCGTGATCGCGTGCAGGTCGACGACGCAGTAGAACGCGTCGTGGTCGTCCTGCAGGGCCACCCACTGACGCAACGCACCGAGGTAGTTGCCGAAGTGGAAGGAATCGGCCGTCGGCTGGATCCCGGACAGCACCCGAGGGCGACGCTGGGAACCGGCTGCGGAGGGGTCAGACGCAGCATGGGACATGGAGACGATTCTGCCAGCGCCCCGGCTCTGACCCACACCGGGGCGGGTCCGCTCCCCCATAAACTCCGGACTATGACTTCCCCCACACGCCCCTCCCTCCACCCGGGCGGCGAGGCGACGGCGATCGTGATCCCCGGCGGCCAGTTCGGTCCGACCGCTCCGCTCCTCATGTACGCCGCCGACGCGGCCGAGCACCGCGGCGCCGAGGTGGTCCGGGTGTCGTGGGACGAACCCGACGGCCCGCTGAACCTGACCGAGCCGGAGCGCGGCGGATGGGTGCTCCCACAGGTGATGCGCGCTGCCGACGGCGTCACGGGCGACGTGTTGCTGATCGGGAAGTCACTTGGCAGTTATGGGTCCTGCCTGGCCGCCGACCGCAAATTGCCGGCGATCTGGCTCACCCCGAACCTGACCAGCGACTGGGTGGTCGACGGCCTGCGCCGCTCGACCGCGCCGTTCCTGCTCGTGGGCGGTACGGCGGACCCGCTGTGGGACTCGACGCTGGCTCGAGAGCTCACGCCGTACCTGCTGGAGGTGCCGGAGGCCGACCACGGGATGTACATCCCCGGGCGGCTCGCGGCGTCGGCC
This sequence comes from Kribbella sp. NPDC050470, assembly GCF_044458365.1. Taxonomy (NCBI): domain Bacteria; kingdom Bacillati; phylum Actinomycetota; class Actinomycetes; order Propionibacteriales; family Kribbellaceae; genus Kribbella; species Kribbella sp. NPDC050470. The sequence continues at coordinate 545,037 of NZ_JBITHV010000005.1, read as the reverse complement.
GCTGTGCTCGGGCAGGTTGCGACGGCGGTGGAGGATTTTCTGGATCAGGTCGTCTGGGTGTAGCTCACCAGGACCAGCCGCGGGAGGCTAGGGCCTGTTCTTCGCGCCAGCGTTTTTCTTCGCTGCGTTCGAGGTCGTCCTCGTCCGGGACTCCGGCGAGGCGGCAGGCCTCGTCGAGGAGGTCGTCGTACGCCGCCTCGACGGCCATCAGCTTGTGGGCACGCGCATACACGCCGGGCGCGGTCTCGATCCGCCGGATCTCCCCGGCCAGGTGACCGAGCCGGGTCTGCAGGCGCAACGTGTCAAACGGGTCGGGGTCCGGCTCGGTCCGCGGGCGCAGCCGCCGGGTGACACGCCCCGCTGAGGTCTGCACGCCCCGCCGCCAGCGCGACGCCGGCGGCTGCGGCAACACCAGGTTGAGCAACACGCACAAGAACACGAACAGGAGCAGCACAGCTACCCACTCCATCGACCTCACCACCCTCTTCAGAGGTTACGTCGGCTGCCTACCGACGGCGAGGTGTTTTTCCGCGGGGTTACGCGTTCGTGGCCGGGTCTCCATCGACGGCCGTGGCGAGCTTCGGGACGAGCTGGTCCAGGACGATCGGCAGGCTCAGCACCGAGACGAACTGGATCGCGCCGTACAGCGGGTCGTCGTAGTTCTCCTCGATGAAGACGTCCCGGCCTTCGGTGCGGACCTTGAAGTTCTTGTAGAGCGGGTCCGCCTTGAGCTTGGCCGTGCCACCCTTGGCCGGGAACCAGACCAGCACCTGCTGGTCGAGGACCGAGAGCCGCTCCGCGCTGACGTTGCCGCCGAACTTGTCCCCGATCACCTTGTCCAGCCCCTCCGGCAGCGCGAACCCGAAGTCGGTCAGCAACCGCGACCGCGGGTCCTGGGTGCCGTAGATGAAGTACCCCTCCCACGGCGTCGCGGCCAGCGCCGTCTTGCCCTGGAACTCGGGGTGCTCGGAGCGAACCTTCGCGAACCGGTCCTCGATGCCCTTCACCAGCTCGTCGGCCTGCTTGGGCTTGCCGACCGCCTGCCCGACCGTCCGGGCCACGTCCTGCCAGGCCACGCCGTAGTCCGGTACGCCGGCCGGTTGCGCCACGGTCGGCGCGATCGCGGTGAGCTTCTTGTAGTCGTCGGCGGTGACCCCGGAGTACAGCCCGATGATCAGGTCCGGCTGCAGCGCCGCGATCTGCTCGAACTGGATCCCGTCCTTGTCCTTCAGCACGGTCGGCAGCGCGCCGTCGCCGAGCTTCTCCTTCGCCCACGGGAACAACGCCCCGGGCTTCTCGCCGAACCACTCGGTCGTCGCCACCGGTACGACGCCCAGCGCCAGCAGCGCGTCCTGCTCCACCAGACCGACCGCCACCACCCGCTTCGGCGCCTCCTTGACGACCGTCTCGCCGAACTTGTTCTTGATCGTCACCGGGAACGCCCCGGCCTCGGCCCCGGCCTGCGAGCCGGCCGCAGCCTCCGGCGCCTCGTCACCGCTCCCACAGGCGGTCAGTGCCAGCAACGGAACGACGAGCAACGCGAGCGGGCGCAGGAGTGACCGCATGACAACCTCACAGGGGTTCCACTTGAGTTAGGTTGTCCTAACCTAACCCAGGAATCAGTCCCGGTGATACTTCGTGACCGCCTTGTCCTGCTTGAGTTTGTCGGCTGCGGACTGGATCCGGGCGGTCCACTCGGGGAGCGCGAGACCGCCGGCGAGGAACTGTCCGGTCGCCTGCGCGGCGGCGGTCGCGAACTCCGGATACCAGTCGGCGAAGTACCAGGTGATGACCTGGTCACCAGCTGCGGTCAGCAGGTCACGGGCGGAGCGGAGCGCCGTACCGATCTCCAGGCCGTCTGCGGCGCCGCGGACGACGGTGAGCAGGTTCGACTCGGTGGTGACCTGGGCGGCGACGTCCCTGGACAGCATCGCCCGCAGGTACTCGAGCCCGCCCGCCTTGTTCTTCGCCTTCTCCGGGACCAGGTACGGCGCGGTGGCCGCGACATGCACGCCACGGACCAGCGCGGAGGAGCCGTCGAGCGGCGGGACGCCGAGCATGGTCAGCACGAACCCCGAGGGGATCAGCGGCTTCATCTCGTTCTCGAGCCAGTTGCCGCACGGCAGCAGGCCGGCCTTCGAGGCCAGGAAGCGTTTCTGCGAGGCGATGTGGTCGAACTCGAGGCTGCCCGGCGCGATCAGCCCGCGCTTGGCGAGCTCGCCGACCGCGGTGATCGCCCGGGTGACGCTCTCGTCCTTCCAGGCGTCGTCCTCGAGGTTGTCGATCCGCTTCAGCACGTCGTGGCCGCCGGTCTTCGCGGCCAGCGTGAGCACCAGCTCCAGCACGTAGTACGGGTGCGCGCCGGCGTAGACGAACGGGCCGAGTCCGGCCGCTTTCATCTCGGTGCCGAGGGCAAGCAGTTCCGGCCAGGTCCGCGGCACGTCCCAGCCGAACCGCTGGAACAGGCTGGCCGAGTACCACAGCCCGTACACGGTCGCGACGTAGTTCACCGTCCGCTGCGTCCCGTCGTACCGCCCGGCCTCGAGCATGCCCGGCAGTACGGCGTCCTGCACGGTCACGTCGGGGTTGTCCCAGCCCGGAGCCTCCAGCAACGGCTTCAGGTCGGCCAGCTGGTCCTGCCCGACCAGTCGGCCGAGCTCGAGTTTCCCGTCGCCCGTGTTCAGCACCGCGTCCGGCGGGTTCCCGGCCGCGAACCGCGGCAGCGCCAGGTCCCGCAGCTTCGCGGACACCGACGAGGTCACGTTCGCGCTCGCGTACTTCTTCCGGTACGCCGACGCCGCGAAACCGCCGTACTCCTGCCCGGCCAGCACCTCGACGGGCGCCTCGCCGGCGACGCCGAACGGGTTGGCCGGGTCCGCGGCCGGTGTGGGGTCCGTCGTACCCGTGGAACAGCCGCTCAGCAGGGCGCCGGCCAGCGCGCCCTGCAGAACGGTCCGTCGTTTCAGCACCCCGGCAGGGTAGCTACTTCAGGGTGGCACCGGTCAGGCCGGCCTGGACCTGACGGTAGAAGATCAGGTAGACCACGATGACCGGGACCATGGCGATGGTCAGGGCGGCGAACAGCGTGCCCCAGTCGTTCTCGTAGCGCTGGCTGCCCAGCAGGGTCGCGATGCCCTGCGACAGCACCGGTTTCTCCGGCGACAGGAACGACGGCAGCACGAACTGGTTGAACTGGCCCAGCACGTTGAAGATGCCGACGCTGATCAGGCCCGGCTTGGCCATCGGCAGCATCACCCGGAAGAACGTGGTGCTGTGCGACGCGCCGTCGACCAGCGCCGCCTCGGCGACCGAGGTCGGCAGCGTTCGGAAGAAGGCGTGCATGAAGAACACGGTGAACGGCAGCGAGTACGCGATGTAGACCAGGATCAGGCCCTGGTACGTCGACACCATCCCGAAGCCCTTGACCACGAAGAACAGCGGCACGATCGCCAGGAAGACCGGGAACATCATGCCGGCCGCGAACAGGTAGTAGATGAACCGGTTGCCGGGGAACTCGTAGCGGGCCAGCACGTAGGCCACCATCGAGCCGAACAGCATGGTGCCGAAGACACCGCCGGTCACCACGACCAGGCTGTTGAACAAGTACTGGCCGATGCCCTTGTCCCAGGCCTTGGTGTAGTTGGACCAGAGCAGTTCCTTGGGCAGCGCCCACGGGTTGTCGCCGAAGATCTCGCCGGTGCTCTTCAGGGAGGCGATCACCGCCCACACGAACGGCACCACGACCAGGATGCTCCAGGCGATCAGCACCGTGTGGGAGAACACGTTGACCGGGCTGAAGGCACGGTCCTTGCCACCGGCCGGATGCGCCGCGGCGTCGGTCTTCGACCGGGTGTCCTCGACGTCGATCTGTACAGGTACGGTCATGTCCGGCCCCTCAGTATTCGATCCGCTCGCGGCGGGTGGCCCGGAGCAGGACGGCGGCGATGATCAGGGTCAGGAAGAACAGCACCACACCCATCGCCGACGCATAGCCGGCGCGGCCGTACTGGAATCCGTTGTCGGCGATCTGCAGACCCATCACCTGGGTGGAGTTGTCGGGTCCGCCCGGTCCCGCCGTCATGACCGCGACCAGGGCGTAGGCGTCCAAGGCGATGATGGCCAGGTACACCCACGACGTCTGGATGGTGTCCCACAGCAGCGGCAGAGTGATCCGGAAGAACGTCGCCAGTCGGCCCGCGCCGTCGATGATGGCGGCCTCGAAGATGTCCTTCGGGATCCCGGACATCGCCGCGTTGAACAGCACCAGGTAGAACCCGACGCTGCCCCAGATCAGCACCCACATGACGCAGTACAGCGCGATGTCGGGGTCGGCCAGGAACTCCGAGGTCGGCAGACCGACCGCCTTGAGGACGGAGTTGGCCAGACCGGTGTCGGTCGAGGTCATCACCGTGGACCAGATGACGGCGATGACCGGGACGGCCAGGACCTGCGGGAGGAAGAACGCCAGCTTGTAGAAGCCGTTGCCCTTGACTCCCTGCACGCCCGCGGTGTTCGCCCGCCCGCCCACGTTGAGCAGGTAGGCGAAGGTGAGGGCGAGGAAGATCGTGATCAGCGGCAGGCCGACCAGCAGGATCAGGTTGTGCCCGAGCGCCTGGCGGAACACCGCGTCGTCGGCGAGGGTCCGGAAGTTGTCCAGTCCGACGAACTTGAACTCCGGTGAGATCCCGGTCCAGTCGGTCAGGGAGTAGTAGAACGCCTGGACGAACGGCGAGATCACGAAGATCGCATACAACGCCAGTGGAATCGCGAGGAAGCTCGCGACGAACCGGTAACTGCCGTGCCGCATCTTTCTCCTTACAGCGCAGGGGCAGGTTCAGCTGGGCTGCGGGTCAGGTTCCCCCACAGCCCAGCATGCACCCAAATACTCAGCTACGGGTCTGCTTCACGGTCTTCGGGTCCTTCGCCGTGTCGTCGGCGATCTTCTGGGCCTGGTTGCAGAACTCGTCGGCCGTGATGCGGCCGGCGGCAAGCTCGCCCCAGACGTTGCGGATCGGCTTGTCCATGGTCGAGTACCAGGCGGCGAAGTAGGTCGTCCAGTTGTTGTCGCCACCGGTCTTCAGCAGCGCGCCGGCCGACGAGGCGCCCGGACTCAGCTTCAGGCCCTCACCGCCGCCCTTGACCACGGTCGGGGAACCGGTCAGCTCGGTGAACTTGCCGGCCGCCTCCTTCGACAGCATGATCCGCATGTACTCCAGGCCACCGGCCTTGTTCTTCGCCTTCTCCGGCACGATGAACGGCTCGCCGGCGGCGATCTCGGTGCAGTCGACCGGCAGCTTCGAGCCGTCCAGCAGCGGGGTGTAGGCCGCGGTGGTCTCGAAGTCCGCCGGGGCGACCGGCTTCTGCTCGTTCTCCAGCCAGGAGCCGGACGGGATGAACGCCGCCTTGCCCTGGTTCCAGGCCGTCTGGGACTGGATGTGGTCCAGACCCTCGGTGCCCTGCATGAAGTAGCCCTTGCCCTTGATCTCCAGGATCGCCTCGGCGGCGGCCTTGATCGACTCGTGCTTCCACGCGTTGGGCTCGAGTTGGTCGATCGCCTTGATGACGTCGTGGCCACCGTGCTTGACGGCCATGTCCATGTGCACCTGGCCGATGTAGTACGGGTGCTTGCCCTGGTGGGCCATCGGCGCGATACCGGTCTTCTTGATCTCCTCGCACAGGTCGAGGAACTCCTGCCAGGTCTTGGCCGGCTCCCAGCCGTTCTTGGCGAACAGCGGCTTGTTGTACCAGATCGCGTAGACGGTCAGCACGTAGTTGAGCAGCAGCGGCTTGCCGCTCAGCTGGGCCGCCTCCAGCGTGATCGGCTCAATGGTGTCGCGGACCTTCTTGCTCGCGTCGTCGATCGAGGCGGCGTCGAACAGCTGGGTCAGGTCGGCGAGCTGACCGCTCGAGGCCAGCGTCGACGACGGCAGCGCCGAGGCGCCCGAGTTGTCGATCACGTCCGGCGGGTTGCCACCGTTGAACCGCGGCTGCAGCTGCGGCGTGATGTCGGTGATGCCGGCGTGCTTGATGGTGGCCTCGGGGTACTTCTTCTTGTACATCTCCTCGTGGGCCTTGGCGTAGTCGTCGCCGTACCCGCCCTTGAAGATCACCACGTCGAGCGGGTCCGAGGACTTGACGCCGAACGGGTTCTCCGCGGTCTGTTCGGCGCCACCACCGCCGGTGCTGCTGTCTTCGCTGCCACCGCTGGCACACGCCGAGAGCAGTGTGCTGCCGCCGGTGGCCAGCAGGGTGCCGACCGCCGCGCGCTGCAGGAACAGCCGCCGCGACAGGTTGTCAGGAGTGCTCATGGGTCCCGCCTTCCGAGAGTGTTTCATGCAGTACGCCGGATCCGGCCGGCGTACTGTGCTTCAAGGGCGTGGTTGTGGTCGTCGCCGCCCGGGATGTTCGCGGACAGGTAGACCGGAGCGGTCTCACCTGCCTCGCTCAGCCGGCGCAGGACCTCGGCTACCAGCATCTGCGCGATCAGTGCGGCAGTGATGGACGACACCGCGCAGACCTTGGCGCCGTTCGGCAGGTCGAGCACGGAGTCGCCGTACGGCGCATGGTTGTCCAGCACCACGTCCGCGAAGTCGATCAGTTTCTTGCCGGACGGGTGGCGCGAGTCCATTCCGCCGGTGTGCTGCAGGGAGGTGATCGCGATCAGCGGGTGGCCCTTCTCCTTCACCACGGTGGCGAACTCGACGATCGAGCCGTTCACCCCGGAGTTGGAGGCGATCACGAACAGGTCGGCCGGGTGCGGCTCGGCCAGGTCGTAGAGCCGGCGCGCGATCGACGGGTCGCGTTCCAGCTCACCGCCCTTGAGCAGCTCGAGCGGCTCGCCGCCGAGCAGGACCAGGTCGCGCAGCGCGATCCGGTTGGTGGCGATCAGCCCGCCGGCCCGGCCGGCGATCTCCATCGCCAGCGCCTCGGAGTGGCCGGAGCCGAACGCCTGGATGACGCCGTCGTTGCGCAGCGCCGTGGTGAACAGGTCGGCGGCGTCCTGGATCGGCCCGTCGATCTGCTCGGTGACGGCGGTCATGATCGGCGTCAGCGCGTGAACATAAGCCTGCGCGCTCACCCCGCCGGTCGCCCCCGGTCCGCCTTGGTTACTGCTGGCCATCAGCGGCCCCACCCCTCGACTAATGTGTTCGCCGCGACACACCTGGTGCCGACAACTGCGCAAGTTTGCGGTTTGCTGGACAGAACTTTTCTCAACTGGCAGCTAAAGTCAAGGCTCATCTCACTCTTCTCCCCAGATCGGGACCGTTGCGTGACCTTGGTTGTTGTTGTCCACTAATGCACTCTTTCGAGCAGTTTGGAGCATTGCGTATGTCGGTCGAACGCCAACTGCCGGAACCTGCGGACTCAGTGGTCTTGATGCCAGCATCGGCACTGGTCCTGGGCGGCGACCTCGGCGGCACCTCCACCCGGATCGTGATCGCGGACCATGAGGGCAACGTAGTCGGTCGAGGGGCGGCCGCGGGCGGAAACCCGACCAGCCACCCCGTGAGTGCCGCAGCCAACTTCGGCCAGGCGCTTCACGCCGCGCTGGCCGGGCTGGAGCCGACCGCGGTCAAGGCCGCGGTGATCGGAGCGGCCGGCGGCTCGGCGCTCGCGCGGCCGGACGTCCGCGCGCAGTTCGACGCCGCCTGGGACGGCGCCGGGCTGACCGCGAAACCGGAGTTCATCGGCGATCTGGAGGTGGCTTTCGCCTCCGGCACGCCGGAACCGGACGGCGTCGTGCTGATCGCGGGCACCGGCAGCGCAGCCGGCCTGGTCCGCGACCACCAGCTGATCCGGACCGCCGACGGGCACGGCTGGCTGCTCGGCGACGACGGCTCCGGCTTCTGGCTCGGCCGGGAGGCCGTGCGCAGTGTGTTGCGCAAACTGGATCTGGGTGAACCGATCGGTGTGCTCGGCCAGGCCGTCGTCAAGGCCGTGCTGCCGGACCGCGACGAGCACGCAATCGCCCAGCGTGAGGGGTACGACGTGCTGCGTGACGACCTGGTTCGCGCGGTAAACGGTCGCCCGCCGGTGATGCTGGCCGAACTGGCCCGGACGGTGGTGTGGGCTTTCGAGCAGAACGACGAGACCGCACACGCATTGGTGAAACGCGCAGCCGAACTGCTCACAGAAACGGTCGGCCGGCTCAGGACAACGTCGGACAAGGGCCCGTTGGTGCTCGCCGGAAGTGTCGCAGGAGAATCGTCACCGGTCGGCCGGCTGATCCGCGAGACCATTCACCAGCACTTCTCCGGCGAGGTCCTGACTGCCAAGGACGGGGTCGGTGGCGCCACCTGGCTCGCGCTCGGCACCCTCGACCCCGCCCTCGCCACCCGCGAGAACCACACCCGCCTGGTCAGTTAGGTCGTGGCTGGCAATTCCGTGCCGAGTGCCGCGCAGTAGGCGGGGAATTGCCAGACACGACCTCTAGTCGAACACGGACGCCTGGCGGACCTCGACCGCGTAGAACCCGGCCTCGGGGATGGTGGCGGCGATCTCCTCGGCGCGCTCGGGTGTCGCGACGTCGACCAGGAAGACGCCGGCCAACTGTTCCTTCGCCTCGGAGTAGGGACCGTCGGTCGTGGCCCGGACACCCTCGCGGACCCGGACGACCCGGGTCCGCGACGGCGGTTCGAGCGGTACGGCGGTGACGAGCTCACCCGACTCCTCCAGCCCGGTGAGCAGGTCGTCCAACTGCTTGGCCAGGGCGTCGCGCGCCTTCTTCGGCAGCTTCCGGCCCTCCTCGGTGTGCAGGAAGGACGGGTGGCCCCAGGTGATCGGGTTGCTGTGGATGAGCAGCAGGTACTTCATGACTGTTCCTTTCGGAGTCTGGCTGGATCTTCGCAGCAGAGGTCGGGGCCGTCCGGGACAACTCGACATTTCACCTTCGCGCCGTGTCACTGCCCCGTCGGTTGCCCCGTCAGCTGCCCGAAATGTCGAGTCCGGCGGCAGCCTTCCGACGTCCCGCTCGCCAACGACTCCGAGACCTAAGGTGAGCGCCATGGACGAGACGGACCTCCGGCTGGCGGACGGCCGCACCCTGCACGTGTACGACACCGCGCCCGGCGATGACGGCCGGCTGCCGGTGTTCTGGCAGCACGGCACCCCGAACCTGGGCGCCCCGCCCGAGCCGCTGTTCGAGGCGGGCGACTGGCTCGGGATCCGGTGGGTCTCGTTCGACCGGCCCGGGTACGGCGGGTCGACCGCCGCGCCGGGCCGGACAGTGGCCGCGGTCGCGGCCGACCTGAGCACGGTCGCCGACGCGCTGGGGATCGGCCGTTTCGCCGTCATGGGCTACTCGGGTGGCGGCACCTACGCCCTCGGCGCCGCCGCGCTGCTCGGACCCCGGGTCGAGGCCGTCGCCACCTGCGCCGCGATCGCGCCGTACGACGCCGAAGGTCTGGACTGGTACGACGGCATGATCCCGTCCGGGGTCGCGTCACTCCGGGCGGCGGCTGTGGGCCGAGAGACGAAGGTGCGGCACGAGACGTCCGGCGTCGAGTACGACCCCGAGTTCACCGCGCGCGACCTGGCCACGTTCGACGGCCCGTGGGGCTGGCTCGGCTCGGTCGCCGGCGACAAGTCGATGCCCGACGGACCCGACGGCCTGATCGACGACGACTGTTCTTATGTCGTCCCGTGGGACTGCTCACCGGCCTCGATCACCGCGCCGACGCTGCTCCTGCACGGTGAGGACGATCGCATCATCCCCTGCTCCCACGGACATTGGCTGGCCGAGCACATCCCGTCGGCCGCGTTGCGCACGCACCCGGGCGACAGCCACATCTCGATCCTCACCCACACCGAGCCGGCCCTGGAGTGGATCCGCGACCGGACCGGATGATGCCTTGGGCAACTGTTGATTCGGCAGGAACCGAAATGGGTACCAGAGTCACGTGCTGCTGGCGGGTCGGTACCGATTGACCGAAATTCTCGGCCATGGCGGGATGGGCGAGGTGTATCGGGGGTGCGACGAGCTTCTGGGGCGGCCGGTCGCGGTGAAGTTGTTGCTGCCGGGACTTGGCGATCCGTTCGCGGCAGCGCGGTTCCGGCGGGAGGCGCGGACGGCGGCGATCGTGAAGGACCCGCACGTGGTCGCGGCCTACGACTTCGGGGAGCAGGACGGCTGCTACTACCTGGTGATGGAGCTGGTCGAGGGCCGCAGCGTGGCCCACGAACTCGCGATGCACGGCCCGTTCGAAGCCGAGCGGGCCGTTGACGTCGTCCAGCAGGCGGCGACCGGGCTGGCCGCGGCGCACCGGCGCGACGTCGTCCATCGCGACATCAAGCCGGCCAACCTGCTGATCGACGCCGACGGCACGGTGAAGGTCGCCGACTTCGGCATCGCCCGGTTCGTCACCGACCCGGCGACCACCACTCCCGGGCAGGTGCTCGGGACCAGCTTGTACCTTGCCCCGGAACGGGCCCTGGGCAAGCCGGCAACCGCTGCCTCCGATGTCTACGCCCTCGGTTGCGTCCTCTATCACTTGGTGACCGGGCACCCGCCGTTCACCGGTGACGACCCGACGACTGTCCTGCGTGAGCATGTGCAAACCGATCCGGCCCCGCCGAGCGAGGAGTGCCCAGAGCTGGCTGCTCCGGTCGAGGACATGCTGCTCCGGATGCTGGCAAAGGATCCGGACGACCGGCCGACCACCGCCGAGATCCTCAACGGCATCGACCTGACTGATCCGGAAGTCGACGGTCAGGTCAAGCACCGGCCACAACTCGGCCGGCTGTGGCGGTCACTGCTCGCGACCGCCCGCTGACTCCCTCATTCCAAGCAAAGGCTTGACATCGACCGACGCTCGGCGTCATATTCCAAGCATGTCTTTGGAAAAGGATCCGCGCCGGTCGCGGCTGCTGGACGACCCGCTGGCGATCCGGGCGATGGCCCATCCGGTCCGGCTGGACCTGCAGGCGCTGCTGGGCAAGGAGGGCCCGATGACCGCGGCCGACGCGGCCCGGCGGCTCGGGATCAGCCAGGCGCTGGCGTCGCACCACCTCCGGCAGCTGGCGAAGTACGACTTCGTCGAGCCCGCCCCCGGCAAGGACAACCGCGAGCGCCCGTGGCGACTGGTGTCGACATCCCAGTCGTGGCGGAGCTCGAAACTGACCGCCGAGGGTGTCGCGGCGGCCGACGTACTCGAGCAACTGCTCGCCGAGCGGGCGCTCGACAGCCTCGCCGACTGGCAGCAGCGCCGGACCGCTGAGGAAGAGATCTGGGTGCACAACTCCGGCATCGGCCACACCGGCATCTACCTCACTGCCGACGAACTCGCCGAGCTCGAGGACAAGATCAGCGGCCTGCTGCAGGAGTACGTGAGCCAGCGGCCGATCGACGACAAGTCGACCCGCCCACCCGGCAGCCGCCTGGTCGACATCACCCGGATCGTGACCGTCGCACCTCCGGACGAGTCGCCGGAACAGCCCGAGGAGTAGCCGTGAAAGAGCTGTGGGGCGTGCTCGCGCGGCAGCGCGACTACCGGTTGGTGCTGTCCGCGGGCTTGGTGTCGCTGACCGGCGACTGGATCCTCAAGACCGGACTCGCCTTCCAGGTCTACGTGCTGACCGGGTCGACGTTGGCCTCCGGCGGTCTGCTGCTGTCGTCGTTCGTGCCGATGGTCGTCCTCGGTTCACTGGCCGGCGTCTTCGTCGACCGCTGGGACCGGCGCCGGACGATGATCGTCACCAACCTGCTGCACGCACTCCTCCTGCTGCCGCTGCTCGCCGTCCGTGATGAGAGCGCGATCTGGGTCGTGTACGCCGTCGTCCTGGTACAGAGCTGTTTGCAGCAGTTCTTCCGGCCGGCCGAGCAGTCGCTGATCCCGGTCCTGGTCGAGCCGCGGCAACTGGTGACGGCCAACGCACTGAACAGCCAGACCAGCGACATCGCGCGGCTGGTCGGCGCCGGTATCGGTGGCGTGCTTGCCGGTCTCGGCGGTCTGCCGTTGCTGGCACTCGTGGACGCCGCGACCTTCCTCCTGGCGATGGGACTGATCGTGCGGGTCCGGCATCGCGTCGTTCGCGTGCTCGCGCAGCCGGCCGGTGGGGCGATCCGGCGGTTGAAGGCGGAGTGGACCGAGGGCATCCGGCTGTGCGTCACCGGACCCGCGATGCGGCTGCTGTTCGTGTTCTGCGTGGTGACCGGCGTCGGCGAGGGCGTGATGAGCACGCTGTTCGCGCCGTTCGTCAGCTCCGAGCTCGGCGGCGACGGTACGGCGTACGGCCTGATCGTCTCGTCCCAGGCGATCGGCGGGATCGCCGGCGGCCTGGTCGCCGCCGCGGTCGGCTCACGGTTGCCTGCAGCAACGATGTGGGGTGTCGGCGCGTTCCTGTTCGGGCTGATCGACCTGGCGCTGTTCTGCTACCCGCTGCTCTGGGACAGCCTGCTGCCGGCCTTCGCCTGCATGATCGTCGTCGGCCTGCCGGGGGCGTTCACCATCGCCGGGATGATGACCGTGCTGCAGCGCCGGACCGAGGACGCCTCCCGCGGCCGGATCTTCGGCGCGATCGCCGCCGCCGAGGGCGTCGCCGTACTGATCGGCATCGCCTCCGCCGGCGTCCTCGGCGAGCTGGTCGGCATCATCCCGGTCCTGGTCTTCCAGGGTCTCGGGTACGTCGTCGGCGGCGCAGTCGTCCTCGCCCGCCGCCGGATGCTGTCGGCTACGCCCCTTCCGGAACCTGTTGCTCGTCCGGTTGCTCGTCCGTCGGCTTGACCCGGTGGATGCGGACCCGGGCGACGCGGCGGCCGTCCATCGTGGTGACGGTGAGCACGTGGCCGTCGATCGGGGTCTCGTCGCCGGTCGTGGGGACGCGGCCGAGGCGGGCGGCGAGGAAGCCGCCGACCGTCTCGTAGGGGCCGTCGGGCAGCTCGCAACCGGTCTCGTCGGCGAAGTCGTCGAGGTTGAGCAGGCCGTCGACCTCGATGTCGCCGCTGCGCAACCGGGTGGTCTCGACCACCTCCTCGTCGTACTCGTCCTTGATGTCGCCGATCAGCTCCTCGACCAGGTCCTCGAGCGTGACGATGCCCGCCGTGCCGCCGTACTCGTCGAGCACGATGGCCAGGTGGGTGGACCGGCGGCGCATCTCGGTCAGCGTGGGCAGCAGCTTCGCGGTGTCCGGGAGTTGCAGTACGTCGCGGGCCAGGTCACCGACCCGGACCGAGCGGGACGCGACCGCCGGGTCGAACAGGTCGCGGACGTGCACGAAGCCGACGATGTCGTCGGCCGAGCCGTTCATCACCGGGTAGCGCGAGTGCGGCCGCTCGGCGGCGAACTTGACCGCCTTGTACGCCGGCATCTCGGCGTCGATGAAGTCCACCTCGGTCCGCGGCAGCATCAGTTCGCGCAACTGGCGGCTGCCGGCCTCGAAGACGTCGTCGACGATCCGGCGCTCCTCCTCGCCGAGCGACTCGTGGGCCGAGACCAGGTCGCGGAGCTCCTCGTCGGTCATCACCTCACGGTTCGCGTTCGGGTCGCCACCGAGCGCGCGGACCACCAGGTCGGTCGACTTCGACAGCAGCCAGATCACCGGGCGGGCGATCGAGGCGATCCGGTCCACCAGCGGGGCCAGGCCGAGCGCGAACGTCTCGGCCCGTTGCAGTGCCAGCCGCTTGGCCGCGAGCTCGCCGAGCACGATCGAGACGTAGGAGATCAGGATGGTGATCAGCACCAGCGCGGTCGTGTTGGCCACCGACTCGGGCAGGCCGAGATCCTGCAGGTGCGGGGACAGGCTGTCGGCGAGCGTCGCGCCACCGAAGGCGGCGGACAGGAAGCCCATCAGGGTCACGCCGATCTGCACGGCGGACAGGAACCGGTTCGGGTTGGCGGCCACCTTGGCCACCGTCTCGCCGCGCCGGCCACGCTGGGAGATCGACTTGAGCTGGCTGTCGCGCAGCGAGACCAGCGCCATCTCGGCTGCGGCGAAAACCCCACCGATCAGCACGAAGACCAGAATCAGGACGATATTGAGCAGGGTGTCGTTCATGGGTGGGGGTTCCTAGCGCCCTCTCGCCGTATGTCGAGAGGGCGTGCGTTGGGCGTAGTCGTCCATTCAGCAAGCCTAGCGGTGGCGACTATCACCGTGCATGTTCGAGTTTGTTGGTTTACGATGATTCCTGGCCGTCGGTGTCCGACGGCCGGGAGGGTCACACGATGAACACACCGCGCGGCGCACGCCGTACGGACACCAAGCTGTCCGACGGCCGCGAGCTGATCTACTACGACCCGGCCGACGCGCCGGCCCGGGTGCCGCTCGCGGACACCCGTGGGCTGCCGGCCCCGCAACCGCAGATCGACCTGCGCACCGACCCGCTCACCGGTGACGTCATCTCGTACGCGACCCACCGCAACACCCGCACCTACCTGCCGCCGGCCGACCAGTGCCCGCTGTGCGCGAGCAAGCCGGGCAACCCGACCGAGATCCCGGACCTCGACTACAACGTCGCGGTGTTCGAGAACCGGTTCCCGTCCTTCGCAGGCCCCGGCCGCACCGAGGTGGTCTGCTTCACCAGCGACCACAACCAGTCGTTCACCGACCTGTCCCAGGGCCAGGCCCGGCTGGTCGTCGACACCTGGGCCGACCGGACCGCCGAGCTGAGCGCCCGCGACGACGTCGAGTACGTCTTCCCGTTCGAGAACCGCGGCCGCGAGATCGGCGTCACGCTGAGCCACCCGCACGGCCAGATCTACGCCTACCCGTTCCTGCCGCCGCGGATCCGGACCCTGCTGGCCCGCGCCCGCGAGCACCAGCAGGTTGCCGGCAGCAACCTGTTCGCCGACGTCCTGGCCGCGGAGAAGAAGGACGGCACCCGGGTCGTCGCGGAGAACACCAACTGGACCGCGTTCGTGCCGGAGGCGGCCCGCTGGCCGGTCGAGGTGCACCTGTACCCGCACCGCCAGGTCGCCGACATCAGCGAGCTCTCGGTCGGCGAGCGCGACGACTTCGCGGAGCTCTACCTGGAGGTCCTGAGCCGCCTCGACGGCCTGTACGGCGACCCGTTGCCCTACATCGCCGCCTGGCACCAGGCTCCGGTCCGGATCGACCGCGAGCTCGGCTACCTGCACCTGGAGGTGTTGTCGATCCGGCGGGCCGCGGACAAGATCAAGTACCTGGCCGGCTCGGAGTCCGGGATGGGCGCGTTCATCAGCGACACCCGGCCCGAGGACGTGGCCGAGACCCTGCGGAAGGTGGGTTCGTGAGCTCCTTCGAGACGGCGTCCGATTTTGAGGCGGTCTTCGGGGTCGCCCCGGAGGGCAGCTGGCGGGCGCCGGGCCGGGTCAACCTGATCGGCGAGCACACCGACTACAACGACGGCTTGGTGCTGCCGATCGCGCTGCCGAACCGCATCCTGGTCACCGCGTCGAAGCGCGACGACGGCCGGATCGCGGTCGCCTCCAGCGGCCACCAGGGCGTGATCGAGTTCGCCATCGACGAGCTGTCCCCCGGCTCGGTCGGCGACTGGGCGGCGTACCCGGCCGGGGCGGCCTGGATCCTGCGCGAGTCCGGTTACGCGATCGGCGGCGCCAACCTGCTGGTCGACTCCGACCTTCCCTCCGGCGCCGGCCTGTCGTCGTCCGCGGCCCTGCTCTGCGCGACCTCGGTCGCGCTGCTCGGGCTACGTGACATCGAGGTCGACCCGGCCGAGGTTGCCCGGCTCGCACAGAAGGCCGAGAACCGGTACGTCGGTGCGCCGGTCGGGCTGATGGACCAGATGGCCTCGATGTGCTGCACCGAGGGCCACGCCCTGTACTTCGACATCCGCGCGATGGCCACCGACCAGATCCCGTTCGACCCCGCCGCCGACGGGCTGGCGCTGCTGGTCGTCGACGTAAAGGCTCCGCACCGGCATGTCGACGGCGAGTACGCCGCCCGCCGGAAGAGCTGTGAAGAGGCGGCTGCCCTGCTCGGCGTCCCGGCGCTGCGCTCGATCGAGTACGACGACCTCGACGACGCACTCGGCCGGCTCGAGGACGACGTCGTACGGCGCCGGGTGCGGCACGTGGTGACCGAGATCCGCCGGGTCGAGGAAGCCGTCGAGCTGATGCGGGCCGGCCGGCTGCGTGCGGTCGGGCCGCTGTTCACCGCGTCGCACGTGTCGATGCGGGACGATTTCGAGATCACCGTGCCGGAGCTCGACGTCGCGGTCGACACCGCGCTCGAGGCCGGCGCGGTCGGCGCCCGGATGACCGGTGGCGGTTTCGGCGGCTGCATCATCGCGCTGGTCGAGGCCGACGCGGCGGACGCCGTACTGTCCGCGATCGAGAAGGCCTTTGCCGACAACGGCTTCAGCGCCCCGAGCTCACTCGCCGCCGCGCCGTCGGCTGGAGCCTCCCGGGTGGAGTGACCTAGGTGGCCAGCTCGCGCTTGATCAGGGGCGCGAAGGCCAAGGTGGCGACGACCTGGACGACGCCCATCACCAGGTACGGTGTGCGCAGGTCGGTGCGGTGGGCAAGGAACCCCGCGCCGACGGCACCCGCCGGGGCCGCGCAGAACGCGACCATTCGGTAGACCGCGGTCACCCGGCCGAGCAGCTCGGCCGGGACGATCCGTTGCCGCAGGGTGATCGAGATGACGTTCCACCAGGTGCTGCCGAAGCCCATCAGCACGGCGCCGGCGATGATCAGCGCCAGCTCGGTGAAGACCCCGAACGAGACGACTGCCACGCCGAGCACGAGCATCGAGGTGATCAGGTTCTTGAACGTCGACAACCGGCGGGCGAGCCGGGGCGCGAGGACCGCGCCGACGACGCCGCCGACCGCGTAGGTCGCGACCAGCCAGCCGAACCACGCCTCCGGCAGGTGCAGGGCTTCCAGCACATAGAGGACGAGGATCGCGACGATGCCCGCCCCGACCGCGTTCGAGACCAGCAGCAGTAAGCACAGCGACCGCAGCAGCTTGTGCCGCCACAGATAAAGCAGTCCTACCTTGAGCTCCCGGCCGAGATTGCGGTCCGGCGACACCGCGCGGGCCGGTGCGGCGCGTCGTACCAGGAAGACCAGTACGGCGGCGGCCGCGAAGGAGATCGCGTCGACGAGGATCGGCAGGCCGTGGTGCATCACGAACAGCACGGCGCCGACCGGTGGGCCGATCAGGTTGGCCAGCAGGACCAGGGCCGCCTGGTTGTAGCCGTTCGCCCGCTCCAGCGCGGTCCCCACGACGAGGTCCGGGATCACCACCGAGGACGCGTTGTCGAAGAACGGCGCGAGCATGCCGAGCAGGAAGCCGGTGATCAGCAGCAGCGGGATGCTCTCCTGGCCGACCAGTACGGCGGCCGCGAACGCGCCGGCGATCACGGCCCGGATCGCGTCCACGATCCACATCGTGGTGGTACGACGCCAGCGGTCGACCATCACGCCGGACACCAGGCCGAGCAGCAGCCAGCCGACGCCGGTGACCGCTTCGGTGAGCGAGACGATCCGGGGATCGCGGCTCAACGAGGCCGCGAGCAGCGGCAGCGCACCGAACGTGATGCCGTCGCCGAGGAACGAGATCGCCCCCGCGGTCCAGAGCACCCAGTACGGCCTACCGAGCGGCTCCTGCCGCCGTCTCATGAAGCAATGACTAGCTCACACCCGGTGTCGCGCATGGCTTTGCGGGCGGGAGTGGAGAGGCCGGCGTCGGTGACGATGACATCCAGGTCCGCCCAGGTGGCGAACGTGCTCAGGCCGACCGTGCCCCACTTGGTGTGGTCGGCGACGACCACCACCTCGCGGCTCGCGGCGATGAAGGACCGGTTCGTCTCGGCCTCCATCAGGTTCGGCGTGGACAGGCCGTGCTCCGCGTCGACGCCGTGCGCACCGAGGAACAGCAGGTCGAGGTGCAGCGAGCCCAGCGCGGCGGTGGCGATCGGGCCGACCAGCGCGTCGGACGGCGTCCGGATGCCGCCGATCAGGACGACGGTGCGGTCGGACCGGCTGTTGCCGTGGAACACGTCGGCGATCCGGGCCGAGTTCGTCACGACGGTCAGGTTCTCCACCCGGAGCAGCTGCCGGGCCAGCGCGTAGGTCGTCGTACCGGCGCCGATGCCGATCGCGCTGTCCGGCTGGACCCGGCGGGCCGCCTCGGCGGCGATCGCCTGCTTGGCCGCGGACTCCTGGGTCAGCTTGGCGTCGAACCCGGGCTCGTGCGCGCTGCGCAGCCCGACCGACGTGGCCCCGCCGTGCACCTTGTGCAGCAGGCCACTGGAGTCGAGCGCGTCCAGGTCGCGCCGGATCGTCATGTCCGAGACCCCGAACCGCTCCACCAGCTCGGCGACCGTGACCGCGCCCCGACTGTTGACCTCGGCAACAATCGTGGCCTGCCGCTGAGCGGCGAGCTGCCCTCCCCGGCCCCGCGGTGCCTCTGCTCCGGCTGCGTTCACGCTGCACAGCCTAGTGTGGAAATCGGTGTCTGTCAGGGAAATCGCATTGCCGCGGCGGGCCCGGCTTGGCACGCTGAAGCATGCGATTCCCCGAAGACGTGCCGGTGCTGTCCGACGACGCGGTGACCCTGCGTGCGCACACCCCGGCAGACATCGACCCGGCGTACGAGATGTGCCAGGACCCGGAGATGCAGCGCTGGACCACGATTCCGGTGCCGTACCGGCGCGAGCACGCGGTGAACTTCCTCACCGAGCAGATCCCGAACGGGTGGCGCGACGGCGGCATGCGGGCCTGGGCGATCGAGTACGACGGCCGCTACGCCGGGACCATCGACCTGCGCGACGGCGAGGGCGGAGTCGGTGAGGTCGGGTTCGCGGTCACGCCGTCGGCCCGGGGCGCCGGGGTGATGACCCGGGCGCTGCGGCTGGCCGTCCGGTACGCGTTCGACGTGCTGGAGTGGGACCGGGTGATCTGGCGTGCGTTCGTCGGCAACTGGGGGTCCCGCCGGGTCGCGTGGAAGGCGGGGTTCCGTGGCCTGGTCGTCGTACCAGGTGGTGGCAGGGCGCGGGGCGTGCGGTACGACGAGTGGGTCGCCACGGTCGGCCGTGACGACGACCTCGAGCCGGTGGGCAACTGGTGGAAGGTGCCCGAGGTCGAGGGGGACGGCTTCCGGCTGCGCGCGTTCCGGGCAACCGATGCGAAGCGGGTCGCGGAGGCGTGCAACAACGAAAGGACGCAGAACTGGCTGCCTGGGCTGCCGTCGCCGTACCAGGTGACCGATGCCGAGCAATTCATCGAGGGGCGCCAGGACGTGCTGGCCGGCGGCGATGGTGTGGTGTGGGCGATCGCGGACGCGGGCACCGACGAGGTGCTCGGTTGCGTGAGCCTGTTCGACATGAACAACCGGATCGACAAGACGATGGCCGAGATCGGCTACTGGGCGCACCCGGAGGCGCGTGGTCGCGGGGTGATGTCGGCCGCCGTCCGCCTCGTTGTCGAGCAGGCGTTCAAGCCGGTCGCGGAGGATGGCTTCGGGCGGCGGCGACTGGTGCTGTTCGCTGCCGACGGCAACACAGCGTCGGCCCACGTTGCCGAGGTCAACGGCTTCACCCACGTCTCCCTGCAGCGGTCGGCGAGCCCGCGACGGGACGGCAGCCACGCCGACCTGCACGGCTTCGACCTGCTCGCCTCCGAGCGGACCTGATCCGCGGCGGCCGAGGGGTTGCCGGGCGGTGCTTCCGAGCGGTAATGGTGACCGCCCGAAATCGGTGCTGTACGGCCAGTTGGTGTCATCCGACACTACTTCCCCTCGCCGTCTCGGCATCCGGCTGCTTGAATCGACTGGTGAGAGATCGTGAGGAGCTCGTCCGCCGCTGGCAGGCCGGGTGGTCGGTTTCGAGGGGCTGGACCACCGTGGAGGACGACAACGACGGCATTCTGACTGTCCGTGCGGGTGAGGGGAACCGCGCGATGGAGTACGTCGTACTGGATGCCGATGACAAGCCTGAACGGGTCGAACGGGCCGCCGAGCTGGCGCTGGCCGCCGGCGGCGGCCGGGGAGCCGGCTGGGTCACCCTGGCCACGGACGACAAGGAAGCCCGGATCGAGCAGCTCGAGGACCTCGGCCTCGAGGTCCAGCAGGACCAGGACTGGCTGATGACGATCCAGCTCTCGGAGCAGCCGGCGCTGAAGCTGCACGAGCGCTACGCCCTGCACACCGAGCTCGAGTCCGACCTGATCATCACCCGGGCCACCCTGCACGGCGGCGTGGTGTCGAGCGGGCGGATGGCCGTGGTCGGCGAGGACGCGGTCGCGGACCGGATCGAGACCGATCCGGCGCACCGGCGGCGCGGGCTGGGCAGCGCGGTGATGGCCTCCCTGGTCGAGACGGCGGCGGCCCAGGGCGCCAAGCGCGGCATCCTGATCGCCTCGATCGACGGCCTGCGGCTGTACCGCAGCCTCGGGTGGAAAGTGGTCGCGGACATCATCATCGCCCGCTCCCGGTGACCCCCGTCACGTTCAAACGCATGACATAGTCAAAGGTTCGTGAAGTGCGGCCACCCCGGGGAGTCAGCCCCACCTGACCTGGGAAAGGCTGCAGACCATGACGAGCCACAGACGACCACAACAGCGCCACGGAGTGATCGGGCCGCTACTGGCCTCGCTCTCGGCGCTGGTGCTGATCGCCGGCATCGGGTGGTTCGTGCTGGACCGGACTGCGAGTGTCCTGACCAGCCAGGACCGGCCGCTGACCACGGCGACCGACGAGCTGTCCGAGACGCCCTCGGTGACCCCGTCGGTCACACCGTCTCGCCGTACGACTCCTTCTCTCACACCTACTCGTACGCCGACGCGCTCGAAGGCGACCAGTCCGACCCCGCGCCGTACGACGACGGCCCCGAGCCGGGACGGCAGCCGGAGCCCGAAGCCGTCGCCGACGCCGATCCGGACCACGAGCAAGCCGACGGCCACCAAGACCACGACCAGCGCGCCGACCGGCGGATCGGGTACGGCGGAAGCACAGGTGCTCAGCCTGACCAACAGCGAGCGGTCGAAGGCCGGCTGCGGTCCGCTGAAGATGAACAGCGCCCTGACGGAGGCCGCCGAGGCACACGCGGCTGACATGGTCGACCAGCACTACTTCTCGCACGACAGCCTGGACGGCCGCAGCCCGTTCGACCGGATGAAGGCCGCCGGCTACAGCGGCGGCGCGATGGCCGAGAACATCGCGGTCGGCTACAAGAGCCCGGCCGCCGTGGTCGAGGGCTGGATGAACAGCGCCGGCCACCGCAAGAACATCCTCAACTGCACCTACACCGTGATCGGCATCGGCTACGACAGCGGCCAGGTGAAGCCCGAGTGGGGCAGCGGAAGCTGGGTGCAGGACTTCGGCGGTTAACGCTTGCCGGGTGAACCTTCGATAATCGTTAAGAGGCGTCGCAGACCTGTAACGGTGACCTCTACGGTCAGTTAAGGTCGCTGTTCGGTGAACCAGGGGGGACCTGGCAACAACTGAACGCGGGGAACGACGAGCACTCGGTACGACGAAAACGAAGAGGATTCGCCCACCCATGACGGATTCGCCTACCCCCCGGCGACACCGCGGCAGTAGAAGAGCTCCCCGGCGGAGCCGCGGCCTGATCGGCCCTACCGTCAGCGCGTTGTCCGTTCTCCTCGCCATCGGCCCGGTCGTCTACCTGATGTCCCGCGAGAACTCGACCGTCGACGGCGCGACCAAGGTCCTGAACGTCTCCGAGGAGACCCGCGACGACGCCGGCAACTCGGTGGCCGACGGCCACAACTCCTCCGGCGCTCCGGACGGCAAGGTCACCAAGACGCTTCCGAACGGCACGACGACTGTCGCAGGTACGCCGGTCCTCGGCTCGGCGGCCTCGACGTCGACCTCGGACACTCCGGCCTCGACCGGCACCACCACCGGCGCCCCGTCCGGGACACCGACGAGCATCGTCACCACCGCGCCGACCAGTGGCGTGACGACCGTGACGGTGAGCCCGTCCGGACCTCGCACCGCGCAGACCAGCACCAAGCCGAAGCCGCGGCCGTCGAGCAGCACCCCGACGAAGACGCGGAACAGCGAGCCCCGGCCGAGCGAGACGACCGAGCCGCCGACCGGTGGCGGCGGCACCAACGCGCAGGAGCGCGAGGTGCTCAAGTACACCAACGCGATCCGCGAGCAGCAGGGCTGCGGCCCGCTCCGCCTGGACAGCGCGCTGGTCGAGGCGGCCGGACGGCACGCGTCCGACATGGTCCGCCGGCACTACATGGACCACACCAACCCCGACGGCCAGGACCCGGGCGACCGGATGGCGGCCGCCGGCTACCGCGGTTCCGGCTGGGGCGAGAACATCGCCGCCGGCTACGACTCCGCGCAGAAGGTCGTCGCGGCCTGGATGCAGAGCGATGGACATCGCAAGAACATCCTGAACTGCCGGTTCACCTCCATCGGCATCGGCTACGACCCCGGCCAGGTCCGGTCCGACTGGGGTCCCGGCAGTTGGGTCCAAGACTTCGGACGCAGCTGAGGGCTGTGGGTGTCATTGTGCTGAAAACACTGAGTGTGGCGAAGACGTTGTCTCAGCGCCACAACGTCCGGCCGCTTCACGGCCGGTCACTGCGGGTAGATCCGTCCTTGTCATGTCGCCGGTCCGTCCTGGGGGGCTCCGGTGAGACGAATGGTGAGGCACGTCTTGGGGGCGAGACAGTGAAGGGAACAACGAAATAATGTCCGAGTCCGGCAACGGCCGGTACAAACCACGCAGGAAGGCGACCCGGGCGGCATCCCGCGGATCCCGGTCCAGCGCGGCGAACCGGCCCACCCCGGCGGAGACCACTCCGCCGCCACCACCGGAACCGCCCCGGTACGCTCCGCGGACGAGTGACGAGTCGCCGTTCTGGGCGACCGCACAGTCCGCCGGCGCGGCCAACGAGTCTCCCTTCTGGGCGAACACGCAGTCCACCCCCGGCGCCGGCACCCAGCCGATCGCCCGCCCCAGCTCGCCCTCCAGCGTCACCCAAGGCTCCACCCCTCGGATGGCGGGCCTCGGCGACACCGCGTCGTCCCGCTCGTACTCGCGCTCCACCGACTCCGGCCTGGGCGAGACCGCCTCTTCCCGCTCATACTCCCGCGCCAGCGAGTCCGGCCTCGGCGAGACCGCCTCGTCGCGGTCCTACTCCCGCGCAGCAGCGGCCGACGCCGCCTCCTCCCGTTCGTACTCGCGCGCGGCTGCAAGCGGTTCGCCCTCCTGGGTGACGCAGTCCCCCGCAGGCTCGACCACCGAAGCAGGCGCCCAGACGGGTAGGCGTCTCGCCTCGACGATCGAGGCCGACGCCGAGCCGGCGCCCACCGCCACCGCAGGCTCGCGAGTCGCCGGCACAGCCGTCACCACCGCGGCCACGGCCGGCCCGACATCGAGAGCAGCGGCTGCCTCCTCAGGTGGAGGCGGGCGCGTCGGTTCCCGTACGGCGGCCCGCGCGGCCGGCGGAGGCGGCAAGGCGAAGCGGCCCCTGATCGCGGTCGCGTCCGTCATCCTGGTGATCACGCCGATCTCGTGGATCCTGCTGCACCAGCCGCAGAACGACGACGCCGACGCGTCGATCCCGATCGTCACCCGCACCGACGACACCTACGTCACCCCAACCACCAAGCCGGTGGTCAACCCCCCGACGCCCAAACCAAGCACCCCACCAGCCACCCCAAGCGCCACGCCCACGTCGACGCCATCGGCCACCCCGACGCGCACCCCGACGACCGCGCCCACCGACCGCCCGACGTCGTCCCCCACCGACGGCCGCATGACCACGGCCCCCACCAGCCGCCCAACCCCCACCGGCGACCGCACCACCACGTCAACCCAGCCGAAGCCCACGGAGACGACGCCTCCGCCGCCTCCCCCGGTTGACGACGGCAGCATGTCGGCCGACGAGCTGCAGCTGTTCCAGATGATCGACAGCGCCCGGCAGGACAAGGGATGCGCGCCGCTCAAGCGCGACAGCGACCTCAGCAACGGCGCAAGCGCCGACGCCAAGGAGCGCGCCTCGTCCGGCAACACCAACTCGTCGAGCTCGTCGTCGACCACCGCCGGTGGCGAGGACTGGACGGCTCAGGACGCCTACGACCAGATGATGGCCCAGAGCAGGAGCATGGTCCTCAACTGCGGCCTGACGACGCTGGGCGTCGGGATGGACAAGGCCAAGTACAAGGAATGTTTGCTGTTCATCTGCAGCACGAACACCCGGTACGCCTGGGTTGCGGACTTCACGTAAGACGTAGCGCACTTTCGTCGGGTGTTGGTGGGACCATGGGAGGGAACGACCCTTGGTCCCACCAACCCTGCGGGAGGCCGGATGTACGGGGAACGCGACGACCTGGACCCGCCCCGGCCCGCCCACTTCGGGATTCCGCCGGACGCGCTCGCCGACGAGCGCCCCGATCCGCGCCCGGAAGAGGCGAAGCGGATGGGCCTGAGCCGGCACACCGAGGAAGGCGCCGTCCTGTACTTCGCGTCCTCCCTCGACCGCGGCAAACCCGGTCACCGGATGATCGCCTGGATCCTGCTGGTCACGTTCGCGGCGCCGGCTCTCTACACTCTTCTGCTCCTCCTGTGAGCCCGCCGAACTCCTGACGGTGCCGCTGCGGCGTCGTACCGAGGACTGCGTGGAAGTGGTGGCGCAACGCGGCGCTGCTGCCGAAGCCGCTGTCAGTGGCGATCCGCTCGACCGGGTGGTCGGTGGTCTCGAGCAACAACCGGGCTCGGTCGAGGCGCTGGCGCAGCAGCCATGCCTGCCCGGAGCTGCCGGTGCGGGCGCGGAACTGCCGGGTGAACGTACGCCGGGACAGCGCAACCGCCGCCGCCCATTCGTCCAGCGTGACCGGCTGGTCGAGCCGTGCCCGCGCCCACAGCATCGCCTTCTCGATCACGTCGTCGCTCGGGTCGGGCGGGACCGGGACCGGGATGTACTGCGCCTGTGAGCCGCTGCGATGTGGTGCGACCACGATGCTCCGGGCCAGCCGCTCGGCGAGCTCGACGCCGTGGTGCGTGCGGACGAGGTGCAGGCAGCAGTCGAGGGAGGCGGCGGTCCCGGCCGAGGTGAGGAGGTCGCCGAGGTCGGACCAGAGGACGTCCGCGCGGACAGTGATGTTCGGGTGCTTGGCCTGCAGTTGGTCGGCCCACTTCCAGTGCGTGACCACCTCCCGGCCGTCCGCGATCCCACTCGCCGCGACCAGGAACGCGCCGATGCACAGCCCGACGACGGTCGCACCGCGGGCGTGCGCGCGCTGGATGCTGTCGATCAGTACGGCGGACGGTTCCCGGTCGGGATGCCAGCTCGGCAGGATCACCAGGTCGGCCGTGTCCATCACGTCGAGGCCGTGGTCGACGGAGATCCCGAAGCCGGCGTTGGTCCGGAGCGAACCGGGCTCCTCGGCGCAGACGTTGACCTCGTACTCGCACGGTTCGCCGAGGCGGTCGCCGAGGACGAGGCACGGTACGGAGAGGTGGAACGGGCTGATCCCGTCGTACGCGAGGACGGCGACTGTGCGCATGGGACCAGTATGGCCCGATCTTCAGGAACTGTGGCTCGCGGGCCAATGGTGGGTGAGGTCGGCGGCCGCGACGATCGAGGCATGAAGATCACGCACATCGGCGGCCCGACCGCGCTGTTCCGCCTCGGCGGCCTCACGTTTCTGACCGATCCCGCCTTCGACGAGCCACAGGACTACGTGCTGCCGACCGGCCGGGTGATGACCAAACTGATCGGGCCCGCGGTGCCGGTCGCGGAGCTCGGGCCGGTCGACGTCGTACTGCTGTCGCACGACGAGCACAAGGACAACCTCGACGACGCCGGCCGCGCCCTGCTGCCGTCGGTGCCGACGGTCTTGTCGACGCCGGGTGCTGCGACGCGGATCCCAGGCGTACGCGGTCTGGAGAGCTGGGAGTCGGTGGAGCTGGCCCGCCCCGACGGCGGCGTGATCACGGTGACCGGCGTACCGGCGTTGCACGGTCCCGAAGGCGCCGAGGCCGTCCTGGGTGTGGTCACCGGTCTCGTCCTCACCGCCGACGATCTCCCCACCGTCTACGTCTCCGGCGACAACGCCTCCGTGGCCCTCGTCAAGCAGATCGCCGACCGCTTCCCCGTCGACGTGGCCATCCTCTTCGCCGGCGCCGCCCGCACCCCGCTGATGGACGGCGCACCCCTGACCCTCACCTCATCAGCCGCCGCGGAAGCCGCCCATCTCCTGGGCGCGGCGACCATCATCCCCGTCCACACCGAAGGCTGGTCCCACTTCTCCGAAGGCCCCGACCAGCTGACAGCAACCTTCGCCGAGTCCGGCCTGACCGACCGCCTGAACCTCCTCCCCCACGGCGTCGAGACCACCGTCGCCGGCTAGGGGATGTTGTGTGAGGTCCAGAACGGCTTGAGGTCGGTGGGGCTGACGGCCTGCGCGGCGGTCTTGAAGGCGGCGGGGGTTGCTACGCCGTACCAGTGGGACTGCGCGTAGGTCGTCGGCCAGCAGCCGACCCGGTGGTTGCCTTCGTGCACGTCGGTGGCGTACGTCGCGAACGCCTCGTCCAGCCAGGGATCGGCGTACTCGTTGTTGCCGATGATCCCGTACCACCACTGGTGCGCCACCTCGTGCACGACCGGGCTGCCGGCCACGTTCAGCAACACGAACCCCGGGTACTCCATCCCGAGGAAGTTGCTCCACCCGTCATGCAGCACCAGATCGAGTTCACCGTACGGACCACGTCGTACCGTCACCGCTCCCGGTCAGCTCCACGTCGTACGACGGAGCCGCCGGAGTCCGCACCTCCTCCGCAGGCGCCGCGAACAACGAGATCGGGGCCAGCAGCAACAACAGGATCCGGTGCATGCGCAGACTCCCCGAACTGGTGGAGTCTGCAGGCTACCGAGTGGCCGGCGCCGGATCCGGCCCGTCCGGGAGCCATTCGTGTACCAAGATCTCATCGCCTACGTGAAGGATGCCCTCGGCAAGCACCGCGGCCTTCATGCCGAAGCTGACCCCACCGCCGTAGTCCGGTTGCCGGCGGTACGTCGCCAGCGTCCGGGTCGGCTCCGGACCGCGCTTCTCGCCGGATGCCTGGTCGACGGTCGGGACCGCGCACCGGATCGCGCGGGCCGCGTACCCGATCTCCACCGAGCCGGCCGTCATCCGCAGCACCCGGTCCTCGGTGTGCGGCTCGGGCCAGCCGGAGACCACGATGTTGGGCCGGAAGCGGTTGATCGGGATCGCGTCGCCGCCGCGCTCCACGATCCGCTCGTTCAGGCCGTCCAGCGAGGACAGCGACGCGATGAGCAATGCGTGCGCGTCACCGAACCCAGTCTGACCGGGATTCACGCCCCAGCCGGGCCGCTCGTGCTCGGGCGTCACCCGGACCAGCGCGGCCGGCCTGGAGAGGCGGGCGGTGAACCACTCGTCCGCGGCCGGGTCCTGCACGACACCCAGGCCGAACCACTTCCCGAACAGGCTGACGTCGCGCCGCTTCCCGTCGTACTGCACCGGGATCTCGAGGTCGGGCGCACCCGCTGCCGACAACCGGAGCCCGGCGCCGTCGTCCAGCACCTCGGCCCGCAACGCGGCCATCGCGGGCAGGCTGCGCTGGCTCAGGAACGTCCCGTCCGGCTCGACGAGCATGAAGTTCCGGTCGTGCCGGAGCCCGGCCGGACCCACCTCGGACCGCTCCACGGACACCCCGGCCAGCCCCTTCACCGGGTAGTAGGACAGAGCAGCAACCTTCGCGATTGACATTGCTCAATCCTAGCTTGACCCCTGTCACTTGCCTTGTTTGATCATGTTGGATTATGTTTGATCACGAGGAGGCCGACATGAACGCGGAGATGTTCGCCGGCGCGCTCCGGCGGGTCCGGCAGCAGTCCGGGCTCACCTACCGGCAGCTCGCTGATCAAGCGCACTACTCGCACGCACACCTGGTCCGGGCGACCAGCGGGAAGCAGCTGCCGACCTGGGACGTCACTGCGGCCTTCCTGACCGGATGCGGTGTGCCGCCCGAGCTCCTCCCGGTCTGGCGCCGGCACTGGGAGGCGGCTGTCCGCGATGCGCAGGACGTCGCCCAGCTGCTGCAGTCCGCCGAGACCCTGCAGGACCTCGGCGCCGCGTTGGCGGCGCTGGCCCGGCCGAGGTCCTCGCGCAGCCTGGAGCGGCTCACCGGAATCCCCCGGACCACGCTCCAGGCGTGGTTCCAAGGCGCTCGCTTGCCCGGCCGCGATCGCGTGGACCGACTGGTCCGCGCCGTCGGCGCGACACTCGAGGAACGCGCGGCGGTTGCCGAGGCGCTCGAGCGGATCGGATCCGGCCGGACCCGCGCGGCTGCGTGAAGCGTCAGCGGCGGAAGGTGCCCGCGGGAGCGGGTGGGGTGGTGAAGCCTTCGGCGTCGGTGAGCGGGGCTGCTTTGCCGGCCAACTCACTCAGGGGAAGGACGTCGTACGGCGGTTGCGCCCGCCGGCCGGCCGCGGTCAGGTCCGGGACGGGCTGGGGCGACGCGACCAGGATGACGTTCCCGAAGCCCTTGCCCCGCAGGACCTTCCGCTCGGCCAGCACCACCCCGTCGCCGACGGCCCCGCGGACCGTGGCCGCCGTACGGCGGATGAACGGCAGGCCGGCCGATCCGTCGATCAGGTTGGCGACCAGTACGCCGGTCGGTCGCAACACCCGGGCGCACTCGGCGAAGAACTCGGCCGTGACCAGGTTCGCCGGGACCGCCTCCCGCTCGAACGCGTCCAGGATCAGCAGGTCCATCGAGTCGTCGTACAGCTCGGTGATGCCGGCCCGGCCGCTGACGGCGCGGACCTTGATCCCGGACCGCTTCGGCAGCGGAAGCGCCTCGCGGACGAACTCGGTCAGGTCCTCGTCGGGCTCGAGCACGACCTGCCGCGAGCGCGGCCGGGTCGCCGCGACGTACCGCGGCAGGCTCAGCCCGGCGCCGCCGATGTGTACGACGGCGACCGGCTGACGCCGAGGTGCGGCGGCATCGACGACATCGCCGATCCGCCGCATGTACTCGAACGACAGGTTGGTGGGGTCGGCAAGGTCGACCTGCGACTGCAGCGAGCCGTCGACCCGGAGCACGAAGGTGCCGTCGGCCTCGGCCTCGACGGTCGCCGTCCCGGACCCGACCTTGCGTTCCACCCGCCTATCTTGTCACCGGGCGCTCAGCGCGCCTCGGCCTCCTCGGCCACCGCGACGTCGGTGTTGTCGGTGAACAGCCCGTCGATCCCGGCCTTGCGGTACGCCGCGATCTCGCCGAACAGGTTGCCCGACTCGGCCGCGACCGCGGAGCTGTCGAAGTTCGCCGGCAGGAAGTTGTTCTCCACCCGGAACGTGTACGGGTGCACGACCAGGCCGGCCCGGTGCGCGTTGCCGACCAGCGCGGTCGGCTGGCCGAGCTTGCCGGTGGCGTCCAGCGGAATCACCTGGTCCTTCGCCGGGCCGAGCCCCTGCGCGTACGTCGCGACCTCACGCAACCCGCTCGCGCTCACGATGTCGGCGTACGTGCGCTTGTCACCGGCGACCACGAAGTCGTACGGCGCGCCGGACGAGCTGGTCAGCTGGACGAGCGGGACGCGGAGTTGCTTGCGCAGCGCCTTTAGGTTCGCGACCTCGAAGGACTGGACGAACACCTTGGCGTCCGGGCGGTTCAGGCCGTTGCGGTTCAGCGTCTTCACCAGCTCCGGCTCGAGCGCCAGACCCTGCTGCTGGAAGTAGGTCGGGTGCTTGGTCTCGGGGTAGATGCCGATCGGCCGGCCGAGCTCACGGGACAGCCGGCGGCTCAGGTCGATGACCTCCTGCAGGGTCGGGACCTGGTAGCGGCCGTCGAACACGGTGTTCTGCTGGCGGATCGCCGGGATCCGCTCCTTCGCCCGCAGCGTGCGCAGCTCGGCCAGCGTGAAGTCCTCGGTGAACCAGCCGGTCACCGCGACCCCGTCGAGCTGCTTGGTCTTCTTCCGGCCGACGAACTCCGGGTGCGCCGCGACGTCCGTCGTACCGCCGATCTCCGGCTCGTGCCGGGCGACCAGCACCCGGTCCTTGGTGGTCACCAGGTCCGGCTCGATGTAGTCGGCGCCCATCCGGGCCGCCAGCTCGTACGACGCCAGCGTGTGCTCGGGCCGGTACCCGGACGCTCCGCGGTGCCCGACGATGACGAAGTCGTCGCGGTGCTTGGCGGCGGCCTGCGCAGCAGTGTCTGCGGTGTCGGCGGCCGGGGCCGACGTCGGCAGGGCCTGCGGGACCAGCACGGCCGCGGCCACGGCGAGGGCCGACGCGGCGGCCGGGACGAACCGGCGGGGCAGCACCGTTCGCTTCATGAGGTTCTCCTTACAGGTCAGGAACTGGAAGACACCCTTGGATACTGCGAAGACCACCGGATGTCCGCGCGGTGAACGATTCCCCGCGATGTGAGCAAGTCGTGGGTCCCCCAGCGTTGGTAGCACGCACGGGGCTTGCTAGCGTCCGAAGCACACTGTCACAAGAGTTCGAGGAGCGTGTCGTGAGCACTACACCGGTGAAGGTGGCCGTTACCGGGGCCGCTGGTCAGATCGGCTACAGCCTGCTGTTCCGGATCGCGAGCGGTGCGCTGCTCGGCCCGGACACGCCGGTGGAGCTGCGACTGCTGGAGATCACCCCGGCGCTGAAGGCGCTCGAGGGGGTCGTGATGGAGCTCGACGACTCGGCCTTCCCGACGCTGGCCGGGGTGGAGATCGGCGACGACCCGAACGTCATCTTCGACGGTGCGAACGTGGCGCTGCTGGTCGGCGCCCGGCCGCGGACCAAGGGGATGGAGCGCGGCGACCTGCTGGAGGCGAACGGCGCGATCTTCACCGTCCAGGGCAAGGCGCTGAACGAGCACGCCGCGGACGACATCCGGGTCACCGTGACCGGCAACCCGGCCAACACGAACGCGCTGATCGCGAAGAGCAACGCCCCGGACATCCCGGCCGAGCGGTTCTCCGCGCTGACCCGGCTGGACCACAACCGCGCGCTGGCCCAACTGGCGAAGAAGACCGGCGTGCACGTCACCGACCTGAAGAAGATGACGATCTGGGGCAACCACTCCGCGACCCAGTACCCGGACATCTTCCACGCCGAGGTGGCCGGCAAGAACGCGGCCGAGGTCGTGAACGACCAGGCGTGGCTCGAGAGCGACTTCATCCCGACCGTGCAGAAGCGCGGCGCGGCGATCATCGAGGCCCGCGGCGCGTCCTCCGCGGCGTCCGCGGCGGCGGCGACCATCGACCACACCCGCGACTGGCTGCGCGGCTCGGCCGACGGCGACTGGCTGTCGATGGCGGTCGTCTCCGACGGTTCGTACGACGTACCCGAGGGCCTGATCTCGTCGTTCCCGGTCACCACGAAGGACGGCAACTGGGAGATCGTCCAGGGCCTCGACATCAACGACTTCTCCCGCACCCGCATCGACGCCAGCACCACCGAGCTCGCCGAAGAACGCGACGCCGTACGGTCCCTCGGCCTCATCGGCTGACTCCAACAACAAGAACAACACTCGGCTCCTCCGCCCTCCGGGCGGAGGAGCCGAGCTGTATGAGGGGCACCCCGCGGCCTACCCCACCTGCCGCGTCCCCGGGCGGAGCCCGGGGGCGCGGGGTCAGCGGAGTTGGTAGGCGGCGAGGGTGGTTTGGGTGGTGGTGTTGCCGGTGGTGTCTTCGAGTGTTGTTTTGAGGGAGATGGTGGAGCCGGCGGGCGTTGGGAAGACGGCTTTGTAGGTGGAGCCGGAGGGGATGACCGGGGCCGGGGTCCAAGTAGCGCCGCCGTCTCCGGAGACCTGGAGGGTCAGCTTCTTCACGGGTGGGAGGGTCACGCCGGGGGCGCCGTCCAGAAGGATGGGGAGGACGGTGACTGGCGTGCGTTCAGCGGTGTTCCGGGCGTCGACCGGCGGCTGGTACCTGACGGTGCGGAGTGGGAGCAACGTCTTCGCGGCGGTCGCGCCCGAGCTGAAGGTCGCCACCAGATCCGTGCGAGTCGAGAAGCCGTGGACCGTCTGCGTGCCCGTGGTCTCGAAGGTGTACGACGCCTTCTCAGCCGGCAGCCCAGTCGCCGACACAGAACCGAACGATGGTGAGGTCGCAACCTCAACCCCGTCCCGCGTGAGCTTGCTGCTCGCGGCGTCCGTCCGTATCCACCCCACGTGTCCATCGGCGTCCGCGTAGTTCGGGACCGACACGACCAGCCCCGCACCGTCCCGGCTGACCTCCCGAACGGACGGCACGAACGACGCCGCGTTCCACCGCTCGCGATAGCTCTGCCCAGCCTCGTACCGCTTGGCCGACCCCTGCAGCAGCCAGTCGCCGATCGGCCTTCCGACGGCCCCGAGCTCACTCGTCCAGCCGCCTGCAGTCTCGTCCAGGTAGTAGCGCAGCGTGCGCGGCGCATCGAGCCGCAGCACGCGGGCGAAGACCGCGCCGACCTCGGGCATGACCGGCCAGATCATCTTCTGGACCTGCTGATCGTTCGTCGCGTTCACCGTGTGGTCGACGACAGCAAGCTCCGCCTGCCGAACATCCCGGTGGAACCCGGTGACGAACTCACCCGGCTGGTGGTTCGCGATCCCGTACAAATACGGGGTGTTCGTGAAGAACCCGTCCCCGCGCACACCCCACTCCGACGTGACGTGCCCGGTCAGCTCAGCCGCCGGCAGTTTGGGCCCGGTGCTCGCCGTGAACACCCGCCCGAACCGGAAGCCCGCCATCGTGCTCCAGAACGCGCGCTCCCCGTCGGCCGAGGCTCGGTCGTACCCGACGTCGGAGTTCGCCTGCTCGGCGTCCGCCCGCGGGACCGTGGTGGTGACGACCTTCGCCTTCCGAGCGTCCAGTACGACGGTCTGGTCCGACGTCAGCTGGACGCGCGGGGCGACCAGCTTGTAGAAGCCGTAGTCCTCGGGCGCCAGCTCGAACTCCTGGAACTGGTCGAGCAGGTACTCGCCCTTCGGCAACCTGACCTGCACCGTCCCGTCGTCGTCGCCGAACCAGTCGAACACGTCGTTGCTCATACCGACGACCGTGGTCGGGAGGTCGCTCGGTGTCCCGTCCGGCTTCGTCGTCGAGATGGTGAGCGTGTAGGTCTCGGCCTCCTTCTCCACACCGATCGGTACGACGACCGGGACGTCGCCACCGGTCGCGGTGATCCGCCCGGAGTACAACCCGTCCGTCCCGGCGTGGTTGGTGTTCGAGGTCGCCTGGACCGAGGCAGTGCCGCCCGCCGGAACGGTCAGCGCGTCGGAGCTCAACCGCAGCGCCTCGGCGGGTGCCGCCGTACCGTCCGGTCCGTTGAGCACAGCCGCGAGGGACAGCGTGACGGCCTGGGTGCCGAGGTTCCGGAAGGTGACGTCGCGGGTGACCGGCTCGTCGTCGTTGTGCGGGTACGACGCGACGCCGAACGACACGCTGCCCGGCTCGGCGACGACGGTCTGCTTGATCGCGGCGGTCAGGTCGATCCGCCCGGCCCCCTGCTGGAACGACGTCTGGTCGGCCATCACCTTGGCCGAGCCCATCAAGGCGCCCTTCAGCTGTCCCGGCGTCCAGGACGGGTGCTCCTGCAGCAGCAGCGCCGCCGCGCCCGCGGTGTGCGGTGCGGCCATCGACGTACCCGAGAGCCGAAGGTAGCTGTCGCCGACCGGCTCGCCGATCGACGAGTTCTTCGACTTCGCGGCGACGATGTCGGTGCCGGGCGCGGTCACGTCCGGCTTCACCGCGCCGTCACCGACCCGCGGCCCCCGGCTGGACCGGAAGTTGAGCTGGTCCTGCTTGTCGACGTTGCCGACCGTCAGCGCCGCGTCCGCGCTGCCCGGCGAGCCGATCGTGCGATCGCCGGGGCCGCCGTTGCCGGCCGCGATCACGAACAGCGTGCCGGTCTGCGCGGTCAGCCGGTTGACGGCCTCCTCGAGCGGGTCCACCTCAGGGGTGTCGGTGCCGCCCAGGCTCAGGTTCACCACGCGCGCCTTGACCTCGGTCGCGGCCCACTCCATCCCGACCAGGATCGCGGACTCGTCGCAACCCCAGACCTCGCACACCTTGCCGTCGTACAGCTTCGCGTCCGGCGCGACGCCCTTGTACTTGCCGTCGGACGCAGCGCCGGTACCCGCGATCGTCGACGCGACGTGGGTGCCGTGACCGACCACGTCGTCGGCGGACTCGCCGGTGAAGTTCCGCGCACCGGCCAGCTGCGACGCCAGGTCCGGGTGGGTGGAGTCGATCCCGGTGTCCAGGACGGCGACGGACACGCCCTTCCCGGTGTAGCCGGCCTGCCAGGCCACCGGTCCGCCGATCTGCGGCACGGACTGGTCGAGGCTGATCTCACGCTTGCCGTCCAGCCAGACCTTCTGCACACCCGCAGCCGAGGTCACACCAGTTAGGAAGGACGCAGCTTTGCCCTTGTCCACCTTCATCGCGGCGCCGTTGACGACCGGCAACTGACGGGTCACCGTCGCTCCCGGCGCTGCCGACCGCTGCCGGGCCTTGCCCGCGTAGGTCACGACGACTGGGATCGCCTTGGACGACGCGTCGTCGTACCTGTCCTTGATCAGGCCTGCCACGTCGAACAGCCGGCGGTCCAGCCGCCCATCCGCCACTGTCTTGTGGACGTCGGCCGGGATCACGTAGGAGTGCGTCTTGGTTCGGTAGGTGTTGAACCCGATGTCCTGCCGCCCGGCGCCGGGCTCGACCGTCGCCTTGGCCGGGTCA
This sequence comes from Kribbella sp. NPDC050470, assembly GCF_044458365.1. NCBI lineage: Bacteria > Bacillati > Actinomycetota > Actinomycetes > Propionibacteriales > Kribbellaceae > Kribbella > Kribbella sp. NPDC050470. The sequence goes on along the minus strand of NZ_JBITHV010000005.1, from coordinate 510,418 downwards.
CCGCCCCGCAGCGTCACCTTGTCGCCGGTGATCAACGTGACCTGCACGTCCTTCGCTACGGCGGCCGCAGGCGCATTCACCGCGACCGCTGCCTGCGCCGGTCCTCCCACACCGGCCGCCATCAGGCCCGCGGTCGCCAGCAAGGCGACCGCGGGCACTGCTCTGCTTCTCGATATCGAGCTGAAAGCCACGACGGGCCCTCCCAGAAGTCGGTGTCACTACGCGGGTTGACGGACCGAACCCGCCTCTGGGTTGCACCGTGTCGCAAAGCCGTCAGCGGTTCCGATACGCGTTGATCACCGTCTGGGTCGCGGTGTTGCCGTCGCGGTCGACGACCACGGATCGCAGTGACATCACCTTCGCCGCCGGGGTCTTGAAGACCGCGGTGTAGGTGCCGTCGGCTCGCCGTACGACGATCGCTCGCTGCCACGTGTTGCCGCCGTCGCCGGACACCTGCACTGCAACGGATCGGATCCCCGGCACCTTCGCGCCCGGCTGGTTGACCACGGCGAACGGCAGATGGGTCACCGTCTTCCGCTCCACCGCGTTGTTCGCGTCCACGTCGGGCCGGAACTCCACAGACCGCAGCGGCAGCACCGCCTTGTCGCCGCCGGTGTCCTGCGAGGTGAACGTCCACACGTGGTCGACCCGCGTCGCCAACTGCATCAGCGACCGCTGCAACGACATCTCCAGCCGGTACGACGCCTTCGCCGCCGGCGCGTTCTCCACCAACAACTGCCCGGCCCAGGTGTCGTCGCCGGCCAACAGTTTGCCGTCCCGGTAGAGCCGGGTGACGCTCCGGTCGGCCGGAGACGTCGGACAGCCGCGGTCAAGCCGACCGGACGTCATCGCCGAGCTGACGTCCAGCGGGAGTCTTTTCTTCCTCAACCCCATGGTTCCTCCCCGAGTCAGTGGCCCGATCGAGCCCTCTCGAGGAGTCTGACGCGGGCGAACCGGTCAGGGTTGATTGCGGTTTCTTCTCTGCCCGGTAGGGATTCGTCATCCGATCGCGTAGGCACCGATCACGGACTGGTCCGTGACGTTGCCCTGGGCATCGATCAGGTGAGCCTTCAGCGACACCGACTTGGCGTCCTTCGGCGTCGCGAAGATCGCCTTGTACGTACCCTTGCCGGTGGGTGCGACCGCGGCCTTCTGCCAGGTCTTGCCGTCGTCACCGGAGACCTGGATCTCCACCTTCTTGATCCCCGGCAGGGCAGCGCCCGGCTGGGCGTCGACGACGACCGGCAGCACGGTCACCGGCTTGCGCTCGGCGACGTTGTGGCTGTTCACCTTCGGCTGGAACCGCACACCGAGCATCGGCAGCGGCGTCTCCTCGGCCGTCTCGCCCGAGGTGAACGTCCACTTCAGGTCGGTCCTGGTGCTGAACGTCGACCATGACGGCCGCGTCTGCGAGGACTCCAGCGTGTACGTCGCCTTCTCCGCCGGCAGACCGGTCGCCTCGATGTAGCCGAAGTACGGCGACTCGGCGACGACCTGCCCGTCCCGGATCAGCTTGCTGGATTGGGTGTCCATGACCCCGAACCCCTTGTTGCCATCGGCGTCGGACAGCGAGAAGGCCGACAGCAGCAGCTCGTCGCCGACCCGGATCGCGACCTCCGGCGTCGACGTCAAAGCGGCCGCGTTGTACCGCTCCCGGTACGTCGTGCCCGCCTTGTACTCACGGTCCGGCGAGCTCAGCCGGCTGATCGTGATCGGGAACGGGTCCTCCGGGTCGGTGCTCGGCTCGACCTCCTCGACGACCGTCTGCCAGTGCGCCGGCTTGTCGTCGACGAACAGCTTCATCTGCACCGGGACGTCGTACGGCAGGATGATCGCCCAGGATCCACCCATGTACGGCGCCTGGCCGTGCACCGTCCGCTCGACCTGCCGGTCCGAGGTCGCGTTGATGCTCTGCTCGACGACGGCGAGGTCCTTCGCTTTGACGTTGCGAACGAGCCCGGTCGGGAAGCGCCCCGGCGTCGAGTCGACCTGACCGTACAGGTAGGGCGAGTTCGCGAACGAGCCGTTCTCGCCCGCCTTCGCCCACTGCGACGCCACATGGCCGGTCATCTGCTCCGGCGGCAGCGCCGCGCCGACCTGCGCGGTGTGCACACCGGCGAAGTCGAACAGCAAGGCCGACGAGCTCAGGCCACGCATGCCGTCCGGCGAGATCCGGTCGTAGCCGACGTCGGCGACCGCGACCGAGGCATCGGCCTGCGGCACGGTGACTTTGACCGGCTTCGCGGACCGCGCATCGAGAGTGACCGTGGTGTTCTCGGTCAGCTTGATGCTCGGCTGGACGACCGAGTAGATGTCGAACTCCTCGCCGCCCGGCCGCTCGACGAACTGGTCGCCCTGCACGAGGTACTCCCCCTTGGGCAGCCGGTACTTGGCCGTCGCGGTCCCGAAGAAGGTGAACAGGTTGGAGTCGATCCCGAAGACCAGCCCGGACGGAGCCGCCGGCTTGCCGTCGAGACCAACGCTGTTGACAGTGAGCTCGTAGCTCTCCTTCTCCTTGTTCACGCCGATCGCCGACTGCACCGTGGCGTCACCGCCGGTCGCGGTGATCCGGCCGGAGTAGCCGCCGTCCGGACCGCTGTGCTTCGTGTTCGACGTGGCTTGCACCGACGCGGTCCCGCCCGCCGGAACAGTGACGGTGGTTGCGCTCAGCTTCAGCGCATCGGCCGGAGCCGGCGCGCCGTCCGGACCGTTCAGGGTCGCGGTCAGGTCGAGCGTCACCGGCTGGTCACCGAGGTTGCGGTAGGTCAGCGTCTTGGTCACCGGGGTGTCGTCGTCGTGCGGCCAGAGCGCCGTACCGAAGGACACGCTGCCCGGCTCGGCGATCATGGACTGCTTGATGCCGCGGGCCACGTCGATCCGGCCCGCGCCCTGCTCGAAGGCACTCTGGTCGGCGGCCGGCTTCGCCGACGCCATCAGCGCGCCCTTCAGCTCACCGGCCTTCCATTCCGGGTGCTCCTGCGCCAGCAGCGCCGCGGCTCCCGCGGTGTGCGGGGTGGCCATCGACGTGCCGTCGAGCATCAGGTACTGGTCGCCGACCGGGGTGCCGATCACCGACTTCTTCGCCTTGGCCGCCACGATGGCGACACCCGGCGCGGTGACGTCCGGCTTGACCGCGCCGTCGACGACCCGCGGGCCGCGGCTGGAGAAGTCGGCCAGCTTGTCCTGCTTGTCCACCGCACCGACGGTCAGCGCGGCGTCGGCGCTGCCGGGTGAACCGACCGTGCTCTCGCCCGGGCCGTCGTTGCCGGCCGCGATCACGAACAGCGTGCCGGTCTGCGCGGTCAGCCGGTTGGCGGCCTCCTCGAGCGGGTCCACCTCCGGGGTGTCGGTGCCGCCGAGGCTGAGGTTGACGACCTTCGCCTTCACCTCGTTCGCGGCCCACTCCATGCCGCCGAGGATCGCGGACTCCGGGCAACCGCCCAGCTCGCACACCTTGCCGTCGTACAGCTTGGCGTCGGGTGCGACGCCCTTGTACTTGCCGTTCGAGGCCGCCGCCGTGCCGGCGATCGTCGACGCGACGTGGGTGCCGTGCCCGACCAGGTCACGCCGGTCAGGAAGGACCTGGCCTTGGCCTTGTCCACCTTCATCGCGGCGCCGTTCACGACCGGCAACTGCGGGTCACCGTCGCTCCCGGCGCCGCGGACCGCGACTGGGCCTTGCCCGCATAGGTCACGACGACCGGGATCGCCTTGGACGACTTGTCGTCGTACCCGTCCTTGATCAGGCCGGTCACGTCGAACAGCCGGCGGTCCAGCCGTCCGCTGACGAGCTGGTCCTGGACGTCGGAAGGCACGACGTACAGGTGCTCCTTGGTGCGGTGGGTGCTGAAGGTGATCTTGTCGCGGCCGGGTCCCGGCGTGACTGCGGCCCGGGCCGGGTCGCCGCCGTACAGGGTCACCCGGTCGCCGGTGACCAGCGTGACGTGCTGATCGGCGGCCTTCGCTTTCACGGCGTGGGCCTTGAGCTGGTCCTGCGGTGGTGCTGCCTGAGCCAGGCCGGATAGCCCGGTACTCACGGCCGCGATCGCGGCGACGGCCAGGCCGAAGCGCCGCGATCGGTTGATGGATCGCACGATGAGTCCCTCCCGTTTCGGTTGTCCTCACGTCGGCGGATCGGCCACCTCACACAGCGGAGCCGATTTGCCACTCACCGTTAGATGTCTGGACCAGACCAAATGGTTGCGCGAAGCCCCTGCCTTGGCATGAAGCTGCAAGGACCCCGGCTCGATCGGGCAGCTAGCGCTATGCGGGCGGGGCGACGGCGGCGTCGGGCTGGTTCGAGCGGGTCAGGGAGTCGGCGACGAAGCCGTTCGACTTGAGGTCCTCGACCAGGGCGTGGAGGTAGGCAACCGTGTCGGGGTGGCGGTCCTTGGTGGTGCCGACGGCCTGCCGGATCTCCATGAAACGCTCGTCGATCAGCCGCACCTCGGGGTGCTCGGCAACGAACCGGGTGATCGGCTGGCGGATACCGGCGGCAGCCTCCAGGTCCTCGGCCAGGAAGATGTCGGTGCCCTCGTCGCCACGGACGACGGTCGCGTGCTGCACCGTGCGGGTCAGGTACAGGTCGTACGCCGAACCACGCTTGACCCCGATCCGGACGCCGTCCCGATCGACGTCGGCCAGGGTCCGCAGACCGGACTCCCGCCGTACGGCGAAGACGCCCTCGATGATCACGTACGGCGCGGTGAACGCGACCTGGTCGGCCCGGGCGGGCTCGATCGCGAGGAAGCAGATGTCGGCCTGGCCGGTGGTGAGCGCCTCGAACGACTTGCGGGCAGCGTCGAAACAGACCAGTTCCAGCGGCACCTCGAGGCGGCGAGCGAGCTCGCGCGCGATGTCGACGGTCACCCCGGCCGGTTCCGCCGGGGTGCCTTGGGCCAGCACCGGGTTACCCAGGTTGATGGACGCCCGCAGGACGCCCGACGGCGCCAGGTCCGCACGCACACTCGTCATGCCGCGACCCTACTCGCCAGGTCGCAGCAGGGCCTCGGCGTACTTGCGGAAGTCCGCGACCAGGCGGCTGCGGTCGCCCGCTCGGGTCGCGAGGACGACGTGACTCGGCTCGACACCCTCCAGCGGGACGAAGGTGATGTCAGGCCGGAGCCGGTGCCCGCCGACGACGCCTGGTGCGATCGCGACCGCCTGACCGGCGGCGATCAGTTCCAGCTTGTCCTCGACGTCCTTGACGAACGGGCCGTCCGGCGCGGGACTGCCGTCGGGCCGCGGATCGATGCGCCAGAAGGCGTTCCACTCGGCGTCGGGCAGCCGGGGCAGCGGTTCGTCCGCGATGTCGTCGACGGTGACGGACTCCTTGCCGGCCAGGCGGTGGTCCAGCGGGACCATCAGCACCCGCGGCTCGTCGTACAGGACGGTGACGTGCAGCCGGTCGGTCGCGAACGGGAGCCGGGCCACGACCGCGTCGACCCGATGCTCGGTCAGCGCCGAGTGCGGTTCGTTCCAGCCGATGTGGACGGCCTGTACGTCGGCCTCGGGGTGCCGGCGGCGGAGCTCCCGGGCGACCGGGGTGACGATCAGGTTGGTCGTGTACCCGATGACGATCCGGCTGGGCGAGGCGGCAGCCTGAGTGGCGGCGGTTGCTTCGGCGGCCGATCGGAGCAGCGCCTGAGCCCGCGGCAGGAACACCTCGCCGGCCTCGGTCAGCCGGCTGCCCTGCGGCGTGCGGTCCAGCAGGCGGGCGCCGAGTTGTTGCTCGAGGCTACGGATCTGCCGGCTCAGCGACGGCTGGGTGATGTGCAGCTCCGCCGCGGCGCGACCGAAGTGCCGCTGCTCGGCGACGACGGTGAAGTACCGCACGAGCCGCAGGTCGAGATCGGAGGGCATGCGGTCAGCATAGGCGGTTGAGCTGCGGTGATGCCTGAAACGTATTGCGCCATACGAAAGAAGCTTTGGAATCGCGGCCGATCGCGATCACACGATGGAAGCACCTTCCCCTTCTTCGAGGAGTTGCTTCCATGCGTGTTTTCGTCACCGGCGCGAGCGGTTTCGTCGGGTCCGCGGTTGTCCGCGAGCTGATCGGGTCCGGCCACCAGGTCGTCGGCCTGGCCAGGTCCGATGAGGGCGCCGCGTCTGTGGCCGCGTCCGGCGCCGAGGTGTACCGCGGCGACCTTGCCGACCTCGATGGCCTGCGTACGGCGGCCGCCGCGGCCGACGGCGTGATCCACACAGCCTTCATCCACGACTTCGCCAACTTCGCCGCGTCCGTCGAGGTGGACCGGCGGGCGATCGAGGCGATCGGCGAGGCCCTGACCGGCTCCGGCAAACCGTTCGTCGTCACGTCCGGGACCGGCCTGGTCGGCGGCGACGACATCGCCACCGAGGACAGCCGGCCGGACCCGAACGTCCCCACCAACGGCCGGCGCGAGAACGAGGACGTCGCCCTGTCGTACGTCGACCACGACGTGCGGGTGTCCGTCCTGCGGCTCCCGCCGACCGTGCACGACGAAGGCGACCACGGTTTCGTTCCCGGTCTCATCGATATCGCCCACACGCAAGGCGTTTCGGCGTACCCGGGTGACGGGACGAATCGCTGGGCGGCCGTCCACCGGCTCGACGCCGTACGCCTCTACCGGCTGGCCCTCGAGTCGGCGCCGGCCGGGTCGCGGCTGCACGCGGTCGGCGAGGAGGGCATCCCGTTGCGCGACATCGCCGAGGTGATCGGCCGTCACCTCGACCTCCCGGTCACCGCAGTCGAGGATCCCGCCCACTTCGGCTGGCTGGCCGGGTTCGCCACCCTCGACGCGCCTGCCTCCAGCGCCCGGACCCAGGAGCTTCTCGACTGGCACCCGACCCATCCGGGCCTGATCGCCGACCTCGAGAAGGGGCACTACTTCCGAACAGGTAGGAAACTTTCCTGACGATCTTTCAGCAGAGTCATTGCGTAAGTCGTCCGAGGAGTCCTAGAGTCGGCGCCACTTGGTTACCTGAACCGCCCGATGGGGAGTCAGATGAAGCGTCGGAGTGTTGGGTTGCTGGTAGCGGCTGCGACGGTGCTGGCGGGGTTGACCGCCATACCGGCCGAGGCGCACAGCAGCAAGCGAGTGGTGGGGTACTACACCAACTGGAGTGGATACGACCGGAACTTCCTGGTCAGCGATCTGATCAAGAACGGGACAGCCGAGCGGCTGACCCACATCAACTACGCGTTCGGATTCGTCGACGAGCACGGGACCTGCATCAGCAGCGATCCGTGGGCCGACTACCAGCGGCCGTTCACGGCCGAGCAGAGCGTCAGCGGCAAGGCCGACGAGCCGGGCCAAGCACTGAACGGCAACCTCAACCAGCTCAAGCAGCTGAAGCAGAAGTTCCCGAAGCTGCGGATCAGCATCTCGCTGGGCGGCTGGACCGGCTCGAAGTACTTCTCCGACGCGGCGCTCACGCCGGAGTCGCGGGCCGCGCACGTGAAGTCCTGCCTGGACCTGTGGCTGAAGGGCAACCTCCCGGGGCTGCCCGCAGGCGCCGCGAAGGGTGTCTTCGACGGGATCGACCTCGACTGGGAGTGGCCGGCCAGCGAGGGCAACCCGGGCAACGTGATCCGTCCTGAGGACAAGCAGAACTTCACCGCGCTGGTCCGCGAGTACCGCAGGCAGCTCGACCGGTTGTCGTGGCCCAACCGCTACAACCTGACCGCGTTCCTGCCGGCGAACCCGGTGCAGGTCGACCGTGGGTTCGAGGTCAAGAAGCTGTTCAAGGACCTGACCTTCGGGACGACGCAGGGCTACGACTACCACGGCTCGTGGGACCCGATCACCAACCAGCAGTCCGCGATCGACGGCCCGGCCGGCGACCCGTCGACCGCCGAGTTCAGCTCGCAGGTGACGATCGACGCCTACCTGTCCCGTGGCGCGCCACGCAGCAAGCTGGTGATGGGAGTGCCGTTCTACTCCCGCGGCTGGACCGGCGTGACGAACCAGAACAACGGCCTGTTCCAGCCGGCCACCGGACCGGCGCCGGCGACTTACGAGGCCGGCTACGAGGACTACCGGCTGCTGAAGGCGAAGCTGGCCGGCTTCACCGTGCACCGCGACGAGCAGGCCGGATTCGCCTGGCTGTTCGACGGTACGACGTTCTGGACCTGGGACGACCCGGTCGAGATGAAGCGCAAGGCGCAGTACGTCTCGCAGCGCGAGCTGGGCGGCGCGATGATCTGGTCGCTCGACGGCGACACCGAAAATGGCGAGCTGATCAAGGCGTTGCACCGTAACCTTCGCTGAGTGGACCTGAACGCACTCGTGGATCGGTTCGGCGCGCACAGCGCCGAGCCGATCCACCTCGGCATGTCGGCGGCGACCGTGGTCCGGCTGGACCGCGGCTCGGAACACCTGTTCTACAAGGCCGGCCCGGGCGTCGACGACGAGGCGGACCGGCTCGCCTGGCTGGGCGCGACCGGATTCCCGTGCCCGCGCATCGTTGATCGAGGCAACAACTGGTTGCTGACCACGGAGCTCGCGGGCCGGGACGCCTCCCAGGACTGGCCGGCCGCCGACCGGCCGGCGGTGCTGGCTGCGCTGGCCGATGGGCTGCGTGCGCTCGACGAGCTGGCGGACTGCCCGTTCGACTCGCCGTTCCCCGGCCGGACCGAGGCCGTGACCCACGGCGACTACTGCGCGCCGAATGTCTTCATCGACCCGTCGACGCTGCGTTTCGCCGGCGTCCTGGACCTCAGCCGGCTCGGCACGGGCGACCGCTACCTCGACCTCGCCCTGATGTTCAAGAGCCTCTCCGGCACCCTCAACCCCCAGTACGGCGGCCTCCCCGCCGCCCGCCACTTCGTCGAGTCGTACGGCGCCGACCCGGACGACCCCCGGATCGCGTCCTACGTCGACCTGGACAACTCCGGCAACTTCTGAGCGCGGAAGGCGCGGCGGTAGGCGCTGGGCGTCGTACGTAAGGCGGCGTGGAAGCGGCGGCGGAGGTTGGTGGCCGAGGAGAGGCCGACGCGGGTGGCGATCGTCTCGACCGGGAGGTCGGTGTCCTCGAGGAGCGTTCGGGTCCGGGCGATGCGCTGGGCGAGCAGCCACTGGCCGGGCGCGATCCCGAGCTGGTCCGCGAAGCGGCGGGCGAGCGTCCGCGGTGAGACGTTGATCCGGGCAGCGAGGTCGTCGAGCGTGAGCGGGTCGGCGAGGTGCTGGGTCGCCCAGTCCAGCAGCGCGCCCAGCGACTCGGTCTGCCGGGTCTCCTCGATCCGGTACTGAACCTGGCCGCCTTCTCGATGCGGCGGCATCACCATCCGCCGGGCGATCTGAGCGGCGTACGCGGCGCCGTGATCGTTGCGGATCAACTGCAGGCACAGGTCGATCCCGGTGCCCGAGCCGGCGCTCGTCGCGACGTCCCCGTGGTCGATGTAGAGCACGTCCGGATCCACGAGTACGGCGGGATACCTGCGCTGGAGCTCATCGGCGTACCGCCAGTGCGTCGTCGCCCGGCGCCCGTCCAGCAACCCGGTCGCAGCCAGCACTCTCGCCCCCGAGCAGATGCTCACCAACCGCGTGCCACGCCGATGCGCCTTCTGGAGCGCGCGCACGACGGCCTCCGACGGCTGCCGCTCGACAGGCAGCCAACCCGGTACGACGACGGTGTCGGCGCGATCGAGCGCGCGCAGGCCGGACCGCACCAGCATGTCGAAGCCCTCGGTCGTCCGGATCGGGCCGGGCCGCTCGGTGCACACGCTGAACCGGTACCGGTCCCCGCGGAACACCGAGGCCGCGCACCCGAGCTCGAAGCTTGCCTGCGGCCCGTTCACCAACGCGACGACGCGATGCATGGCTTAAAAGTACCTGACGATGACTATCCAGACACTGTGGGAAAGCTTGTGGACAGCCGAGGATCGGGCTGTGGACAACTTCGAATTCACTGCTGTGGCGGACACTCCGGTCCGCGAGCTCTTCCCCGGCATCCGGCTGCGCTCGTTGTGGACCGGTCCTCAGGGCGCGTCAGCGCAGGTGCTCGAGATGGACCCGGGCTCCCGCTGGGAAGGCATCGACGTACACGAGCCGGGACCGGAGGAGGTGTACGTCGTCGACGGCGTCTTCAACGACGGCATCCGGGACTACCCGGCCGGGTCGTTCATCCACTGCCCGGCCGGGTCGTCGCACATCCCACAGACGGTTGCGGGATGCACCCTCTTCGTCTTTTACCCCGAGGGCTGACCTCAGGGCTTCTGGATCTGCACCACGTCGAAGTCCGTCCCGGGCGGCGCTCCCGGCCCGAACGGCGGCGGGAAGCCGAGGTCGAAGCGGGCATTGACGAGCGCGAGCCGGTTGCCGCTCTCCGCCACTGTGGCGGGAACCCGGAACAGCGGGTCGGTGACGGCCGCGGTGATCCGGCCGCTCGTCAGGTCGGGGCTGAGCTTGATCTTGACCAGCCGGTTGGCGAAGTTCTCCACCACCCACAGGGTCTTGCCGTCGAGCAGGATGCCGTCCACGGTGTCGGGCGTGAGAGCTCCGCCGGTGATGGTGATGGCACGGCTGACTCCGGTCTTCGGGTCGACCAGGAACAGGGCGCCGAGCGGCGTGTGCCCGACGATCAGCGTCCGGCCGTCGGGTGTGGCGTCGATGCCGTTCAGGTTGGGCAGTTCCCCGATGATCGCCGCCGCGGGTCCGGTGAGCGGAATCGTCTGCGGCGAGCCGATCCGTCCGTGCTTCCCGATCGGGACCTTGTAGAGCGCCGGGTTGAAGCTGTCGGTGAAGTACGCGGCGCGCTTCGTCACCACGACGTCGTTGATCAACGAGTTGGGCGCTGCTGTCAGGGTCAGGTCCGCGACCGTCCTGCCGTCGCGGGTGCTGTACACGTACGCCTTACCCTGCAGGCCGCCGGCGACCCACAGCCGTTTCGCCTCTCGTTCGACCTTCAACCCGACAGCCTGCCGTCCCGGCGGGGCGTCGACGAAGATCGCGCCCTTCCCGGTGCGTAGGCTGCCGCGGTAGATGTCCCCGCTGGTGAGCGATCCGGCGTAGAACGTGTTCTTCGGGCCGGTGGCGATGCCTTCCGGCGCGAAGTCGTTCGGCAGCGGGATCGACGCCGGGAACGGCGCGGCCGCGGCGACGGTCAGTGCCACCGCGGACACGATGAGCGCGAGCTTGCGGAAACGCGACATGATGAACCCCCTGTAACCCCCGTTTCCCCTTGCTGGCAAGGTAGATCCGGGGGTACCGGAAGTCCAGGTCGCGGCTATTCGGTACTGCGCAGTTCCGTCGGGGCGCCGTGCACCGCGGGAATGCTGCCGAGCTTGCCGGCCTGGAAGTCCTCGAAGGCCTGGATCACCTCGGCGCGGGTGTTCATCACGAACGGCCCGGCCATCGCGACCGGCTCCCGGATCGGCCGTCCGCCGAGGACGAGCACCTCGAGGTTCGGCTCGGCCTGCGGCTGCGACGTGCCGGCCGCCGTACGGATCGTGTCGCCCGGGCCGAAGACGGCCAGCTGGCCCTTGCGGATCGGGCGGTGCTCGGCGCCGACCGTGCCCTGACCGGCGAGCACGTAGACCAGCGCGTTGTAGTCCGGTTGCCACGGCAGCACCATCTCGGCGCCCGGGCTGACCGTCGCGTGCACCAGCGTGATCGGTGTGTGGGTGGAGCCGGGGCCGTCGTGGCCGTCGACCGTGCCCGCGATCACCCGGATCAGCGCGCCGCCGTCCGGCGTGGACAGCAGCGCCGAGTCGCCGCCGCGGATGTCCTGGTAGCGCGGCGGGGCCCACTTCTGCGCCTTCGGCAGGTTCACCCAGAGCTGGATGCCGTGGAACAGGCCGCCGCTCAGCACCAGGTGCTCCGGCGGGGTCTCGATGTGCAGCAGGCCCGAACCCGCCGTCATCCACTGGGTGTCGCCGTTGGAGATGACACCGCCGCCACCGTTGGAGTCCTGGTGCTCCATGATCCCGTCGAGCATGTACGTGACGGTCTCGAAGCCGCGGTGCGGGTGCCAAGGAGTGCCCTTCGGCTCACCCGGCGCGTACTCGACCTCACCCATCTGGTCCATGTGGATGAACGGGTCCAGGTCGCGCAGGTCGACACCGGCGAACGCACGCCGGACCGGGAAGCCCTCGCCCTCGTAGCCGCTCGGGGCCGAGGTCACCGAGCGGACCGCGCGCTCGGTCGCGACGGCCGGGTCCGGCTGGTGGATGCGGGGCAGCACGGTGATGTCGCTGACGGTCACGGCGGGCATGGCGTTCTCCTTGCTCGGTTAGTTAAAGAATAAACTATCTCGCTCAACCACGGCAAGGGCGGGGCCATTCCCGGGCACCGGCTGCTGCGGACCGCCAGGCCATCACAACTGACGCGCTCGGCCGGGCTGCCGCGTGGCCGCTCGGCCGAGGGCTGATTGTGATGGCCTGGCGGTCCGCAACTACCCTGTCCCCGTGACAGCGCAGATCTTGGACGGCAAAGCGACGGCGGCGGCGATCAAGGACGAGTTGAAGGTCCGGGTCGCGAAGCTGGCCGAGCAGGGCGTGGTGCCCGGGCTCGGCACGATCCTGGTCGGTGACGACCCGGGCAGCCGGGCGTACGTGGCCGGCAAGCACCGGGACTGCGCTGCGGTCGGCATCGCGTCCATCCAGGTCGAGCTCCCCGCCGAGGCCACCCAGGACGAGATCGCCGCGAAGGTCACCGAACTCAACGAGAACCCGGACTGCACCGGCTTCATCGTCCAGCTCCCGCTGCCCAAGCACGTCGACACGAACGCGATCCTCGGCCTGATCGACCCGGCCAAGGACGCCGACGGCCTGCACCCGGTCAGCCTCGGCAAGCTCGTCCTCGGCCAGGACGGCCCGCTCCCGTGCACCCCGAAGGGCTGCGTGGAGATCCTCCGCCGGTACGACGTACCGATCGCCGGAGCCCACGTGGTCGTCGTCGGCCGCGGCGTCACCGCGGGCCGGCCGATGGGCCTGCTGTTCACCCGCAAGTCCGAGAACGCGACCGTGACCCAGTGCCACACCGGCACCACCGACCTCGCCGCCCAGGTCCGCACCGGCGACATCGTGATCGCCGCCGCCGGGTCGGCCGGCCTGATCACCGCCGACATGGTGAAGCCCGGCGCCGTACTCCTCGACGTCGGCACCAGCCGCAGCCCCGAGGGCAAGATCGTCGGCGACATCGACCCCGCCGCCCGCGAGCAGGCCGCCTGGATCGCCCCCATGCCCGGCGGCATCGGCCCGATGACCCGCGCCATGCTCCTCACCAACGTGGTAGAAGCCGCCGAATCGAGCCTCGCCCAGTGACCGGCCCGGCGTACGGCGTGCCGGCTCGGGCGTACGGCGTGCCGGCCGAAGCGAGCGTGGCGGCTCGGGCGTTCGGCGTGCCGGCTGAAGTGGGCGTGGCGTGCTGATGGCGGGGGAGGCTCAGCGGCGGAGCGAGTGGCCTTTGGCCCTGTCCCTGCTGGTGGGCGCGGCCGGTCTCGTCGTACTCACGTTCTACAACTGGCGCAACGGCGTACTGATCTTCGCCGGCGGCGTCTTCCTGGCCGGCCTCCTCCGTGCCACCCTCTCCGACACCGCCGCCGGCCTGCTTCACGTCCGCGGCCGCATGTTCGACACCGCCCTCCTCGTCGCGGTGGGCGCCGCGATCGCCACCCTCGGCCTGATCGTCCCGAACTGACCGCATGAGCATCGCGATCCGCCCAGCCCTGGTCGAGGACGCTCCGCGGATCACGCACATCTACGTCGACTCCTGGAACGCAGGGTTCGGCGAACTGATGCCACCAGCCGTCCTCGACGACGCGCGTATCGCCCGCTGGGCCGACGATCTGACCACCGGCCGCTGGTTGGTCGCCGAGCATGACGGCGTCATCGCCGGCTTCACCGGCATCTGCCCCAGCCGCGACCCCATCGATCCACAGCTCGGCGAACTCGACACGATCGCAGTCGACCCGCCGTACTGGCGCTCTGGCGTAGGCACCGCCCTCATGAACACCGCCCTCGAGGCCCTGGCCGCCGCGTACCCGGAAGCAATCCTCTGGACCCTGGCCAACTACCCGCAAGGCCAACGCTTCTACGAATCCACCGGCTGGCACCCTGACGGCCAAACCCGCGCCGACGGCCACCAACTCGCCTACCGCCAGACCTTCTCTCGCTGAGGGCGGCTGAGCTTTCGAACATCGGGTCAGTGCAGGGTCGGGCGGTAGATGAGCTCCTGGGTGTTGCCGTCGAAGGTGCGGCTCTCGATCAGCTCGAGGTCGAAATCGGCTGCGTCCTTGAAGATTGGGTCCGCTCCGGTCTGTCCGGCGATCACCGGGAACAGCGTCACGTGCACGAGGTCGACCAGGCCGGCCGCCATCAGCGTCCGGTTGAGCGACAGGCTGCCGTGCGACCGCAATGGCACATCGGACTCTTCCTTGAGTCGGGCAACGATCTCGACCGCATCGCCACTCGCCACCGTCGCGTCTGGCCAGTCGAGCGGCGCCTGCAGCGTGTTCGACACCACCGTCGCCGGCAGGTTGTACATCCGCGTGACCCATGGGTCGTGGATCTCGGAGTCTTCGGTGCTCGCGGCAAGCATCTCTGCGTGTGCCCGGGAGGTGTTCGCCCCGAACACCATCCGCTGCTTCTCGCCGTACAAGGCGAATCGCTGCTCGAGGAACTCCGGCCCTTGCTTACCCCAGTAGCCGCCCCAGTCGCCCGTGTGGGCGCCGAAGCCGTCGAGGGTCGAAAAGACGTCGAAGGTGTAGGTCGCAGTCATGATGTCCTCCTCAGGTACGCCGGCGCCCTCCTGGGCACCTCTCAACCCTGCTACGAACACCTATGGTCCGATCCGACAGCATCTGCCGGAGGTATTGCGGGGCCACACGCCGAACCGCTGGCAGACAGTTGCTCACCCACCCGGCGCCGACCGCAGTCACCGCTGGGCAGTTGTTCGGCAGCCCGCCCCCGCAGTCACCCGCACGCAACACACGTCAGTCCGACTGCTGTCGCCGCGCGGCAGACCTTCCTGCCGACTGACGCCGACCTCGCCGTCCCCCACGCACAAACGCGGACGCCGGTCAGCAGAACCTCGTCCGGGTGCTCGGCAGCCCACTCACGTGGGCGGCAGCCCACGCGCAATCGGGTTGGGTCGGAGCACGTGAGGCTTCCCCCGGCCTGCCGTGAGGCAGTTGCACGGCAGGACAAGCGCCCACCCCGCCCTCACCCGAGCGCGACAGCGCGCAACCGCGGGCGACAGCCGCCCACGTGGGCGACAGCCCACACGAATCCGGGTGGGTGGGAGCGCGCGTAGCCGGGGCGACGCAGGAGCCCCGGCGCAGCACGCGTGGGAGAGAACCAGTTAGTGGAAGAAGTGGCGGGTCCCCGTGAAGTACATGGTGATCCCGGCCTTCTGCGCGACCTCGATGGCGGCTTCGTCGCGGATGGAGCCGCCAGGCTGGACGACTGCCTTGACGCCGCATTCGATGAGGACCTCGAGTCCGTCAGGGAACGGGAAGAAGGCGTCCGACGCGGCCACCGAGCCGGCAGCCCGCTCGCCTGCGCGCGACACCGCGAGGCGGCAGGAGTCGACGCGGTTGACCTGCCCCATGCCGACACCCACCGACGCACCGCCGGAGGCCAAAAGGATCGCGTTGGACTTGACCGCCCGGCACGCCTTCCAAGCGAACGCGAGGTCGGCAAGCACCTCAGGCGAAGCAGCCTCACCGGCGGCGAGTTGCCACGACGACGGGTCGTCGCCGGGCGCCTGGAAGCGGTCGGTGTGCTGCAGCAGCAACCCGCCACTGACCGCCCGCATCTCGACCTTCTCCGCGGAAGACACCGGAGGCGCAACCAGCAGCCGGATGTTCTTCTTACCCTGCAGGATCTCAACAGCGCCGTCGTCGAAGGCCGGCGCCACCAGCACCTCGGTGAAGATCTCCGCGACCTGCTTGGCCATGTCAACCGAGACCGGAGCGTTGGTCGCGATCACACCGCCGTACGCCGACACCGGGTCGCACTCGTGCGCCCGCCGATGCGCCTCGGCGATGTCCTTCCCGACCGCGATCCCACAAGGATTGGCGTGCTTGATGATCGCAACCGCAGGCTCGCTGAAGTCGTACGCCGTACGACGAGCAGCGTCGGCGTCGACGTGGTTGTTGTACGACATCTCCTTGCCGTGCAACTGCTCCGCAGCCGCCAGCCCACCCCGGCCGTTCACGTACAAAGCGGCCGGCTGATGCGGGTTCTCGCCGTACCGCAGCACGGAAGACTTCTCCCACGTCGCGCCAACCCACGCCGGGAACCCGGTCCCCTCGGACGTGTCGCTCACCACGCTGCCCATCCAGGAGGCCACGGCCACGTCGTACGACGCCGTGTGCACAAACGCGTCCACAGCCAGCCGCTGCCGCTGCTCCGACGAGAAACCACCTTCGGCAAGCGCAGCCACGATCTCGGGGTAGCGCGTCGGCGACACCACGACGGCCACGTTCGCGTGGTTCTTGGCGGCGCCGCGGACCATCGACGGGCCGCCGATGTCGATCTGCTCGATGCACTCGTCCACCGACGCGCCGGAGGCGACGGTCTCGGTGAACGGGTAGAGGTTGCTCACCAGCAGGTCGAACGGCTCGACCCGCATCTCGCGCAGCTGCTCGACGTGCTCACCACGCCGTACGTCGGCCAGCAGGCCGGCGTGCACCATCGGGTGCAGGGTCTTGACCCGGCCGTCCAGGCACTCGGGGAACCCGGTCAGCTCCTCGACCTTGGTCACCGGGACCCCGGCTGCCGCGATCCGGGCCGCGGTCGAGCCGGTCGACACCAGCTGCACACCGGCAGTGTGCAGCGCGGACGCGAGCTCCTCCAGACCGGTCTTGTCGTAGACGCTGATCAGCGCCCGGCGGATCGGCCTGCGGTCGGTGCTCACTTCAGTCGAACCTTTCGTCCGGTGATGGTCCAGCCGTCGCGGACCAGCCGGCCGACCCAGTCCACCAGCTGGCGGCGTTCGACCTCCTTGATCCGCTCGGTCAGGGTTTCTTCGGTGTCGTCGTCCTCGACGGGTACGGCGACCTGCGCGATGATCGGCCCGGTGTCGACCCCGCCGTCGACGAAGAACAGGGTCGCGCCGGCCACCTTGACGCCGTACTCGAGCGCGTCCCGCGGGCCGTGGATGCCGGGGAAGGCCGGCAGCAGCGCGTTGTGGGTGTTGATGTACCGGTCGCCGAAGGCAGCCAGGAAGTCGTCGCCGACCAGCTTCAGGAACCCGGCCGAGACGACCAGGTCCGGCTTGTACTCCGACACCGACGCAGTCAGCGCCCGGTCCCAGTCGGCCCGCTCGGGGTAGTCCTTGACCTTGTGCACGAAGCACGGCACCCCGGCCGCGGCGGCCCGGTCCAGCCCGGCGATCCCCTCCCGGTCGGCGCCGACGGCGACGACCTGGGCGCCGTACGCCGGATCGGCGGCAGCGTCCAGGAGGGCCTGCAGGTTCGACCCCGAGCCCGAGATCAGCACGACGAGCCGCGCAGGTTCGGGAGCGGGCGCAACCGGGTCTGTCACGGCCCGAAGCTTATCGCCCGGCGTCCGCCTCGCCGTCAGCCGGTCGGCGGGAGGCGACCAGCGCAGCCGTGATCGCGGCCCCGATCGCCATTCCAGCGGCCAGTACGCCGGCCGCCGGCAGCGCGGCCGGGATCCCCACGGCTGACATCCGCCCGGGCCCAGCAGAGCCACCGGACAGCGCCATGAGCACGTAGAGCATCACTCCGGCGAGAAGAGCCGCCATACCGCCACGCAGCGCGAACGCGTCCCACCCCAGCGCGTCGGAGTCCTGGTCCGCCAACCCACGCCGAGCCACAACGAGCCCCGCGACCACACCGGCAACCAGCGGAACCAGTGCGGTCAGCGCAAGCAGGTACGTCGGCGTCGCGCCATCCGCAGGTACGGCGGCCAGCAGCGGGAGCGCAGGCAGATTCCCCACGTCCACCCCGGTCGGGGCGATCGTCGTACCGACGCCCAGCTGGAATCCGGGGCCGGCCAGGAACGAAACGACGTACAGGATCATGTTCGGCACCAGCATCAGGCAGATCGCGAACAGCACGACCGACCCGACCACCCCGGCGTCCAGCAGCTCCAGCATCCCGGTGACCCGGGAGAAGTGGATCGCCAGCAGGACGCCGTACAGCAGCGAAGCGATCGCGATCACGGTCAGTACGGCGGAAGCCGCAGCCGGCACTGCGTCCCGCAGCCCGTTGGGAGTCGCGTCGGCGATGTCCTCAGCCGCACCGGACTCGACCAGTACGCCGGCAGCCCCGGCAACGAGAGCCAACGACGCCGCTCCGAGGAACGCAGACAGCGGAGAGACCCGCACCGAGCCGTCAGCCGTGAGCAGAGCGATGATCAGCGCAGCCAGGCCGTAGACGAACGCGAACGTGCCGGACAGCAGGATCAGGTCCTTGGTCCGGTCCGCGGCGCTGTTCCGGGCAGCGGACTTGCCACCGCGGTACAGACACCAACCGAGGAACAGGGTCAGCCCGAGCGGCGCGATCGTGATCGAACCATTGCCGAGCGTCACACCGGCCTTGTGCGCGACCAGCCAGGCGGACGCACCCGCACGGATGGCTCCGGACGCACCACCGAAGGTCGCGGCCAGCCAGCCGATCACGGCCACGGCAGCGCACGTCAGCAGCCCGGTGAGCAGGCACGCGCCCGCGGAAATCACTGCCGACAGGACCACCGGCTTCGTTGGAGCGGTGACGTCGGGCCCGGGCGCATTATTCTGCCCACCGTGTGGTTCGCCGTCACGGGCGCCCGGACGGCTCAACATGTCGGTCACACCTTCACCTCGCTTCGCTCGGTTCCGGCGCGACCGACAACGGTGCTCTGCCCATTGTTCGCTCGCTGCGCTCGCTCATCCGACTCTCATGCTCCCCCGCAGCGGGGGACCACTCGTTCTGACACGCCGGATATGGAAGACTTCCCCCCGCTTGTTCACGCTCAGTTGGCGGGCGGGCACCTACTGGTGTCCGCGATCCGGCTGAGTGGGGACAGGCTGGCACCACCGGGTACTGTCGGGTGGAATCAGTCAGGAGGTCGAGCTTTGGCCGGTTCCCACCGTGCAGCCCGCGGCGGCAGTCGAGCCGCTGCCCGGGAGGCGCGCCGGCAGAGGGCGCGTAAGCGGAACCAGACGATCGCCGCCGGTGTGGCGGTCGTTCTGCTGGTCGGCGGCGGCGGGGTCGCCGCCCTGAACGCCTTCGGCGGCGACGACGCTTCGGGCCCGAACACCGGCGCCGCCGACGACAAGTCGGCCAACTCGACCATGCTCGTCGACGACAAGGCCCTGCTCGACGCGACCACGGCCAAGCCGCTCGGCGCGACCGGGGCCTGGGCGATCACCAAGACCGCCGACGGCAGCAGCGCGCCGGAGCGGACGTTCGTCTGCCAGTCCCAGCGGTTCGCCGACCCGGCCGGCCTGCGCACCTGGGTCCGCACCTTCCAGAACTCGACCACCAAGGACACCGCGGTCCAGTACGTCGAGGTGTCGAGCGACAAGGCCGCCGCCGCGAAGGCCTACACCACGATCGTCGGCTGGCTGAGCGCCTGCACCACCCCGCAGGTCCGGCTCGCCTCCAGTTATGTCACCACCGGGGTCGGCGAGCGCGGTGTGATCGCCGTCTTCGGACAGCCGTCCGGCGGCAAGACGAAGTACCGGACGATCTCCGTCACGGTCGCCGGGCAGGCCACGATGGTGCTCGAGCACGACACCCTCGCCGGTACGCCGCCCAAGCCCGGGCCGGTGCTGACCGCGGCGACGGCCGGGCTGAAGCGGATCTGCTCCGAGACCGGCGGCTGCGGCACCGGGGCACCGGTGGCCAAGGGCGCCCTGCTGCCGACGACCGAGTCGGCGGGGTTCATGGCGCCGGTCGACCTGCCGGTGCTGAGCGTGATCGACAAGCCGTGGGTGAGCACGAGCGCGAAGACCGGCGCCGGCACCGGCTGCGAGAAGCTCGACTTCAAGAAGGCGAAGGCGACCAAGTCCGGGACGCTGACCTACGTCACGCCGGAGGCCAAGGTGCCGACCGAGTTCGGGATGGACGACACGGTCGCGAAGTTCGCCTCCGCGGCGGCCGCGAAGAGCTTCGTCGACCAGATCCGCAAGAACGTCGACAACTGCGAGAAGAACGTCTCGAACGCGAAGGTGAAGTCGACCGGGACGGTGTCGACCAGCGTGGTGAAGGGCGAGAGCTGGCGGGCGTCGTACGACACCGGCGGCGGCAAGACCTTCACGTACCGCATCGGGATCGCCCAGTACGGCACCCAGGCCGTCTACGTCCTCTTCCCAGTCCTCAAAGGCCTGGACATCTCCGACGGCGCCTTCAACGAAACCCTCACCCGAGCCGCCGAACGCGCCGCAACGTACAGGTAGCACGAACGGCCCCGAGGAATCCCCGGGGCCGTCGACGCAGAACCTGACTACTTGGTGAGGTTTTGCATGATCTCGCGCATGAGATTGGCGGTCTCGGTGGGGGTTTTGCCGACCTTGACGCCGACGGCCTCGAGGGCCTCCTGCTTGGCGGCTGCGGTGCCGGAGGAGCCGGAGACGATGGCGCCGGCGTGGCCCATGGTCTTGCCCTCGGGGGCGGTGAAGCCGGCCACGTAGCCGACGACCGGCTTCGTGACGTTGTCCTTGATGAACGCCGCCGCCCGCTCCTCGGCGTCGCCGCCGATCTCGCCGATCATCACGATCGCGTCGGTGTCCGGGTCCTCCTGGAACGCCTGCAGCGCGTCGATGTGGGTGGTCCCGATGATCGGGTCACCGCCGATCCCGATCGCGGTGGAGAACCCGAAGTCCCGCAGCTCGTACATCATCTGGTACGTCAGCGTGCCCGACTTCGACACCAGCCCGATCCGGCCCTGGCCGGCGATGTCGGCCGGGATGATGCCGGCGTTCGACTCGCCCGGCGTGATGATGCCCGGGCAGTTCGGCCCGATGATCCGGGTGGTGCCGGACGCCTGCGCGGCGGCGAAGAACGCGGCGGTGTCGTGTACCGGCACGCCCTCGGTGATCACCACGACCAGCGGCACCGCGGCCTCGATCGCCTCCAGTACGGCGTCCTTGGTGAACTTCGGCGGCACGAAGATGACCGACACGTTCGC
This sequence comes from Kribbella sp. NPDC050470, assembly GCF_044458365.1. Lineage (NCBI taxonomy): Bacteria > Bacillati > Actinomycetota > Actinomycetes > Propionibacteriales > Kribbellaceae > Kribbella > Kribbella sp. NPDC050470. The sequence goes on along the minus strand of NZ_JBITHV010000005.1, from coordinate 489,352 downwards.
ACCGGTCTCCTTGACGGCGTCCGCGACGGTGCCGAAGACCGGGACCGCCTTGCCGTCGAAGTCCTGGCTCTGGCCGGCCTTGCGCGGGTTCACGCCGCCGACGATGTTGGTGCCGGAGGCAAGCATCCGGGTGGTGTGCTTGGTGCCTTCCGAGCCGGTCATGCCCTGGACGATGACCTTGCTGTCCTTGGTCAGGAAGATAGACATGTTCAGCGACCCCTTACTTCGCAGCCAGCTCGGCGGCCCGCTTGGCGGCGCCGTCCATCGTGTCGACCCGCTCCAGACCGGCCAGCCCGGCCTCGTCGAGGATCCGGCGGCCCTCCTCGGCGTTGTTGCCGTCCAGCCGGACGACCAGCGGCTTGGTGACGTGCTCGTCCCGGCTCGCCAGCAGCTCGAACGCCTGCACGATGCCGTTCGCGACCGCGTCGCAAGCGGTGATGCCGCCGAAGACGTTGACGAAAACGCTCTCGACCTGGGCGTCGGAGATGATGATCTCCAGGCCGTTGGCCATCACCTCGGCGGACGCGCCGCCGCCGATGTCGAGGAAGTTGGCCGGCTTCACGCCGCCGAACTCCTCACCGGCGTACGCAACGACGTCCAGGGTCGACATGACCAGGCCGGCGCCGTTGCCGATGATGCCGACCGAGCCGTCCAGCTTGACGTAGTTCAGGCCCTTGGCCTTGGCCGCCGCCTCCAGCGGGTCGGCCGCCGCGACGTCCTCGAACTCGGCGTGCTCCGGGTGCCGGAAGTCCGCGTTCTCGTCCAGGGTGACCTTGCCGTCCAGCGCCTCGACGTTGCCGTCGGCCAGCTTGACCAGCGGGTTCACCTCGACCAGCGAGGCGTCCTCGCCGACGAAGACGTCGTACAGCTTGACGATCTCCGGTACGACGGCGTCCAGGATGTCGTCGGGGTACTTCGCGGCCTGGGCGATCTCACGGGCCTTCGCCTCGTCCACCCCGGTGGCCGGGTCGATCGAGACCTTCGCCACCGCCTCGGGGTTGGTGTGCGCGACCTCCTCGATCTCCATGCCGCCGGCCGCGGACGCGATGCACAGGTAGTTCCGGTTCGCCCGGTCGATCAGGAAGGAGAAGTAGTACTCCTCCGCGATCGCGGCGGCCGGGACGATGTTCAGCGTCCGGACGATGTGGCCCTTGATGTCGAGACCGAGGATCTCGCGAGCCTTCTCCTCCGCCTCGTCGGGCGAGGAGGCCAGCTTCACGCCACCGGCCTTACCGCGGCCGCCGGTCTTCACCTGGGCCTTCACCACCACCCGGCCGCCGATCTTCTCGGCCGCCGCGCGGGCTTCCTCCGGAGTGGTGACGACCTCACCTACGGTCGTCCGCACTCCGTGCTTGGCGAAGACGGTCTTCGCCTGGTATTCCATCAAGTCCACGACTGTGGTCCCTCTCTCGCACCTGTTCGAGTAGGCCGCGGCAGGCGGGCTGGTCCCGAGAAAGGGCACGGTCGCCGGCGCGCTCCGTCGCGCCTGACACTAGTCACCTCGGTGCCCGCCGCAACACCCGGGGTACGCGCTGAGACGACCGTCACAGGTCCGCGACGGCTCATGTCAGGCTAGACGGCATGACCGATCCCCAGACCAGACCAGCTGACGACTGGTGGCGTAGCGCCGTCGTCTACCAGGTGTATCCGCGCTCGTTCGCCGACGCCGACGGGGACGGCACCGGCGACCTGAACGGCGTCCGGGCCCGGCTGCCCTACCTCGCCGACCTCGGGATCGACGCGATCTGGATCAGCCCTTGGTACCCGTCCCCGCTGCTCGACGGCGGGTACGACGTGTCCGACTACCGCGACATCAACCCCGAGTTCGGCACCCTGGCGGACGCCGACGCGCTGATCGCCGAGGCGCACGCGCTCGGGATCCGGATCCTGATCGACCTGGTCCCGAACCACTGCTCCTGGGAGCACCCGTGGTTCAAGGCCGCGCTCGCGGCCGGCAAAGGCTCTCCGGAGCGCGACCTGTTCTGGTTCCGCGACGGCAAGCCGGGCGGGCTGCCGCCGACCAACTGGCCGGCCGCGTTCGGCGGCGGCGCCTGGCAGCAGATCGACGACGGCCAGTGGTACCTGCACCTGTTCGACATCTCCCAGCCGGACTGGAACTGGGACCACCCGAAGGTGATCGAGGAGTTCGACGCGATCCTGCGGTTCTGGTTCGACCGCGGCGTGGACGGGTTCCGGATCGACGTGGCCGACTCGATGGCCAAGGACGCGTCGCTGCCGGATGTGGTCCCGCAGCCCAACGGCGAGGTCAGCCGCGACAAGTACGCCGGCCATCCGACGTACGACCAGCCGGCTGTGCACGACATCCACCAGCACTGGCGCCGGATCGCCGACGAGTACGCCGACTCCCCGCAGGGCCCGCGGGTCTTCGTCGCCGAGGCCTGGCTGTCTCCGGCCGACCGGCTCGCGCAGTACGTCCGGCCGCACGAGTTGCACTCGGCCTTCAACTTCGACGCGCTGCAGTGCCCATGGGACGCCGAGGCGTTGCGCGAGGTGATCGACCACACCACCGAGAACTTCTGGGCGGTCGGTGCCCCGGCGACCTGGGTGCTGAGCAACCACGACACGATCCGGCACCGCACTCGCTACGGTCGTGACCAGAAGCAGGCCTCGATGCCCGCCGGAAGCGTGCCGACCGATCTGGAGCTCGGCCGCCGCCGGGCCCGGGCGGCCGCACTGCTCGAGCTCGCGCTGCCGGGCGGGGCGTACGTCTACCAAGGTGACGAGCTCGGCCTGCCCGAGGTCGAGGATCTGCCCGAGGACGTTCTGGACGACCCGGTGTGGGAGCGTTCCGGCCACACGCGGCGCGGCCGCGACGGCTGCCGGGTGCCCATCCCGTGGTCCGGCGCCGAGCCGCCCTTCGGCTTCGGCACCGGCGCCGGCCAGCCCTGGCTCCCGCAGCCGGCCGAGTGGGCCGCGCTGACCGCCGAGGCGCAGGCCGCCGATCCCGACAGCCATCTCAACCTCTACAAGGCGGCCCTCCGGATGCGCCGCGAGACCGAGGCGCTCGGCGAAGGCCGCCTCACCTGGGACGAGGAGGCGCCCGCCGGCGTCCTCTCCTTCACCCGCTCGCCCGGCTTCCGCTGCGTCTCGAACCTGAGCGAGTCCCCGATCCCGCTGCCTGACCACCAGGAGGTCCTGCTTACCAGCGAGCCCCTGGTCGACGGCCGGCTCCAGGTCGACGCCACAGCCTGGCTCGAACTCTGACAAAGGAAAAGGCCGGAGTCGCCTGAGCGACTCCGGCCTCTTCGGACGGCTACCGGGCGCGTTCGCGGTCTTCCCGATCCCGGCGGTCCCGGTCCTCGCGGTCCTCGCGATCCCGGCGGTCCCGGTCCTCCCGGTCCCTCCGCTCCCGGTCCTCGCGGTCCCGCCGCGCCCGGTCGTCCCGGTCGCGGCGGTCGGCGTCCGACCGGTTGCGGAGCCAGCTCACTTCACGCCACCTGCCGTCAGGCCGGCCACGATCCGCCGCTGGAACAGCAGTACGGCGATCACCAGTGGGATCGTGACGACCACACCGGCGGCCATCTGGCTGCCGAACGGTTGGTCACGTCCCGACGCACCGGTGAACTGCGAGATCACCACGTTGGCGGTCTGGTACTCCTTCTTGTTCACCATGCTCAGCGCGATCAGGAACTCGTTCCAGGCCGCGATGAAGGTGATGATCGCGGTGGTGAACACACCCGGTGCGGCGAGCGGGAGGATCACCTTGCGGAACGCCTGGGCCGGCGTACAGCCGTCGACCATCGCGGCTTGCTCGAGCTCTCGCGGCATCTGCCGGAAGAACGCGGTCAGGAGCCACACCGCCAGTGGCAGCGCGAACGACAGGCTGGGCACGATCATCGCCTGGTAGGTGTTGATCCACTCGATGTCGCTGAAGAACTTCTTCAGCGGGATCACCAGCGAGATCCCCGGGAACATCGAGGTGACGATGATGACCGCCAGCACGAAGTTCTTGCCCCGGAAGTCCAGCCGGGCCAGCGTGTAGGCGGCGACCATCCCGATGATCAGCGTCAGGATCGTCACCGTGCCGGCCACGATCAGGCTGTTCAGCAGACCGCGCCCGAACCCGGTGCCTTCCTTGAAGACGTCTTGGAAGTTGGTCAGTGAAATGGGCGACGGAATGATCGTGTTCTCGAACTGGTCGCTCGGCCGGCGCAGCGACGACACCACCATCCAGAGGAACGGCACCAGGCAGTAGAGCACGATCCCCGCGACACCGATCAGTGGCAGCCAGCGCCGGGCCCACGACGCCTCGGCAGCCTTGATGTCGACCTTGCCAGGACCCTTCTCAGCAACAGCCATCATTCACCTCCTGAACCGCCACCGGCGGTCACTCCGGCCACCGGGGCGCCTGCGTCGGCCTGCTTGGCCTGGCCGCGTCCGTTCCTGCCGTTCTTCTTCTTCTTCGACTTCCGCTGGATGGCGTCACCGAACACGTCGGCACCCAGCAGCTTGACGAACACGTACGCGACCACGGCGACGTAGATGAACAGCAACGTCGCGTACGCCGCCGCCGGCCCGTACCGGGTCTGGTTGGCTTCGAGGTACGCCAGGATCGACAGGGTCTCGACCGACTCCTTGTTCGGCCCGACCAGCACGAACGGCAGGTCGAAGATCCGCAGCGTGTCGAGGATGCGGAACAGCACTGCCACCAGCAGTGCCGGCTTCACCAGCGGCATCGTGATGTGGATGAACTGGCTCCACGCCTTCGCACCGTCGACCTTGGCGGCCTCGTAGACCTCGTCCGGAATGGTCTGCAGACCGGCCAGCACGAGCAGGCCGATGAACGGCGCGGTCTTCCAGGTGTCGGCGATGATCACCGACAGCACCGACTGCCAGCCCTCGGTGGACCACAGGATCTGGGTGCCGAGCAACTCGTTGGCGATACCGTCGGCCTGGAAGATCCACTTCCACAGCAGCGCCGAGACGACGGTCGGGATCGCCCACGGGACCAGGATGCTGGCCCGCACGATGCCACGGCCCCTGAACGCCTTGTGCATCACCAGGGCCATCGCGACACCCAGGACGGTCTCCAGGAGCACACAGGTGACGGTGAAGAACGTGGTGTTGTAGAAAGCGTTCCAGAATCGTTCGCCGGTCTCACCTGAGAAGATCGCCGAGTAGTTGTCGAGACCCACGAACTCGGAGCCCTGGATGACGAAGCCGGACTCGTCGATCCGCTGGCCGCTCTGGTAGAGCGACTCACGCAGCGCCGAGAGGATCGGCAACCCGACGACGAGGATCAGCACCAGCATGGTCGGTGACAGCAGGATCGCGGCCAGCCGTCCGGTTCCCTCGTTGAACGAGGTCCGCCTGGGCTTCTTGGTGGTTTCCGGCGTCGGTCGCTGCGCGACCGGGGCGGATGTACTCACCTCTGCCTCCTTCTTTCCGCCCGCTGTCCGCGGGCAGCGACGGGCCGGGGCCGGCCCGTAGCGGTGAAGCTACGCGCCGGCCCCGCCGCTTCGGTCATTGCGTGATGAGCGTGCTCAACTTGGTCTGCAGCTGGGTGAGCGCGTCCTTCGGTGGCGTGGTGCCGGTCAGGGCGCCGTACGCCGCCTCCTGGATCGCGGTCGTGACGTCGCCGTACTTGACCACCTTCGGCCGCGACTTCGCGGTCTCGATCGAGGCCTTCAGCGGGGCCAGGTACGGAAACTGCTTGTTCAGCGCTGCGTCGTCGTACAGCGAGGCCCAGGTCGGCGCCTGCGAGGTCTTCTCGATGTTCGCCTTCTGGCGCTCCTCGCTGGACATGAACTTGATGAAGTCCGCCGCGGTCGCCTTGTTCTTGGCGAACTCCGAGATCGCGTAGTTGTGGCCACCCAGGGTGGACACGCCCGCGCCGTCCTTGCCCGGCAGCGGCGCGACCGCGAACTTGCCGGCGATCTTCGACGAGCCGTCGGTCTTGTTCGCCAGCGAGTACACGTACGGCCAGTTCCGGTGGAAGATCAGGGTGCCTTCCTGGAACGCCCGCCGGCCCGGCTCCTCGGTGTAGGTGATGCCGGCCTTCGGGATCATCCCGCTCTTGAAGCCGTCGACCAGGAAGGTCAGACCCGCGAGCGCCTCCGGGGTGTCCACGTTCGGCTTGCCGTCGTCACCGACGACCACACCGCCGGCGCCGTTGACGGCCTCGGAGAAGTTCACCGTCAGGCCTTCGTACTTCTCGAACTGACCCGCGTAGCAGCTGGCTGCCTTGGCCTCGGGCAGCGCCTTGACCTTGTCGCAGGCGGCCTGCATCTCGGTCCAGGTCTTCGGCGGCTGCACGCCGGCCTTGTCGAGCAGGTCCTTGCGGTAGTACAGCAGGCCACCGTCGGAGGTGACCGGCACGGCGTACAGCTTGTCGCGGTACTTGGCCGTGTCGACCGTCGACGGCAGCAGCTTGTTCAGGTCGGGGAACTGGTCCTGCGGCAGTTCCGTGATCCACCGGTTCGCGGCGAACTCGGCGGTCCAGACCACGTCCAGGTTCAGCACAGTGAACGCGTCGGACTTGATCTGCGCGTTCGAGATCATCTGGGCGCGCTGCTGGTCCGCGGACTCGGGCAGCTCGGTGACCGTGACCTTCTCGTCCGGGTGCTGCGAGTTCCACGCCGCGACCTGGTTCGTCAGGTTCCCGGAGGTGTCCTTGCCGGTGGCGAAGTTGATCGGGCCGCGACCCTCCAGAGCTGCTCCCCCGGTCGAGCCGCTGTCGCCACCGCTCCCGTCGTCACCACCACACGCGGACGCGAGCAGCACAAGGCTGCCGGCGACCGCCATGGCGACCGCCCTGCGCGTGTGTGAACGTTCAAACCTCATCGTTTACCTGCCCTCTCCCGATGGGATATCGCTTGGTCCTGCGTGCCTGGGGTCACAGTCCCCCACCGCACTGCGATCCCGCCTGTCCGGACAGTAACCGACGACGGGGGTGATGTGTCCTGAGCCACACACCTTGCCGCTCGACAGCCTGTAAAACGGACAGCCGCATGGCTGTATGCGACCGCGATTCGACAGCCCGCACAACCGGGTCTTTCTTAACGATTCGGTATTACCGGTTAGTAACCTTGCTGAACGGACGGTATTCGTTCAGACCGACTCCACGCAGTCGTCATCACGCTCCGGAGCGGAACGGGCGTTCTCCGGGCCGCGGCCCGGGGCGGTTCGAGAGACCTCAGGCCGGCGAGGCGGAGGCGTCGCCGACGTTGGTCCGGACCCAGTCGACGATCTCGGTCGTGGTGGCGCCGGGGGTGAAGATCTTGTGCACGCCGAGCTCGGCCAGCGGCTGCAGGTCGGCGTCCGGGATGATGCCGCCGCCGAACACCACGATGTCGTCGGCCTCCCGCTCGGTGAGCAGCTCGCGGACCCGCTTGAACAGGGTCATGTGCGCGCCGGACAGCACCGACAGGCCGATCGCGTCCGCGTCCTCGGCGATGGCGGTCTCGACGATCTGCTCCGGGGTCTGGTGCAGGCCGGTGTAGATGACCTCCATCCCGGCGTCCCGCAGCGCCCGGGCGACCACCTTCGCACCGCGGTCGTGACCGTCCAGGCCGGGCTTGGCGACGACGACACGCAGAGGGCTCGTAGGCATGCTCGCAGGCTAGCGGCTCGATTCCTCACGGTTAAGACACGGCGGTATGTGTTCCCCGACACGCCGGATGGGAACCGGTTACCTTGGAAGAGATCGGACCATCGGGGGGTCTGGTTGCCGTGAGGAGTCGCCCATGAGTACCTGGCAGGACGGCGTACGCGGAGCGCTGGACGGACTCAGGTACGGCGCACGGTCCGCACTGTCGCCGCGAGTGCTCCAAGGTGCGGCCGTGGAGATCGGCTGGCTCACCACCCGCCTCGCCATGTATCCGCTCGGTCTGGTCTGCGGTTCCGGCACGGCCACCCGCCGGCTCAACCTGGCCGGCTTGACCCCGGCCCAGCGCGGGCTGCTGGTCAGCAACGTCCGCGCCGCGGGGACGCCGATCCTGCTGGCCCACGGGATCATCGACAACCACACCGTCTTCGCGCTGATGCGCCGGCAGCTGATGCGCCGCGGGTTCAGCAGCATCCACACGTTCTCCTACTCACCACTGACACTCGACGTACGTCGTACCGCGGAACGGATGGGTGCCGAGATCGAGCGGATCTGCGAGGAGTCCGGATCCGACCAGCTGCACGTGGTCGGACACAGCCTGGGCGGGCTGATCGCGCGGTACTACATCCAGCGGCTCGGCGGCCATGAGCGAGTGCACACCTGCGTCACGCTCGGCACCCCACACCAGGGCACTGTCGCCGCCCGGCTGCTGCCGTGGCCGCTCGTGCGGCAGGTCCGGCCGGACAGCGAGCTGATGACCGAACTGGCGGAACCGGCGCCTGACTGCACGACGAGGTTCGTCGCGTTCTACAGCGACGTCGACCAGCTGATCGTGCCGCAGCGGAGAGCCCGGATTCGGCACCCGGACCTGGCAGCCAGTAACGTCCGCGTGAACGGCGTGGGCCATCTGTCCCTGCCGTTCCACGGTGACGTCGTACACCAGATCACCGGTGTGCTGGCCCACCTGGACGAGCAGGACACGGTTGCCTGACGGTGCAGTCGGTCAGACACTTCGTGCCTGACAAGGCAGCTTTCTGGGCGGTTAGAGCGGATGCACGTGCAGGCGCTCATGCAAAGGTTTCGTGAAGGAGACGCGGAAAAGTGGGTGGCAGGGTTTGTCGCCTCGTGACTGATCCGTTATCGTGCGTGGAGCCCGACCGGGAATAAACCTCCGGACCGGGTAGGAGAGAGCTCCAGCCCCTCCAGTCATGGAGCCCCTCCTCAAGCCCCTCCCCTGTGACCGAAAGGCCACGTTGTGTCCCAGCACCGTGCCGCGGGAGACCGCGTCACGCCAGGCAACGCTGCGCGCAATCCCGGCGCAGGACGACACAGTGCCAAGCATCGCGTTGCCAGGCGAAACACTCCGAGCAGTTCCCAGATCGTCGGTTTGACCGCAGCGCTTGCTGCGGCGGCAGGAGCTGTCGGGTTCAGTCACAGCTCCCTCGCCTCGCCGACCCAGGCGAACTCCGCGGTGAACCTCGCCGCTCTCAGCATGGACAACGGGCAACTGTCCGGGATCACCACCGCACGCATCCAGGCCCGCCAGCTCGCCACCCGTGACTCCTCCCGGGTCCAGCTGGCCGGCAACGAGACGAACAAGAAGCAGGCCGCGGCCGCCCAGCTGGCCAAGGCCCGGGCCGCGAAGCTCACCGCCACCCAGGCCCTCACCGCCAAGCGCGCCTCCGCCCTCGCGAAGGCCAAGGCCGCCGCCGACGAGGCCGAGCGGAAGGCCCGCGAGTCGGCCACCCGCTGCGAGATGATCATCTCCGGATACCACATCACCGCGACCTTCGGCCAGGGCGGCAGCCGCTGGGCCCGCAACCACACCGGCACCGACTTCGCGGCCCCGATCGGCACCCCGATCAAGACCGTGATGAAGGGTGTGGTGATCTTCGCCGACTGGGCCGGCGCCTACGGCCGCCAGGTCCAGGTCCGGCACGAGGACGGCACCGTCACCTGGTACAACCACATGTCGAAGTGGAGCGTGTCGGAGGGCGAGACCGTCTACGCCGGTGACCAGGTCGGCGCGGTCGGGATGACCGGCAACACCACCGGCCCGCACCTGCACTTCGAGGTGCACCCGGACGGCGGCGACGCGACCGACCCGATGCCGTGGCTGCGCGACCACTGCGGCCTCAACCCGTAATCCTCCAGCAGTACCCGTGACACCTGGCTAAGCTGCCAGTCATGCGTCCGGCGCGTGGTGAGGTTCTGCACTTCTCCGAAGATTCGACCATCGAGGTCTTCCGGCCGCACGTCGCCAAGACGACGCGCGAGGCCACGCCGTACGTCTGGGCCGTCGGCTACGACCGGGCTCCGGACTACTGGTTCCCGAGGCAGTGCCCCCGCGCGATGGCGTGGGTAGGCCCCTCCACCACTCCTGACGACCAGGACCGCATCATCGGCGCCGGTTCCGGCAGCCGCGTGCACGCCGTCGAGTACGGCTGGCTGGACGCGATGCGCTCGGTCGAGCTGTACGCCTACCGCCTGCCGGCCGAGCCGTTCGCCGAGCTCGACGCCGCTGTGGTCGCCACGACAGAAGTCCGGCCGCTCGCGCCGCCTGAGCGGGTCGGCGACCTGTTCGACCTGCACGCCGAGGCCGGCATCCAGCTGCGCGTGCTGCCGCGGCTGCACGACTTCTGGGCCGAGGTCATCGTCAGCACGCTCGAGTGGAGCGGCATCCGGCTCCGGAACGCCCGATCATGACGTACGGCGAACTCGGCGAAGCAGCCTGGTCCTGGGTCCTGCAGCAGGTGGACTGGGACGCGGCCGGCCCGTGGATCCCCGAGGCGGCCGGTGGGGCCAAGCCGGAGGTGTACCTCGAGGGCATGCACAGCGGTGTCGGCGGCCTCGCGCACGCACTCGCGGAGATCAAGCTGGCCCGCCCCTGGACGCAGGCAGAGGCCGGGCTGGCCGCCGGGATCGCGGACCGGCTCCACGCGACGATCCCGGCCGAGCAATCGATCACGTACTTCGACGGTCTGGTCAGCGCGATCGGCGCACTCACCGCCCTCGGCGAATCCGCCTCGCAGCCTGCCCTGGATCGGATCACCGAGCTGGCCACGGACGACGGCTGGCACGAGAGCGTCCTGGGCGCACCAAAGTACCTTCCTGGCGCGGTTTCGAACGACGCAACGCTCGGCACCGGCGCCGTACTCATGGGTGCCCTCTGGGCCGGCAGGCAAGGCGTCGACGCGCGCGCCTTGGCCGAGCGCGCGGCCGACCTGCTTCTGGGCGAGAAGGAAGAGCCGGCGAACTGGCTGTTCGTCCCGCGCCGCTTCTGCGCCGAACCGCGAGGCGACATGCCGAACTTCACGCACGGCCTGGCCGGGATCGCGGCGATGCTCGCGGTGGCCGGCGTCGAGCTCGGACGGCCCGACCTGGTCGACGCGGCCCGCGGTGGCGCCGAGCACCTGATCACGCTCGGGATCAATGACGACAAGGGTTTCCGGGTGCCGCGCGTCATCCCGTGGAGCGAGCAGCGTGGCGACGACGAGTACACCTACAACTGGTGCCACGGCGGGGCCGGCACGTCGCTGCTTTTCCGGGCTCTCGAGTACGCCGGCGTCGACGAGGTGGCCGGGGAGACGCCGGTCGTGTGGCATCGACGCTGCCTGGACAGCGTCGTGCACTCCGGCATCCCCGAGCGGCTGCACCCTGGCTTCTGGGACAACGACGGACGCTGCTGCGGTACGGCGGGAGTCGCCGACACCTTCCTGGACGCGTGGCACCGCGACGGACGCGAGCAGGATCTGGAGTTCGCCGTACGACTCGCGGATGCCTTGGTGGAGCGGGCGTTCCGCGGAGACGGGACGGCGTACTGGCGGTTCGTCGAGCATCGCAACGAGGAGCCGCTGCTGCCGCCGGGAGTCGGCTGGATGCAGGGTGTGGCGGGGATCGCGGCGTACCTGTTCCGGCTGCAGCGGGTGCTCGACGGCGGCAAGCAGGCCGTCGAGCGGATGGACAACTGGTGGGCGCTCTAGCGGCGCCAGACCTCGGCGGTGGTGAGGAACGCGGAGGAGCCGGGCTTGTCGGGTGAGCCGTCGACCTGGACGAAGCCGGGCACCGAGGCGCCGCCGATCGAGACGGTCGCGGACCGGACCGGCGCGATCACCAGGCTCAGGCTGTGATTGCCCTCGGCCAGCTGGAAGTTGTCGGTGGCGAACAGCCGCCGGTCGAGCACGCCGCCCATCTCGATCTGGATGTCGGCGGCCTTCGCGCTCAGCCCGTCGGCCAGGTTCATCGACACCTGGACGAGGTCGCGCTCGACCGCGGGCTCGTGCCACGGCAGGCCCTGGACCTCGAGGAACGAGCGGACGAAGTAGCGCTCCAGCCAGGCGGCCAGGTCGACGTCCTCGGACACCACCCGGACGATCCCGTCGAACCAGAGCACGACCGCGGTGCCGGCGCCGCGGATCGACCAGTCGACCATCCAGATCGACGCGTACGCCGTCACCTTGCCGGCCTCGTCGAACAGCCGGAGCCCAGGGTTGGCACCCGCCAGGATGATCCGGCGGTTGTTACCTGCTACCGACTTGGACATGGGGCGAATGCTTCCGGAGGGAGGGCCGAAGATCCTTGATTGTCTCAATCTCCGGCCCAGATGCAACGAATTCGCCCAACAAGTTGACTTAGATCTTCTCCACCGGTGCGTACCGGAGCAGCAACCGCTTCACACCTTCGGATCCGAAGTCGATGTCCGCCTGCGCCTGCTGGCCCTCGCCGCGGACCACCACGACGGTGCCCATCCCGAAGGTGTCGTGGACGACCCGGTCGCCCGGGTTGAGGCTGATCACCGGCTTGTCGGAGGCAGTACGGCGCGGTGGCTCGTAGCGACTCGAGATGCCGCTGCCGGTCGACGTCCCGGTGCCGGACCAGCGGGTGATCGCGGACTCGTCGCGCCGCCAGTCGAGAAGCTCGGCCGGGATCTCCTCCAGGAACCGGGACGGCGGGTTGTGCTGCGGAGCGCCGTACGCGGACCGGACCGCGGCGCGCGAGATCGCGAGCCGCTGCCGCGCCCGGGTGATGCCGACGTAGGCCAGCCGGCGCTCCTCCTCGAGCTCCTTCAGGTCGGTCAGCGACCGCGAGTGCGGGAAGACGCCGTCCTCCATCCCGGTCAGGAACACGACCGGGAACTCCAGGCCCTTCGCGGTGTGCAGGGTCATCAGCGTGACCACGCCACCGTCGTCGGCGGCGTCCGGGATCTGGTCGGCGTCGGCGACCAGCGCGACCCGCTCGAGGAACGCCTGCAGGTCGGCCGCCTCGCCGGCCGCGGTGCGCTCCTCGACGAACTCGCGGGCCACCGAGATGAACTCGTCCAGGTTCTCCAGGCGGGTCTCGTCCTGCGGATCCGTGGACTTCTGCAGCGTCTCGTAGTACCCGGACCGGTGCAGGGCGACGTCCAGGATGTCGTCCGGCGGGGCGCCCGAGTCCACCATCGCGGTCAGCTCGTCGAGGATGTCGACGAAGGCCTGTACGGCGTTCACCGAGCGGCTCGCCATCGCCGGCGCGTCCTGGGCCCGGCGCAGCGCCTGGGCGAACGACGTCCGGTCCCGGGCCGCGAGGGCCTCGATCGCGGCCTCGGCCCGGTCGCCGATCCCGCGCTTCGGCTCGTTCAGGATCCGGCGCAGCGAGACGGTGTCCTCGGGGTTCACCAACACGCGCAGGTACGCGAGCGCGTCGCGGACCTCCTTGCGCTCGTAGAACCGGACGCCGCCGACCACCTTGTACGGATGGCCGGTGCGGATGAAGACTTCCTCGAAGACCCGGGACTGCGCGTTGGTCCGGTAGAACACCGCCACGTCGGACGGCTTCACCCCGTCGGCGTCGGTGAGCCGGTCGATCTCGTCGGCGACGAACTGGGCCTCGTCGTGCTCGTTGTCGGCGACGTACACCGCGATCTGCTCGCCCTGGCCCTGGTCGGACCAGAGGTTCTTCGCCTTGCGGCCCTCGTTGCGCGCGATCACCGCGTTGGCCGCGGACAGGATGGTCTGGGTGGAGCGGTAGTTCTGCTCCAGCAGGATCGTCTCGGCGCCGGCGAAGTCCTCCTCGAAGGCGAGGATGTTGCGGATCGTGGCGCCGCGGAACGCGTAGATCGACTGGTCGGAGTCACCGACCACCATCAGTTCCGCCGGCGGCGCGGTCGGGCCGTTGTAGCCGGGCTCGTCCTCGCCGCAGAGCTCGCGGATCAGCGTGTACTGCGCGTGGTTGGTGTCCTGGTACTCGTCGACGAGCACGTGCCGGAAGCGGCGCCGGTAGTACTCCCGGACCTCGGGGAAGGCCTGCAGCAGGTTGACCGTGGTCATCAGCAGGTCGTCGAAGTCCAGCGCGTTCGCCTGGGCCAGCCGCTCCTGGTAGATCCGGTAGCACTCGGCGTAGGTCTCCTCGAGGTGGTTCGAGGTCTTCGCCGCGGCGGTCTCGTGGTCGATCAGCTCGTTCTTCTGGGTGCTGATCCAGTTCAGCACGGCGCGCGGGTTGTACCGCTTCACGTCCAGGTCGAGCTCGCGGCAGACCAGCGTCATCAGCCGGCGCGAGTCGGTGTCGTCGTAGATCGAGAACGTCGAGCTGATCCCGAACCGCTTGATGTCGCGGCGCAGGATCCGCACGCAGGAGGAGTGGAAGGTCGAGACCCACATCAGCTTCGCCCGCGGCCCGACCAGGTCCACCACCCGCTCGCGCATCTCCGCGGCGGCCTTGTTGGTGAACGTGATCGCCAGGATCGACCCCGGGTGCGCCTCGCGGGCCGCCAGCAGATAGGCGATCCGGCGGGTCAGCACCCGTGTCTTCCCCGAGCCCGCACCGGCCACCACCAGCAGCGGCTTGCCCGCGTGCACGACAGCGGCCCGTTGCTGCGGATTGAGCCCCTCCAGCAGCGAGTCCGGATCGGTCCGATGCTTCTTGGGCTCCTCCAGCGGCACCGGGAGCTCATCAGGCGAGAACAGCGTAGTCATCACACTCACCTTAGGCGGTCCCCCGGACAGTTCCCGAAACACGCACGTAAGGTGGCTCAATGGGGCAGTCACATCCGGTGTTTGCGCGGTTGTATGCGCGGGCCCGGCCGGGGATCGACGAGCAGGGGGCGCAGGAGCACCGGAAACGGCTGCTGGACGGGCTGGCCGGGCACGTGGTCGAGGTCGGCGCGGGTGACGGTGGAAACTTCGCGCACTACCCCGTGGAGGTGCGCAGCCTCGTAGCAGTCGAGCCGGAGCCCTACCTGCGTACCAAGGCCGACGCCCTCGCCCTCGCGGCGCCGATCCCAGTCGAAGTCGTCAGCGGTACGGCGGACCGCCTGCCACTCGCCGACGGATCCGTCGACGCGGTCGTCACCTCACTCGTGCTGTGCTCGGTCCCCGACCAGGCCGTTGCCCTGACCGAAGCCTTCCGGGTACTACGACCAGGCGGCGAACTGCGCTTCTACGAACACGTCGCCGCCGAGCCCGGCACCGGCCTCGACCGCTTCCAGCGCATCGCCGACGCCACCATCTGGGCCTGGTTCAGCGGCGGCTGCCACGTCCACCGCGACACCGCCGCCGCCATCGAGGCCGCCGGTTTCACGATCCAGGACCTCGACCGCTTCCCCTTCGGCCCCAACCCCGCCTCCCCGCACATCCTCGGCCGCGCGGTCCGTCCCTAGGCCTGCCGCAGGGGTTTGTCCGCTGTGGGCAGAGTTGCCGTCAGCAGAAAAGCTGGGGTACGGCGGGTCCGGCCGGTCAGTGTTGTGGACATGGCTGAAGACAACAAACCACCGCTGTTCAACGAGTCGGCGCGGCAGCGGCTGCTCGGGCAGCGGATCGTCGTACTGGACGGGACCCTCGACGACGACAACGGGACATTGCTGGCGACCCAGATCCTCACCCTCGCGGCCGAGGACCCGGACCGGGACATCGCGTTGTGGATCCACTCGCTCGGCGGCTCGGTGCCGTCGATGCTGGCGATCCGGGACGTGATGCGACTGGTGCCGTGTGACGTGTCGACGCTGGCGATCGGGCTCGCCTGCTCCGCCGGGCAGTTCCTGCTGTCCGCCGGCACCCCGGGGAAGCGGTACGCGCTGCGGCACGCCCGGGTCCTCATGCACCAGGGGTCGGCCGGGATCGGCGGCTCCGCGGTCGAGATCGAGATCCAGGCCAACGACCTGCGGCACATCCGCGACACCGTGCTGGCCCTGATCGCCGACGACACCGGGCAGCCGTTCGACGTCGTGCACGAGGACTCGCTGCACGACCACTGGTACACCGCGGAGCAGGCCCGCGAGTACGGCTTCATCGATCACATCGTCGAGTCCTTCGACCAAGTGATGCCCCAGCGAAAGGCGGCGGCATGAGCAGCTACACCATTCCCAACGTCATCGCCCAGCACCCGCGGGGCGAGCGGATCATGGACGTCTACTCGCACCTGCTCAGCGAGCGCATCATCTACCTCGGTACGGCGCTCGACGCCGGCGTGGCCAACGCGCTGATCGCGCAGTTGCTGCACCTGGAGGCGGACAGGCCGGAGCAGGAGATCAACCTCTACATCAACTGCGAGGGCGGCGACATGACCGCGATGCTGGCGCTCTACGACACCATGCAGTACATCCAGGCGCCGATCGCGACCCTGTGCGTCGGGCAGGCGATCTCGGCCGGCGCCGTGCTGCTGTCCGCCGGTGCGCCCGGGCGTCGCGCCGTACTGCCGCACGCGCGGGTCGTCCTGCACCAGCCGGCCGCGCGCGGTCAGGGCACGATTCCCGACCTGATCCTGCAGGCCGACGAGGTGGTCCGGGTCCGCAGCCAGGTCGAGACGATCCTCGCCGAGCACACCGGGCAGACGATCGAGCGACTGCGGCACGACACCGACCGCGACCACGTCCTGACCGCCGAGGGGGCCCGAGAGTACGGCCTCGTCGACCAAGTGATCCATCACCGAGTACAGGTGCCCGTCTTCGCTTAGTCGAACGCCGCTTCCAGCACCTTGTCGGCCACCGCAGCATGGTGGGCGACATCGGCCTCGCGGCGGCCGATCCGGTTGGTCAGGTAGGCGAAGGCGATCCGGCGGTCCGGATCCGCCCAGCCGATACAGCAGTTGCTGCCGTTGTGCCCGAAGGTCCGCGGGCTGCTGGTCGTCCCGAGCGGCGTCACCACGTTCGGGACGAACCGCGGCCCGCCGAGCTGGAACCCCTGCGACCACCGGATCGGCGCGCCGATGGTCCGGTCCAGCTCGCCCTCACTGCTCGGCTCGACCGCGATCGCGATCGACTCCGGCCGCAGGATGCCCGCTCCACCCTGCAACAGCGCCTGGTACAGCCCGGCCAGATCCCGGGCCGTGGTGGACATCCCAGCCGCTGGTACGACGGCCTCGCGCGTACTGCGCTTGTTCACGACCGACTGCACGAACGGGCCGGCCACGCCGGACACGCGGATCGGCACGCTGCGGTGCGACTCGTCGACCGGCACACCGAGGAACGTGTCCGCGAGACCGAGCGGCTCGAGGACGGAACGCCGTACCAGCTCGGCGTATGGTTGCCCACTGCATCGATGTGCGACCTCGGCGAGCACGAACCCGAACGCGAGTGGGCTGTAGGCGACCGTACCGAGCGGCCAGCGCGGCCGGGCCTGCTCGATCCGCTCCAGCGACCGGTCCCAGTCCGCCATCGCACGGGCGTCACCGAAGTACGACCCGACGGTGGTCAACCCGGACCGGTGCTGCAGCACCTGCCGCACGGTGATGGCCCGCTTGCCGGCCTCCCCGAACTCGTGCCAGTACGCCGCCACCCCGTCGTCCAGATGGAGCAGCCCCGACTCGACCAGCTGGTGGATCACGATCGCGACGTACGGCTTGCTCGCGGAGAAGAGCCAGAACAGCGCGTCCGGCGCACACCCGATCGCCTGGTCGACCACGACCCGGCCGTCCCGCACCACGCACAGCTGCGCGGCCGCCTTCCGCGCCCGCACCAGTTCCACCGCCGCACCCAGCCGCCCGGCATCCATCCGGACGTCCCGCGGTTCACACTCCCCGCCCAACTCCATGAAACCTCCTCCCCCGTCAGAACCAGCTTGCCCCCAGTACCCAAGTGCTGGTCCAGATCCCGCGACGGAGTGGTCAGGCCTCCGGATCCGGCGTCCGGGCGGCCTCGAGGCGGACCACGATGCCCTTGGACGTCGGGGTGTTGCTGATGTCGGCGACGCTGTCGAGCGGCACCAGCACGTTCGTCTCCGGGTAGTACGCCGCGGCCGACCCGCGCGCCGCCGGGTAGGCGACGAGCCGGAACCCTTCGGCGCGCCGCTCGGTGCCGTCCCGCCAGACGCTGACGAGGTCGACCAGGTCGCGGTCGGCGAACCCGAGCTCCGCGATGTCGTCGGGGCTGACCATCACGACCCGGCGAGCGTTGTGGATGCCGCGGTAACGGTCGTTCATTGCGTACGGGATGGTGTTCCACTGGTCGTGCGAGCGCAGCGACTGCAGGATCAGGTGGCCGGGCGGAGTCCGCAGCCACTCGAGCTCGTTGCAGGTGAAGACCGCCTTCCCGCTCGGCGTCGGGTACACGCCGGAGTTCACCGGGTTCGGCAGCGTGAACCCGCCGGGCGCCGTGATCCGCTCGTTGAAGTCCTCGAACCCCGGTACGACGCGGGCGATCCGGTCCCGGATCAGGTCGTAGTCGGCCTCGAACTTCGCCCACGGGATCGCCGACGTGTCGCCGAGCGTGCGCTGCGCGATCCGGGTGACGATCGCGACCTCGCTGAGCAGGTGCGGGGAGGCCGGTGGCAGCTTGCCGCGTGACCGGTGCACCTGGCTCATCGAGTCCTCGACGGTGACGTACTGCTCACCGGTCGCCTGGACGTCCCGGTCGCTGCGGCCCAGCGTCGGCAGGATGAGCGCGGTCCGGCCGGCGACGGTATGCGACCGGTTGAGCTTCGTGGACACCTGCACGGTGAGGCTGCAGTTGCGCAGCGCCGCCTCGGTGACCGCGCTGTCCGGGGTCGCCCGGGCGAAGTTCCCGGCGACGCCCACGAACACCCGGGCCCGGTGGTCGCGCATCGCCCGGATCGCATCCACCGAGTCGAGGCCGTGCGCGCGCGGCGGCTCGAAAGCGAACTCGGCGCCGAGCGCGTCCAGGAACGCGTCCGGCATCCGTTCCCAGATCCCCATCGCCCGGTCGCCCTGGACGTTGGAGTGCCCGCGGACCGGGCACACGCCGGCGCCCGGCCGGCCGATGTTGCCCCGCAGCATCAGGAAGTTGACCACCTCGCGGATCGTCGGCACGCCGTGCTTCTGCTGGGTCAGCCCCATCGCCCAGCAGACGATGACGGATTTGCTCGCAAGTACGGCGGCGTGCACCGCCTCGATCTCGTCGCGGGTCAGGCCGGTGGCCTCGAGCGCGTGCTCCCAGGTGATCGTGCCCGCGTGCTCGGCGAACGCCTCGAAGCCGGTGGTGTGCGTCGCAATGTAGTCACGGTCGAGTACGCCGCCACCCGCCGCCGCGTCGGCCTCGAGCAGCCGGCGATTCAGCATCTGGAACAACGCGAGATCGCCACCGGGCCGGATCTGCACGAACTGGTCGGCGATCGCCGTACCGCGCCCGAGGACGCCACTGGCCTTCTGCGGGTTCTTGAACCGCATCAGGCCCGCCTCCGGCAGCGTGTTCACGGCGATCACCCGGCCACCGTTCTTCTTGGTCTGCTCCAGCGCCGACAGCATCCGGGGGTGGTTGGTCCCCGGGTTCTGGCCGACCACGAAGACCAGGCCGGCATTGTGGATGTCGTCGAGCTGCACGCTGCCCTTGCCGATGCCCAGCGTCTCGTTGAGCGCGGAGCCGCTGGACTCGTGGCACAT
Source organism: Kribbella sp. NPDC050470 (assembly GCF_044458365.1). Taxonomy (NCBI): domain Bacteria; kingdom Bacillati; phylum Actinomycetota; class Actinomycetes; order Propionibacteriales; family Kribbellaceae; genus Kribbella; species Kribbella sp. NPDC050470. The sequence goes on along the minus strand of NZ_JBITHV010000005.1, from coordinate 469,980 downwards.
GTTCGAGCAGTCCGGCAGGTTGTTGGTGCCGAAGGCCCGGGCGAAGAGCTGGAGCAGGAACGCCGCCTCGTTGTTGAGCCGACCTGACACGTAGAACAGTGCCTCGTCGGGCGAGCCGAGCGCGGTCAGCTCGCCGGCGACGATCCCGAACGCCTCGTCCCAGCCGATCGGCTCGTAGTGCGTCGCCCCGGGCCGCTTCACCATCGGCTCGGTGAGCCGGCCCTGCTGGTTGAGCCAGTAGTCGGACTTGCCGTCGAGCTCCTCGATCGAGTGCTGCGCGAAGAACTCGCGGGTGACGCGGCGGGTCGTCGCCTCGTCGTTGATGTGCTTGGCGCCGTTCTCGCAGTACTCGTTCTTGTGCCGGTGCTGCGGCTCCGGCCAGGCACAGCCGGGACAGTCGAAACCCTTCACCTGATTGAGGTTGAGAAGGGTCAGCGCGGTACGGCGTACTGTCGTCTGCTCGAGCGAGTACTGCATCGCGTGGGCCACCGCCGGCAGGCCGGCCGCGTAGGTCTTCGGCGGACCGGCCGTCAGGTCGTCCTGTGGATCCTCGGCGCCCGCATGCTTACCACTCACTGCTTGTCTCCTCCACGAAGAGGTGGGGTTGGGTGCCGGAAGGGGCTCCGGCACCCAACCCCGGGGACCGATGGGTGTCCTTCACCCGGGCAGGGCTTGACCCATCGGTGGTCCAGGAGGCAGCACCCGGTTCGCGTCGCCGACGGTCACCACCGAGCCGGTGACGAGCAGGAGGGCGTCCGGGGCCCGACCGGGTTGCGGCGCCGCGAGCGCGCGAGCCTTCTCGATCGCAGTCGCCACGTTGAACGCGACATGGATGCGCTGCGCGCCGAAGACCTGCCGGGCGGTGGCCGCAAGCTTCGCCGGCGCGATGCTGCGCGGGCTGGAGTTCCGGGTGCACACGACCACATCGACGACGGGTTCGAGCTCGCGCAGCACACCCTCGACGTCCTTGTCCGCCATCGCCGCGACGACGGCGAACGTCCGGCACGGCGCGAGCTCGGTGAGCGACTCGACCAGGGCGCGCGCTCCGTGCGGATTGTGCGCGGCGTCCAGGATCACCAACGGCTCACCCGGCCGGACGTCGAAGCGACCCGGCGAGGCCACTTGGCCGAGACCGGCGCGCACCGCGGCAAGGTCCAACTGCCGCCCCGCAGCGGCCTCTGCCGCCGCGATCGCGCAGGCCGCGTTGTCCGCCTGGTGGCGACCGTGCAGCGCCAGGAAAACGTTGCTGTACGTCCCGTGCAGTCCTTGCACCGAGATGACCTGGCCACCCTCAACGGCCGTCCGCCGGAGCAGCGAGAAGTCGTTGCCCTGGACAACGAGGCTGGCGCCGACGGAACGCGCCCGGGCCTGCAGCACCGCGGCGACGTCCGCACTCTGGCGGGCGCTGACGGCCACCGACCCGGGCTTGATGATGCCCGCCTTCTCCTGAGCGATCGTGGCGGTCGTCGGGCCGAGGTAATCGGTGTGGTCGAGGTCCACCGGGAGCACCACGGCGACATCGGCGTCGATGACGTTGGTCGCATCCCATCGCCCACCCATGCCCACCTCGACCACGGCGACGTCGACCGCGGCATCGGCGAACGCGCGGTACGCCATGGCGACCGTCATCTCGAAGAACGACAGCGGATGCCGCATGGTGGCGTCGACGAGTTCCGCCTGCTTGCCGACCGCACTGTAGGCGGACCGGAACGCCCGCACATCGATGACTTCCTCGGCGATGCCGATGCGCTCCCGGACACTCGTCAGGTGCGGGCTGGTGAGCCGGCCGGTCCGTTCGCCCGACGCGGCCAGCAATGCCTCGACCATCCGGGCCGTGCTGGTCTTGCCGTTCGTCCCGGTGATGTGGATGCTGCGGTACCTCCGTTGCGGATCGCCCAGCAGGCGCATCACGTTGACGATCCGGTCGAGGGACGGCTCGAGCTTCGTCTCCGGCCACCGGGTCAGCAGCCGCTCCTCGATCGCCCGGATCGACAGGTTGTCGGTCATGAGATCCCCCATCCCGGGACACCAGCGGCGCGTGCGCCGCTCCGGTCAGCGCGACCGCGCAAGCGGGCCAGCTGAGCCACCCGCCAGGCTTCGGTCTCGGCAACCTGGTTGAACGTGAACAGGTGCAGGCCGGCAACCTGCAGGTCCGCACGCCCGAGCGTCGCGGCCGCCCGGTCGAGGAAACGGATCGGGTCGTAGCCACCGGGTACGGCGACGCGGGCGAAGACCCCGCCGTGCTTCGCGAGGAACCGGGCCGACTCGCCGACTCCGATCTTCGTCGCGATCCGCACGAGCTTCGCGCGCTCGACCGGACCGGGCAGCCCGACGAGAATCGGCAACCGCACGTCGCGAGCGCGAACCCGCCGTACCCAGGAGGCCAGCGTGTCCGGGTCGAAGGTCAGGTTGCTGACGACCTGCGTGGCGTACTGCCGCTTGTCCCACATGGCCTGGATCGTCAGGTCGTCGTGAATGCCCGGATGCGACTCCGGATACCCGGTGATGCCGACCTCGGTGAACGGATGTGCCGCGGCCGCCAGATCACGCAGCAGCGGCAACGCACTGTCGTAGGCCCCGGTCGCCGGTTCCGCGTCACCGGCCGGGACGAACACCTTCGTGACTCCCGCGGACCGCAGCCTGGCGGTGATCTCCGCGAGCTCACCGGGTCCGGCGATCATCCGTGCCGCGAGGTGCGGTACGACGTCGTACCCGCGGCCCGCCAGCCGCTCGGCCACGTCGAGCGTGGCATCGAGGCCCTTCGACGGTGACGCGGTCACTGTGACCGTGGCTCCCCCGGGCAGGCCGGCAGCCACGGCGTCCACGACACCTGCGGTCGGGAGAACCTCGTAGCGCACCCGGTTCAGCAGTCCCTCGAGTACGTCGGCACGCGCACGCCGGCGCATCATCGGCCCCCGAACCCGGCTGCACTGATGCGGGACGCGACCCGCACAGCCGCGGCTGCGGGCGCAACAGTGTGCACCCGCACGCCCCAGGCTCCGCCCGCCGCCGCGAGCGCCGCGACGGCACTCGATGCGTCGTCGCGATCCAGCGGGTTGTCCGGGGCGAGTCCGCCGTAGTCGACACAGTCGGCCAGGAATCGCTTGCGGGAGGCACCGATCAGGAGCGGAAAGCCGAGATCGCGGAGGGCCGGCAGGCCGGCCAGCAGGGACCAGTTGTGCTCGGCGTTCTTGGCGAAGCCGAGTCCTGGATCGAGCACTATGCGGTCGGCCCCGACTCCCGCCGCGAGGGCTGCGTCGACCCGCTTCGACAGCTCCAGGCACACCTCTTCGACGACGGCGTGGTAGCCGGCGAAAGCATCCATCACCTCGGAGTGAGCGCGCCAGTGCATCAGGACACAGCGAGTCTGTGCAGCGGCGATCAGCGGCAACATCGCAGGATCCGCAAGCCCGCCCGAGACGTCGTTGACCATGACCGCGCCGGCCGCGAGCGCCTGCTCGGCGACGCTCGCGCGCATCGTGTCCACCGACACCCTGACGCCGGCGGCACTCAGCGCGTGGATCACGGGAATCACCCGGCGCGACTCCTCGGCCTCGTCGACGCGTACGGCGCCGGGCCGGGTCGACTCACCTCCGACGTCGACGATGTCCGCGCCCTGCCGGACGAGCTCGATGCCCCGGGCAACTGCCGCGGCGGCCGCGGCGAACCGTCCGCCGTCGGAGAACGAGTCCGGCGTGACGTTAAGGACGCCGAGCACCTGGCACCGCCGAAGACTCGTCCCGGTCGGCCGTGCCGCCGGCTCGACCAGCCGGAGCGCGCTCATCGAAGCACCTCCGCGACCGGCCGGAGCCCGCTGTCGGCGACTGCCTCGAACCGGTTCCGCTCGGCGATCTCGACGATGTTCGTCAGCAGCATCGCGCGGGTCATCGGCCCGACCCCGCCGGTCGCCGGGCTGATCTTGCCGGCCACCGCGCCGACCTCAGGATGGACGTCGCCGAGGATGCCCTCGATCGTCCGGGTAACGCCGACCGACAGGACGGTCGCGCCCGGGCTGATCCAGCTCGGCTTGACCAGGTGGGCGACGCCGGCGGCGGCTACCACCACGTCCGATGCGCGGGTGTGTGCCGCGATGTCGACCGTCGCCTCGTGGCACAGCGTCACCGTGGCGTGCTCGGTCGGTCGCGTCAGCATGAGTCCGAGCGGTCTGCCCACGGTCAGGCCGCAGCCGATCACGCAGAACCGCTGGCCGGTGATCTCCACGTCGTGCCGGCGGAGCAGCTCGATGATGCCCCGGGGAGTGCACGGCAGCGGGCCGGGAATGCCGAGCACCAGCTTGCCGAGATTGGTGGGATGCAACCCGTCCGCATCCTTGCCGGGATCGATCAGCTGGAGGATCCGATGCGTGTCGACATGCGGCGGCAACGGGAGCTGGACGATGAAGCCGGTACACGCCGGGTCGTCGTTGAGGCGCCGTACGGCGGTCTCGATCTCGTCCTGAGGCGCCGACGCGGGCAGTTCCACCCGGATCGACTCGATCCCGGCGTCGGCGCAGTCCCGGTGCTTGCCGGCGACGTACGAACGGCTCGCCGGGTCGTCACCCACCAGGATGGTGCCGAGCCCCGGGCGGATCCCCTGTGCGTGCAGGGCGGCGACGCGGACGGCGAGCTGTGCTTTCAGGTCGCCGGCGACCTTGCGTCCGTCAATCCTCTTCGCGATGGCCACCGGCCCGCCTTTCCGAGACTCGTGGGACAGCACGTCAGACCGGAACCGCGGTGTTGAGCTGCCGCCGCCACCGGCCGAACTGGCGGGTCTGGTTCATGCCCAGGACACCGACCGGAACCTCGCCGCGGCGGTAGACGGCCAGGACGTCATGACCCGCCGGAGTTCCGGCCTCGATCGTCACCGAGTCGGCCTCCGCGGCGTGGCCGGCGAACTGGATCCGTACGTCGTACTGGTCGGACCAGAAGTACGGGACGCCGACCGGACGGTGCTCGCTCCACTCGTCTCCGCCGAGCAGAGCCGCAACGGCGACGGCCGGTCGTTCCATGGCTCCGGTCCAGTGCTCGACGCGGTGAGGGCGACCGAGCCGCAGGTCCTGCCACGACGCGCAGTCGCCGACTGCCACGACGCCGGGGATGCTGGTGCGGCCCTGGTGGTCGCACTCGACCCCGTTGCCGATGGCAACGCCAGAGCCGGTGAGCCATTCGACGTTCGGCACCGCCCCGATGCCGACCACGACCACGTCGGCCGGCAGCACCGTCCCGTCCGCCAGTTCGACACCTTCGACCCGCTGCCGGCCGGTCAGTCCGCGGACGCCGACACCGCACCGGAGCGCGACGCCGTGCGCCTCGTGCAACCCGCTCACCACAGCACCGACCTCGGCGCCGAGAGGTCCGGCCAGCGGCGAGGGCATGACCTCGACCACAGTCACGTCGAGTCCGAGGGCCTTCGCCGTCGCGGCGACCTCGCCGCCGATGAAGCCGGCGCCGATCACCACGAGCCGTGCTCCCGGGAGCAACTCCGACCGAAGCGCGACGGCGTCGTCGATCGTCCGCAGTACGTGGACGCCGGCCGGCTTCGCCGTACCTGGCAGGGTCCGTGGCCGGGCCCCGGTGGCGATTACCACTCCGTCGGCGGCGATCCGGGAGCCGTCGGCCAGGAGCACCTCCCGGGTGTTCGTGCACAGCGACACCGCGGGCGTGCCGAGCAACCAGCGCGCCTGCAGATCGTCGCCGGCCGACTCGAGGTTCAGCACCTCCGCGTCGATCCGGCCGGCCAGGAACTCCTTCGACAGCGGCGGCCGGTCGTAGGGCCTGCGCAGTTCGTCGCCGATCACGACGACCTCGCCGTCGAATCCCTGCGTCCGCAGCGCTTGCGCCGCGTAGAGACCCGCGAGCGAGGCGCCGACGACCGCGATCGTCCTCACGACTTCGCCCCGAACGTCACGCCCGGTGGGAGGTTGGGCTCGGCGTCGGACAGCTCCACACAGATGTGCTCGTCCTCGACGCGCACCGCGTGGGTCCGGATCGGCAGCTTGGCCGGCGGCGCGTCGACCGCCCCGGTGCGCAGGTCGAACTTCGACGCGTGCAACGGGCACTCGATCTCGCAGCCCTCCAGCCAGCCGTCGGCGAGCGAGGCGTCCTGGTGGGTGCAGGTGTCGTCGACGGCGAAGAGCTCGCCCTCCTCGGTGTGGAACACCGCGATGGGCGGCTCGGCATCGACGCGCAGCGCCTCTCCGGGCGGTAGTGCGGAGAGCGGACAGACTCGGATCATGTTCTCCACCTCGGTGCGAATAGCACAACTGGTCGCGCAATGCGCAACAGTCTGAGAAGCCGGGCCAGCCGCTGTCAAGAGCCGGGGCGAGGTCGGTCACAATTCACCGGTGGCGTCCTGGGGTTAACACTTCTTAACGGGTAGGGTTGCGCTATGAGCAACGGGGAGCAGAATGCGACCGGACGAGCCAGCCGCAGCGGCGACAGCCAGGGCGGCGTGCAGTCCGTCGACCGGGCCATCACAGTGCTCGAGATCCTCGCGCGCGAGGGTCACGCGGGCGTGAGCGAGGTCGCCGCGGAGATCGGCGTCCACAAGTCGACGGCCTTCCGGCTGCTCGCCGCCCTCGAGGAGCGCGACCTGGTCGAGCAGAACACCGACCGGGGCAAGTACCAGCTCGCCTTCGGCATCCTCCGGCTGGCGAGCGCGATCCCGACCCGGATCGACATGGTGCGCCAGGCCCAGCCGATCATGGACGCCCTGGCCCTGCAGTTCGACGAGACGATCAACCTCGCGGTGGTCCGCGAGCACTACGCGGTGAACGTGCAGCAGTCCCGCAGTACGGCGGCCGTCGCAAGCCAGAACTGGGTCGGCCAGCTGACCCCGCTGCACGCGACGTCCAGCGGGAAGATCCTGCTGGCCTACATGCCGGACGAGCAGCGCGACACGATCCTGGACCAGGCCGGCCTGCCGAAGCTCACCGAGCACACGGTGACCTCACGCAAGGCCCTGCTCGACCAGCTGGCCGAGGTCCGCGAGACCGGCCTCGCCACCGCCTTCGAGGAGCTCGAGGTAGGCCTGAACGCCGCGGCCACGGCGATCCGCGACCACACCGGAGAGGTGGTCGGGGCGCTGAGCGCCTCCGGCCCGGCCTTCCGCTACGACAGGGCGCGGATCAAGAGCACCGAGGAAGACCTCAAGCTGGCCGGCAGCCGGATCAGCCACCGCATGGGCTGGCTGGGCTAGCCCCTCCGGCACCACCCACCTTCAGCCACGAGCGGCCCGCGTCGGCCCGCTCGCGTTTTGGCCTGCCCTGCTGGCTACCCTCTGTTTCATTTACCGCAAGGTGTTGCGGATCACACAACACAGTCTTACAGTCGAGAGCGCCCGGGCACGTGGAACCCACTGAAGGGACTCTTCGCAATGTCAACCAACCCCGAGAATCCGTCCACGTCGGATCGCCCTGATCGGTTCGTCCGCCTGCCGGTCGACAGGCTCGTCCTGGCCGTGTCGGCCACCTTCGCGCTCGCGTTCATCCTGTGGGGCATCTTCGACAACAAAGGGCTGGCCGGAGTCTCCGGCGACGCCCTGGCCTGGGTGATCAAGAGCTTCGGGTGGCTGTTCGTCCTGGCGAGCACAGGCTTCGTCGTCCTGGCCGTCGTCCTGGCCTGTAGCCGCTGGGGCCGGATCCGGCTCGGCCGCGACGACGAGCGGCCCGAGTTCAGGACGGTCAGCTGGGTCACCATGATGTTCAGCGCCGGCATGGGCATCGGGCTGATGTTCTACGGCGTCGCCGAGCCGCTGTCGCACCTGAGCACGCCGCCGATGGGCCTGGCCGAGCCCAACAGCCAGGAGAGCGCGCAGCTCGCCATCCAGTACTCGTTCTTCCACTGGGCGTTCCACCCCTGGGCGATGTACGCCGTCATCGGGCTGGCCCTCGCGTACTTCTCCTTCCGGCACGGCCGCGCGAACCTGATCAGCTCGACGTTCTTCCCGCTGCTCGGCAAGCGCTCCGAAGGCGGCGCCGGCCGGGCCATCGACAGCTTCGCGATCCTGGCCACCCTGTTCGGCTCGGCGACCTCCCTCGGCCTCGGCGCCCTGCAGATCAACTCCGGCCTGAACCAGCTGTACGACGTCCCCAAGTCGACGCCGGTCGCCATCGGCATCATCGCGCTGCTCACGCTGGCGTTCATCGTCTCGGCCGTCAGCGGGGTGCATCGCGGCGTCCAGTACCTCTCGAACATCAACATGGCGCTCGCCGTCGCGCTGCTGTTCTTCCTGTTCGTGGTGGGGCCGACCGTCTTCATCCTCAGCACGTTCACCGAGTCCACGGGCGACTACCTCTACCAGATCGTCCCGATGAGCTTCCGGGCCGGCGCGTTCGGCGGCCAGGACTGGCTCGGCGGCTGGACGATCTTCTACTGGGCCTGGTGGATGTCGTGGACGCCGTTCGTCGGCGCGTTCATCGCGCGCATCTCGCGCGGCCGCACCATCCGCGAGTTCGTCTTCGGCGTCGTGCTGGCGCCGAGCCTGGTCACCTTCGTCTGGTTCTCGGTCCTGGGTGGCATCTCGATCAACCTGCAACTCGGCGGCACCGACCTGGCCGGCGCCCTCGAACAGGGCCAGGAGACGGCGCTCTTCGAGCTCCTGCGCCAGTATCCGTGGTTCGCGCTGACCGCGCTGATCGTCGTGATCCTGGTGGCCTTCTTCTTCATCTCCGGCGCGGACGCCGCCTCGCTCGTGATGGCCACGCTGTCCTGCCGGGGCTGTCGTGAACCCCGCACGACGGTGACCATCTTCTGGGGAGTGATGACCGGTGCCGTGGCCGGGATCCTGCTGCTCGCCGGCGGACTCTCGGCGCTGCAGACACTCTGTATCCTCGCCGCCTTCCCCTTCATGTTCGTGATGATCGGCGCCGCCGTGGCTCTGGTGAAGGAGCTCCGCAACGAACCGGACCCGGCGCCGCGCCCGGGCCGCCGGAGGGTCGCGCCCACCCTCGAGGAGTACGACGACCAGGCGGTCACGCCGGCGCCGAACGGCACCGCGCCGACCACCCGGACACCAGTCGGCTAGCACCCTCGACAGCCGGCAGCAGGCCGGGAGACGGGTCCGGGAACGGGCCCGTCTCCCGGCCTGCTTGCATGCCTGGACCCGCCGCCGGCGCGGCCGAAAAACGGCTTCACACCCTCTTGACCAGGTCCGCCGCGGAAGGCAGTCTGTTGCGTATCGCTCATGCTGTTGTGTAATACGCAAAGGAGACCCTGATGGCGCCTCATCCCCCCGCCGGCCACGAGTACGTCCTCACGCTGACCTGCCCGGAGGCGCCCGGCATCGTTTTCGCGGTCAGCCGCTTCGTGATGGAGCACGGCGGCAACATCAGCGCCAGCCAGCAGTTCGACGACCGGCTGACCGACACCTTCTTCATGCGGGTCCAGTTCCGGCTGGACGGCGTCACCGTCGAGTCGCTGCGCCAGGGCTTCGCCGCGATCGCGAGCCAGTTCGCGATGGCGTGGCAGCTGCACGACATGCACACGCCGACCCGCGCGCTGCTGCTGGTCTCCCGCTTCGGCCACTGCCTGAACGACCTCGTCTTCCGCACCGGCACCGGCGCGCTCAACCTCGAGATCCCCGGCATCGTCTCCAACCACCGCGACTTCGAGGCCGTCGCCGACGCCAACGGGATCCCGTTCTTCCACGTGCCGGTTACCCCGGACACCAAGCCGGAGGCCGAGGCGCGGCTACTCGAGCTGGTGGACTCCCTCGACGTCGACCTCGTCGTCCTGGCCCGCTACATGCAGGTGCTGTCGAACGAGCTGTGCGGCAAGCTCGAGGGACGGGCGATCAACATCCACCACTCGTTCCTGCCGAGCTTCAAGGGCGCCAAGCCGTACCACCAGGCGCACACCCGCGGCGTGAAGCTGATCGGCGCCACCGCGCACTACGTGACCTCGGACCTCGACGAGGGGCCGATCATCGAGCAGGACGTCGCCCGCGTCGACCACTCCCTCGACCCCGCAGACATGACCGCCGCGGGCCGCGACGTCGAGGCCCAGGTCCTGGCGCGCGCGATCCGGTGGCACAGTGAGCACCGGGTCCTGCTGGACCGCAACCGCACCGTCGTCTTCCGCTGAACGCCATACCCCTGAGAACAAGGAGAACCATGCCCGTCACCGTCAAGGGAGTCATCGCCCGCAGCAAGGGAGCGCCGGTCGAGCTCGTCGACGTCGTCGTACCCGACCCCGGCCCCGGCGAGGCCGTGGTGAAGGTCCAGGCGTGCGGCGTCTGCCACACCGACCTGCACTACCGCGAAGGCGGGATCGGCGACGAGTTCCCGTACCTGCTCGGCCACGAGGCCGCCGGTCTGGTCGAGTCCGTCGGCGAAGGGGTGACCGAGGTCGCTCCGGGCGACTTCGTCATCCTGAACTGGCGGGCAGTGTGCGGCCAGTGCCGCGCCTGCCTGAAGGGGAAGCAGCAGTACTGCTTCAACACCCACAACGCCAAGCAGAGCATGACGCTGACCGACGGCACCCCGCTCTCGCCGGCCCTCGGCATCGGCGCCTTCCTCGAGAAGACGCTCGTCGCGGCGGGACAGTGCACCAAGGTCGACCCGAACGCGCCGGCCGCGGCTGCCGGTCTCCTCGGCTGCGGCGTCATGGCCGGTTTCGGAGCGGCGGTCAACACCGGCGGCGTCGGACGCGGCGACTCGATCGCCGTGATCGGCTGCGGCGGCGTCGGCAACGCCGCGATCGCGGGCGCGGCGCTGGCCGGCGCCTCCACCGTCATCGCGGTCGACGTCGACGACCGCAAGCTCGACTGGGCCAAGCAGTTCGGGGCGACCCACACCGTCAACTCCCGCGAGGAGGACGCCGTCGAGGCGATCCGCAAGCTGACCGGTGGCTTCGGTGCCGATGTCGTCGTCGAGGCGGTCGGACGTCCCGAGACCTACGAGCAGGCGTTCTACGCCCGCGACCTGGCCGGCACGGTCGTCCTGGTCGGCGTCCCGTCGCCGGACAGCGAGATCACCCTGCCGCTGCTCGAGGTCTTCGGGCGCGGCGGCGCGCTGAAGTCCTCCTGGTACGGCGACTGCCTGCCGTCCCGCGACTTCCCGATGCTGGTCGACCTGGCGCAGCAGGGCCGGTTCCCGCTGGCCGAGTTCATCACCGAGACGATCGCGCTCGACGAGGTCGAGGACGCCTTCGCGAAGATGCACAAGGGCGAGGTCCTGCGCTCGGTGGTCGAGCTGTGAGCGCGGCCGGCATCACCCGCGTGGTGACCGCGGGCACCTTCAGCCTCGACGGTGGCACCTGGGACGTCGAGAACAACGTCTGGGTGATCGGCGACGACAGCGAGTGCGTCGTCATCGACGCCGCCCACTCGGCCGAGCCGATCGTCGCCGCGGTCGCGGGACGGACTGTGCGCGCCGTGCTGCTGACGCACGCGCACAACGACCACGTCAACGCAGCCAAGGACCTGTGTACGGCGACCGGCGCTCGCTCGCACCTGCACCCGGCGGACCGGGTGCTCTGGGACCAGGTGCACGAGTCCGCCCCCGACGAAGAACTTGCTGATGGCAACGAGTTCGAGGTGGCCGGGATCACCCTCCGGACGGTGCACACTCCCGGGCACGCGCCGGGCGCCTGCTGCTTCTACAGCAAGGAGCTCGGTGCCGTCTTCACCGGCGACACCCTCTTCCAGGGCGGACCCGGCGCGACCGGGCGTTCGTACAGCGACTTCCCGACGATCATCGACTCGATCCGGGACAAGCTGCTCAGCCTCCCGGCCGAGACGGTCGTCCACACGGGTCATGGTGGCGACACCTCCATCGGCGCGGAGAGCCGCGACCTGGAAGCGTGGATCGCCCGCGGTCACTGAGGCAGACGAACGCGGTCCAGTCCCGTCAGCGGGGCTGGACCGCGTTGTCGTGCTGGATCCTCAGCACTCGATCACGTTGACGGCGAGGCCGCCGCGGGCTGTCTCCTTGTACTTGACCTTCATGTCGCGGCCGGTGTCCCGCATCGTCTTGATCGCCTTGTCCAGGCTCACCTTGTGGCTCCCGTCGCCGTTGACGCCCAGGCGCGCCGCGTTGATCGCCTTCATCGAGGCGATCGCGTTCCGCTCGATGCACGGGATCTGCACCAGGCCGCCGACGGGGTCACAGGTCAGGCCCAGGTTGTGCTCGATGCCGACCTCCGCGGCGTTCTCCACCTGCGCCGGTGTGCCGCCGAGGACCTCGGCGAGCCCGCCGGCCGCCATCGAGCAGGCCGAGCCGACCTCACCCTGGCAGCCGACCTCCGCGCCGGAGATCGAGGCGTTCGTCTTGAACAGTATGCCGACCGCCGCCGCGGTCAGCAGGAACCGTACGACGCCGTCCTCGTCGGCTCTCGGGACGAAGTGGACGTAGTAGTGCAGGACGGCCGGGATGATCCCCGCGGCGCCGTTGGTGGGCGCCGTCACGATGCGCCCGCCGGACGCGTTCTCCTCGTTGACGGCGAGCGCGTAGAGGTTCACCCAGTCGACGACGTGCAGCGGGTCGTCGTACCCCTTGCGTGAGAGCTCCCGGAACAGGCCGGGTGCGCGCCGCGGCACCCGGAGGCCGCCGGGCAGCACGCCCTCGCGGTGGAAGCCGCGTTCGACGCATTCGGCCATGACCGACCACAGGTGCAGCATCCCGGCCCGGATCTCGTCCTCGGTGCGCCAGGCCTGCTCGTTGGCCAGCATGACGTCACTGATCGACAGCTGCTCACGCTCGCAGATCGCCAGCAGCTCGGCGCCGGTGGAGAACGGGAACTTGACCTGGGTGTCGTCGAGTACGACGCGGTCCGCGCCGGTGGCCGCCTCGTCGACGACGAAGCCGCCGCCGACGGAGTAGTACGTCCGGAACTCGAGCTGCACGCCGTCCGCGTCGAAGGCAGCGAACGTCATACCGTTCGGATGGGCCGGCAGGCTCTTGCGCCGGTGCATGACCAGGTCGGTGTCCACGTCGAACCCGACCGGGGTGGTCCCGTTCAGCAGCAGGCTGCCGCCCGCCCGGATCTCGTCGATCCGGGCGTCGGCCCGCTCTGTGTCCGTGGTCGCCGGGTCCTCGCCCTCGAGCCCGAGAACGACGGCCTTCGGCGACCCGTGGCCGTGCCCGGTCGCTCCGAGCGATCCGAACAGCTCGGCCCGGACCCGGCGGACGGCGGCCAGCCGGCCGGAATCGGCCAGCCCGTCCACGAACCGTTTCGCGGCCCGCATCGGCCCGACCGTGTGCGACGAGGACGGGCCGATACCGACGGAGTAGAGATCGAACGCCGAGAGCGCCATCAGGCAGCGAACTCCTGCATGGCGTCGAGCAGCCACATGCTGACGTACGACGTGAACGAAGTCCTCGGCAGGACCCGGAACGTCGTACGGTCGACCTTCCAGAGCAGGACGGGGACGCGCGCGAGGGTCGTCAGGACCGCGGTGTCGTCGGCCAGCACGCGCGGGTGCAGATCGACCGGGCAGCCCTTCTCGAGGACTTCCCGCGCCTGGGGGCCGGAGAGCTCGAGGATCGTGCGGTTCGCCGAGACGTCGACGATGGCCGCGTGCCCGCCGCCCGCGGCGACGCGGAGGCGGGCGGCAACGTCGGCCACCGCCGGCTCCGACACGATCAGCCACTCGTCCGGCCCCAGCCACAGCACCACCTGGTCGCCGCGCCGGGAGACCTCGCCGCAGGTCCCCGGCAGCGCAGACTCCAGGACACACTCGATGCCTCGTGCCGCGGCCGAGTCCGGATCGACGCGCAGGCTTACCATGCTGAAGAACTGCAACTCCTGCAGCGTGCCCGATTCAGCCATCTCGCTTCGTCCCTTCGGGGTCGTAGAGCACGTGCGAGGTCACTTCCACCTCGACGAGCCGGTCGCCGACCGGCGCCACCAGCACCTCTCCGATGCGCTCCCGCCCGCCCTTCACCAAGGCGAGCGCGAACGGCCGTTCGAGGGCCGCACTGTGGTAGCTGGAGGTCACGTGGCCGAGCATCGGCACCGGATCCGAGCCACCGGCGACCTGCTCTCCGGCGGCGATCACCTGGCTTCCTTCGGGCAGCCGGGTGGTGCGGTCGACCGGCAGCAGGCCGACGAGGTGCTTGCGATCGGCGCGCAGGTTCTCGGCCCGCGTGTACGAGCGCCGGCCGACGAAGTCCTTGACCTTCGACACGACCCACTCCATCCCGGCGTCCTGCGGTGTGACCGTGCCGTCGGTGTCCTGGCCGACGATCGGGTAGCCCTTCTCCGCACGCAGGACGTGCATCGTCTCGGTGCCGTACGGCGTGATGCCGAAGTCCTGTCCGGCTGCGTAGACCTCTTCCCAGACCGACCGGCCGTGCCGGCCGGCCACGTTGATCTCGAAGGCCAGCTCGCCGGAGAACGAGATCCGGCAGATCCGCGCCGGAACCCCCGACGCGAGCACCGTCTCGCGGAACGTCATGAACCCGAACGCCTCGTTCGACACGTCCAGCTCGGGAGCCACCCGGGCGACGACGTCGCGGGACCGTGGACCGACGACGGCCACGGTCGACCATTGCTCGGTCACCGACGTGCAGTAGACCTGCAGGTCCGGCCACTCGGTCTGCAGCCACTCCTCGAGCCAGTCGAGGACGCCGGCGGCGCCACCGGTCGTGGTCGTCAGGAAGTACCGGTCGTCGGCGAGCCGCAGCGTCACGCCGTCGTCGAACATCATGCCGTCGGCCGTGCACATCACGCCGTACCGGGCCGAGCCGGTCGGCAGCTTCTTGAACGCGTTGGTGTAGATGCGGTTCAGGAACTCGCCGGCGTCGGGGCCCTGTACCTCGATCTTGCCGAGGGTGGAGGCGTCCATCATGCCGACGCCGGTGCGCGCGGCACGGCCCTCCCGCTCGACCGCGGCCTCGAGGTCCTCCCCCGGCTGCGGGTAGTACCACGGACGCATCCACTGGCCGACGACCTCGAACTCCGCCCCTGCCTCGACGTGCCAGTCGTGGATGGGCGTCGTCCGCCGCGCGTCGAACAGGTCGCCACGCTCCCGGCCGGCGAGTGCCGCGAACGACACCGGCGAGTACGGCGCCCGGTAGGTCGTCGTACCCACGGCGCCGATACCTTCACCGCCGAGGGCGGCCGCGATCACGCCGATCGCGTTGATCCCGGAGGTCTTGCCCTGGTCCTGGCCGGTCCCGATCGACGTGTAGCGCTTCACGTGCTCCACGCTGCGCATCCCCGCGCCGGTGGCCCGCCAGACGTCCGCGACGGTCTGGTCGCGCTGCAGATCCACGAAGTGCTCGTCCCACTCGCCGGGTTCGCCGCCGACCCCGGCGATCAGCCAGAGGTGCCGGGTCTCGCCCGCGCCGGACCGGCGGGGCGACGCGCCGATGGCGAGCGGTTCGACCGCGAACCCCGCTGCCGTCGCGGCTTCGGCGCCCGCGATCGCGCCCTCACGCAGGCAGTCGGCGAGGGTCACGGTGCCGCGGGCGGAGCCTGCGACCCGCTGGTTCTTCACCACGCTGCCGGGCACGAAAGCGGCCAAGGCGTCATCCCAGCGCAGGGTTCCCTGCCGCTGGCTGTGCAGGTGGACCACCGGACTCCAGCCACCGGAGACGGCCAGGAGGTCGGCGTCCAGCGTCTCGGCGAACTCGACCTCGTCGCCTTCGCCCAGCGTTCCCACGTCCACCTTCGCGAGCAGACCGGTGGCCGGGTCGCCCTCGGCGCGTTCGACCGTGCTGCCCGGAACGACACGCACCCCGCTGTCGGCGACCTCAGCCGCGCGGGCGGACAGGCCGTCGCGAGCATCGAGTACGGCGGCAACCTCGACGCCGGCGGAGACGAGGTCCTCGACCGTGTCGTACGCGCTGTCGTTGGTCGTCGCGACAACTGCCTTGCGGCCGGGCGCGACGGCGTACCGGTTGAGGTATGTCCGCACTGCACCCGCCAGCAGCACACCCGGGGTGTCGTTGCCCGCGAAGACCAGCGGCCGCTCGTGGGCGCCGGTCGCCAGAACGACCTGGCCGGCGCGGATGTGCCACACCCGTTGCCGCGGCATCCCAGGGGGCTGCGGGTCCAGGCTGTCTGCCGCCCGGTTCTCGACCGCGAGGACGTAGTTGTCGTCGTACGACCCGAAAGCCGACGTCCGGGTGAGGACAGTGACCTCCGGAGCCGCGGCCAGCGTTGCGGTGGTGGCGGCCAGCCATTCGTCCGCCGGTCGGCCATCGACGAGTTCGGTGCGAGCGGAGAGCAGTGAGCCGCCAGGCTCCGGCTGCTCGTCGAGCAGGATGACCCGTGCGCCGGAACGCGCCGCAGACAGCGCGGCCGCAAGCCCTGACGGGCCACCGCCGACGACCAGGACCTCGGTGTGCACGAACTTCTTGTCGTACGTCGCCATGTCCGGCTCGGGGTCGAGTACGCCGAGGCCCGACAGCGTCATCGCGCTGAAACCGTCGACCAGCTCACGAACCGTCGCCGGCACCATGGGCTCGGAGTGCTCGCCACGCACCTGGAGCAACGCGTTCGGTTCCTCCGGTCCGGCCGCCAGGATGCCGCGCGGGCGCTTGCGGTAGATCGAGTCACCGACTCGCACCCGGCCGTTCGCAAGCAGTGCGGACGCGATGGTGTCGCCGGGATGCCCGGCGTACTCGACGTCGTCGACGGTGAACGTGAGCACCGTGCTCCGGTCGATCCGGCCGCCCGTCGGAAGCCGGTGGGACTGGCTGCTCATCGGCTGCCTCCTGCGGTGAGGTCGGGACGCGGATCTGCAGCGGTGTACACGGCCAGGACCTCGTAGCTGCGGGTGTCGCGGACGACGTTGAACCACCGGCGGCAGCCGACGCTGTGCGACCACCGTTCGGCGAAGGGTCCCTTCGGGTTGGCCCGGAAGAACAGGTACTGCGCCCACTCCTCGTCGGTGAGGGCGCCGGGATCCTCGGGGTACGGGACGTGCGCCTGGCCGCCGTAGTGGAACTCGGTCTCGTCCCGCAGTCCGCACCACGGGCACTTCAGCTGCAGCATCGGAGGTGCTCCTTCTCGGGCTCTCGGGCTCAGTGGGCGACGCCGGCCGCGCCGTGCTCGTCGATCAGCGCGCCGGTCGTGAACCGCTCCAGGCCGAACGGCCGGTTCAGCTCGTGCGGCTCGCCGGTGGCCATCGTGTGTGCCATCGCCCAGCCGGCGGCCGGGGTGGCCTTGAAACCGCCGGTGCCCCAGCCCGCGTTGACGTAGAGGTTGTCCACCGGGGTGGCTCCGATGATCGGCGAGGCGTCCGGGGCGACGTCCACGATGCCGCCCCAGGTCCGCAGCAGGTGGGCGCGGCCGAAGATCGGGAAGAGCTCCAGCGCGGCGGCCATCTGCCGCTCGATCACGTGGAAGGACCCGCGCTGGCCGTAGCCGTTGTAGGCGTCCACCCCCGCACCCATGACGAGCTCGCCCTTGTGCGCCTGGGAGACGTACACGTGGACGTAGTTCGACATCACCACGGTCGGATGGACCGGCTCGTAGAGCTCGGAGACGAGCGCCTGCAACGGGTGCGACTGGACCGGCAGCCGGAAGCCCGCCTTCTCGGCGAGCACGCTGCTGTGACCGGCGGCCACCAGACCGACCTTGCCGGCGTTGATCCGGCCGCGCGTGGTGTCGACGCCGACGACCCGGTTGCCGTCCTTGACGAACCCGGTGACCTCGCAGTTCTGGATGATGTCGACGCCCATCGCGTCGATCGCGCGCGCGAAGGCCCAGGCGACGTGGTCGTGCTTGGCGATCCCGGCCCGCGGCTGGAACGTCGCGCCCAGCACCGGGTAGCGCACATCGGGCGACACGTTGATGATCGAGCAGACCTTCGCGACCTCGTCGGGCTCCAGCCACTCGGCGTCCACCCGGTTCAGCCGGTTCGCCTCCACCCGCCGTACCGAGTCGCGGACGTCCTGCAGGGTGTGCGCGAGGTTGAGCACGCCGCGCTGGCTGAACAGGAAGTCGTAGTCGAGCTCGGCCGGCAGCTGCTCCCACAGCTTGAGTGCGTACTCGTAGATCGCCGCGCTCTCGTCCCACAGGTAGTTGGACCGGATGATCGTGGTGTTGCGGGCCATGTTGCCGCCCGCGAGCCACCCCTTCTCCAGCACCGCGACGTTGGTCATCCCGTGATTGCTCGCCAGGTAGTACGCAGTGGCGAGGCCGTGACCGCCACCGCCGACCACGATGGCGTCGTACGACGACTTGGGATTCGGGTCCCGCCAGAGCCAGGCGGGGTGCTCCGGAAGCGGCTTGGCCATCTCAGTCCTCCTGCGGCGGGTACAGCGGGAACTTGGCCGCGAGCGCCTCGACCCGGCCCCGGAGCTCGGCGACCTGCGCCGGCTCCCCGGACCCGGTCAGCGCGGCGGCGATGATGTCCGCGACCTCCTCGAAGGCCACCCCGTCGAATCCACGGGTCGCCAGCGCCGGCGTGCCGATCCGCAGGCCCGACGAGATCATCGGCGGCCGTGGGTCGAACGGAACCGCGTTGCGGTTGACGGTGATCCCGATCGCGTGCAGCCGGTCTTCTGCCTGCTGACCGTCGAGCTCGCTGTTGCGCAGGTCGACCAGCACCAGGTGTACGTCGGTCCCGCCGGTGAGCACCGAGATGCCGGCCGCGGCGACGTCGGCCGCCGACAGCCGAAGGGCCAGGAGTTGCGCGCCCTCGAGCGTGCGCTGCTGGCGGTCCCGGAACTCGGCCGCAGCCGCCAGCTTGAACGCCACCGCCTTCGCGGCGATCACATGCTCCAGCGGGCCACCCTGCTGGCCGGGAAAGACCGCCGAGTTGATCTTCTTCGCCAGCTCGGCCCTGCTTAGGATCACCCCGCCCCGCGGACCACCGAGCGTCTTGTGCGTCGTGGTGGTCACGACGTCGGCGTACGGCACCGGGTTCGGGTGCAGACCGGTGGCGACCAGGCCGGCGAAGTGCGCCATGTCGACCATCAGATAGGCGCCGACCAGGTCCGCGATCCGGCGGAACCCGGCGAAGTCGAGCTGCCGGGGGTAGGCCGACCAGCCGGCCACGATCAGCTTCGGCCGGTGCTCGACGGCCAGCCGCTCGACCTCGGCCATGTCGATCCGGAAGTCGTCGCCGGAGACCTGGTAGGCCACGACCTTGTAGAGCTTGCCGGAGAAGTTGATCCGCATCCCGTGCGTGAGGTGGCCGCCGTGCGCCAGGTCGAGGCCCAGGATGGTGTCCCCGGGGTCGAGCAGCGCGAACATCGCGGCCGCGTTCGCCTGCGCACCGGAGTGCGGCTGCACGTTCGCCGCCTCCGCGCCGAACAGCGCCTTGACCCGGTCGATCGCGAGCTGCTCGACCACGTCGACGTGCTCGCAGCCACCGTAGTACCGGCGCCCCGGGTAGCCCTCGGCGTACTTGTTCGTCAGCACCGAACCCTGGGCCTGCATGACCGCCCGCGGCGCGAAGTTCTCCGACGCGATCATCTCCAGCGTGGTCTGCTGGCGGACCAGTTCGAGGTCGACCGCGGCAGCGATCTCCGGGTCGAGGTCGGCCAGGCTGCGGTCGAGGACAGTGCCCGCCAACGCGGTGTCGTTCGTCGTCACGATCTTCTTCCTTCGGGTGCGCGGGGTGGCCGTCAGGTGTTCGGGTTGAGCGAGTCGAGGACCCACTGGTGGAACTCGGCGATGTGGTGCTCGCTCGGAACCAGGACGCCGCCGTCGGCGTACATCCGCGAGTCGGTGGCCGCCTGGCAGCGCTCGCACGCGTCGAAGTCCTGCTGGTTCACCCGGTGGAAGAGCTCGACGGACTTGGTCAGGTCTTTGCCTTCAGCAACGACATCGGGCAGGTAGAGCCAGTCGCACTCGACGACCGTGCGGTCGGGGGCGAGCGGGAACATCCGGTGGATGATCACGTGGTCCGGCACCAGGTTGACGAAGACCTGCGGGCGGATCGTGACCGCGTAGTACCGGCGGTCCTGGTCCTCGGAGACCCCCGGGATCCGGTCCAGGCCCTCGGAGCCGTCGACGGTGAAGCCCTTGATCTCGTCGCCGAACAGCGCGCCGTGGCCGACGAAGTACTGCGCGGCGAAGCCGTCGGCGAACTCCGGCAGCACCTCGGTGAGCTCGGGGTGGATGGTCGCGCAGTGGTAGCACTCCATGAAGTTCTCGATGATCAGCTTCCAGTTCGCCTGCACGTCGTACGTGATCCGGCGGCCGAGCTCGAGGTTCTCCACGCCGTAGTGCTCGATCGACTCGACGTCGCCGAGCCGGGTCCGGACCGCGCCGACGACCGCGTCCTCGAACGACGGCGCGTCGGGCGCCAGGCAGACCCACACGTAGCCCAGCCACTCCCGGACGTGGACCTTGCGGAGTCCGTACTCGACCCGGTCGATGTCCGGCATCTTGGTGAGGTTCGGGGCGGCGACCAGCTTGCCGTCGAGGTCGTAGGTCCACGCGTGGTACGGGCACTGGAAGGCGCGCTGCGTCTCCCCGGACTCCTCGGTGCAGAGCTTGGCGCCGCGATGCCGGCAGATGTTGAAGAAGGCGCGCGCCTCGCCGCGCCGCGAGCGGGTGATCAGGATGCTCTCACGGCCGATCTGGACGGTCCGGAAGGCACCCGGCTTCGCGATGTCGCCCGAACGGATCGCGCAGAACCACAGCTGCTCGAAGATCAGCTCCTGCTCGCGGGCAAAGAGCTCGGGGTCCGAGTAGGCGGCGCCCGGCAGCGTCGGCAGAAAGCTCTCCGGGAGGGTCTGGTTCTCGGTGACGGTCATAGGGATGCTCCTTGCAGGCGTGGACAGGGCCCGGGTGAAGGTTCAGCCGCGGAGGCGGGTCATCGACGGGTCGAAGAGCGGCTCGGCCGCGACGACGGCCCGGACCCGGCGATCGAAGTAGCCGATCTCGACCGGGGTCCCGGGGGTGGCGACGTCGGCCGGCAGCCAGGCGTAGGCGATGCCCTTGCCGATCGTGTAGCCGTACGCGGCGCTGGTGACGTAGCCGGCCGCGCGGCCGTCGGCGAACACCGGCTCCTTGCCCACGACAACGTCTGCCGACTCGTCGACGGTCAGGCACGCGAGCGTGCGGGTCTGGTTCTCCTTCCGGCGCAGCAGTGCGTCCCGGCCGACGAAGTCACCCTTGTCGAGCTTCACTGCGAAGCCGACGCCGGCCTCGTACGGGTCGTGCTCGAAGGTCATGTCGGCGCCGAACGAGCGGTAGCCCTTCTCCAGCCGGAGGCTGTTGAACGCACCGCGACCGGCGGCGATGATGCCGTGGTCCTGACCGGCCGCCCAGATGGTGTCCCAGAGGCGCAGACCGAGGTCGGCTGTGGTGTAGAGCTCCCAGCCAAGCTCGCCGACGTAGGACAGGCGCATCGCGGTGACCGGGACGTTGCCGATGCTGAACCGGGCGGCCCGGAAGTACTTCAGGCCGTCGTTGGTCAGGTCCGCGTCCGTGAGCCCGCTGAGGACCTCGCGGGCCTTCGGGCCCCACAGGCCGATGCAGCACGTGCCCGGCGTGATGTCCGTGACCACGACCGACCCGTCCGCGGGCAGGAAGCGGTTGAACCAGTCGGTGTCGAGCGCGCCGTTGACGCCGGCCTGGTAGTGGTTCGGACCGAGGCGGGCGATGGTTACGTCGCTGCGGATCCCGCCGTCGACGTCGAGCAGCAGCGTGTAGATCACCGAACCGACCGTCCGGTCGACGTTTCCGGTCGTCAGGCGCTGCAGGAAAGCCGTCGCCCCCGGGCCGGTGACCGTGAGGCGCTTGAGCGCGGTCATGTCGTACATCGCGACGCCTTCGCGCGTCGCCTGCGCCTCGGCGCCGACGATCGGCGACCAGTACTTCGCGGCCCAGTCGTTCGGCTGCGGGACCTGGTAGCGGTCGAGGAGGCCCTTGTTCGCCTCGTACCACTGCGGGCGCTCCCAGCCGTTGGCCGGCAGGAAGAAGGCGCCGAGCTCCTGCTGCCGCGCGTAGTACGGCGAGGTGCGGAGCTCCCGCGGCGAGTCCATCGGCTGGAGGGGGTGGAGGATGTCGTAGACCTCGACGAAGTTCTGGCAGTCGCGCTCGAGGATGTACTCGGGCACGAGCTGGTAGTCCTCGAAGCGGTTCAGGTCGCACTCGTGCAGGTCGAAGCTCTCGCTGTGGCCGTTGGCCAGCCACTCGGCCACGGCGCGGCCGACGCCGGCCGAGTGCGTCACCCACACGGCCTCCGCGACCCAGAAGCCGGAGACCTCCGGCGACTCACCGAGCAACGGCATGCCGTCGGGCGTGAACGAGAAGACTCCGTTGATCCCTTCCTCGACCTTCGCGTCGAGGGTCGCGGGAAGCAGCGCCTGGGTCTCGTCCCAGGCCGGGGCGAAGTCGTCGGGGGTGAACTCGAGCACGGACGGCATCACCTCGGCGTACTCGACCGGCAGCAGGTCGTTCGCGTCGATCGGCATCGGCCGGTGGCCGTAGTAGCCGATGCCGAGCTGGTCGTACCGGTCGCGGTAGTAGAGGTCCGCGTCCTGGTGGCGAAGGATCGGGCGGACCGCCTCCTCGGTCTGGCCGGCCAGCGCCGGAATCGGCCCGGTCCAGGCGAGTTGGTGCGCCAGTGGGGTCAGCGGCAGGTTCATGCCGACCAGGGCCGCGACCTTCGGTCCCCAGATGCCCGCGCAACACACGACGACGTCGGCCGGGATCTCGCCGTGGTCGGTGACGACTCCCACGACCTTGCCGTCGACGACCGAGATGTCGGTGACCTCGTGCCGCGGCAGGAACTTCACTCCGCGGCTCTTCGCGCGGTCGATCTGGGCCTCGACCGCCCACAGCGCCTTGGCCAGGCCGTCGGTCGGGCAGTGCAGGCCGCCGAGCACCCGGTCACGGTCGACGAGCGGGTGCAGCTCGACGCAGCGATCCGCGTCGACGACCTCCGCTTCGACACCCCAAGACGTCAGCCAGCCGTGCCGGCGGTGGATCTCCGCCAACCGCTCCGGCGTCGTCGCGACCTCGAGGCCGCCGACCTGCAGGAAGCACGACTGGCCCTCGTGCTCCAGCCCGACGAACTTCTCGACGGTGTAGCGCGCGAGGTCGGTCAGCACCTTGGACCCGCTCGCCTGGAACACCAGACCAGGCGCGTGGGAGGTGGAGCCGCCGGTGGCCGGCAGGTCGCCCTGGTCGAGGACGACGATGTCGGTCCAGCCGAGGGCGGACAGCTCGTCCGCGAGCGCCGCGCCCACGACTCCGGCACCGATGACGACAGTTCGACGTCCCACCATCCTGAGGCCTCCCTGTTGCGTATCCTGCACTGCATTGCGACACAAGCAACAATGCAGTCGGGACAGCAATGCCGTCAAGACCTCCGAACGCCTTGATTCACAGGACAACCGTTGGGAGCGTTCGACTAGGGTCGACGGCGTGAGCGTGCCGGAGGGGAATCCGCGGTCGGACAGTGAGATCGAGCGGGTGCTGGTGGTGGTCGCGCACCCGGACGACATCGACTTCGGGGGCGCCGGGACGGTCGCGGGCTGGACCAAGGCCGGGATCGAGGTGCACTACTGCGTCGTCACCGACGGTCAGGCGGGCGGGTTCGAGCCGGACCGGGACCGGGCCGAGATTCCCGCCGTACGACGGGCCGAGCAGACGACCGCCGCCGAGCACGTCGGCGTCCGCGACCTGCACTTCCTCGGGTACGTCGACGGCCAGGTCGAGGCGAGCCCGGAGCTGGTCCGCGACCTCACCCGGCTGATCCGGCAGGTCCGGCCGCAGCGGCTGCTCACCCAGTCACCCGAGCGCTGGTGGGCACGCCTGCCGGTGTCGCATCCCGACCACCTCGCCACCGCCGAGGCGACCGTCCGCGCGTTCTACCCCGCGGCCGGCAACCCCTACGCGTACGACGACCTGCCCGAGGAGGCCTGGGACGTCGGCGAGCTGTGGATGATGGAGCACCCCGAACGCAACCACTGGGTCGACATCACCGACACCATCGACCAGAAGATCGCCGCCCTGCTGTCGCACGCCAGCCAGCACCGCGATCCCGAGACCCTCGCCACCAACATGCGACGCTGGGCCCAGGACAACGCCCGCGACGCCGGCCTCCCGGCGAACCACTACGCCGAGGCCTTCACGGTGATCCGAATCGGCTAATCGGTTTGCGATTCGTGGTGCGAGCGGCGAGGGTGCGGCCATGACGATTGCGCATTGGGTGGTTGGGGAGGGTCCGGCACTGCTGCTGGTGCACGCCGGGGTGGCTGATGCACGGATGTGGGCTCGGCAGGTCGAAGAGCTGAGCCAGGACCACCGGGTGATCACTCTGGACCTCCGCGGGTACGGCGAGACTCCGCTCGAGCCCGGGGCGCAGTACTCCGACGCCGGCGACCTGCTCGCGGTCCTCGACGAGCTCGGCGTCGACACGGTCGAGGCCGTCGGGGCGTCGTACGGCGGCTATGTCGTGCAGCAGGCGGCCAGCCGGCACCCGGAGCGGTTCAGCCGGCTGGTGCTGCTCTGCGCGCCGGCCGACGAGGTGGAGCCGACCGACGATCTCCGGGCCGTCTGGGCAGAGGAGAACCGACTGCTGGACGCCGGGGACATCGACGGTGCGACCGAACTGACGGTGCGGAGCTTCATCGGCCCGGAGGCTTCTGACGACGCGCGCGCACTGCTCTGGTCGATGCAGAAGCGGGCGTACGAGCTTCAGTCCGCGGCCGGGGATGGTGGCAGCGAGGAGTGGCCGGTCGAGCCGGAGAAGATCAGCGCGCCCGTGAGGTTGGTCACGGGCGCCCATGACTTCGCCTGGTTCGGCAACTGCGCGGCCTACCTGGCCGAGCGGCTGCCGAACGCCGAGCTCGTCGAGCTGCCCTGGGCCGGCCACCTGCCGACCCTCGAACGACCCGCCGAGGCGCTGGGACTAATCCGCTAGCGCGCCCATCGGGTCCCACGCCGGCAGCACGATCGGCGCCTCGTCGAGCCGGGCCTGGAGCTCGGCCGGCAGGGCGGACCGTCGTACGGCGATCTCGAAGACGTGCTCGCCGAACCACGAGTCGTTCATGGTCCAGAAGCCGCTGTCCGCCTTCTCGTCACCCCAGCTGTTCTCCACCCGCCAGCGCCGCGGCTTGCCGTCCACCACGTCGACCCCGGTGAACAGCATCGCGTGCGTCATCAGCGTCTCGTGATGCAGCAGGCGGTCGGCCTTGTCCAGGGTGAACGCGGTGTCGTAGACCGAGCCGTAGTCGTACAGCTTGGCGTCCCAGTAGCCGAGGTCGGCGTTCATCTGCTTGCCGACGTCACAGCCGAACCAGACCGGCTCGCCGCCGACGATCGCGTCCTGGGTGAGCTGCTTCATCAGCTCGATGTCGACGTTCAGGTACACCACCGGCGGCGCGTCGATGACGTTGCCGAGGTAGTCGACGGTGAAGGTCTTGCCGACCGGGCTGGACGCGCGCGGGTCGTGCACCAGGCAGACGTAGTCGTCGACCGGCAGCTGCACGTACGCCGCGGCGAACTCGGTCGGCGTGGTCCAGCCGTCGCGGTGGAAGCCCTTGTCGCTGTCCTTCCACTGCCACAGGAACTTCTGCGGCGGCGTGCCGAGGTGGATGCTCAGCACCCGGTGCACGGCGGCCAGGATCTCCTGCTTGCGGTCGCGCTGCGCCTCGACGCCGTCCAGCGCGCGCAGGTCGCGGGCGCCCTGCCGGAGCAGCTTGCGCAGGGTGTCGTTCAGCTGGGAGGTCGACGACGAGCTCTCGGTCTCCGGCATCGCCGACTTCGGCACCAGGCCGTGCTTGCGGACCAGCGCGACGAACATGTTCCATTGGCCGCCGTCACCGATCGGGTCGGACAACAGGTGCGCCACGGTCCGGTCGTCGACGTCCCGGCCGGCGGTCTCGATGATCGCCTCCAGGAAGAAGTTCGAGCGCTCGATCTTGTCCCAGAACAGCAGGTAGTTCTGGGAGAACTCGAAGTCCTTCACGCCGAGCTTGCCGGCCGCGCCGACACGGAGCAGGTTCAGCCCGGCGAACAGCCAGCAGCGGCCGCTCTTCTTCTGGTTCGTCACCTTCCAGTCGTCCAGCAGGTGCGACACGGAGTGGTCGATCGAGGTGACGACCTGGCGGTCGAGGGCGATGGTGTTCACCGGCGTCTGCGTGACGGCGTTCTGCATCACCCGGTACTGCGGGTTCGACACGAACTCCTTCTCGAAGAGCGCGAGCTGTTCGGTTGTGAGATTCCGCTCCATAGCACTCGACGGTATAACAGCCGCCAAGCCCGCACCGCCTTCGCCGGGGTGGCGAAACAGTGCCCTGTCCACAAGGCGACACAGCCGCTATCCTAATTGAAAACGACATTCAACAAGGATGGAGTCCGAGATGCCCCGACGCCCGGCGCCGACCGGTAAGCGCAAACCCAAGCAGAACCCGCTCGACCGCGACGGCATCACCTACATCGACTACAAGGACATCGCGCTGCTGCGCAAGTTCATCTCCGACCGCGGCAAGATCCGGTCCCGGCGGGTCACCGGCCTGAGCGTCCAGCAGCAGAAGCAGGTCGCCCGGGCGATCAAGAACGCCCGCGAGATGGCGCTGCTGCCCTACACCTCGTCCAGCCGGTAGGTCAGTGCCAGAAGACCGCGATCCCCGCGTTCAGCAGGGTCAGACCGCCGAGGGCGAGGAAGGTGCCGCGGCTGATCGCCGGCCGCTTGCGGTAGGCGAGCACCAGCCCGGTGACGACCAGGACGACGACCAGCTTGACCGCGATCTTGGTGTTGTCGACGGTGAAGTCGTCGTCCTTCACCCCGGACGCCAGCCCGACCAGCAGCACGCCGGTGACCAGTTGGGTCAGCGCGCCGTGCAGCATGGCCGCGTTGACCACCGGTGCCTTCGACTTCAGCTGGGTGAAGAACCCGCCGAACAGGGCCGCGAAGCCGACCAGGTGCAGCAGGGTCAGCACGTCGTGCAGGAAGTCCATGCGCGCAACCCTAGTGCCACAGCGCTACCGGGCTCCCCGTGTGCTCAGACCAGGCGGCGGTCGGTCGCCCAGCGGGTCAGCTCGTGCCGGTTGGAGAGCTGGAGCTTGCGCAGTACGGACGAGACGTGGGTCTCCACGGTCTTCACGGAGATGAAGAGCTCGCGGGCGACCTCCTTGTAGGCGTAGCCGCGGGCGATCAGGCGCAGCACCTCGCGCTCACGCTGCGACAGCCGGTCCAGGTCCTCGTCCACCGAGGCGATGTCGATCGCACCCGAGAAGGCGTCCAGCACGAACCCGGCCAGCCGCGGCGAGAACACCGCGTCGCCGTCCGCGACCCGGCCGATCGCGTCGACCAGCTCGGCGCCGCTGATGTTCTTGGTGACGTACCCGCGGGCGCCGGCCCGGATCACGCCGATCACGTCCTCGGCGGCGTCCGACACCGACAGCGCCAGGAACTTCACGTCCGGGTGCCGCTGGTGCACCTGCTTCATCACCTCGGTGCCACCGCCGCCGGGCAGGTGGACGTCGAGCAGCACGACGTCCGGCTCCGTCTCGACGATCGCCTTCACCGCGCTGTCGACGTCGGCGCCCTCGCCGACGATCTCGACCGCGGCGCCGATCTCGCTGCGCACCCCGGCCCGGAACATGTCGTGGTCGTCGACGACGACAACGCGCCTCTGGCTCATCTGTCCATCTCCAGTCGCACTTCGGTCCCTGTCTCCGGATCGGACCGCACCGTCGCGCGGCCGCCGTGCCGTTCCATTCTGCCCAACACACTGTGCCGCAGGCCGAGCCGGTCCTCCGGCACGCCGTCGACGTCGAATCCCTTGCCCCGGTCCCGGACGAAGATCTCCGCCCGGTCGCCGTCCACCTCGACGAACACGTCGATCTTGTCCGCACCGGAGTGCTTGGCCGCGTTCACCATCGACTCGCGCGCGGCCCGGACCATCGAGGACAGCGGCTCGCTCAGCTCGCAGTCCCCGACCGTCACCACCTCGATCGGCACCCCGTGCGAGTCCTCGACCTCGGCCGCGGCCCGCTTGGCGGCGCCGGACAGGGTCTGGTCGGTCTTGTCGTCCTCGTCGTACAGCCAGGTCCGCAGCTCGCGCTCCTGCGACCGGGCCAGCCGGGCGACGGCCCGCGGGTCGTTCGCCTGCTTCTGGATCAGGGCCAGTGTCTGCAGCACCGAGTCGTGCAGGTGCGCGGCCATGTCCGCGCGCTCCTGCGACCGGATGCGCTCCGCACGCTCCGTGTTCAGGTCTCGGGTCAACCGGTGCACCCACGGGCCGGCGATCACGCCGATTCCGACGACGGCGAGCAGCAGCGCGACCAGTACGTCGCCGACCATCGAGAGCCGGCCGTTCTGGACCAGGAAGACGGTGACCGCGGTCCCGATCAGGATCAGGCCGACGGCGATCCGTACCAGCGACTTCCAGCCGCCCTTGCCGAGCACCAAGCCCAGGATCGGAACCCGGACCGAGTTGGCCCACTCGTTCTTCTGGCTCTCGTCCGCCTGCCGCCAGATCAGCGCCAGACCAGTGCCGGCGAACACCAGCGGCCAGAACATCTTCCCGGCGATCCCGAGCCCGGCGACCTGCAGCAGGAGCAGCACGCCGATGCCGACGACCACCAGGGCGGTCACCTGGCCGCGGCTCTTCTCCTTCTTGCGCTCCTTGGCCTCGGTCACCGGCTGCGGCGGCTGGTCCGTGCGGAGGCCACCCCGGGTGTGCGCCGCCAGCCCAGGCGCGGCCGGCATCGCGGGAGTGCCCAGCGGCATCAGGAACCAGAGCGCCGCATAGATCAGTACGCCGAACCCGCCGAAGACGGTGGCCGCGATCAGGATCAGCCGGACGACCGTGTCGGACACCCCGAGGTGGTCCGCGACACCGCCCGCGACCCCGGCGACCACACGGCCCTCCGTACGGCGGTACGCGCGACGGACCGGTGGTTGCTCGTTCGGCTGGCCTTGCGGAGCGCCGTACGGTGGCTGCTGAGGTCCGAACGGCGGTGCCTGCTGGCCGGCGTACGGAGCGTAGGGGCCTTGGTACTGCCTCGGGCCCTGCGGTCCCCAGCCCTTGTACTGCCACTGACCGGCGCCCTGGTCGCCACGGCCATGCGGTGGCCCGGGAGGGGTCCCCGGCGTGGGGGACCCGCCCGTGGGCGCGGCGCTGGCTGGCTGACTCATCCCCACGATCGTCACACGTGGACCGGGCCGACACCAGCAGGCTTGTCCCTAGCCGTCTCCTCAGCGCCCGCCGGGCGGGCTCAGGGTCGTACCGGGGAGAACCCCGAGCCGCGGGTCCCCCGGCGCGCGACCCCGGGGTCGCCAGAGGGGGATCCCCGATGTTGTCCGCGCGAGTACGGGGCCAGTATCGATGGCATGGAGCAGAACTCGAGTGGACCCGGTGGGTTCGACCGCGGCAGCCTGCAGAACGTGCAGAGCTGGCAGCGCAGCCGGTCGGACCGGATGGTGGCCGGCGTCTGCGGCGGTATGGGCCGCGCGCTGAACATCGACCCGGTGCTGATCCGCGTGGTGATGGCAGTGCTCATCCTCAGCGGTCCCGGGGTCATCTTCTACATCGCCGCCTGGGTGCTGATGCCCGACGAGGGCAGCGACCGCTCCGCGGCGCAGGGTCTGCTCGGCGACCGGGTCCGCCCGGACCACCCGTGGCTGTGGCCGGTCGTGATCGGCGTCTGCGTGTTCTTCGCGATCGCGATGATGTCGTCGTTCGACTTCGGCCGGTTCGTGCCCGGGCCGCTGATCGTGCTCGCGGTGATCTGGGTCGTCGCCTCCCAGCGTCGCCGGCTCCGCAAGAACCAGGCGAACTGGACGCCCAACGGCAACTGGAACGGACCGGCAGGTCCGCAGCAGCCTGGCCCTCCGATGGGTCAGCCGGCGACCACGTCGTACATGCCTCCCCAGACCGGCCCGTCTGCTCCCCCGGCGGGCCCGTCGTCCTCGGCCACACCGCGGCCCCAGGACCGCACCGTCGAACCGGTCCAGCCCGTGTGGACCGAGGACGACCCTCTCGGCCTGTACGTCGACGAGCCGCCCACCGCACAGCCGCCCACGACCAGCAAGCCGTCGGAGCCGCCCGCCAAGGGCATGCGCGGCGTCAAGTCGATCATCGTCGTGCTGACCGGCATCGCGATCGCGATCGCCTACGCGGCCGGCGCGGCCACCGCGACGATGCTGGTCATCGGCCTGCTGACCCTGGGCGCCGGGATGCTGATCGGCGGCTTCCTCGGCAAGACCCTGGCGCTGCTGCCGCTGGGCATCCTGCTCGCGTTCGGTGCCGCTGCGAGCATGGTCTTCCCGGAGGCGCCGCGCAACTTCGCGGACACCAACTACGTCGCGCCGGCCGGTGAGACGATCACCGCGACCAGCACGAAGTACGAGTTCGACGCCGGCGCGGTCAAGCTGGACCTGACCAAGGCGACGTTCGCTCCCGGCGCCAAGATCGAGGTGCACGGCGGGCTCGGCGAGATCGTGGTCAAGCTGCCGCCGAACGTGGACGTCGAAGGACACCTGTCGGCCGAGACGGGCGAGGTGGCCTGGCTAGACCAGAAGAAGGGCGGCCATAATGTCGAGTTGAGCGTGAACGACCTGGGCGCCGACAAGAAGGCCGGGCCGCAGGCGGTCACACTGGACCTCGACATGAAACTCGGCGGCATCAAGGTGGAGCGCGGATGAAGCAGCAGAAGGGGGCAAAACCGGACGTTCCCGGCATCATCGCCGGCACCGTCCTGTCCGGCGCCGCCACCATCTGGATGCTCACCGACAACGGCGTCCTCCAGACCGACGACCTCGGCGTCACCAGCGCCCTCCTCCTGGTAGCCGCCGGCGCCATCGGCCTGGCCGCCTCCCACCGCAGCTAACTCGGTGGACCCCAGTCGGGACGTTCCCTAGGCTCGACCGCATGTCCAGCCCGGAGGCGAGTAGAGCGTAGCCACCGGCTGTTCGGTGGCGTTTCCGCAGCCGAACTGCCGGCGATGACTCGCGGCAGGCGATCCGTCCTGCCGCACCTCTCTCATCGACGTGGTTGCGGAGTCCTCCATGCCTTTCGTGCTGTACTTGCTCGGCCTGGCCGTGTTCGCCCAGGCGACCTCCGAGTTCATGCTGTCCGGCCTCGGCCCGGACATCGCCCACGACCTGGGCGTCTCCATCCCCGCCGCCGGCTGGCTCACCTCAGCGTTCGCCATCGGCATGATCGTCGGCGCACCGGCGATCGCGGTCCTCGGTGCCCGCTGGCCGCGCCGCCGTACGCTGCTGGTGACACTGACCGTTTTCCTGCTCGTCCACGTGATCGGTGCGCTCACCTCGAGCTTCACCGTCCTGCTGGTCACCAGAGTGCTCGCCGCGCTGGCCAATGCCGGCTTCCTCGCGATCGCGCTCGCCACCGCGACCAGCCTGGTGCGGCCCGACGCCAAGGGCCGCGCTACCTCCGTCCTCCTCGGCGGTACGACGCTCGCCTGCATCGCCGGCGTACCAGGGGGTGCGCTGCTCGGCCAGCACCTCGGCTGGCGGTCCGCGTTCTGGGCGGTCGCGATCATCTCGCTCCCGGCGCTGATTGCGATCCTGCGCGCGGTGCCCGCTGCTCGCACCAGCCCGGCCACGCCTCTCGGACTACGTCTTCGCGGGCGTCTCGTCGTACTGCTGATCCTTGGTGCTTTGGTGAACGGCGCAACGTTCTGCTCGTTCACCTACCTCGCACCGGTGCTGACCGAGGTCACTGGTTTCGGCGTCGGCTCGGTGCCGCTGATGCTCGCGCTCTTCGGCCTCGGCTCCCTCGCTGGCGTCACCATCGCAGGCCGGTACGCCGACCGCCGTGACACCCGCCTTGTGATTGTTGCCGCGAGCACCTTGCTGCTCGGCTGGACTGCGTTCGCCCTGACTGCGTCGCTGTCCGCCACGACCATCGCGCTGGTGTTCACCCAGGGCCTGCTTTCCTTCGCGGTCGGCTCGACGTTGATCTCATACGCCTTGTACGCCGCGCCGGAATCCCCTGTCCTGGCAGGCGGTCTGGCCACCGCATCCCTGAACGTTGGCGCCGCGCTCGGACCCGCACTCGGCGGCGCGGCGATCACCCTGACCGACTACCGGGCCCCACTGTGGGTCAGCACGGTTCTGGTCGGTACGGCGTTGTGTCTCGGCGGCACGGCGTTGGGCCTCGGCGGCACGGCTCAGCTTCGGGCGCGACGAGCGGCTCGGCGTGAAACGTAGAGCCGGACCTTCTCCGACGTACCGCAGATCTCCATCGAGCACCAGCGCCGGCTGCCGTTCTTCGACTGGTCGAGGAACAACCACGGGCAGCCGGCGCACCGCTTGATCCGCCGCGCCCGCGGCCCGGTCAGCAGTCCATGGGCCGCATAAGCCACCGGCCACAACGGCGACTCGAGCCGCTCGAACCGCCAGGCCGGCTCCAACCCCACCAACTCCACCTGCTCAAAAGCCGCCACCACAAACGGCCGCAACTCCTCCCACCCCTCGAGCACCCCCGCGGATCGCGGGGGTGCGCCGACGGCCGCGGGCCGCGCCGTTGCGGTGTCTCGGCGGATTCCCCCAGCCGCGCAGGCCGGGTTCTTCTTCCCGCCTCAACCTGGCCGTGATCGGCGGCTCGCTGGCCGGACCGTACGCCGCACACCGTGCAGGCACGCGCCGTAACCTCCTCACCGGCTTCACAGTCATGGGCGTCAGCCTCGGCCTCGCCTCGGTGTCATCCACCACAGCCGGTACGTCGGAGGTCCCCGAGCACCAGCGTGGTGTCGCTCGGCGTACTCACCTCGTCGGCACAGCTAGTGCCGCGTCAACCAACGTGGGTCGTGACGCCAGCTGGTGCGCATTTCGACAGGAGGTGTCCGGTCCTCGACCCCGATCCCCAGTCGGTTCAGGCGGGGAGCGGCCGGCGGTGGGTGTATACGTACTGTCGAACTGCACCGAAGGCCACCACGCTCCCGAATCCCGGTCCGCCCCCGCGCCACGACAACCCCACCCGGTCAACCCACCCGGCACCGCATGCCCGACCGGTCAATTTCACCGGAGAACCCCGCAACTGCACCGTTCTCCCCTCGCCTACCGAGGGAGAAGGCACCAGATCAAGGGAGAACCCCGCAAATGCCTCCCACAGTCGGCGCTTTGGCTGACGACTCGGCAGGCCAGCTGGCAGTTCTCGGCTCCCGGGAATACCTGCCCCACTCCGCATCGCCGTCGCGCTGGCCGGTGCTGTGGCCGCGTTCACGGTTCCGCGGACAGCACGCCGTACCGCGGACGACCTCGGCTAAGATTTGCTGCGCTACCCGAGGGGTCCGGGTGAAGCGGGTCCCGTTGTCACAGGAGTTCGTGATGGTGCGCGGCACCGTGAAGTGGTTCAACGCCGACAAGGGCTACGGCTTCCTGGCCGTCGACGGCCAGGACGACGTCTTCGTCCACTGGAGCAAGATCGTCTCCGACGGCTACAAGACCCTCGAGGACGGCCAGCAGGTCGAGTTCCAGATCGTCGACGGCCCCAAGGGCCGCGAGGCCGACACCGTCACCCCGGTCTGACCCGGCCGCCCCTGCGAACGGGCCCGGCCACCGCTTGCCGGGGCACCCGTCGTACCGCGTTTTCCGGACTGCACCGGCCGACGACAACCGGTAACCTGTCGTCTCACCGTGTGAGGGGATGGGACGTGTGACAGAGCCGGTACCCGTGATCCGGAAGCTCGAGAAGGCACTGGCTGACGACGATTTCGCGTGGTCGCTGATGCTCGTCGGCGAGGACCAGACCGACAAGCTGGCGACGCTGACCGCCGACCTGCGCGGCCCGTACTCGAAGACCGGCGACGGCAAGCAGATCACCTCCGGCTTCTCCTACTGGGGCATCGGCCCGACGATCGCCTGGGCGAACGCGACCAACGACCCGTTCTACCTGGTGATGAAGGTCGGCGCGGAGTCGTTCCTGCGACACTGGCGCAGGGTCCGCCCGCACGTCGACAAGAGCGGCTTCCACCTGGTGAGCCTCGGCGTCGGCACCGGCGTCAAGGACCGGACCGTGCTCGGCGACCTGCGCCGGCACAACCCGCACATGTACTACGTCCCGGTCGACATGAGCTCGGAGATGCTCCGGATGGGCACCCTCGAAGCGGTCCGCGGCGTCCGCTTCCCGATGTCGCAGGTGCTGCCGGTGCAGCTCGACCTGTCCATCGCGGACAACATGGACGAGCTCGGCCAGATGCTGACCCGGCTGGTCGGCAACGAGCCGATCCTGTTGATGCTGACCGGCAACACGCTGGCCAACTTCGGCGACGACGAGGACCTGCTGAAGATCATCACCGCGATGCTGCGGCCGCAGGACCGGCTGCTGCTCGAGGTGGCGACCACCAGCCGGCTGGACGAGGAGGCGGCGAAGTCGGCCGCCGACGAGTACCACCAGACCCGGGCGTTCGCCGAGTTCGTCACCAGCGCGCTGCGCTACAACACCGACCTGACGATCGACAACGACCGACTCGACTTCCGCGGCGAGGTGGAGACCGACGACGCCCTGCTGGTCAAGATCGTCTGGCAGAACAACAGCGGCGCGCCGATCGTGATGGGCCTGCCGGACCACACCGACGTGGTGCTGGAGCCGGAGGACACCATCCTGCTCTACATCACCCGTAAGTACTCGACCGATCGGCTGAAGAAGCTCACCGCCGCCTGCGGCCTGACCCCGGTCGAGCACGCCCACTCCGGCTTCCGGACCCGCAAGCAGAGCACGTTCGGACTGGACCTGCTCCTGCTCGCCCCGGGCGGCGTCGAGACCACTCCGCACACGCTGGCCGACGACATCTGGTCGACATGACCCCAGCTGTACGACGCCTCGTCGTCAGCACGGTGAGCTACAGCCTGCTTGGGGTCGCGTTCGTGCTGGGCGTGATCTGGTTCTTCTGGCCGCAGAACTCGCGCTGGGAGCCGGCCGTCAACTCGCTCACCCTGGTCGCCGGGCTGACCGGCATCTTCGTCGAACGCCTGACCGCCGAGGCCGAGCGCCGTACCGAGGTGCTGCGAGCCGTCGCGGACGAGCTCCGCGAAAACACCCGGCTGCTGAACGACGACCGGTTCTCGCCGGAGACACGGAGATGGCGCCAGGTCTACCCGCGGCTGGTGGTGTCCGCGGTCGACCTCGCGCTCGTCTCCGGCGCGCTCGGACTCCACCGCGACGCCGAGCTGGTCAAGCTGCTGCACCGGTGGCGAGACACCGTCCACCTGTTCAATCGCCGCCTCGACCTGACCGAGATCAGCACGTTCTCGAACACCGTCTCGCCGGAGGATCTGGCCGCGTTCCACAAGGCCCTGCACCGGGAGAACAGCTACTTCGCCGCCACCCGGGAAATGCTCGAGAAGCTGCTCACCCGGCTGCCGCCCGCTTAACGGCCGAGGCCGTAAAGCTGACAGAAGTGGCAAATCCCGCCGAGCGGTTGACTTCGGCATGCGGCCAAGGCTTACTTTCGGACAGGACCGTAAATGGGTCATCCACCGGAGGGATCGAATGCGTTCGCTCATCGCGGTGGCACTTGCCGCCCTGCTCGTCACCACTCTGACCACTCCCGCCGAAGCCGATCCACCGCTGCCGGAGGCTCCCATGGGACCGCCCACGGCGACCGTGACCTCACTCGGCACACCGCTGTCCGACGTACTGCTGATCGGTGGCACCGTCGCGCCCGGCCCGAACGGCAAGGCCGCGATCTGGAACGTCTCGAGCAGCGACCCGGCATACCTGAACGCCATCGACCCGGCCACCGGCACGCCGCTGGTGTCCGCGCCACTGCCCGGGGCCGGCGGCAGCTACGCCGTGGCCGCGGCGCCGGACGGCACCATCTACACCGGCACCTACAACAACGGTCACCTGTACCGGTGGAAGCCGGGGTCGGGGAACACCGTCGAGGACCTCGGCCGCCCGATCGCGACCGAGACCTTCATCCAGCGGATCACCACCGACGAGCAGGGCAACGTGTACGGCGGCACCTTCCCGAACGGCAAGGTGTTCCGGTTCGACCACGCGACCGGCGCGGTCCGCGACTACGGCCAACTCAAGGCCGGCCAGACGTACGTGAAGAGCATCGACTACTGGAACGGCAAGATCTACGGCGGCACGATGCCCGACGCCCATATCCTCGAGCTGGACGTGGCGTCCGGCGCGGTCACCGAACTGCCCGCGCCGCCCGGGCTGGGCGACCCGTCCGACAAGATCGTCTACGACCTGAACACCCGCGCCGGCCGCGCCTACGTCCGGATCAGCACGGCCTTCCCCGGCCCGATGTACGTCTGGGACATCGCCAGCCGGACCTGGGTCGACGAGATCCCGAACGCGCACGGCCTGGACGTCTCCCCGGTCGGCGACAATGGCGAGATCTACCTGATCCAGGCCAGTGAGCTGAAGAAGTACGACCCGGCGACCAAGACGCTCAGCGGCACCGGCCTGACCTTCACCGGCCGGATCCAGAACACTCGCTCGATCGGCTGGGCCGAGCTCGACCTGCCCGACTACCCGGGCAAGAGCATCGTCGGCACGCTCTGGCGCGGCGAGGAGTTCCGCTACAACCCGCAGACCGGCAAGTCGGAGATCTTCCAGACCTCGGTACGGCGGGAGCCGATCGAGATCCTGTCCGTGGCCGGAGGCAAGGACAACCTCTACGCGGGCGGATTCCTGAACGGCGGAGTCTCGGTGGTCAACCCCGACACGGGCGAGGCCAAGTTCAACCGGTTCTCGCAGACCGAGGCCCTGCTGGAGGGCAAGGACGGCAAGCTCTGGATCGGCGCCTACCCTGACGCCCGGGTGTACACATACGACCTGAGCCAGCCGTGGAGCAGCCCGGAGTACTCACCCGGCCCGCCCGGCACCCCGGACAACCCCAAGCAGGTGCTCAACCTCAAGCCGGAGATCTTCCAGACCCGGGCCCGGGCGCTGGTCGAGGTGAACGGCAAGCTCGCGGTCGGCACCATCCCCGACGGCGACCGGCTCGGCGGCGCGCTCGTCATCTACGACCCCAAGACCGGTACGTCGCAGAAGTACCGCAACGTCGTCCAGGACGAGAGCGTCTTCGGCCTGACCGCGCGTGCGGGCATCGTGTATGGCGGAACGTCGATCGCCGGCGGTCTCGCGACCACTCCACCGACCCGGACCGAGGGCACCGTCTTCGCCTGGGACGTCCGGCGCGCCCGCAAGCTCTGGGAGAGCGTGCCGGTGCCTGGGGCGATCACGGTGTCGTCGGTGACGTTCGGCCCGGACGGCCTGCTCTGGGGTGTGGCCGGCAAGACCGTCTTCGCGATGGACCCGCGCTGCGGCAAGGTGGTCAAGTCCTACGTACTCGGGACGACGACGTCCAGCGGGGACATCGTGTCGACCGGAGAGGCGGTGTACGTGAGCATCGACCTGAACAAGATCTTCCGGATCGCACCGGGCCAGGCCCCGGCGCTGCTCGTCTCGAAGGCACACCGCCGGCTCGGCGTCCGTAACGACCACCAATTGGTGCTCTCCCACGGCTCCGAGCTGTTCCGAGTTGATCTCAGCCGTTGACAGCCGAAATTCGACAGGGCTACTTTCGGTCCTGACCGTTATTCGGTTCCACTGCTTTCCGGCCCTGACTTCCGGACACCCAGGGGGTGCGATGAAATCCAGCGTCCGCCGCATCGCGGCACCACTCACGGCGCTCGTGCTGGCCGCCGCTCTCAGTTCCTGCGGGGGCGACGACGGCTCGGGCTCGTCGGAGGAGAAGAAGAACGTCACACTCTGGATGTATCCGGTGATCGCCGACCAGGCGACCAGTGACGCGTACTGGCAGAAGGTCGAGAAGGACTTCGAGGCCGCGAACTCCGACATCGATCTGAAGATCGAGGCGCAGACCTGGAACGAGCGCGACCAGAAGCTCGCCGCCGCGTTCGCGGGCAAGAAGGGGCCGGACGTCGTACTGCAGATCCCGGACCAGTTGCCGCAGTACGTCAAGAACGGCTCGTTCGAGGCGATCGACGACGTGGTCGAGCCGGACAAGGACAAGTTCCTGCCGGCTGCGGTCCCCGGCCTGACGGTGGACGGCAAGGTGTACGCCGCGCCGATCTACCACACCGTGACGACGACGATGTTCAACAAGACGATCCTGGACAAGGCGGGCATCAGCAAGCCGCCGGAGACCTGGGACGAGATCAAGGCCGCGGCGCCGAAGATCAAGGCGGCCGGCTTCTCGACCCTGGACTACTCCGCATCCCCGGAGGCGTCGCTGAACCTGAACTTCTACCCGCTGCTGTGGCAGGCCGGGGGCAAGGTGTTCAACGACGACGGCAAGACCGTTGCCTTCAACGAGGCGCCCGGCCTGGAGGCGCTCACCTTCCTGAAGGGCCTGTACGACCAGGGCGCGATCCCGAAGAGCTCGCTGACCAACGGCAACCTCGTCGCCGACCAGCCGCTCGGCAAGGGACAGGTGGCGATGGCCTTCACCAGCACGCCGGCCGACGCCAAGACGGTGGCGGCGACCTGGGGGGCCGCCAACGTCGTCATCGGCACGCCGCTGACCGGTGCGAAGCAGGTCGGGTTCGGCCTGCCCGGCGGGCTGGCGGTGAACGCGGCCTCGGAGAACGTGGACGCGGCGAAGAAGTTCGTGTCGTTCATGATCCAGCCCGCCCAGGTGCAGGCGCTCAGCAAGGCGTCGGGCTTCTTCACCGCGCGCACCGACGCGAAGGCGGAGCTGACGGACCCGGTGGCGCAGAAGTTCGCCGACCAATTGCAGTACGCCTTCCCCGGTGAGCCGAACCAGTCCGCCCGCCAGGTGATGTCGCTGCTGAGCGTGGAGATCCAGGCCGTCCTCACCGGCAAGAAGGCCCCGCAACAGGCCCTCGACGACGCCGCCAAGCAGGCCAACGACCTCCTGTCGAGACAACGTTGACCGAAGCCCGCCAAGCCAAGGCCCCGGACCGAGCAGATCCCGCGGCCGACACCACGACCCCGACCCCGGGCTCAACCACGAGCCCGGGCGCCGGGTCCGGGCCGGACCCCAACCCCACCGCAGTCGCCGACCCGACCTCGGGTTCCGCTGCATCGGGTGCCGTCTCGGACGTCGGCTCCGGCCGCGGACCGGCCTCAGGGTCGGGCTCGGGTTCCCGCGTTCGCTCTGTCTTTCGCCGTGCCCCGTCGCCCGCAGGGCGGCGGGGGTCGCTGCGGCGACCTTGGGTCGGGTTGTTGTTCGTCGCGCCGATGCTGGTGTTGTTCCTGGCGTTCCGGTTCCTGCCGGTGGTCGGCGCGGGGTTGCTCTCGCTCACCGACTACCGGCTCAGCGGCCGCTGGTCGTTCATTGCCCTGGACAACTACACCCGCCTGCTCCAGGACACCCTGTTCCACCAGGCCCTGCTCGTCTCCCTCACCTACACGGTGGTCTTCGTCCCGCTCACCGTGCTCCTCTCGCTCGGCACCGCCGTACTCCTGCACCAGGTGGTGTGGGGTCGCGGCTTCTTCCGCGGCGTCTTCTTCCTGCCGTACGTGACCAGCATCGTGCTCGCCGCGGTGATCTGGAAGTGGATCTACGACGCCCAGGACGGCCTGCTCAACGCGCTCCTCGGACTGGTCTCGATCGGCCCGATCGACTTCCTCGCCGAGTCCAACCTGGTCCTGCCGTCGATCGCGGTCACCTCGGCCTGGAAGGGATTCGGCTACTCGATGCTGATCCTGCTCGCCGGTCTGCAGGCGGTGCCCCGCTCGTACCTGGAAGCCGCGATGATCGACGGCGCCGGCACCTGGCAGCGCTTCCGCTACATCACGCTGCCGCAGCTGCGCCCGGTGCTGTTCTTCGTGCTGGTGATCGAGACCATCGGCGCGTTCCAGGTCTTCGACGCGATGTACGTGATGACCGGCGGCGGCCCGGTCCGCGCCAGCTACTCGCTCGTGTACTTCCTGTACGACAGCGGTTTCAAGTACTTCGACTTCGGCTACGCCAGCGCAATCGGCCTGGTGCTGTTCGCGATCGTACTCATCGTCTCGCTCGTGCAGCGACGGCTGGTCGGGAGGGACGACTGATGGTGAACCTGCTGGAACGACCACGCGCCGGGGACACCACCCCGCCGCCGAAGGCGGACAAGCGCCCGGTCGCGCGGCTCACTCTGCCGACCTTGCTGACCCTGACCGCGATCGTCACCATTGTGCCGTTCGCCGCGATGGTGCTGGTCGCGTTCGCCCCACCGAGCGGTCGCACCTTCCCCGACGCGCTCGACCCGACCCGCTTCACCTTCGACAACTTCGCCCGCGTCCTGTCGAGCTCCGACATCCCGCGCTGGACGGTCAACTCGCTGCTGTACTCGCTGGTGTCGGTGGTGTTCGTCCTGCTGTTCGCGGCGATGGCCGGTTACGCGTTCGCGAAGAAGCGCTTCCCCGGCCGCGAGATCATGTTCTGGGCCTTCCTGGCCACGCTGATGGTCCCGTTCCAGGCGACCCTGATCCCGTCGTACATCCTGGTCTCGCGACTCGACTGGGTGGACAGCTACTGGGGCCTCATCGTGCCGACGCTGGCGAACTCCCAGGCCGTGTTCTTGCTCCGCCAGTTCATCAGCCAACTGCCCGACGAACTCTTCGAAGCAGCCGAGATCGACGGCGCCCCCGAGTGGCGGATCTTCACCCAGATCGTGCTACCACTCATCCGGCCCGCGCTCGCGACCCTGGGCATCTTCGTCTTCCTCTGGCACTGGAACGACTTCCTGTGGCCCCTGGTGATCGGCCAGTCCGGCGAGATGCAAACCCTCACGGTCGGCCTGGCAACCCTCCAAACCCAAGCAGTCCCCATCAACCAAATCATGGCCGGCGCGACCATCACGGTAGTCCCGAGCCTGCTGGTCTTCGGCCTGCTCCAGCGGTACTTGACCGACAGCATCGCGATGTCGGGGCTGAAGGCTTAGGAGTCTTTCCCACGCGTGCTACGCGGTCACTCCTTCGTCGCGGCCGCTCCGCGCGGGTAAGACTCCGTGGGTGGAGTGCGTGGGGTTAGATCAACTCACCAAGCGCCTCAATGGATCGAAGCGTGTCCGCCTGCGAGAGCCCGGGTGGCTGGATACGGAGGATGATGCCATCGGCACCCATCTCCTCATAGTGAGCCAACCGCTCCGCACACTCACCCGGCGACCCGATCACACTGCGAGCCGCGATCTCATCCCACCCCTGCGTGTAGCGGCTCGCGTCTGCCGACGTCCGCTTCCACCCCGCATAAGCGTCGTACAGATCCCGCAGCGGCTCCTCCAACATCCCCTGCGCCTCCTGCGACGTCGGCGCACAGAACCCCTCCCGGCACAGGATCACCTCACGCCCCAACGTCCCCTCACCACCCGGATACGACCGATACTCAGCGATCTTCGCCGGCAGATCCGAGTCCAGCTCGTTGAATGACGTGGTCCACCCATCACACATCCGTGCAGTCCGCTCCAGCACGGCGGAAACCCGCCCGCCGTTCCACAACCGTGGCCGCGGACCCTGCACCGGTCGCGGCGACAGAAACGCCTCACTGATCGACGTGAACTTCCCGTCGTACGTGACCTCATCCGACGTCCACAACCGAGTCAGGATCGTCAGGCACTCCTCAAAGCGGGCGACCCGCTCCGCCTGCGTCACGCCGTACAGC
Source organism: Kribbella sp. NPDC050470 (assembly GCF_044458365.1). NCBI lineage: Bacteria > Bacillati > Actinomycetota > Actinomycetes > Propionibacteriales > Kribbellaceae > Kribbella > Kribbella sp. NPDC050470. Next base: position 428,551 of record NZ_JBITHV010000005.1, on the reverse strand, counting down.
GCGAACTCCTCCGGCCGATACCCCAGCACGAATCCCGCAGTCAGCCGCCCACCGGACAGTACGTCGACATGCGCAAGCGTCTCGGCCAGTACGACGGGGTCGTACAGCGGCGCCACGATGCCCGACGTCGCGAGGCCGATGCGGTCGGTCTTGCCGGCCAGGTAGGCGAGTGTGGTGAGGATCTCGTGGTACCCGGGCCGGTGCAGGTGGCGTTCGCCGAGCACGATCCACTCGAACCCGGCCTGCTCCGCCAGCCGTGCCTGCTCGACGGCGTCCCCGAGTCGCGGCCGCTCGTCCGGGGTGCCGTAGAGGTTCAGATAGAGACCCAGGCGCATCAGGGTGCCACCTTCCGTTGACAGAGAGCGCTCGCGGTATTTACGGTCTTGACCGTAAGTCCTTTCTCGCCAGAATGCGACCCTGAGGAGCCGGATTTGAGTGTCGTACCGCATCCGGTCGGGTTGCCGGCCGAAGCCGGGGCCGTGCCGATCACGCCGGCGCCGGTGAGCGCATCAGGGCCGATCAGCGCGATCAAGACCCGCGTGGTCAGTGCGACGTACCGGCGTCCGTTCCAGATCAGTAGTGGGATCAGCACCGAGTTGGTCAGCCTCGTCGTCGAGGTGCACACCGCCGACGGCGCGATCGGCATCGGTGAGACGTCGCCGATGACCGCGTACACCGGTGAGACGCTGGCCGGCGTCCTGGCCGCGATCGAGGAGCACCTCGCCCCGGCTCTGATCGGCCGCGACCCACTGGACCGCGCCGGAGCCCACCTGGTGATGGACTCCGTTCTCCGTGGGCAGCATGTGGCCAAGTCCGGCCTCGACATCGCCCTGTACGACCTGGCGGGCCGGCTGAGCGGCTGGCCGGTGCACGCCCTGCTCGGCGGCAGCATCAGGGACCGCGTGCAGACCACGTGGGTCGTCGGGCTCGGCACGCTCGACGAGATGGCAGCTGAGGCCGCGGAGTACGCCGACAGGGGCTTCCGGCACCTCAAGGTCAAGGGCGGCCACGAGCCGGCCAAGGACCTCGAGCTGGTACGTGCGGTCCGCGCGGCCATCCCCGCGGACGCCGAGCTGTGCCTGGACGCCAACGAGGGGTACGACGCCTCGACCGCCCTGCCGTACCTGGCCAAGATGGCCGAGGCCGGTCTGACCCTGCTGGAGCAGCCGCTGCCCCGGTGGGACCTGGCGGGACTCGTCCGGCTGCGGGACCGGCTCGACGTACGCCTGATGGTCGACGAGAGCATGCACTCGCTGCAGGACGCGCTGGAGATCGCCCGGCGCGGTGCGGCCGACGTGCTGAACATCAAGATCCTCAAGGTCGGTGGGCTGCACAGAGCCCTGCAGATCGCCAACGTAGCCGAGGCCGCAGGCCTGGCGGTGAAGGTAGGCTCGATGCCCGAGCTGGGCGTGGCCACGCTGGCCGCCGTCCATCTGGCCGCCGCCGTACCCGGTGCGACCGTCGCGGCGGACCTGGTCGGGCCGCTGATGGTGCACGAGGACCCACTGGCGCCGACGGTGTTCGCCGACTGCGACGGCTGGATCGACGTACCAACGCGCCCGGGCCTCGGCCACGACGTCTGAGAGGTCCTATGCATCCACTCGTCGAGCAACTCCGCGGCACGCTGCTCCCTGCCGTCATCACGCCGATGGACACCGCCGGTGTCATCGCGTATGACGCTCTGATGGCCTACGCCGGCCGTATGGCGACCGAGCCCATCGGCGGGGTCGCTGTGTGGGCTCACACCGGCCGTGGGCTCTACCTGTCGGCTGCGGACCGCTCCAAGGTCCTGGAGACGTGGCGAGAGGCAACGGACGTCCCGATCGTGGCAGGGGTCGGCGTACCGCGTTCTGAGGCCGCACAGACGCTCCAGGAGGCTGCTGACGCGACTGTGGCGATGGCACTGCAGGCTGCCGCGGGCGGCGCCGACGCAGTGATGGTCTACCCGCTAGCAGCCCTCGGCGGGCTCGCGGACGGCCACGCACAGGCTGTTGCACTGCATGAGCGCGTTGCGGCCGAGAGTGGGCTGCCTCTGGTCGGCTTCTACCTGCATGGCGAGGCCGGTGGGTACCCGTACCCGCCAGAGCTCATCCAGGACCTGCTGAACCTGGACGCCATGCTCGGCGTCAAGACAGCCACGCTGGACCGAGCCATCGGCTGTCAGGAGGCCATCTGGGCCGGCCGTGACACTGGCAAGCTGCTGATCACCGGTGAGGACCGGATGTACGGGCCGTCGTTCATGTGGGGCGCCGACACCGCACTGGTGGGCATTGCCGCCGCACAGGTCGAGTTGTCGGCCGCCGTACTGCGCAACTGGACGTCAGGCGACCACACTGCCTTCCTGACTGCCTCTGACCGGCTGGACCGCTTCGCTGCCGCGACCTTCTACGCGCCGATCGAGGGCTACGTGCAGCGGATGCACTGGGCCGCGGCTTGGGAGGGCCTGATCCCCGAGGACGCCGCCCACGACCCGTACGGCCCGGACCTGACCGCCGCCGAGCGCGACGTCGTGATCCGCTGCCTCGAGGAACTCAGCCACTATCCTGCGAGTTAAGGGCCCGACCATAAGGAGTGTCGTGCAGATCAACCCAGCGGTGGCCTGATGGCCCTCACGGTCGGCGTCATCGGCCCGGAGGACCTGGTCCAGCGCGTGATCGCGGTCGGTCCGCCGAGCGGCGCGACCCTGGTCCCGCTGCCCTACCACCACGAGACCGAAGCGGTCGAGGTGGTCGAGCAGTCCCACGAGAAGGTCGACGCCATCCTGTTCACCGGCGTCGTCCCGTACACGATCGCCACCGAGGCCGGCGTCATAGACCGCCCCGCCATGTACGTCTCGTACGACGGCGCCACCCTGCTGCGCGCGTTGGTCGAGCTGCTCAGGCTCGGGCACAACGTCACCCAGTTCTCCATCGACACGCTGCGGCGCAGCGAGGTGCTGGAGACGCTGATCGAGGCCAAGTTGCCGACCGACCAGATCCAGGTGCTCCCGTACCGCCCCGGCCTCACCTCGGACGACATCGTCGCCTTCCACCGCACCGCACGCGAGAAGCACGACACCAAGGTCGCGATCAGTTGCCTCGGCTCGGCTTTCCACCTGATCGAGAACGAGATGCCGTCCGTCCGCCTCGCGCCCTCCCGCTACTCGATCCGCTCGACGTTGCAAGCCCTGGTTCTGACGACCACCGGCCAGCACGTCGGCGACGCCCAGGTCGCGCTCGGCGTGATCGACTTGCCGGAGCCGGACGAGGGTTTGGCCGCCGACCTGATCACCCTCGGCGCCAGCCTCGCCGCCCTCCCCGACGGCCGCCACCTGGTCGTCACCACCCGCGGCGTCCTCGAGCAGGCCACCGAACAGTTCACCCGCATGCCCCTGCTCGACCACCTCGCCTCCAGGCACAGCACGGCGTACGTCGGCTTCGGAGTCGGCCGTACGGCGGCCGAAGCCGAAGCCCTCGCCCGTCGCGCCGTCAGCCGCGCAGCCTCGATCGGCACCGTCGCCGGCGTCGTCTCGATGTCCGACGACGTCGAAATCGTCATCGAACCCACCGGCGACCAACCCATCACCGCCCGCGGCCCCGAAAGCCTCCCCCTCCTCGCCCGCCGAGTAGGCCTCAACACCCAAACCCTTGCCCGCATGCGCGAACTCGTCGCCACCCTCCCCGACGGCCTCACCACCCAAGACGTGGCCGACCACCTGGCCGTCCAACTCCGCACCGCCCGCCGAGTCCTCAAACGCCTCGAACGAGCCGGCCTGGCCGACCCCATAGGCAGCCAACAACACGGCCGAACCGGCCGACCCCCCACGGTCTACCTCATACGCCTGTAGTACCGACCCACGCGTGCTACGCAGTCACGCCTTCGTCGCGACCGCTACGCCCGCTCCCCCCCGGCTAATCGCCCGTGCTTCCCTGGCCGGCTACCGCCGCCCATCTGCGGTGCAGACGCCCCGCCCTCTTGCGGGCTTATCGCCCGCGCTCTGCGCGCTCCTGCGTCGCACGCCATCGACAACCAACCAACCGCCCGTCCGCAGGAGGAGTGGCATCCCGGCAACCGACTGTTCGCACCCGTCAGTGGCTTCCGGCAAGTTACCGCGAACCGCTATTTGCGATCTCGGGCTGTACGCGAAGATCGCGCGTGCCAAATGTGTTCTGGAGCTCGGCAGGGCAGGCGACGCGGTGGATGCGTTCACTGATGTTCTGAACAGTCTTCCCCCGGATTACCACCGCGACCGGGGACAGTATCTCGGATCACTTGCCCGCGCTCACGTCCTCGTCGAGCAACCCGAGGCCGCCGCTGCAGCCGCCGCCGAGGCGTACACCATCGCGATTGCGACTGGCTCGACCCGAACGCTGGCCGACCTGCGGCGGACGATGCCATCCGGCCTGGCCAGGTGGTCCCACATACCTGATGTCGAGCGATTCTGTGCCATGCTCGCAGCGGTCGAACCAGAGATTGGTGGAAACTAAGTGTTCTCACTTGCCACAGACGCAGCACCCGGTCGTCCGAACGAAGACTTCGTGGTGGCTACCACCGACCTCGCAATCGTCGTAGACGGCGCCGGCGTACCCATGGGTGGCTGCCACCACGGCGTTGCATGGTACGCGCAGCAACTCGGTGCACGCACCCTGACAGCGTTAGCTGGTCGCCCACACCTCCCGTTGGCGGACGGTTTGTACGAGGGGCTCGCCGCCGTCGCAGCGTCGCACGAAGACACCTGCGACCTGACTGATCCGGGTACGCCGTGCGCAGCGGTCGGGATCCTTCGCATAGGTGCAGAAACAGTAGACACACTCGCCCTCTCTGATGTGACCGTTCTCGTCGAGAGCGCGGAAGGTCCGCAAATCACCTGCGACCTCCGCATCGAGGAGATCTCCGGAACCGAGCCGGACGCCGTTGCCGGCATGCTGTTCAACACCGCTGAGCACAAGGCCGCCATCGCCGCCTTGGTCGCGAACCAGACCCGCACCAGGAACCGGAGCGATGGCTGGTGGGTCGCCGCTGCAGACCCCGAGGCAGCACGCCATGCTGTGGTCGACAGCTATGCCCGATCCGAAGTGGGCCGGCTGGCGATCTTCTCCGACGGGGCAACCCGCCCGGCGGACCAGATGGACCTCTACACCTGGCCCGAGTACCTGGCCCTGCTCGACAAGCTTTGTCCCGCCGGCCTGATCGCCCACGTCCGCGAGATCGAAACCGCCGACCCCGACGGAGCCCGTCACCCCCGGACCAAGCGCCACGACGACGCCACGCTCGCCTATTCCCCGTGTCGGTAGAAGCGCTTCGTCCGCGGCAGGAGGGTGCTCCGTAGCCATCGACTCCAGCCGACCGTCCGTCGGCAGGAGGACTGGCGTCCTAGCGACCGTGTGTTCGCATGCGAGCGGCGGATTCCGGCAACTGCCCTGGTCTGCGCCTTGTGCACGTCGCCGTCGAGCCTCGGGGCCGGTGACTACTGCTGTCGGTGGCGTGGTGGTGCCTGTGGCTCTCGATGCGCCCACGCGACAGCGACCGCCCACACCAGCAGGGCGACGAGGCCCCCAACGCCCGCGCCGAGGAGCGCACCGTCGAAGAGGCTGCCCAGCACCGCGCCGACAGCGCTTGTCATGAGCGCGGCGACCAGCAGAAGCGAGCTCGCATCTCCGCCCCAGCCCAAATCACGCAACCGCTTGCGCATCGGGCGTCCGCGTTCCATCAGGATCACCACTTGAACGCTGATCACCGAGGCGACCAGCAGGAAAGCCAGACAGCGGATCGTGACCACGCCGCCTATCATGCCGCCGGGTGGGCGGCACGCTGTAGACCTACAGATGCACACCCCCGCTGGCCTACGCTGGCGGGATGCGCAGATCGATTCTGCTTACCGCGGTGGTGGTCTGCGCGGTGAGTCTCCTGAGCGGTTGTGGACCGCGGGTGTCGCGCGGTGTGGTTGGCATGTCGGTCGACGACGCGGGCATACCGGTGATCGTGCTGCAGAACTGCGACGGCAACATCGCCCAACTCGAGTTCTATGACCGGAGTGGGCCACGAACGGACGACCCCGCACCGGGGCCGGCGATGATGTACGTGAACCCGCGCCCGGACAAATCCGTGGTCCAGATCCCCATCCGGACTGGTGGGAACGGCTGGCGGGTCCAGGGAGAACCACCGGCTTTGCGCGCCGACGGCAAGTACTTGATCCGGGCGTGGGGCAAACGACACGAGTGGCACGGTCGCGGCACCGAGTTCACCCTGAGAGACCTCAAGACCGTCCGTCCCGGCCAGGTCCGTCACGACTCTCCACCCGCCGACGCCAGCCCGCCGTACGATGCCATTCCAGTGAAGTACCGCGTGACCCCGCTGAGCGAGTTCATCACAGAGGACTGCCCGTGAAGACTCCCAGAATTGGCCGACCGATGACAGAAGGGCAGCAGTCGTGACGGATGGGATCATCGACCGGGAGGCAGCGGGTGTCGTCGCCTTCGCCTATGAGATGGGCGTGCTCAAGCGGCTTCGCCGAGCGGGGTGGTGGCACGTCGGCGTTCGCGATCCCGAATCCGTTGCGGAGCACAGCTTGCGAGTCGCTCAACTCGCTGCGCTGATTGCCAGTGAGGAAGGCGGTGACCCCGCGCGGGCGGCGTACCTGGGGATGTGGCACGACTCGCAGGAGACCCGGATCGGCGACATCCCGCACAGCGCCAAGCCCTATCTGGAAGTCGCCGGCAACGAAAGCATCACCGAGGACCAAGTCGCGGTCCTTCCCGAGAGTGCGGCCAAGAGCATTCGAGAGGCCGTCACCGAGTACGAGACCGCAGAGAGCATCGAGGCCCGCTGCGCCAAGGACGCCGACCGCCTCGAGTGCCTCCTGCAAGCGGTCGAGTACGGCGAAGCCGGCTACAAACGGGTCGACGGCTGGATCGAATCCTCACGCGCCCGCATCCAAACCCCCTTCGCCCGCCGCCTCGCCGAAGCGGCGCTGGTGACATCCCCACTCGCCTGGCGCGACCGCTGATCGAGAGTGGCCGAAGGTGAGCCGTGCTGTCCGGGTGACGCGGGTACGGCGACTGTGAGCGAAGCGAAGCCGACGCTGGACGTGGCCTTGATGAGGTTGGCCGACCTGTTGACGGATGCCCAGGCGTCCGTGGCTGAGATCAGGCACTGGATCTCGGAGTCGGCCAGACCCCGCCTCGCCCGCGTTCCCCTTGATCCCATCCTGACGGTACGACTCCGCATGTTCGAGGAAGACCGTTGAGCGGGTCCTGACGCGCGGCGGTGACCTTGAACAGGACATAGCGTGTTCAAGGCCCCGAGTTCCTGCGCAAACCCTCGGTGCGTTGCCCGATGGACGGTGGCCGGGGTGTGCCGGAGGGCGGCTTACGGGCGGATGATCGTAATGCCGGCCGGGGTGCCGTTGGTGAGGGCGGCCAGGGCGGTGGGGGTTTCGGCGAGGGGAATGGTGCGGGTGATCAGCGCGGCGGGGTCTAGGTTGCCGGCGGCAACGAGGTTCAGCATCTCGGGGTAGGCGTGGGCGGCCATGCCGTGACTGCCCAGCCATTCCAACTCCTGGCCGATCAGGCGGCCTACGTCGAGTTGGACGCCGGATGGCAGGAGGCCGACTTGCAGGTGGCGGCCGCGGGGGCGCAGGGCGAGGAGGGCTTGCTGGACGATGTCGTTGGAACCCAGGGCGTCCATGGTGACGTGGGCGCCGCCGCCGGTGAGGTCACGGAGCTGGGACACGGTGTCGGCAGACGCCAAGACGGTGTCGGCGGCGCCGTACGTGCGGGCGAGGTCCAGCGCGTCGGGGTTCGTGTCGACGGCGATCACGCGGGCGCCGAGAGCGGCCGCGATCATGACCGCCGACAACCCGACGCCGCCGCAGCCGAAGATGACGACGTTCTCCTCTGCGACGACTCGGCCGACCTGGCGGACAGCCCGGAAGGAGGTGGCGAAGCGGCAGCCCAGGCCGGCGGCGGTGTCGAAGGACAGGTCGTCCGGCAGCCGGACCAGGTTCACAGCTGCGAACGGTACGGCGACAAAATCCGCAAACGAGCCCCAGTAGTTGAAGCCGGGCTGGAGTTGGTTGGGGCAGACCTGCTGGTTCCCGGAGAGGCACTGTTCACACGTGCCGCACGCGCAGATGAACGGCGTGGTGACGCGGTCGCCGATCTGCCAGCCGGTCACCCCGGGGCCGAGGGCGGCGATCGTTCCGGCCAGTTCGTGCCCAGGGACGTGAGGCAGGACGATGTCCGGGTCATGCCCCATCCAGCCGTGCCAGTCGCTGCGGCACAACCCGGTGGCCTCGACCTTCAGGACGACACCACCGGGCTTCGGCTCCGGGTCCGCTACCTCGGCAACAGTCGGCAGGACGCCGTACTGCTCAACCAGAACAGCGCGCATCAGCCGCCGGCGACTGCGGGGATGATCGAGATCTCGCCGCCGTCCTTCACCGAGGTCTGCAGGCCGTCGGCGAAGCGTACGTCGTCGTTGTCGACGTACACGTTGACGAAGCGGCGCAGCTCGCCGGAGTCGTCGAGGACGCGGCCCTTGATGCCCGGGTAGGCGGTGTCGAGGGACTCGAGCACCTCGCTGAGCGTCGCGCCCTCGGCGCTGACCGAGGACGCGCCCTGGGTGTACTGGCGCAGGATGGTCGGGACCCGGACACTCACGCTCACTGCAGGCCTGCCTTCACGAAGGCGTCGTACGACGCGGGGATGGTCACCTTGGGGCCGACCCGGTCGGCCACGGCGTCGAGGGTCTTCAGCCCGTCGCCGGAGTTGATGATCACCGTCTCGGCCTCGGGGTCGAGCTGGCCGGTCTCGACCAGCTTCTTCAGCGTCGCGACCGTCACCCCGCCCGCGGTCTCGGTGAAGATGCCCTCGGTGCGGGCGAGCAGCCGGATGCCCTCGATGACCTCTTCGTCGGTGACGTCCTCGATCGCGCCACCGGTACGGCGGGCCACGTCCAGCACGTACGGTCCGTCGGCCGGGTTGCCGATCGCGAGCGACTTGGCGATGGTGTCCGGCTTGACCGGCTTCACCACGTCGTACCCGTCCCGGAACGCCTGCGCGACGGGCGAGCAGCCGGTGGCCTGGGCGCCGTACACCTTGTAGTCGGTGGCGTCGACCAGGCCGAGCTTGCCGAGCTCGGTGAAGCCCTTGTCGATCTTGGTCAGCTGGGAGCCCGAGGCGACCGGGATGACGATCTGCTGCGGCAGCCGCCAGCCGAGCTGCTCGGCGATCTCGAAGGCGAGGGTCTTGGAGCCCTCGGAGTAGTACGGGCGGACGTTGACGTTGACGAACGCCCAGCCCTCCTCCTCGCCGGCGATCTCGGAGGCCAGCTTGTTCACGTCGTCGTAGTTGCCCTCGACCGCGACCAGCGTGCCGTCGTACACGGCGCTGGTGATGACCTTGGGGCGCTCGAGGTCGTGCGGGATGAACACGACCGAGCGGATGCCGGCCCGGGCGGCGGCCGCGGCGACGGCGTTGGCCAGGTTGCCGGTGGAGGGGCAGGCGAAGACCTTCATGCCGAGCTCGCGGGTGGCGCTCAGGGCACTGGCGACCACGCGGTCCTTGAAGGAGTGCGTGGGGTTGCCCGAGTCGTCCTTCACCCACAGCTTGCGCAGGCCCAGCTCGCGGGCGAGGTTGCCGGCGTCGATCAGCCGGGTGTAGCCGGGCTCGGTGTTCGGGAAGCTGGCCACGTCGACCGGGACGGGCAGCAGCGGCTGGTAGCGCCAGATGTTCTTGGGTCCGGCCTCGATCTGCTCGCGGGTGATGGTGGGGTACTCGTACCCGACCTCGAGCGGACCGAAGCACTCCGTACAGGCGTAGAACGGACCGAGCGGCGACTTCGCCCCACAGGCGCGACAGCTCAGGTGCGTACCGTTGCCGAAGGCACCTTCACGGATGGTGTGGGTGGCGGTCAGGCTCATGAGTGAGGTTCCCTCCTCATCTTCCCCGGACACCGGATCTCGGCGCGGGACGGATTTGGCACCGTTCCGCCGCGAGGGTCCCGGACGGGACCTCAACGGGGAGGGTTGCCGGGACTTCGACGGGCCGTTTCCCTCAGTCCCTCTGGATGAGCTCCCCCGAGATTACCCAATCGGGTCCATATTGTGTCTTCGGTTCCCACCATCCGAGACACTCGATCTCAACCGTGCCGGGCCCGGAAAGTACGGCGGTACGCCGACGGCGAGGTGTGAAGCTGCTTGGCAAAGTGATGACGCAGCGTCACCGGTGTCGCAAAGCCGGCTGCGGTCGCGATCTCCTCGACCGGGGCGTCACCGGTCTCCAGCATCGTCAGAGCCGCCTGGATCCGCTGCGCGATCAGCCACTTGCCCGGTGTCGTCCCGGTCGCCTTCACGAAGTGCCGCAGGTAGGTCCGCGGCGACAACCCCGCCTGCCTGGCCAGATCCGGTACGCCGATCGGCTCGGCGAGATGCTCCAGCGCCCACTCGAGGCTCCGCGCGACCGAAGCGTCGTCGGGGTCCGGCGGCACCGGCGACTCGATGTACTGCGCCTGCCCGCCGGCCCGGTACGGCTGGATCACCAGCCGCCGGGCGACCGCGTTCGCCACGGCCGCGCCGTAGTCCTTCCGCACCAGGTGCATGGCCAGATCCAGCCCTGCGGCACACCCCGCACTCGTGAGTACGTCGCCTTCGTCCGTGTAGAGCGGCTCTGGATCGACGTGGATCTTCGGATAGCGCTCACGCAGCATGTCGGCGTACCGCCAGTGCGTCGTTGCCCGGCGTCCGTCGAGCAGACCGGCCGCAGCCAGCGCGAACGCGCCTGAGCAGATCGACACCATCCGGGCGCCACGCCCGTGCGCAGTCTGCAGCGCCTCGATCAGCGCCGGCGACGTCTCACCGCGTGGGTCGTGGACGCTCGGGATGACGACCGTGTCCGCGGCCGCGAAGTCGTCCAGGCCGTGCGGGGTGCTCAGCGTGGCGCCGCCGAGCACGCGGATCGGGTCCGGTGTCTCGGTGCAGACCTTCAGCCCGTACCACGGCTGGTCGATGTCCGGCCAGGCCAGCCCGAACACCTCGATCACGATCCCGGCCTCGAAGGCCGTCATCCCGTCGTACGCGAGGACAGAAACCGTCCGTTGTCCCATGTCACAATCTTAGCGATAGTCGTCCCCAGCGCCACTTCTGGGAACGCCTCCAGCCGCGGACGATGGAGTCATGTTCAAGGTTCTGAAGGAGATCGCAGCCGGAATCAACGCCGCCTCCGCCGTCCGGCACGGGCTCACGCCGCCCGCAGGCGCGCTCACCGCCGACGGCCGTCGAGCGTACGCATCAAAGGCGTCGCGGCAACGCCGTGCACAAGGACGCTCAGCACGACGGTGAAGCCGACGGTCGCCCACAGCCACGGCAGGTCGGTCGCGAAATGCACCCCGACGGCGGCCAGGTAGTAGACCGACGTCACCCCCCGGACCCCGAAGGCCGCCGTCATCCAGCGCTCGGAGCGATCCAGCTCCGAGCGTGCGAGTGACAGCCACGCGACGACCGGCCGGACGACGAGCACCAGCAGTACGCCGCTCACCGCGCCGGCCAGTGTGAGCGGCTCGAGCAGGCCACCGGTGATCGCGACGCCGAGCAGCAGCAGGATTCCCCAGGTCAGGATGTGCTCGAGCTCCCCGATGAAGTTGTGCAGCTCCGCGTGGAACTCGTGACTCCGCTCGGCCGCCCGAAGCGCGAGCGCGGCGACGAAGACCGCGATGAACCCGTACCCGTGCAGCACCTCGGTCAGCCCGTAGACGCCGAGCGTCATGGCCAGCGCGAGGACTGGCTCACGTGAGTCCGCCAGCCGGAAGCTCTTCGCGGGCGCACTGAACGCCATCTTGCCCAGCAGCCAACCCGCGCCAAGGCCGACCGCGACCCCGACCACTGTCTTACCTACGACGTACCAACCAAACCACTCCCACACCGAGTGCGACTTGGTGGCCGCGAAGACGGCCAGATAGACGAGTGGGAACGCCAGACCGTCGTTCAGCCCAGCCTCGGACGTCAGTGCGAACCGCACCTCGTCCTCCTCGTCCGGCTCAGCGCTCTCACCGGTCGTCGGCCCGGCAACCTGTACGTCGGAAGCGAGCACCGGATCGGTTGGCGCGAGTACGGCGGCGATCAGCAACGCAGTCGCCGGAGCCAGACCGAGCAGCCAGCCCACTCCGGTCAGCGCAGCGACACAGGCCGGCATCGCAACGAACAGCAGCCGCCACGTGACACTCCACCGGAGCAGGCTGATCGGCCGGTCGATCGCCAGCCCGACACCCATCAGAGCGATGATGACGGTCAGCTCAGCCAGGTGCTCGGTCAGCTCGGGTTCAGCGATCGGGCTGAGTTGCGCGCGGTCGACGGCCAGGCCGAGCAACAGACCTGCGCCGAGGAACGCGATCGGCGCGGAGACGGCGTACTGGCGGAGCAGACGAGGCAGTACGGCGCCCAGCAGCAGAGCCAACCCGGCGACCAGGTACAGCCCGTCCCCGTCGATCGTCATCGTGCCGGACCAGTGCCCAGCGGGCGGCTACCTCAAGCGATGAGTCGCACCCGGCGTGTGCGTCGGCAGGGACTTGCGAGGGCCGTAGCGAGGGTGGCCGACTCCGGTCAGCTCGAGCAGCCGCTGCACACGGAACCGGTGACCCCGGTACGGCTCGATCAGCTCCGCACAGCCGTCGTCGTCGAGCTCCTCGCCGATCAGCGCGTACGAGACGTTGCGGGACACGTGGTAGTCCGCGAACGAGAACGCGTCCGCATCACCATGCGCCCGCTGTCGCACCTCAGCAGCCGTCCACACACCGACGCCAGGCAACGACCGCAGCCGCCGCTCGATCTCCGCGGAGTCGGTCAGCTCGAGCGTCCGCTCCAACGCCTTGGCCCGAGTGGCAGCCGTGATCACGACCCTCGAACGACGGTTCTCCACACCGGCCCGCAACCACTGCCAGGACGGGATCATCCGCCACTCCTCGGGCGCCGGCGGGACCATCATCACGCGCCCGTCCGGCGGCTGCGGTCCGGGCGCGGTCTCGCCGTACTCGCGCAGGATCACGCGCCAGGCCCGAAACGCTTCCTTGCCGGTGACAACCTGTTCGATCCCGGCCGCGGCCATCGCTTCGAACACCGCCCGCGTCCGCGGCACCCGGACGTGCGGGAACCGCCGCGCCGCGTCCACCAGCGCCCGGTGCTCCGGCAACGGCTCGAACCCGTCCCAGCTGTCCGCATCCCCCAGCAGCTCCGGCACCCCGTCCAGCGCCCACCCGGCGCCCGGACCCCACGCCTCGGCCTCCACCTCACCGGTCGAGGGGGACGGCGTCAGCCGCAGCAGCACCGGCCCCTCCGGCGTCCGCGTCGCCCGCCAGACGGTGCGCCGTACCGGATCGAAGACGTACGCCGGATCGCCAGGCCCCTTCCGCAGACCCCCGATCACCGAATGCGGATCCACCACCCGCCCAGGACGCCAAACCCGCACCACCGAACTCACGCCCCAAGTCTTACTCACGCCACGGACAACTAGCGGATCGGCGTTGCCGCTCCGGCCAAGCGCTCGCGCATCCATGGATACGGATCGACCAACCGCTCGCGCGTGGACAGCACGTCCTGCACAAGAACGGCGAGCCGTTCGCCCATCACATAATGGCGTCCCTTGGTCTCACCAACCGGTCGGAGCAGGTTCAGCTCCGTGAGCCTGGCCAGGTCCCTCGTCGCCGTCCGCTGCTCGATCTCGGCTCGTCGGACGTACGTCGAGCGGCGGATCCGGAACCCCAGCGACGCATCGAACAGCTCGTCTGCCACCCGATCGGCCAAGCCGAACTGTTCGATCAACTGGTCGAACGCCAACCACAACTTGCCGGCTTCGCGGTAGCGTCGCCGCACCGTCTGCGCCTGGATGTGGTGAGCACGGAGGTTGAACTTGACCCACAACTCGGCCGATCGCTCGGGATGCCAGGATCCCGCACCGGTTGCGGCCAGGACGCGGTAGTAGTCCTCGGTGTTGCCACCCAGCCACTCCTCGATGTTGGAGAACGCCGGCTCGCCGATGCCGCCGCGGGAGAGAACCAGAGTCTGCAGCGCCCTGGCCATCCGGCCGTTGCCGTCGCGGAACGGATGAATCATCACGAGGTTGAGATGAGCCATCGCCGCATGCACAAGCGGGTCCACTCCGCCGTCACCGGCCAGCACCTCCATCAACTCCGCGACCAGGCCGGGCACCTGCTCCGCCGACGGTCCCTCGTAGACGTTCTCCCCCGTCACATCGTCGTGCACGTAAACAGCACCTTGCCGGTAGCTGCCAGGACTCTTCGACAGGTCGTGGCTCAGCATCATGAAATGCATCCCGCGGACGGCGGAGACATCGAGCCGGAAGTCCGTGTCTTTCGCCATCGCCAAGACATAGCCCAGCGCCTGCCGATATCCCCGAATCTCTGCGAAGGTCCGCTGGTCCGCGCTCAGTGCTTCCTCGTCGTCGAGGGCGGCGGCGGCGTCGTCCAGCTCGACGTCGTAGCCTTCGATGCTGTTGGACCCCTGGATCGCCCGGGCGAGCATGCTTCGCCTCAGCCCACCGGCCCAACGACGGGGCATCCGCAGCACCTCGGCCAGCTCGGACCGGAACGCGTGGATCTGCTCCAGGACCTGCTGGTCCTCGAGATCCGGCTGCGGCGTGCTGAAGATGGTCACTGCTGTCCTAATGTCTCAATTCTTAGGACATCCTACCGCCATGACTGGATGATTGCGACATCGAGACATCGGTCGGGTGACGGGCTGATACTGAGGCATGACTCGGTGGCAGCGGGTGAAGGTCGTGGGGAACTTCCTGAATCTGTCCACTCTTGCCGGCCTGCTGGTCGGGGTGATCGGGCGAGCCCGGTTCAGCCGCGGGCCGCGAGGGTTGTTCTTCGCGAACGTGTACAAGATCAAGTTCCCGGTGGCGGGCGCGTTCACGATCGGGAACGTGGTGCTCAGCAAGCACGAGCGGGCGTACTTCGACGACGAGGCGCTGGTGCGGCACGAGGAGCGGCACTCCTGGCAGTACTTCTGCCTGCTCGGGCTGCTGATGTGGCCGCTGTACGTCGTCGGCGTCGTCGTCTCGTGGTTCCTCACCGGCGACCCGGCATCGCGGAACCCGTTCGAGCGGCTCGCCGGCCTCAAGGACGGCGGGTACGTCGAGCGGCCGATCCAGTCGTTCGGCCAGACCCTGACGCAGACGCTCAGCGTGCTGCGATCGCGTCCGAAAGAGCCGTGAGCACGGTCACCACACCGGCCGGGTCGTCCACCACGATGTCCGCGGCCTCGATCAGCTCGGTCGCGTTCGACGACCGCGTGGCCAGCAGCACCGCGCGCAGGCCGGTCTTGCGCTGCTCCTCGATCGCCCGGTACGCCGCCAGGTCGCCGAGGTCGTCACCGGCGTACAGGATGGACTGAGCGCCGGTGTCCTCGAGCAGCCGCCGCAGTGCGACCCCCTTGTCGATACCCGGCGGCCGCAGCTCCAGCACCAGGTTGCCCGGCTCCAGCCGCAGCTCGGTCGACTCGGCCAACTCGGTCAGCGGTGTCCGCAACCTGTCGAAAGCACCAGTCGGATCGGCCATCCGGCGGGTATGTACCGCCAGCGAGCTCTCCTTGTCCTCCACGAACGCATCGGCGAGCCCTAGCTCCTGCAGCAGCCCAGGCAACCGGTCACGCGCTTCGGCGACACCGGACGGCACCGGGTCACTGGTCACCCGCCCAGTCGCTGCGTCCCACCGCTCCAGCCCGTAGTGCCCGAGTACGACGAGACGCCCGAGCCCAGGGTGTCCGGTCACACCGGTCAGCTCCGTGGCGACCAGCGCCGGACGACCGGTGACGATCGCCACCTGGTTCACCGAACGGGCCAGCCGGGCCAGCGCGTCGAGCGCACCTTCCACCGGACGGGACATCGCCGGGTCCTCGACCAGTGGGGACAGCACGCCGTCGAAGTCCGTCGAGATCACCGCGGTGGCCGGATCGGCGACGATCGCCTCCCAGCCCTCGCGCCCCGCCTCCGTCTGGATGGTCGGCGTGCTCATCCGGTGTAGTCCGAGGTGAGGATCACGGTGAGGCGGTCCTTCTTCATGTTGTCCAGCGCGCCCTTGGTGCGGCCGATCCCGAGGTCGCGGGCGAGCTGGTTGGCGGCGTCGAGCATGCCCGGCGGGTAGTACACGGTGCTGCCGGCGACCTTGCCATGCCAGTTGTCGGCGCCGGCCACGATCCAGCCGGCCTGCCGCGCGCGGCCCGCGACCGAGTCGGCCAGGCCCTTGCGCGAGGTGTTGTTGTAGACCTCGACGGCCGGACGCTGGTCCGGCGGGATGGTGGTCGCCTGCGTCGCGGGCGGCTGGGTGGCCGGCGGTGCTGTAGTCGGCTCGCTGCCGGGCTCGGTCGTCGGCTCGGTGCTCGGATCGGCGGTCGGCGTGGTCGAAGGCGGGGCGGTGGTCGGGTCCGGCGTAGGCGTGGGTGTGGACCTGGGCACGCTGGCACCTACCGTCGACGGGCCACCGGCCGGCTTGGGCGACGGCGTGTTCTTGCCCTCGTCCGCGGTGCTGTCGTTACCGCGGGTGCCGAACAGCACCAGCAGCCCGGCCACGATCGCGACGACGGCCAGCACGGCGACGAGGGACGAGAGGACCTGGCCCCGGTCGTCCTTCGGGCGAGGCATGTCTCAGACCTCGATACCCAAGCGGCGTGCGGAGCGGGCTCGCTGGCGGGCGGCGCGCAGCCGGCGCAGGCGCTTCACCAGCAGCGGGTCGTGGGCGAGGGCGTCGGGCCTGTCGATGAGCGCGTTCAGCACCTGGTAGTACCGGGTCGCGGACATTTGGAACTGGTCCCGGATCGCCTGCTCCTTGGCGCCGGCGTACTTCCACCAGTGCCGTTCGAAGGCGAGGATCGCGCCGTCCCGCTCGGAGAGTCCGGCCACGGCCGGCGGCGCAGCCTCGGCAGGGCCGGGAGAGCTGGCGTTGGCGCTGTCCATCAGCAGGTAACTCCTGTGCGGTCGGTGGTCGTCCGTCCGCGCTCCACTGTACGTGCTGAACAACAGCGATGTCATTCACCGCAGGTAGCGACACACACCGTGTCGCTGACGCGGCAGCCGGACCAGGTCAACTCTGGCAGGATCGTTCAAGTGAGCTCAACTCTCTCCAGTCTGGCGCTGGTGGAAGAGCTGCAGGCCAGGAGCCGTGAGGTCGACCCGCTGGTCAACTCCATCTGCACCCCTGATCCCGCCGCTCTCACCCACGCCGCCCGCCTCGACACCGAGCGTGACGACGGGCGGGTGCGCGGGCCGCTGCACGGCGTACCGGTCCTGGTCAAGGACAACATCGACACCGCCGACCTGCCGACCACAGCCGGCTCGCTGGCGCTGGCCGACCAGCCGCCACCCCTGCACGACGCCCCGCTGGTGCGACGGCTGCGTGAGGCCGGCTGCGTCGTACTGGGCAAGACCAACCTGAGCGAGTGGGCCAACTTCCGCGGCTCCGCCTCCTCCTCCGGCTGGAGCGCGTACGGCGGCCTGACCCGCAACCCGTACGCGCTGAACCGCTCCGCCGGCGGTTCCTCGAGCGGATCGGGCGCAGCGGTCGCCGCAGGACTGGCCGACTACGCCATCGGCACCGAGACCAACGGCTCGATCGTCTGCCCGGCCGCACTGAACGGCATCGTCGGCCTGAAGCCCACCGTCGGACTCATCCCGCAGCAGGGCATCGTGCCGATCTCGCACTCGCAGGACACCGCCGGGCCGATGACGAAGACGGTCCAACAGGCTGCAGCTCTGCTGACCGTGCTGACCGGCGGCAGCACCGACTACACCGAGCACTGCCGTGGCACGGACCTCAGTGATGTGCGCATCGGCGTACCGCGAGGTCCGCTGTGGGGCTACTCGACCGGGCTCGACGAGGTCACCGAGCACGCGCTCGGGATCCTCAGCCGCTGCGGCGCCACGCTGGTCGACCACCTGTCGCTACCGAGCCCAGGCGGCGACGAGGACCAGTTGCAAGTGCTAGCCCATGAGCTCAAGGTCGACCTGGCCTCGTACCTGGCCACTCGGGCTCCCGGCGGCCCGCGCACGCTCGACGATCTGATCGCTTTCAACAAGGAGCACGCGGACGTCGAGCTGCAGTGGTTCGGCCAGGAGCTGTTCGAGCGGGCGGCGACGACCGACGGCCTGAGCTCCCCGGTCTACGTGGCGGCGCGGCTGACGGCGCTGCGGGCGGGCCGGGACGGCATCGACAACCTGCTCCGCGACAACCAGCTCGACGCCCTCGTCACCCCGTCGTACTCCCCTTCCTGGACCATCGACCTGGTCAACGGCGACCACGTGCTCGGCAGCTCGTCCTCGCATGCCGCACTGGCGGGCTACCCGCTGCTCTCGGTGCCGTCCGGGCTGGTCGCCGGACTGCCGGTCGGGATCACGTTCAGTGGCACCGGCCGGAGTGATGCCACCCTCATTCGCTTGGCTCACGCCTTTGAAACCGCGAGAATCAGTGCAGACGGACCGTTCCCGACCCCGGAGTTCACACAGTGGGTGTAGACCGCGTCAGGTGGGGCATCGTTGCTACCGGCAATATTTCCACGTCGTTCACGAGGGATCTGAAGCTTCTTGCCGACGATGCCGTGGTGACCGCGGTCGCGTCCCGGGCCCAGCACAGCGCGGACCGATTCGCCGCCGAGTTCGGCATCGAGCACGCGTACGACGACTACCGCCGGATGCTCGACTCCGGCACCGTCGACGTGATCTACATCGGGACCCCGCACCCCCAGCACTACGCCGTCGCCCGGGCCGCGCTGCAGGCCGGGATCGCGGTGCTTTGCGAGAAGCCGGTCACGCTGACCGCCAAGCAGGCGCGTGACCTGGTCGCCGTCGCGGCCGAGCACAAGACGCTGTTCGCCGAGGCGATGTGGATGCGGACCAACCCCGTGATCCAGGCCGTCTTCGCGGACCTCGCGAGCGGCGTGATCGGCGAGCCGCAGCAGGTGGTCGCGGACTTCGCCTTCCACAAGCCGTCGCTGCCCGCCCGCCTGCTCGACCCCGCCCTCGGCGGCGGCTCGCTGATGGACGGCGGCATCTACCCGATGACCTTCACCTACCTGGCGCTCGGCCGGCCCGCCGAGATCAAGGCGGTCGGCGCACTCAACGAGAACGGCGTCGACCTCAACGTGGCGATGGCCTGGCGGTACGACTCCGGCGCGGTCGCGGCCCTCACCTGCGGCCTGCGCTCGCAGAACCCGTGGACAGCAGCGATCAGCGGCCAGGACGGCAGCCTGTTGCTCCCGCACCGCTTCCACCACCCCGAGTACTACGTGCGCCGTACGGCGGCCGGCGAGGAGCGGATCGACGTCCCGATGCATGGCCTTGGGTACCACTATGAGGCGGCCGACGTGATGCGCGCGCTGCGTCATGGTCTCGTCGAGGTGCCGTCCCTGCCGCATGCCGCGACGATCGAGATCCTCGAGCTGCTCGACGAGACCCGTAGACAGATCGGGGTCAGGTACCCCGGTGACAACGAAGACCTGGGTGGATAAGAAAATATGCCGAACGGACGCAGTTCCTTCGTAGTGGTGGCCAACCGGCTGCCGGTCGACCGGATCGAGATGCCCGACGGCAGTACGGCGTGGCGCCGCAGCCCAGGCGGTCTGGTGACCGCGCTGGCCCCGGTGATGCAGCGTCACCACGGGGCCTGGATCGGCTGGACCGGCAGCGCCGACGAGAAGCTCGATCCCTTTGACAACGACGGCATGCACCTGGTGCCGGTGCTGCTGTCCGCCGAGGACGTGCGGCTGTACTACGAGGGGTTCTCGAACGCGACGCTGTGGCCGCTGTACCACGACGTGATCGTGGCGCCCGAGTTCCACCGCGAGTGGTGGGAGTCCTACGTCGCGGTGAACCGGCGGTTCGCGGAGGCCGCCGCGGAGGCCGCCGACGACGGCGCCGACGTGTGGGTGCACGACTACCAGTTGCAACTCGTCCCGGCGATGCTGCGCCGGCTGCGTCCCGACGTACGGATCGGCTTCTTCCTGCACATCCCGTTCCCGCCGACCGAGCTGTTCGCGCAGATGCCGTGGCGGCGGCAGATCCTGGACGGGCTGATGGGCGCGGACCTGGTCGGTTTCCAGCGGCCCGGCGCCGCGTCGAACTTCGCCCGGCTGGCCCGCAACCGGATGGGTCTGCGTACCCGCGGCGACCGGATCCACCTGCCCGACGACCGGATCGTCCGGGCCAAGGCGTTCCCGATCTCCATCGACGTCGGCGAGCTCGAGGACCTCGCCCGCAAGCCGGAGACCGAGGCCCGCGCTGCCGAGATCCGCCACGAGGTCGGCGACCCGGCCCACATCCTGCTCGGCGTGGACCGGCTCGACTACACCAAGGGCATCCGGCAGCGGATGCGCGCGTTCGGCGAGCTGCTGGACGAGAAGCGGGTCTCGGTCGACGACGCCGTGTTCGTGCAGGTGGCGACGCCGTCGCGGGAGCGGGTCGAGCAGTACCGGGTGCTGCGGGACGAGATCGAGCTGCTGGTCGGCCGGATCAACGGCGAGCACGGCCGGATCGGCACACCCGCGATCAACTACCTGCACACGTCGTACTCGCGGACCGAGATGGCCGCGCTGTTCCGGGCCGCGGACGTCGCGGTGGTGACGCCGCTGCGCGACGGCATGAACCTGGTCGCCAAGGAGTACGTCGCCTGCCGGTACGACGACACCGGGGCCCTGGTGCTGAGTGAGTTCGCCGGTGCTGCGGACGAGTTCCGGCAGGCGTTCCTGGTGAACCCGCACGACATCAACGGGATGAAGGACACCATCGTCGACGCGATGAACACCGACGACCGCCAGCTCGGCCGCCGGATGAAGGCGATGCGCAAGCACCTGGCCGCACACGACGTGAACGTCTGGGCCGCGAGCTTCCTGAAGGCCTTGCATGACGAAGACTGACGGCCGGGTCCTCGCACTCGATCTCGGTACGTCGTCTGCCCGCGCGCTGGTGCTGTCAGCCGCCGACGCGGCCCCGATCCCGGGTGCGCTGGCGCGCTACAAGATCTCGCCGACGTACGCGACCGGCGGGTCGGCCACGCTGGACCTGCACGAGTACGTCGAGGGCCTGCTCGGCTGCCTGGACGAGCTCCAGCAGAACGGGCACCTCGACGACATCGGCGCGATCGTGCTCTCCTCGCAGTGGCACTCCATCGTTGCCCTCGACAACAAAGGCGCGGCGCTGACGCCGGTGATCACCTGGGCAGACACCCGGTCCGTGCACCTGGATCTCGGCTCGTCCTTCGACGAGCACAGCTTCCACGCGCGCACCGGGTCCTGGCTGCACCGCCTCTACTGGACGCGGCGGATTCCTTGGCTGCTCTCCGAGCTCTCGCCGGCTGGATTCGCCGGTCTGCCTGATCTGGTGCTGGAGCGGCTCACGGGCGAACGGGTGACCTCGGTGTCGATTGCGTCCGGGACGGGGACGCTCGACCTTGCTCGGGGTGTGTACGACGAGGAGGCGCTGGAGATCGCCGGCGCGAAGGCCGACCAGTTGCCGTCGATCGTCGCGTCCGGGTGGACCGGGTCGTTGTCTTCGGAGTTCGGACGCCGGTGGCCGGCGCTGGTCGGCGTACCGGTGCATCCCCCGACGGGTGACGGCGCCGCGTCGAACGTCGGGACCGGTGGGTACGACGAGACGACTGCCGCGGTGACGGTGGGGACGTCGGCCGCCGTACGCGTGGTGCACCCGATCGCGGACGCGCCGGAGTTGCCGTGGGAGCTGTGGCGGTACCGGGTGGACGACGAGCGTGCGGTGACCGGGATGGCGTTCTCGGCTGCGGGCAACCTGCACGCTTGGCTGACCGGCGTACTGCAGTTGGAGGCCGAGGAGCCGCGCGGTGTGGAGATCGGGTCGTCGCGGGTGATCGCGATCCCGTTCCAGGCGGGGACTCGGCCGCCGGCGACGGTGCCGAGCGGGTCTGGGGTGTACTTCGGGCTGTCGTTCGACGACAGCGGTGAGGACTTGCTGGCGGCGTCGTTGCAGGGCGCGTCGCTGGAGATCGACCTCGGGCTGCGGATGCTGGATGCACTCTTCGACCGTGAGCTCTCGGTGGTCCTGGGTGGTGGCGGGATCGACGCGTCGGCCTGGTGGCGGCGCTGCTTGACGGCCACGTTCGCCCGTCCGACCACTGTCTGCGCCGAGGCCGAGGTCGGTGCCCGCGGTGCGGCCGCAGTCGCCCTCGGCCTGTCCCCCTCGCCCGGTGGCGAGCACCTGACACCGGTCGCGGCCGAGGTCTCCCGAGTAGCCGAGCTGCGCCCGCGCTACGCGGCCCTCCGCGAGCTAGCCGTCAAGGCATCTGCTCTCTGAGCTGTACGCCGCCTGCGGTACGGCGCCGTACTACACCTGCGGTACGGCGCGGATACAGCCGCTGGCAGACGTGGTTTCGGTGGGTGACCACGTACTGTGAGGGAATGGGCGCGCTGCTGCGGTTCTGCCGCGACTTCAAGTGGCACCCGTTGGCGTTGGATCACGGCCTCGCACTGACCCTGCTGGCCCTCAACCTGATCGTGCCGGGCAGCCGGCACGTCGGCGAGCGGATCCAGCTGACGCCGACGGTCGTGGTACTGACGGTCGTCGCGGCGATCGCGCTCGCGCTTCGCCGGCTCGCGCCGCTCGTCGTGCTCGGTGTGACCACCATCGTCACGACCACCTACCTCATCGTCGAGCAGGGCAAGAGCCCGATCGTGCTGTTCATGGCCTGCGCGGTCTACACGGTCGTGATGGAGAAGGACCGCCGGACCCGCTCGATCGCCGTCTGCGTGGTCGCGTTGGTGACCCTGGTCGCGGACGCCCCGGTCTCCGACGGCAACGTGCTCGACAACCTGGGCCTGATGTTCCTGGTGCTCTTCGCGGGCGCGGTCGCGGAGGCCGTGCGGTACCGGCGCGCCCTGCAACAGGAGTTGGAGGAGCGGGCGCTGCGCGCGGAGCAGTCACGCGAGGAGGAGGCCCAGCGCCGGGTGATCGAGGAGCGGCTCCGCATCGCCCACGAGCTTCACGACGTCATCGCCCATCACATCGCCCTGATGAACGTCCAGTCCGGCGTCGCCGCCCACGTGCTGAGGACCCAGCCGGAGGAGGCCGAGCGAGCCCTGGCCCTCGTTCGGTCCGGCGGCCGCACGGTGCTGCAGGAGCTCACCGTTCTCCTCGGCATACTCCGCCGCTCCGGCTCGTCCCTGCCGACCACGCCCGCCCCGTCGCTCCACGAGCTGGGCGCCATGATCGCTTCCTTCACCGCCGCCGGCGTCCAGGTCGACTGGCAGGTTCCGGACTCCATCGGCGACCTCCCCGACGTCATCGAGCTCACGGCGTACCGCATCGTCCAGGAGTCCCTGACCAACGTCCTCAAACACGCCCCCGGCGCCACCGCCCACCTCCAGCTGTCCCGCCACCCGGGGGCGCTGGCGATCGACATCACCAACAGCGCTCCGCCCAGCCCCAACGGCACCACCTCACTCGCAGCCCCACCGGCCGGCCTCGGCGCCGGACACGGTCTGGTCGGGATGCGGGAACGGGTGTCGGCTGTGGGCGGGGACCTGCGCACCGGACCGGAGCCCGGGGGCGGGTTCGGCGTCCATGCTGTGCTTCCTCTCGAGACGGGAGATGTGAGTGACGATCCGGGTCTTGCTGGCCGACGACCAGACGCTGATTCGCAGCGGGTTCCGGGTGCTGGTGAACTCAGCACCCGATCTGGAGGTCGTTGCTGAGGCGTCGAACGGCCGGGAGGCGGTCGAGCGGGCCCGGACCGAGCGGGCCGACGTGATCCTGATGGACATCCGGATGCCCGAGGTCGACGGCCTGGCGGCAACCCGGCAGATCACCGCGGACGAGGCGCTGGCCGGGGTGAAGGTGCTGATCCTGACCACGTTCGAGGTGGACGAGTACGTCTTCGAGGCGATCCGGGCGGGCGCCAGCGGGTTCCTCGGCAAGAGCGTCGAACCGGCCGAGCTGATCAATGCGATCCGAGTGGTCGCCCGCGGCGACGCGCTGCTGTCCCCGAAGGCGGTCCGCGGCCTGATGAATCGCTTCCTGGCCGAGCCCCGGATCGGGCAGGACGTCGGCCCGTCCGCGCTCGACGTGCTCACCGACCGGGAGCGCGAGATCGTCAGCCTGGTCGCCCTCGGCCTGACCAACGACGAGATCGCCGAACGGCTGGTGCTGTCCCCCTCGACCGCGAAGACGCACGTCAATCGCGCGATGGTGAAACTCGACTGCCGCGACCGCGCACAACTGGTGGTGGTCGCGTACCAGACCGGCCTGGTCCGTCCCGGGACGACTGCCGCCACCGACGTACCGCAAACGCAGTAGGCCGTACGGCGTCCGCAGTACGTCGAGAAGCCCACGGCTGACCGACGCGGGCTACAACGCTCGGCCGGAACGATCGGCGGCATGGCTACCTTCCTCTACCGGCTCGGCCGGTTCGCTTTCCGCCGGCGCCGGTTGGTGGTGCTGGTGTGGCTCGGTCTGCTGGCCACCGGCGTTGCCGGCGCGGCCACCCTGTCGGGCTCGACCGCCGACGGTTTCTCGATCCCGGGCACCGAGTCGCAACGCGCGGCGGACCTGCTCAACGAGCGCTTCCCGCAGGCCGGCGCCGATGCCGGGACCGCACGCATCGTCTTCCGGGCTCCGGACGGGCAGAAGCTCACTGATCCCGCCGCGACCGCGGAGGTGCAGGAGACCCTCGGCCGGATCGAGGCCGCGCCACAGGTCGCCCGCGTCCTCGACCCGTTCACCGCCAAGGCGATCTCCGCCGACGGCCGCACGGGCTACGCCCAAGTCACGTACGACGTGACCGCGCAAGAGGTCACGCCTGAGGCCCAGGAGGCGGTCGCCGCCGCGGTCGAGCCGGCGCGCGCCGCCGGTCTCACGGTCGAGTACGGCGGTGACGCCATGCAAGTGCAGGACGAGCAGAGCCTGACCGAGGTGATCGGGCTCGGCGTGGCTGCCGTCGTGCTGCTGATCACCTTCGGCTCGCTGATCGCCGCCGGCCTGCCGTTGCTGTCGGCAATCATCGGGATCGGCATCGGGGTCACCGCGATCACGGCCGCGACCGGTTTCATCGACATCGGCTCCGGGACGCCGATTTTGGCGTTGATGATCGGGCTCGCGGTGTCGATCGACTACGCGTTGTTCATCATGTCGCGGTACCGGCACGAGCTGAGCACCGGGCTGGAACCCGAGGAGGCGGTCGGCCGCTCGGTGGGCACGGCCGGGTCCGCGGTGGTGTTCGCCGGGCTGACCGTGGTGATCGCGCTGGCCGGGCTGTTCATCGTCGACATCCCATTCCTCACCCAGATGGGGCTGGCGGCCGCCTTCACCGTCGTGCTGGCCGTTGCGATCGCGCTGACCTTGCTGCCGGCGCTGCTGGGCTTCGCCGGGCGACGGGTGCTCGGCGGGCGGATCCCGGGGCTGCGGGCCGGTGATCCCGAGGCGGCCGGGCGGATGACGGCCGGGCGTCGCTGGGCGCGGTTCGTCACGCGGCGGCCGGTGGCGGTGCTGATGGTGACCGTGATCGGCCTCGGCGCGCTGGCGATCCCGGCGACGGACCTCGAGCTCGGTCTGCCGGACGACAGCACGGCGGCTCCCGATTCCACTCAGCGGAAGGCCTACGACCTGCTCTCCGAGGGCTTCGGGCCTGGTTTCAACGGCCCGCTGATGGTGGTGGTCGACGCCGGCGGGGCCGCCGATCCGCGGACGGCGGCCGACGCCACGGCGACCGCCGTACGTGCACTGCCGGACGTCACGATGGTGACGCCGCCGACGTTCAACCCGGCCGGGGACACGGCGTTGCTGACGGTGATCCCGTCGAGCGGCCCGGGGACGACGCAGACGCGCGACCTGGTGCAGGCGATCAGGAGCCTGCCGGAGAACGACAGCGCCGAGGTCGCAGTGACGGGCGCGACCGGGATCAGCATCGACTTCTCGGACAAGCTCGGCGATGCGTTGGTGCCGTACCTGCTGCTGGTGGTCGGGCTCGCGTTCCTGCTACTGATGCTGGTGTTCCGCTCGCTGCTGGTGCCGCTGAAAGCGACGCTGGGCTTCCTGCTCACGGTCGCGGCGACGTTCGGTGCGGTGGTCGCGGTGTTCCAGTGGGGCTGGCTGGCCGGGCTGTTCGGGATCGAGGGGCAGACCGGACCGGTGATCAGCATGCTGCCGATCTTCCTGATCGGCGTGGTGTTCGGCCTCGCGATGGACTACCAGATCTTCCTGGTCACCCGGATGCGCGAGGAACACGTCCACGGCGCCGAGCCCCGGACCGCGGTCGTCGACGGCTTCGCCCACGGCGCCCGCGTGGTCACCGCGGCCGCGGTCATCATGACGGCCGTCTTCTCCGGCTTCATCCTGTCCAGCCAGACCCTGATCCGCGAGATGGGCTTCGGCCTGGCCCTGGCGGTGGCGATCGACGCCTTCCTCGTCCGGATGACCATCGTCCCCGCCGTCATGGCCCTCCTCGGCCGCTCCGCCTGGTACCTCCCCCGCTGGCTCAACCGCCTCCTCCCCAACGTCGACGTAGAAGGCGACTCCCTCCGCACCACCACCGCCGCGCCTGCCTCCCGACAACCCGAGCTCACCCACCACTAGCGCCCGGTCCGGCCTGGGCGAGCCATCGCCCAGGCCGGCCACGTCTGGCGGGCGGGTTAACCGGTTGGGTGATGGGGGTTACTGACGGGGTGGTGGGCGGGCTGGATCATGGCGGGCATGTGGCGCGAGATGATGAAGTCGAAGGTGCACCGGGCGACGGTGACGCAGGCGGATCTGGACTACGTCGGGTCGTGCACGCTGGACGCCGAACTGATGGACGCGGCGGACCTGCTGCCCGGCGAGAAGGTGGACATCGTCGACATCACCAACGGCAACCGGCTGTCGACGTACCTGATCGAAGGGCCGCGCGGATCCGGGGTGGTCGGGATCAACGGGGCGGCGGCGCACCTGATCCATCCCGGCGACCTGGTGATCCTGATCGCGTACGGGATGTTCGACACCGCGGAGGCGAAGGTGTTCGAGCCGAGCGTAGTCTTCGTGGACGAGCACAATGCGATCACTCGCATCGGCTCCGACCCCGCCGAGGCGCTGCCGGACAGCGGCACGCTCCGCGGCGACCAACTGCACAACCAGCGCTGAACTACAGCCCCGCGCCGAGACGAGGACTGGTCGACGATGACGGACACGACCGAGACCACCGCAGCCGAGACGACCGCAGCCGAGAACACCGCTCCGGAGACCACCACTGCAGCCAACGCCGGCGCTGGTGCCGCCGCGGCTGACGAGTCGGCGCCGAAGACTGCGTCACACGACAACGAGCCGAACCCGAAGCTCCGGGCGTTCATGAACTCGGGGTGGGCCGACTCCGAGCGACAGGACGTGACGCTCAGCGACGTCGGCGTGTGGGCGGCGAAGCGGCGGGATGCGCTGTCGCAGGCGTTCCCGGGCGAGCGGCTGGTGATCCCGGCCGGCACGTACAAGGTCCGGTCGAACGACACCGACTTCGTCTTCCGCCCGCACACCGACTACGTGTGGCTGACCGGCAACCAGACCTCCGACTCGGTGCTCGTGCTCGAGCCGAACGGCACCAGCGGCCACGACGCGATCCTGTACTTCCGCCCGCGCGCCGACCGCGGCCAGGGCGAGGAGTTTTGGCGCGACCGGATGTACGGCGAGCTGTGGGCCGGCCGGCGCCCGTCGCTGACCGAGACCGCCAAGGAGTTCGGCATCGAAACCCGACACGTCGACGGTCTCGCCGACGCGCTCAAGGGCGACTTACCGACCCGGGCACGGCGCGCGGAGCACGAGTCGATCGCCGCGCTGCTGAGCGGCACGAAGACGGAGGCCGCCAAGGACCGGGAGTTGGCCGCGACGCTGTCCGAGCTCCGGCTGGTGAAGGACCCGTTCGAGATCGAGCAGCTGCGCAACGCCGTCGCGATCACGCACCGCGGCTTCTCCGACGTACTCGCCGAGATGGACAAGGTCCGCGAGTACGGAGAGCGCTGGATCGAGGGCACGTTCTGGCGCCGGGCCCGGGCCGAGGGCAACGATGTCGGCTACACCTCGATCGCCGCCGCCGGACCGCACGCGACCACGCTGCACTGGATCGAGAACGACGGCACCGTCGACGACGGCACGCTGATGCTGCTGGACATGGGTGTGGAGAACCGGCAGCTGTACACCGCGGACATCACTCGGACGCTGCCGGTCAGTGGTGAGTTCACGCCGCGGCAGCGCGAGCTGTATCAACTGGTGCTCGACGCGCAGAACGCGGGGATCGCTGCGCTCCGGCCGGGTGCGGCGTTCCGCGCCGGCCACGAGGCCGCGATGGAGGTCATCGTGCACGGCCTCGACGCGATGGAGTTGCTGCCGGTGTCCGCAGAGGAGGCGCTCGACCCGGAGAGCATGCTCTACCAGCGCTACACCCTGCACGGCGTCAGCCACATGCTCGGCCTCGACGTCCACGACTGCGCGTCCGCACGCGAGGAGAAGTACCGCAAGGGCCAGGTCCAGACCGGCTACGTCCTCACCGTCGAGCCAGGCCTCTACTTCCAGTCCGACGACCTCACCGTCCCCGAAGACCTCCGCGGCATCGGCATCCGCATCGAAGACGACATCCTCATCACCGACAACGGCACCGAGAACCTCTCAGACGCCATGCCCCGCGAAGTAGAGGCCCTCCAAAACTGGATGGCTTCCTGACCCGAACCAACCCGGCAGCTCAACGCCAACGGCCGCGAGCTGCCGGGCGCTGGCGGCGGGATGCCAGGTTGTGACGCCAGCGCTGCTCAGGACGTGTCCCGGCGTCAGCTGGTTGTCGGAGGCGGGCGGACCGCCTCTGGAGCCGGTGCGTCCTGCGCCGGGACAGCCGACGTCGGCGGTGTCCGCCGCGCCGCACGGAGCACGCCGATGACGGCTCCGATGAGCCACAGCATGAAGACCGCGGACGCCACACCCCCACTCCAGAAGCCGGACAGGCACAGCACGGCGGCAAAGTACGACAGCCGCACGGCCCACCTCGGCAAGGCGCGTGCCTGCTGGACGATCCGCGTCGTCACGCCGACCAGCGCCGCGCCGCCGACCAACCCGGTGAGCGCGACGGCGAGCCCCGCCGTGCCGAGCACGCGGGCGGTGTCCGGATCGGGAGTGAACTCGTCCGACCATGCCGTGACCGCACTCGACACGTCGAGCGACACCCCGGTGATCAGCAGCCCGCCGAACAGCGCCGCCGCCGGCACGGTCGCGTGCGCAAGTGGGTCACCGCCCGACAGCCGATCCAGAACCCGCCGCAGCCCGACGACGAACCAGAGCAGCAGAGCAACCCCCGCGCCAAGCACCGGCAGCCCAATCCCGGCCGCAGTCTGCCGCGCGCCGTCGTCGATCCTCTCGAGTATGGCGGCGTCCGACATACCTGGCGCGTCAACGCCAACCAATGCCCCCAGCGCCACCCCAACAACAAGCAGCACAACCGAAGCAGCCCCAGCCCACCCCGCACGCCGAAGCGCCTGTGACTCGTCCATCCCGCCTCCCACTGCCGCGGCCCGGCCGGATCGGAGATGCCGGGCACCAGAATCCGCGTCCGCCGCGCAAAACCAGAGCGGCCACTGACAGCGTGCACCCACCCCCGCTCCCCAGCAAGCACACCACGCACCTCACGCAAGGTCGTGGGAGCACCGAGACCGCTGGTCGCCGGACCACCAACTTCAACAGCCAGCCAAACCAGAGCATCTGTCTCAACGGACCACCGCCATACCCGTTCAACCCGCACGGGCAACCGCCGTACTGCCTGCCCGCAGGGGGCCGCCGCCGTACCTCGTGAACCCGCACAGTCCACCGGGGTCGCTGGTCGCAGGACCACCGGCTCCAGCGACCAGCCGAACCGGAGCAACTGTCTCGACGGACCGCCGCCGTACGGCGTGAACCCGCACAGGCCACCGGGGTTGCTGGTCGCAGGATCTCCGGCTTCAGGGGGCTGCCGAAGCGGTGCAGCTGTTTCGACGGGCCGTCGCCGTACTCGGTGAACCCGCGCGGATCGCCGTCGTACTCGGTGAATCCGCGCGGGGCACCGCCGTACCTCGCGGCCTCCGGGTTGCTGGTGGTCAGCCCAACCACCGGGGTGGCTGGTGAGGCGGGCCGGCGCACTACCGAATGCAGGCCGGCGGCTCATCGCGTGTGGGGTGGGCTTGTGGGTTGATTGGTACGCCGGACTGCCGGGCTATCGGGTGGTGGTTGTCAGGTGGCTAGTCGGCTACCAACCCGCTCGGGGTTCTGGTGGGTGTCCGAGCCATCGGCTTCTACGACAGGCCAACCGCACGATCGACTAGACCCCGGCAAGCCCGCCGCGCTGAGACGGCGAGCTGCCGGGTTGCCAGTAGACCGAAACCGGTCGAGTTACCAGATGCGGACTCGGTTTTCGGGGGCTAGCCACATGGTGTCGGAGTCGGTGGTGTTGAAGGTGGTGTGGAAGGCGTCGATGTTCTTGACGACTGCGTTGCAGCGGAACTCGGGTGGGGAGTGGGGGTCGATGGCGAGGCGGCGGGCGGCTTCTTCGGGGCGGGTTTTGGTGGACCAGGCGGTGGCCCAGGAGAGGAAGAACCGCTGGCTGCCGGTGAGGCCGTCGATGACCGGGGGCTCGGCGCCGTCCAAAGACAGCTCGTAGGCGACGTACGCGATCGACAGGCCGCCCAGGTCGCCGATGTTCTCGCCGAGGGTGAGCTTGCCGTTCACGTGCTGGCCGGGCGTCTCGGCCGGCGAGAGGGCGTCGTACTGCGCGACGAGTTTGTCGGTGCGCTGCTCGAAGGCGGCCCGGTCGTCGTCGGTCCACCAGTCGTTGATGTTGCCGTCGCCGTCGTACCGCGAGCCCTGGTCGTCGAAGCCGTGGCCGATCTCGTGCCCGATCACCGCGCCGATCGCGCCGTAGTTGACCGCGTCGTCGGCGTCCAGGTCGAAGAACGGCGGCCGCAGGATGCCCGCCGGGAAGACGATCTCGTTCATCCGCGGGTTGTAGTACGCGTTGACCGTCTGCGGCGTCATCTTCCACTCGGTCCGGTCCACCGGCTGCCCGAGCTTGGCCAGCTCACGCGCGGTCTCGACCGCGACCGACCGCCGCACGTTGCCGAACAGGTCGGCCGGGTCGGTCTCGAGCGCGCTGTAGTCCTTCCACTTGTCCGGGTAGCCGATCTTCGGCACGAACGCGGCGAGCTTGTCCAGCGCGCGCTGCCGAGTCTCCGGCCCCATCCAGTCGAGCGCGTCGATCCGCTGCCGATAGGCCTCGACCAGGTTGGCCACGAGCTCGACCATCCGGGCCTTCGCCGCCGGCGGGAAGTGCTCGGCGACGTACAGCCGGCCGAGCGCCTCACCCAGCGCGGACTCGACCACGCCGACACCGCGCTTCCACCGCTCGCGCAGCTCAGGCGCACCGGTCAGCGTCTTGCCGTAGAAGGCGAAGTTCTCATTGACGAAAGCTGAGCTCAGCAGCGGCGCCGCGTCGTGCACGATCCGCCAGCTCAGCCACTCCTTCCACCGCTCGAGCTCGACCTCCTTCAGCGCACCCGCGGCCGCCGTGAAGAAGTCCGGCTCGCGTACGACGACCTGCTCGACAGCAGTCGCCGGTACGCCGGCACCCTCGAGCCACCGCGACCAGTCGAACCCGGGAGTCAGCTCGTCGAGCCCACCCCGGTCCAGCTTGTTGTAGGTCAGCGTGACATCGCGATCCTTGACCCGGTCCCAGTGCCCAGAGGCGATCCGGGTCTCGAGCTCCATGATCCGCTCGGCGGCTCCCGCCGGGTCGGGCAGTCCGGCCAGCTCGAGCATCCGCGCGACGTGCGCGACGTACGCGGTACGGATCTCGGCGAACGTGTCCTCGCGGTAGTAGGACTCGTCGGGCAGGCTGATCCCACCCTGCATGAAGTACACGATGTACTCGTCGGACTTCTTCGCGTCGGCGTCGATCCAGGTGTGGAACACGCCGGACACGCCCTGCAGCTCGAGCGTGCCGAGCGCGGCGACCAGGTCGCCGGTGTCGGCGATCCCGCGGACCAGCGCGAGCTGGTCGGCGATCGGCTCGGCGCCGAGCCGCTCGATCGTCTCGGTGTCCATGAAGCTGCTGTAGAGGTCGGCGACCTTGCGCGCCTCACTGCCTTCCGGATGCCCGGCCGCGACGGTCTTCTCGACGATCGCGCGGACGTCCTGCTCGGCGGTGTCCGACAACGCGTGGAAGGCGCCGTAGATGGCCTTGTCCGCCGGGATCTCGTGCTGTTCCAGCCACGGCCCGTTCGCGTGTCGGTACAGGTCGTCCTGCGGCCGCACCGTCTCGGACAGACCCGAAATGTCGATCCCTGCAGTCATCCCAGCCCCTTGCCTGAGTTCGCCTGATGTTGCTGTCAGCGACAGTACCCGGTGTCCTCGGCGACCGCTCTGAACTATCCACAGGCCCCTACCGTTGATCTGGTAAACACATCGGATCAGGAGGGACCCCCGCCCATGCCACGCCTCGTCCGTAGGCTCACCGCCGTCCTCAGCGTCCCGGCGCTGATGCTCGGCTTCGTCAGCACCTCGGCCTCCGCGCAAACGACCACGTTCCCCACCCGCATCGAGTTGCCGAACGGCTTCCAGCCGGAAGGGATCGCGATCGCCCGCGGCACGGCGTACTTCGGCTCGCGACTCGACGGCGACATCTACGCCGCCGACCTGAAGACCGGCCAGGGCAAGGTGATCACCGAAGGACCCGGAACGGGTTCGCTCGGCCTCAAGGTCGACCACCGCGGCCGGTTGTTCGTCGCCGGCGCAGCCGGTGGCAACGGCCGCGTCATCGACACCCGCACCGGAACGGTGCTCGCGAGCTACACCTTCACCACGACCGCACCGACCTTCGTGAACGACGTCATCGTCGGCAAGGACGCGGCCTGGTTCACCGACTCCCGCAAGCCCGTCCTCTACAAGGTTCCGCTCGGCCGCGACGGCAGTCTGCCCGCTCAGTCCGCGGTCCAGACCATCGCGTACAGCGGCGACTACCAGCACGTCCCGGACGTCAACAACGCCAACGGCATCGCGCTCACCCCGGACGGCAAGGCGCTGATCATCGTCCAGTCGTCGACCGGTTCGCTGTTCCGTGTCGACGCCAGCACCGGCGCGACGCGCAAGATCGACATCGGCAGCGCCGTGATGACGAACGGCGACGGCATCCTCGTCATCGGTACGACGCTCTACGTCGTCCAGAACCGCCTCAACAAGATCGCCGTACTCAGCATCGACCCGTCCGCCACCGAGGGACAGCTGGTCCGCGAGATCACCAGCGCGGACTTCGACGTACCGACCACTGCGGCAGCCTTCGGGTCCCGGCTGTACCTGCCGAACGCTCGCTTCACCACGACGCCGACTCCGGACACGCCGTACTGGGTGACCGCCGTCCAGCGCTGAACCGTTCCCGCGTGCGGCTCGTTGTCATAAGTTGAAGGCACAACGAGCCGCACGTCGGCCGTCTGGGGCACTGCGCCGACTCCGCGGCAGACACCGGGGAGGAACCTGCTCATGCCACGCCTTGTTCGCCGACTGGGGATCACCCTCGCGCTGCCTGCGCTGATCCTCGGGCTGGTCACCACACCGGCCTCGGCCCACGCCGCCAAGTCGTTCCCGACCAGAATCGAGCTACCCAACGCCTTCCTGCCGGAGGGCATCGCGATCCGCAACGGCATCGCCTACTTCGGTTCCCGCGCCGACGGGGACATCTACGCCGCCAACCTGCGGACCGGCGAGGGCGAGGTGATCAGCCAGGGTCCCGGTACGCCGTCCGTCGGGCTGAAGGTGGACAACCGCGGCCGGCTGTGGGTATCCGGCGGCCCGGCCGGCAACGCCCGCGTTGTCGACTCGCGCAGCGGCGACATCCTCAGGACGTACACGTTCGCGACGGCGCCGACGTTCGTCAACGACGTCATCCTCGGCTTCGGTGCCGCCTGGTTCACCGACTCGCAGAAGCCGGTGCTCTACATGGTGCCGTTCGGCAAGCACGGCCAGCTGGCTCCACAGTCCGCCGTACGCACGATCCCGCTGACCGGCGACTACGTGCACCAGCCCGGGTTCAACCTCAACGGCATCGCACTGACGCCGGACCGCCGCGCGTTGCTCGTCGTGCAGTCCAGCACCGGCTTCCTGTTCAAGGTGAACCCCTGGACCGGTGTGACGAAGCGAGTCGACCTCGGCGGCGCACTGATGACGAACGGCGACGGCCTGCTGGTGCTTGGCCGGACTCTGTACGTCGTGCAGAACCAGCTCAACCAGGTCGCGGTCGTCAGGCTCAACAGCTCCGGCACTCGGGGCACGCTGGTCCGCACGATCACCAGTCCGGACTTCGACATCCCGACCACGGTTGCCGCCTTCGGCAAGCGTCTCTATCTGCCGAATGCGCGCTTCAACACCCCGCCGACACCGGACACGCCGTACTGGGTGACCGCAGTACGGCGCTAGGAGATAGTGCGCAGGTCGCCACGGGCCGCGGCCTTCAGACGGCTGCCGCAGGACAACCGGACGGAGTAGCCGGCCGGGATGGACAGCGGCTCGCCGGTCTGGGGGTTGCGGCCGGTGCGCGGCGCACGCATCACCCGCTCGATGCTGAGCAGGCCGGTCAG
Source organism: Kribbella sp. NPDC050470 (assembly GCF_044458365.1). NCBI lineage: Bacteria > Bacillati > Actinomycetota > Actinomycetes > Propionibacteriales > Kribbellaceae > Kribbella > Kribbella sp. NPDC050470. The sequence continues at coordinate 393,954 of NZ_JBITHV010000005.1, read as the reverse complement.
CGACACCTTGTCGCCCTTGTGCACCGCCTCGGTGACGACGTCGCCCAGCGCGTCGAGGACCTTCTCGGCCTGGTTCCGCGGAATGCCCGCCTTCTGCGCCACGCCGGCGACCAGCTCGCTGCGATTCACGGCTCTCCTCAGACTCGTGCCGCCGGGACGGCACCTCAGCCGCCGTACCGGTCGATCGCCAGCACCTTAACCGAAATGATTGTCGTTAGCGAGAAGCATCCGCATTTCGGTCAACCCCGGCATCACGGGAACTTTGCCGCCTCTGTGGTCGTCGATGAGGCTCACAGCCCGTCCTGGTCGTGCCAGTGGTTCTGCCAGCGACCGTCGATCGCGTCGTCGGCCCGCTGGTAGCGGATGTCGGTGGACAACCGCATGTCCGTCGACACGTTGTCGAGGGCCGCATGGACGGTGTGCGCGGTGTGGATGACCACGTCACCAGCTGCGTAGTCGGTGACGAGCCAGCGCGCGTCGTACTCGTCCGCCAGCCCCGGCAGGTCCGCAGTGATCGACGCAGCCGGCCGCTTGCGCAGTCCTGACGCCTCCTCCTCGAGCACGCGGTGGTGACTGCCTTCCAGGTACGTCAGGCCGCCGCGGGCGACCGGACAGTCGCCCAGCGGGATCCACGCGGACAGCACCTGGTCACTGCCTCCTCTGAGGTACACCAGGTCGTAGTGCGCCTGTGTCGCCGTACCGATGCCGTTCTCACCTGGCGCGGTCTGCCGGATGATCTTCCGCCGGTGCAGGAACGTCTCCGCACCCAGGAACCATTCGAACCACCCGCGAAGCGCCGGCTGCGTGCAGAAGGCGGCGTACTCCGGCCCCGGCACGATCTGGTCGAACAGCACCCTCCGGTACGACGCCCGATCGGTGACGCCACCAGTCAGCCCGAAGTAGTGCTGCCGAAACCCCAGCACGGTCGAGGGATCCAGCAGCCCGGTCAGATACAGGTATCCGTCTTCGTGCAGCCGCTCCTGCAACCGCGGCAAGTCCCTGCGTTCCCGGTCCGGTACGACGCTCAGCTCGCCGAGCCGGCGGTCGGACTCGTCCAGCACATATCCGTTGGAAGTCAGCACACCACCCATTCCACCCGGCGACGGCCGACAACTGGAATGGACACCGACGACCCATTTCTTGGACTCTTGTCACGTGCCGAACTGGTCGACCTACCTGACTCCAGGGATCCCTGAACGAGAACTTGGACTCTTCTGCCTCGGTGTCGGCGAGCAGGAGAACCCAAAGGGACCCACCCCAGAACGCGCCCTCGGCTGTCACGCCCTCGTCTGGATCAAGGAGGGACGCGGCCACCTCTTGCACGGCCCAGACCGCCAACTGTCCGAGATACATGCGCCGGCCATGCTCTGGCTCTACCCGGGCGTGCTGCACGGCTACCGGCCCACCACGCGCTGGCGGCAGTCCTGGACGCTCTTCAGCGGCCCAGCCACCGCAGCACTCACCACACTGGGCCACCTCGATCCCAGCCAGCCAGTACGGCGCTACTCCGATCCACGGCCCGTCGACCGCGCCTTTACTCGGCTGCTGCGCGTCAGCACCGCGCACAACGCCGTACAGACTGTTGCTGCGCTCTATGACCTCATCGCGCAGGCTGCACCGCCACCTGACGACGACGTGGCTGCACAGCTCACCGCGCTGGCATGCAAGCCGCTGAGCGTTCAGGACTATGCCGCAGAGCTCGGACTGACCGTGAGAGAGCTGCGCGAGGCGGTACGCCGTACCACTGGCTCCACGCCGCAAGAACTGGTCCTGACCACAAGACTCAACACGGCAAAGGCTCTCCTGGCCGAGGAGGACCTGTCCGTCGCAGCCGTCGCACGGCAGGTCGGGTACGACGACGCCGCCTACTTCACCCGGTTGTTCACCGCTCGTGTCGGCTTGTCACCGCGCGCGTTCCGGCGCTCTGGTTCGATTTCCGGCCGGATTTCCTCCTTCTGAAGGAGGCGCGATCGACTTTCTGACCGGTAGAACCGTTCAGTGGGGTGACGTGAGCGGCACCGAACCCCGATACGGTCGTGGGTATGAGTCAACCGCAGCCCATCGACCCGCGCTACGTGAACCGGCCGCCGGCCAAGCCGAAGAAGAAGCGGAACTGGTTCCTCCGGACCGTCGGACTGATCGTCCTGCTGTTCGTCCTCATGCTGATCGCGGTCCCGCTGTACGCGTGGAGCCGGATCGACAAGATCGACGCGATGCCGACCGGCGACCGGCCGGCCGACACACCCGGAACGACGTACCTGATGGTCGGCTCGGACAGCCGCGACGACCTCAGCCGGGCCGAGCGCGCCCGGCTGCACACCGGCGGAGAGGCCGGCGCCCGGACCGACTCGATCATGCTGATGCACGTCCCGGAGTCCGGCCCGACCGTCCTGCTGAGCATCCCGCGCGACAGCGTGGTCGACGTCCCCGGCCAGAAGAACAAGCGGAAGATCAACGCCGCGTACGCGATCGGCAAGGGCAACCCGGCGCTGCTGATCCAGACCATCGAGGGCGCGACCGGGCTACGGATCGACCACTACGTCGAGATCGGCTTCGGTGGTTTCGCCTCGATCATCGACGGCGTCGGCGGCATCGAGATGTGCTTGCCCAAGGCAATGAAGGACGACGACGCGCACATCGACCTGCCGGCCGGCTGCCAGGAACTCGACGGCGTCAACGCGCTGGGGTACGTCCGCTCCCGGAAGGCCGACGGCAAGAACGACTTCGGCCGGGTGGAGCGGCAGCGCCAGATGGTCGGCGCGGTCGCGAAGAAGGTCGCGTCGCCCTCGACGTTCCTGAACCCGGTGCGCTTCTACAACGTCTCGACGAAGGGCGTCGACGCGCTGACTGTGGACAAGGACATGGGGCTGTTCGACTTCGGCAAGTTCGCGCTCGGGATGCGGGCGATCTCCGGCAGCGGCGGCGTCACGCTGACCGTGCCGATCGGCGACGACAGCTACCGGACGGCGCAGGACGGCATCGGCGTGCGCTGGGACCGGACCAAGGCGCTGGCCCTGTTCAAGGCACTCAAGGAGGACAACACCAGCGGCCTGAAGAGCAGTTGATCACGCTCGTCCATGCAGTGGTGAGCCTGGGCATGCTCGTCATCGTCCCGCTCGGGCTCACCCTGCTACCTCGGCGGTTCGACGTCACCCTGTCGCCCGGGCGGCTCGCGCTGACGCGGCGGGCGGTCCGAATCGACGGCCAACGCTGGTGGTTCTTCTTCGCAGTGCCCGGCGTGATCTCGCTCTGGCTCCCCCGCGGCCCGGCATCGATCGCCCTGGCATCGATCTACCTGGCCGGCACCCTCGTCCTGATTGCACTCGCCGTCCGCGACCTGCTGCGGCACAAGCGCTTGCACCCGCGCGAGATCGCGCTCTACACCGCGCTCGCGACCCCGTCGATCGCCGCACTCGCGCTGGTCGCCGAACGATCGTCGTACGCACTGTTCGGCTTCAACCTGACGGTCCTCTCGCTCACCGTCGCGCACTTCCACTTCGCCGGCTTCGCGGCCGCGCTCATCGCCTACCTCGTCGCCGGCGACGCGACGACTTCGACCAAGGCAGCCGCGATCAGCGTGCCGGTCGGCACGGGCATCGTGCTGCTCGGGTTCTTCCTCGGCGACCCGGTCGAGCTCGCCGGGGCCGCCGTACTGACGGCCGGCATGTGGCTGGTCGGGTGGAACCTCTGGCGCCGATCACGTGCGGCCGACCGGGCGACCGCCGTACTGCTCGTCGTCTCCGCCGCCGTGCTCGTCGTCACCATGCTGCTGGCGGTGACCTGGGCCTTGGGTCATGTGGTGGCGACGCCCTACCTACCGTTGGAGTGGATGGTCGCCACGCACGGGCTGGCGAATGCGGTCGGCTTCGCGCTCTGCGGGGTACTGGCCTGGCGACGACTCGGGAAAGGAACGTGATGAAGCTCGAGGACCTGGACAGCCTGCGGTTCTCGTACGACGTGGTCGGATCCACCCGGTACGACGAGACGCCGCCCGGCTACCACCGGATGGAGTACAAGGCCCGGCTCGGCGCCGGCGACGAGGTGTTCCGCCGCGCCGGCGAGGCCCTGCTGACCTGGCGGATGCACCGCACCGCAGGCCTCCCGATGACCGCCACCGACACCCCCGCGACCATCGGCACCAACACCCTCGGCCGCCTGGGCGCCGGCATGCTCATCGGCCGCCTCCGCACCGCCCTGCCGATCGGCCAGCTAGGCCTCCCGGTCCCCTGCCGCGTCGTCTGGACCGTCGACGAGCCCGACCGCATCGGCTTCGCCTACGGCACCCTCCAAGGCCACCCCGCCTCCGGCGAAGAGTCCTTCGTAGTCACCCGCGAACCCGACGGCATCCACATCACCATCCGCGCCTACAGCCGCCCCGCCACCTGGTACACCCGCCTCCCCGGCCCTCTGACCCGCAAAGCCCAAACCCAAGCCGCCCACCGCTACGCCAACGCCCTCCGCCGCCTCGCCACCCCATAGCAAAGGCCCCGCAAGCTCATACCTTTGCGGGGCCGCGTCCTTTGTACCGTGGCCGACAAGACCTGCGGCTGACCGACACGCAAACACGACAAGTCGATCGGCCGACCCGCGCTAGGCTTCGGCGGCACACCTACGGTGGGAAGGCCTCGATGAACATCAGTGCCGTTGTCGAAGTGAACGTCTGGGATCGCGTGCGGAACTCGAGGCGCCAATCGCCCGGGTTCACCTGGTTCTTCCGGCTGCTCGGCGTTGGCTACCTCGTCTGGGTCATCGCCTTCGACCTCCCTGTCCCGTACCTCCTCGTCGCGGTGGTGGCCGGCCTCACGCCTGAACTGCGCGGCGCGGTCACGCATCTGCGGTCGCGGAAGTACGGGCGTACGTACACCTATCTCGTGACCGATGAAGGCATCAACATCCGCACACGTCTGACCAACCTCGATGTTGCCTGGGAGGCCATCACCCACTGCAGGGAGACCGAGCGGCACTGGGTGCTGCGGTTCCCCGGCGGTGGACTCCTCCACGTGCCCAAGCACGCACTCGGCTCAGCAGACCGGCAGGCCATCCGGGAGGTTCTGGCCCGACATCGGCTGATCAAGGGCGCACAGCCACGAACCACTGCCTAGCGAACGCAAAATGCGATTGCCGGGCTGTGATCGGGTTGGCACGATGGCCGGCCATGAACAGCGTTGGTACGGCGGACTGTCTGCTGGTGACCGGGATGCCTGGGGCCGGGAAGTCGACTGTGACCAGGCTGGTTGCCCAGCGGCTGGAGCGTTCCGCACGGCTTGACGGCGACGAGTTCAACGCGATGATCGTGAACGGGTTCGTCTGGGCGCTGGGCGAGCCCGCCGACGAAGCGGCGCGCCAAGTGGAACTCCTGCACCGCAACCTGTGCGCGCTGGCGAACAACTTCTCCGATGCCGGCTTCACGCCCCTGATCGACGCGATGATCCCGTCCCGCGCGAAGCTCGACTTCTTCCTCGATCGCCTCACCACCCGACGGGTCCTGCTGATCGTCCTTGCACCCGGCATCGACGTCTGCCAGTACCGCAACACCATCAGGGATCCGCGCGACCGGTTCGACTTCGACGGCTACGAGGCCCTCGAAGCAGACATGAAACGCGAGCTCGGCGACGCCGGCTGGTGGTTGGACACCTCGTCGCTGACGCCCGACCAAACCGCCGACCACATCGTCCGCGAAGCAGGCCACCGCGCCGTCGTGAACTGACAGCGACCCGGGATGCGGGATGGGGGTCGGTGCTGCGAGACTGTGGCGGGTGAGTCCCAAGACGTTGACGGATCTGGTGGCGCCGGACTGGGCGGAGGCGCTCGCGCCGGTCGAGGACACGGTCGCGAAGATGGGCGAGTTCCTGCGCGCGGAGATCGCGGCCGGGCGGCCGTACCTGCCGGCGGGCGAGAATGTCCTGCGCGCGTTCCAGCGACCGCTGCAGCAGGTGAAGGTGCTGATCGTCGGCCAGGACCCGTACCCCACACCCGGACACCCGGTCGGCCTGAGCTTCTCGGTCGCGCCGGACGTGCGCCCGATCCCGCGAAGCCTGGCCAACATCTACCGCGAGCTGATGGCGGACGTCGGCGTACCGGCCCCCTCGAACGGCGACCTCACCCCCTGGGCCGACCAGGGCGTGCTGATGCTCAACAGGGTCCTCACCGTCCAACCCGGCAAGTCCGGCGCCCACCGCGGCAAAGGCTGGGAAACCGTCACCGAGCAAGCAATCCACGCCCTCGTGAACCGCGACGGCCCGCTCGTCGCCATCCTCTGGGGCCGCGACGCCCAAACCCTGAAGCCCATGCTCGGCAACACCCCGTACGTCGAATCCGCCCACCCCAGCCCCATGTCCGCCGACCGAGGCTTCTTCGGCTCCCGCCCCTTCAGCCGAGTAAACGCCCTCCTCGCCGAACAAGGCGCCGCCCCGGTCGACTGGCGCCTCCCCTAACCCTCGCGCAAGGCGCCACCCCAGTCGGCCGGCGCCTCCCGTAGCCCTCGCGCAAGGCGCCGCCCCAGTCGTCTGGCACCTCCCCCACCCCTCGCGCAGGGCACCGCCCCGGTCGGCCAGCGCCTCCCTAGCCCTCGCGCCGATCTCGCCGCACCGCAGCAGCGTCACGGCCCCGCGCCCCACGCCCCACTCCCGCGCCGCCGCCAGCGTCCCGCCCCCCGCGCCCCCGGCGACGCTCCCCGACTCAGCCCACGCGAGGGGATATCCGGTGGTGTTGTGCCTTCTCCCTCGATACGCGAGAGGAGAAGGCACAACACGGACGGACATCCCCTCTTGTGACGGATGTGTGGGCGCGGGTTGAGCGAGCGCCGGCCGTTGGGTTGGTGGGATTCGGCTGTCGAGGGGCGGACCGCCAGGCCATCACAATCGGCTGGCGTCGGCGGTGCCAGGCAGAGTGCCGGGTTATAGGTGGTGATTGTGATGGCCTGGCGGTCCGCAGCATCGGGATCCCTTCGCGGGGTGGCATGGGTGCGGCTGACAGCGTCGACCGCCGAAAGCGCAAGGAACTGCCGCCGCCGAGCGGTATCCGATCGCGTGTCCGCCATCTGTCGCCGAGTACCTGACCCAGTTGACCGGCTCCGCGCCCCGCCGAAGGCGCACACAATCAGCCGCCGCCGGAGGCGGTGTCCCTTCGCGTGCCCACGGGTCCACCGACGAGTGCGTGAGCGTGGATGACGACTGGTACGCCCCGCCGGAGGTGGCAAAGGCAGTCGCCCCGAAGTCGACTGCCGACGCGTGGCCGCGGTCCACTCGCCGACCACGTGGGCGGGGTTTGCGGCTGAGCGGGTCGCCGAAGGCGCAAAGGGCTCGCTGATCGCCGCGGTCGCGCTCTACTGCATCGGCATGGCGGTCTTCACGATCATCATGGGCAACGCGTTCGCCGCGTTCCCGGTGATGACGGCGGCGGTCGGCTGGCCGCTGCTGGTCGAGCAGTTCGACGGCACCCCGGCGATCGTGTTCGCGATCGGCATGCTGGCCGGCTTCTGCGGCACCCTCTGTACGCCGATGGCCGCCAACTTCAACCTGGTCCCAGCAGCGCTTCTCGAGATGAAGGACCAGTACGGCCCGATCAAGGCCCAGATCCCGACCGCGGTCCCGCTGCTGGCCTGCAACATCGTCCTGATGTACGTCTTCGCCTTCTAAGGAGTGCAGATGAAGTACGCCGCCGCCTGGGCACGGATCGCCTGCGAGGTTCTCGAAACCCCCTACCCGTACGGCGCCTCGCACGCGTCGCACGGCCCGGACGACGTCGACGTGACCCCGCAGCGGTTGCATCCCGCCTTCCACGGCTCGTACGACTGGCACTCCAGCGCACACATGCAATGGTCCCTGGTCCGGTTGCTCACACTCGCACCGGACCAGGTCGGCCGGCGCCCCGCAGACCTCCTCGACCAACGGCTCACTCCCGAAGCGATCGCGACCGAAGCGGCGTACCTGCGCGACCGGCCGTCGTACGAACGCCCCTACGGCTGGGCGTGGGCGGCCATGCTCGCCGCGGCGGGCAAGGACAGCTGGCCGCTACAACCGCTGGCCGACACCATCGCCGACCTCGTCCTCGGCTGGCTGCCGCGCCAGGCCTACCCGGTCCGGCACGGCGTCCATCTGAACACCGCGTTCGCCCTCGCCCTCCTCCTCGAGGCGTACGGCGACCTCGCCCGCACCGACGTGGTCGAGGCGATCCGAGAACGCGCGATCGAGTGGTTCGGCCAGGACACGGCGTACGACACCCGCTTCGAGCCGTCCGGCACCGACTTCCTGTCGCCGGCGCTGACCGAGGCCGAACTGATGCGACGCGTCCTGAAGGAGGACGAGTACAAGACCTGGCTGACCGCGTTCCTCCCAGGCCTCGGCACCGACCAGCACCAGCACCTGCTCAAGGTCGCGGTCACTGACGACTCGGGCGACGGTCAACTGGCGCACCTGTCCGGTCTGGCGCTCGCCCGGGCCTGGCAGTTGCGCACAATCGCGCCAGCGCTGCCTGACGTCGTGGACACGCTACGAGCAGGCGCCGATCGTCAGGTCGCGGCCGTCCTGCCGACTGTGACCGAAGGCGGCTTCATGTCGACGCACTGGCTGGTCTCGTTCGCCCTGCTGGCAACGCTTGCTGAGTAGTACCCGTCCAGCTGTGCCAGAGCTGGGCATACCAGCCTCCGTCGGCCAGCAACGACTCGTGCGTACCGGACTCGACCACCCGCCCATGGTCGAGTACGACGATCCGGTCCGCCTGCTCGGCCTGCGTCAACCGGTGCGCCACGACCAACGTCGTACGCCCCTCCGTCGCAGCCGCACTCGCTCGCTCCAGCTCACGCGCACCCGCACTACCTGCCTCCGCCGTGGCCTCATCCAGTACGGCGATGGGCGGGTCAGCGAGCACGAGTCGAGCAAACGCGACCTGCTGTGCCTGTGCACCCGTCAGCTGATGCCCGTTCTCGCCCACGACCGTGTCGAGCCCGTCAGGTAGCGCACGCACCCACGCCGACGCACCAACCCGATCCAGCGCTTTCGAAACCTCATCATCGGTCGCCGAAGCCCGGGCCAGCCGTACGTCGTCCACCAACGGCCCGGAGAACACGTGGACCTCCTGGCTCAGCAGAGCGACCTGTGCACGAGTCCGATCCTCACCAAGCTCACGCACATCCGCCCCACCGAGACTCACCGCACCGGCAGTAGGCGTAAGCACTCCCGCCGCGATAGCAGCCAGCGTCGTCTTCCCAGCACCTGAAGCACCAACCAACGCAACCCGCTCACCTGGTTCGAGCCGCAAGGAAACTCCAGCGAGCACCTCCGGCCCGTCATACGCGTGCCCGACGTCCACAAGCTCCAACGACGCGTCAACTGGCGTACGCCCGACCGGCGGTTCTGAGACCGCTGGAATCTCCAGTACGCCGGCCAACCGCGCCAGCCCCGCGGACGCGGTCTGGATCTGGTCGAACTCCATCAGCAGCATGCCGATCGGGTTGAACAGCCGGTGGAAGTACAACGCGGCCGCAGTCACCGCACCGACGCTGACCGCGTCGTCGCGGACCAGGTAGAACCCGGCGACCAGGATCGCGGTCAGGCCGACGAACTCGGCGTGGTTGATCCGCGACGAGAAGAAGCTGAACAGCTTGAAGACCTTGAGCGACAGGTCTCGCGCAACCGCCGAGGTGTTCTCGATCTTGCCCAGCTGCACGTCCTCCAGCCGGTACGCCCGGACCGTCGCGCTGCCGCGCAGGGACGCGATGATCGCCTCGGACCGCTCACCCATCGCCACCCGCTCGTCGCGGTAGAACGGCGCCGAGCGTGGCAGGTACCACCGCAGCGCCCACACGTACATCGGCAGGGCGAGCAGTCCGGCCAGTCCGAGCCGCCAGTCCAGTGCAAACATGCCGACGGTGGTCAGTGCGATCGTCAGTGAGGCCGACAGCAACGCAGGCCCGACCTCGGTCAACGCTGCTGCGACAGACGCCACGTCGTCGCCGACCCGGGACAGCAGGTCGCCTGTGCGCACCTTGTCGAGCACCGGAGCCGGCAGCTGCAGCGCCCGGTCGACCACCTTCTCCCGGATCCGCGCCAGCACTGTCTCGCCCACGTGGGCGACCAGGGTGACGCCAACCGCAGTCAGCACACCAGAGACCAACGCTGCACCGCCGATCACCAGCACCACCCGTACGACGGCCGATCGGTCGGCACCAGCTGCGATGTCGTCGACCAGCACACCGAGCGCCCACGGCGCGACCAGCCCGGCAGCACTCGCCACCGTGATCACCAAGGCTGCCACCACAGACAGGCCGGGCAGCCGGCGGATCTCCTGCCACAGCACGGCCCACGTCGCCCTCGGTCCAGCGACCGGCAACAGGCTCATCGCAGCACCGCTTCCTGGTAGGTGGCGTCGGCGGCGGCCAGCTCGGCATGGATGCCTTCAGCAACCACCGAGCCATCCGACACCACGATCACCCGGTGCATCTTGCCGAGCAGCGCCGGGCTGCTGGTCAGCACCAACGTCGTGAGTCCTTCCCGCACCTCAGCGAGCCCCTCGGCCAGCAGCTCCTCGGTCACCGCGTCCACCGCCGTACTGGGGTCGTGCAGCACCAGCACCGGCGGCTCCGCCAGCAGCGCCCGAGCCAGACCGAGTCGCTGACGCTGTCCACCCGACAGCGACTGACCACGGTCGGCCAGCGGCCGGTCGAGCTCGTCGATCAGGTCAGCAGCACCGGCCGCGGCCATCACCCGCTCCAACTCTCCCGAGTCGACGAGCAGGTTGCTCCGCAGCGTCCCCTCGAACAGGTCGGTGTCGTGCTGCTCCAGCAGGACAGTCCGTCGTACCGCGTCGATGTCGAGCTCCTCGATCGCCGTACCACCGACGAGCAGCTTGCCGGTGTGGTCAGGCGCTCGGCCCGCCACGACAGCCAGCAACGCATCAGCATCCCGGGGGTCGTAGCACAGCACTCCCACCAGCTCACCGGGCCGCAGTGTCAGATCCACCGAGGACAGCGACTTGTAGGAGACGTCCACCAGCTCCAGCAGGGGCTTCGCCGGGTCCAGCGTCGTCGCCGTTCCACTGGCAATCAGCGGTGGCGACGACAGCACGGATGCCAACCGGCCGGCCGATGCACGCGCCATGGCCGCCACCTGGCTCGCATAGCCCAGCGACCCGACCGGCTCCGCGATGAACTGCGCGAGGCCGACCACAGTGATCAGCTCGCCGATCGTGATCCGGTCGGTCAACGCGAAGTACCCAGACACACCGGCGACGGCCGCTAGCAGCAGTCCGCTCAGCGCAGTGGTCACACCGTCCTGCAGCCCGTTGGTAGAGGCCGCACGCAACGTGGCTCGCAACGTCTCCTGACTGGACCGCCGATACCGCTCAGCCGCGTTGTGCTGCGCGCCGATCCCCCGCAACGTCCGCAGCCCGCCGACCAGGTCGGTGGCAAGCGCAGTCGTCTGCGCGACCGCCTCCTGCTGCGACGACGTACGCCGGGTCAACAGCGGAGACAAGGCCTGAATCCCCAGCACCAGCAGCGGTACGCCGATCAGCACCCCAAGCCCCAGTGGTACGTCGACCAGCAGCAGCGACACCGACGACACCACTAGCGCCGTCGTCGCCGCGAACCCGATCGACACCGCCCGCATCATCAAGGCGGCCTTCTCGGCATCGGACGTCGCGATCGACAGCAGCTCACCGGACCGCAGGCCGGTGCGATGACCCCGCGGGTCCAGCACTCGACCGGCGATCTCCAGGCGCAGCGCATGCGTCTCGTACTCGATCGCCCGCACCACCTGGCGAGCACCGGTCTTCCAGGCGTTCGACAGTACGGCGAACAGCACGACCATCATCAGCACACACCAGAGCAGCGGCTCGACGTCGCCGCTGGCCACTGCCCGGTCCACGAAGATGCCGATCGCCACCGGCACGGCCGCCTCGGTCGCCTGGTGCAACGACAGCACCAGCACGCCGGTGATCATCCGCCCACGATGCCGCCGTACGGCGCGCCACAAGAGTTCCCCACTCGACATAGTTAGGCAACCCTAACCCAGCCGAACCGATTGACACCGCCGTCAGTCCGCCGTACGGTCTCGCATCAATAGGAAACTTTCCTAACAGTTGACCCAGTTCAGCGAGCCGACCACATAACAGCGGCGGAGGGAGGCAGGGTTATCCCATGGCAACCACACCCGGAACTCCCCGCCTGCTCCGCGCGATGAACGACCGCGCCGCCCTGGACCTGCTGCTCGCCCAGGGCCCGCTGTCCCGCACCACCCTCGGCAACCTCACCGGCCTGTCCAAGCCGACCGCGTCCCAGCTCCTCGCGCGGCTGGAGGCGGCCGGACTGGTCCGCGCCAGCGGCACGACCGCCGGCCGGCCGGGTCCGAACGCGCAGCTGTACGAGATCAACGGCGGGATCGCGTACGTCGCCGGTCTCGACGTGACCCCGAACCGGATCCGCTCGGCGGTCGCCGATCTGACCGGCAAGGTCGTCGGCAGCTACGAGCTGCCCACGCCTGGCCGCAGCGCCAAGGGCACGGTCGAGCGGGTGCTCAAGGCGATCGACGGCGCGGCCGGTGAGGCCGGGATGAGCCGCGGCCGGCTGCACCGCGTCTCGATCGGCACCCCAGGCGGTTTCGACCCGACCACCGGCCGGCTGCGGTACGCCACACACCTGCCCGGCTGGCACTCGCCACACCTGCTCGACGAGCTGGCCGCGGCGATCGCGGTACCGCTGGAGGTCGAGAACGACGTCAACCTCGCGGCCATCGCCGAGCAGCGGGTCGGCCACGCCAAGGACAGCGACAACTTCGTCCTGCTCTGGGGCGAGGAAGGCATCGGCGCCGCGGTCGTGATCAACGGCCGCCTGCACCGCGGCGCTACTGGCGGCGCAGGCGAGGTTGCGTTCCTGCCGCTGCCCGGCACGCCGCTGGTCCGCAACGTCGGCCGCAACAACGCCGGCGGCTTCCAGGAACTCGCCGGTGGCGAACCGGTCCTCAAGCTGGCCCGCGAGCACGGCCTCAAGGCACGTACGGCGGAAGCCGCCATCGCGACCGCACTCAAGACCGAGGGCGCCGGCGACGCCGTGCTGACCGAGTTCGCACACCGGCTGGCCGTCGGTCTGGCCGCGATCGTCGCGGTCGTCGACCCCGAGTTGATCGTGCTCGCCGGCGGCGTCATCACTGCCGGCGGAGAACGCCTGCGCGGCCTCGTCCAGGACGAGCTGGCCGACCTCGCCGTACCGCGCCCGCGGCTGCTGATGACCGCGATCACCGACGATCCGGTCCTGGCCGGCGCCCTGCAGTCCGCGCTGACCACCACCCGAGACGAAGTCTTCGACACCGCAGGTCCACCCATCTCCTAGGAGTACGGATGCCAAGCTTCAGCCGAGCACTACTGGCCACCTTAGCCGTTGCACTGCTCGCCACCGCCTGTACCGGTACGTCGACCGCGCCGCAGGCCAGTGACGACGCCACCAAGGACGTCACCATCACCTTCTGGCACGGCTGGAGCGCGCCGGGCGAGGTGGCCGCGATCAACGCGAACATCAAGGCGTTCGAGGCGAAGCATCCGAACATCCATGTGAAGGCCGTCGGCAACATCAACGACGACAAGATCAAGCAGGCGCTGCGAGCCGGCGGACCGAACGCGCCGGACGTGGTGTCCTCGTTCACCACCGACAACGTCGGCACGTTCTGCCAGTCGAACGTGTTCGCGGACCTGAAGCCGTTCCTGGACAAGTCCGCTGTCGACCTGGACAAGACCTTCCCGAAGGCGCTGCAGGACTACACGCAGTTCGAGGGCAAGCGGTGCACGCTGCCGCTGCTGAACGACGCGTACGGCCTGTACTACAACAAGGACGCCTTCAAGGCCGCGGGGATCACCGCGCCGCCGAAGACGCTGTCCGAGTTCGACGCCGCGGCCAAGAAGCTCACCAAGGTCAAGGGCGACTCCTACAGCCAGCTCGGGTTCATGCCGAACTTCCATGGCTACGAGTCGACCACCACGCACTTCGCCGCCCAGTGGAACCCGACGTACTTCACCGGCGACGGGAAGTCGAACCTGGCCGCCGACCCGGCGTTCGCGAAGATGCTCAGCTGGCAGAAGAACCTGGTCACCGAGCTCGGCGGGTTCGCCAAGCTGGAGAAGTACCGCGCCACCTTCGGTGACGAGTGGGGCGCGAAGAACCCGTTCCACACCGGCCAGGTCGCGATGGCGATCGACGGCGAGTGGCGGCTCGGGATGGCCAAGGACGCCGGCGTGAAGTTCGACATCGGGGTCGCGCCGTTCCCGGTCCCCGACGACCAGGCCGACAGCTACGGCAAGGGTTACCTGTCCGGCACCATCATCGGCATCGCGAGCACCAGCCAGAAGCAGAACGCGGCCTGGGAGCTGATCAAGTACATGACCACCGACACCGACGCCGTGGTCAGCTTCTCGAACGCGATCCACAACGTGCCGTCGACGCTCGAGGCGCTGAAGTCGCCGAAGCTGGACGCCGACCCGAACTTCCGGACCTTCCTGGAGATCGCCCAGCACCCGAAGAGCAGCACCACGCCGGCCAGCCCGAACGGCGGCGCGTACCAGCTCAGCCTGCAGGACTTCGGCTTCGCCTACGAATCCGGCAAGGTCACCGACCTGGCCGGCGGGCTGGCCAAGACCGACCAGCAGATCGACAAGGACCTGGCGCAGGTCAAGTGATGGTGCCGGCAGGCCTGCGACAGAAACGCCGCCGGGAAGCCGTCCGCAACGTCGCGTTCCTCTCCCCCTGGCTGATCGGCGTCAGCGTCTTCTTCCTCTACCCACTGATCTCCACCGTCTACTTCAGCTTCATGCGGTACGACGGTTTCACCCCGCCGACCTGGACCGGCCTGAGGAACTGGCAGTACGTCTTCACCGACTACCCGTTCTTCTGGCCGGCGCTGCGGAACACCCTCTGGCTGGTCGTCGTCATGGTCAGCCTGCGGGTGGTCTTCGGGCTCGGCATCGGGCTGCTGATCACCAAGGTCAAGACCGGCGCCGGGTTCTTCCGGACCGCGTTCTACCTGCCCTACCTGGCGCCGCCGGTGGCCGCGACGATGGCGTTCGCGTTCCTGCTCAACCCGGGCACCGGGCCGGTGAACAACATCCTTGGCAGCATCGGGCTGCCGCAGCCGGGCTGGTTCAACGACCCGCAGTGGTCCAAGCCGGCCCTGACGATGCTCGCGTTGTGGGGTATCGGCGACCTGATGGTGATCTTCATGGCGTCGCTGCTCGACGTGCCGAAGGAGCAGTACGAGGCCGCGTCGCTGGACGGAGCGGGCCCGTGGCAACGGTTCCGGTTCGTCACGCTGCCGAACATCTCGCCGATCGTGCTGTTCGCGGTCGTCACCGGCGTGATCCAGACGATGCAGTACTACACCCAGCCACTCGTCGCCGGAAAGGTGGCGAGTGGCGTGATCGGTGGCTCGGGGCAACAGTTCGAGCCGGGCTATCCGGACAAGTCGACGCTGACATTGCCGCAACTCGTTTATCACTTGGGATTCCAGCGGTTCGACACGGGCGGAGCGTCCGTGATCGCGCTGGTGCTGTTCGTGCTGGCGATGGTGTTCACCGCGTTCCTGATGCGCCCCGGCAGCGGCTTCCTGGCGACCAACGACTGAGAGGAGCATTCATGACCATCTCCGTTGCGGCCGCGCCGATCGGGATCACGTCGGCTGCCCGGGCGGCACGCCGTACCAGGGTGCTGGAGTGGGTCGCGGTGCACTCGCTGGCGATTGCGGCGGCGTTGTTCTTCGTGCTGCCGTTCCTGTTCGTCTTCCTGACCGCGGTGATGAGCGATCAGCAGGCGCTCACCCGGGACCTGTGGCCGAACAGCTGGCACTGGGAGAACCTGCGGACAGTGTGGGAGACCCCGGGATTCCTGACCTGGTGGAGGAACACCCTGATGTACGCCGGTCTCGGCACGGCGCTGACGTTGTTGTCGAGCATCCCGGTGGCCTACGCGCTGGCCCGGTTCAAGTTCCGCGGGCGGAACCTCGCGCTGATGCTGGTCATCTCCACGATGATGCTGCCGCCGCAGGTGGTGATCGTGCCGATGTACCTGTTCTGGGCCAAGCAGCTGCACCTGTCCGGGACGCTGTGGCCGCTGATCATCCCGATGGCGTTCACCGACGCGTTCTCGGTGTTCCTGCTCCGGCAGTTCCTGCTCACCATCCCGAAGGACTACGTCGACGCGGCGAAGGTCGACGGCTGCGGTGACTTCAGGGCGCTGGTCCGGATCGTGCTGCCGATGGCGAAACCGGCCGTCGCCGCGGTCGCGCTGTTCCAGTTCTTCTACTGCTGGAACGACTACTTCGGTCCACAGATCTACGCCAGCGAGAACCCGGCGGCCTGGACGCTCAGCTACGGCCTGGAGTCGTTCAAGGGCGCCCACCACACCAACTGGAACCTCACCATGGCGGCCACGCTGCTGGTGCTGGCGCCGGTGATCATCCTCTTCTTCTTCGCCCAGAAGGCCTTCATCGAAGGCGTCACACTCACAGGGGTCAAAGGTTGAAACTCACAGTCGTAGGCGGCGGATCCACCTACACTCCCGAACTCGTCGACGGCTTCGCCCGGCTGCGTGACAGCTTGCCGGTGACCGAGCTCGTCCTGGTCGATCCAGCCGCCGACCGGCTCGAGCTGGTCGGCGGCCTGGCCCGGCGGATCTTCGCCAAGCAGGGCCATCCCGGTCGCGTGGTCACCACGACCGATGTCGATGCGGGCATCGATGGCGCGGACGCCGTACTGCTGCAACTGCGGGTCGGCGGGCAGGCCGCTCGGAACGAGGACGAGACATGGCCGCTGGAGTGCGGTTGCGTCGGCCAGGAGACCACGGGAGCCGGCGGGCTCGCGAAGGCGTTGCGGACTGTTCCGGTGGTGCTCGACATCGCCGAGCGGGTACGGCGTACCAACCCGGACGCGTGGATCATCGACTTCACCAACCCGGTCGGGATCGTGACACGGGCGCTGTTGTCGGAGGGACACAAGGCGGTCGGGTTGTGCAACGTGGCGATCGGGTTCCAGCGACGGTTCGCTTCGTTGCTGGGGGTCGAGCCGGAGCAGGTGTCGCTGGATCACGTGGGACTCAACCACCTGACGTGGGAGCGCGCCGTACGCGTTAACGGCGAGGACGTGCTGCCGAAGCTGCTCGCTGACCACGCGGCCTCGCTGGCTGACACTTTGAAGCTGCCGGCGGACTTGCTCCAGCAGTTGGGCGTGGTGCCGTCGTACTACCTGCGCTACTTCTATGCACACGACGAGGTCGTGCAGGAGTCGCTGACGAGGCCGTCGCGGGCGGCCGAGGTGGCTGCGTTGGAGGAGCAACTGCTGTCGCTCTACGCGGATCCGTTGCTGGACGAGAAGCCTGCATTGCTCGAGCAGCGGGGTGGGGCCTACTACTCCGAGGCTGCGGTCGCGCTGGCGTCGTCGCTGCTGAACGACACCGGCGACGTCCAGGTCGTGAACACGCTGAACAGCGGCACGCTGCCGTTCCTCCCGGACGACGCGGTGATCGAAGTACCGGCCGTGGTCGGCGCCAGTGGTGCGCGACCGTTGCCTGTGGCACCTGTCGAGCCCTTGTACGGCGGTCTGATCAGTCACGTCACGGCGTATGAGGACCTGGCCCTGGAGGCTGCTCTGAAGGGCGGCGCCAAGCGGGTGTTCAACGCGCTGCTGGCGCATCCCCTGGTCGGGCAGGTCTCGATCGCGCGCGAACTCACGGACAGGCTGCTGGCGCACAACTCGGCGTACCTCCCGTGGGCCCGATGATCGTCCCAGGCGGCGTGCTCGCCTTCGACGCCGGCAACAGCAAGACAGACGTCGCCCTCGTCGCCGCCGACGGATCGGTCCTCGGTACGGCGCGCGGCGGCGGATTCGAGCCGCAGATCATCGGAGCCGCCGCGGCAGTCGCCGGACTCGAGCCCCTCGTGATCGCCGCAGCCGCGGCGGCCGGGTTCGAGGTCGGCGACGTACCGCTGGTCCTGCAGGTGTCCGCGTGCCTGGCGAACGCGGACCTGCCGATCGAGGAGGAGTGGCTGGCGGATGCCATCGACTCCTATGGGTGGGCGGAGTCGGTGCACGTCACCAACGACACTTTTGCGTTGTTGCGGGCCGGCGTCGACGAGCCGCTCGGGGTGGCTGTGGTGTGTGGTGCGGGGATCAACTGCGCGGGCCTGCTGCCCGACGGGCGGACCGCGCGGTTCCCGGCGCTCGGCAAGCTGACCGGGGATTGGGGCGGTGGGCAACAACTCGCCGAGGAGGCGATGTGGGCCGCCGCCCGGGCCGACGACGGACGTGGGCCGGCGACCGCGCTGGTCACCGCGTTGTCGTCGCACTTCGGCGTCTCGTCGCTGACCGCGCTGTTCGAGGGCCTCCACCTCGGCGACATCCCGGCGTCGCGAAAGCTGGAGGCGACACCGGTCCTGTTCCAGCTCGCGGCTGCGGGTGACGCGGTCGCGGCTGCGATCGTGCGGCGTCAGGCCGAGGAGATCGTGTCGATGGCGACCGTGGCTCTCCGGCGGTTGGACCTGCTGGACGAACCGGTGCCGGTGGTGCTCGGCGGTGGCGTGTTGACTGCCGGTCACCCGTTGCTGGTCGACACCGTCGTACACCTGCTTTTCGAGGCCGCTCCGAAGGCGGTGCCGCAGGTGGTCGACGTACCGCCGGTGGTGGGGGCGGCACTGCTAGGGCTTGACCAGATCGGCGCGCCACTGGAGGCCCACGCAGAACTGCGGGCCGCGTTCCTGCTTGAACGGAGTTCTGTAGAGGTGTAATTATGATTACATGAGTACGAAGACTGAGAGTGAGCGGGTGCGGGGCTGGCTGACCGGGCGGCTGCCGGGCGAGTGGTTCGAGGGTGAGCCGGAGCTGTCCATCGACCGGGACGAGATCCTGATCGTCGGGCGGATTCCGGCGCCCGAGCAGAAGGCCGACGTCAGCGCCGCCGAGCGGTCCGCGGCCGAGGAAGGCCGGATCAAGCAGTACCGCGAGGACACCCGCGAGCGGCGGATCGAGATCGCCCGCGAACTCGAGCACGCCACCCGGCGCAAGGTCGCCTGGGGCGTCCGCTGCGGCGACACCAAGACGATCTTCACGTCCCTGTCCGCGCCGGTGATGACGCGACTGCGCCAGCCCGAACGCCAGGTCCTCGACACCCTCGTCGACGCCGGCGTCGCCCGCTCCCGCAGCGACGCCCTCGGCTGGTGCGTCAAACTCGTCGCCCAGCACAGCGAAACCTGGCTCTCCGACCTCCGCGAAGCCATGACCAAGGTAGAAGACGTCCGCCGCGCAGGCCCCGACACCGCGGAGGACTGACCGACCACCCTTTCCCTCACAACTCAGACTCCAAGGGCGTCACAACTGAGAGGTTGATCACGCCCAGTTACGGCCGTCGCACCTACGGGAGCGGCGGCCGTAGCTGTTGCTTCGGGGGATTCTCATGAAGGTAGTGGCGTCGACATCTTGCCTACTTCGTGGGTCTATGTTCACATTATGGGTAGTTGAAAGCCCCACCTGTCCCCAGCTGCCCGTTCTGAAGGACGTCCGCTCATGACTTCTGATGTCGGAGTACTGATCAACAAAGCGATCGCGATCCTCGCGATCGTGGTTCTCATCGTCCGGTTCCGGGTGAACCCGGTGATCTCCCTCGTGGTCGGCTCGCTGTACCTCGGCCTGGTCAGCAAGCTCGGCCTCGACAAGACCGTCGAGACCATCACCAAAGGCTTCGGCGACATCATGGCCGAGGTCGGCCTGCTGATCGCCTTCGGCGTCCTGATGGGCTCGATCCTGCAGGAACTCGGCGCGATCGAGCGCGTGGTCAAGCACCTGCTCAAACTGTTCGGCCCGAAACGCCTCCCGTACTCGATGGCGCTGACCATCGCGACCATGCTGCAGTCGATCTACCTCGACGTGCTGCTGGTCATCTCCGCGCCGCTGGCCCGTTCGGCGGCCCGCCGGATCGGCCCGCTCGGCCGTGCCCGGATGGCCACCGCGCTGGCGATCGGCCTGGAGTGCGGCATCGTGCTGATGGTTCCCGGCGTCGGCGCGCTGGCGCTGGCCGCGCTGCTGAAGGTCCCGCTCGGCAAGATGCTGATCTGGGGTCTGGTGCTGATCATCCCGACCGTGCTGATCGCGATCACGATCATGACCTTCCTGTTCCGCCGCGGCTTCTGGAACGAGGCCGTCGACGAGCAGCAGGATGTCCTGACCGAGACCGCCGAGGTGAAGGACACCGTGACGGTCGGCGGCGGCTCGGGCGAGAGCTCGTCCGACGTACGACGTACCGGATCGGCCGGTGGTGCTGGTGACGCCGCCGACGTGGACGAGAGCGGGCAACCGCCGCTGTTCGTGCTGTTCGTGCCGATGCTGACCGCACTGCTGCTGATCGGCTTCGGCGCGATCGCCGAGGCCGCGAACTGGGAGAACAAGATCGTCGCGCTGGTCTCGGACCCGGTGGTCGCGCTGCTGGTCGGCCTGATCGGGACGTGCCTGATCGGCCGGTACGCGATGGGCCAGCCGCGGGTGGAGAAGGCGATCGCCCGCGGGTTCAAGGAGAGCGGCCAGATCCTGATCCTCACCGCGGTCGGCGGTTCGCTCGCCGCCGTGGTCGCGGCCGGCGGACTCGGCGACATCCTGCGCGAGTACTTCAGCGCCAGCACGGTGGCCCCGCTGCTGCTGGTCTGGGTGATGGCCGCCGCCCTGCACGTCGCGGTCGGCTCGGTGACCATCTCCGCCATCACGGCCGCCGGCATCCTCGCCCCGATCGCCCCGGCGCTCGGCCTCGACCCGGTCCTGATCGCGCTGGCGGCCGGCTCCGGCTCGCTGTTCGCGGTCCACGTCACCAGCAACACCTTCTGGCTGCTGCAGTCGCTGATGGGCCAGACCACCCGCGGCACGCTGAAAAGCTGCACGATCGGCGTCTCGGTCGCCTCGGTGGTCGCCATTGTCCTGCTGATGCCTCTGAGCCTCCTGTTCTGAATCACAACCCAACCTCTGGAGAGCTACTGCTATGACCACGAGCGAGTCGCCGGCGCCACTGGCCGGTGTCCGGGTCCTCGAGCTCGGCAACTACATCGCCGCGCCCACCGCGGGCCGCCTGCTGGCGGACTTCGGCGCGGAGGTGATCAAGGTCGAGCGCCCCGGCACCGGCGACGAGCTCCGCAACTGGCGGCTGTACGCCGGGACCACGTCGCTGCTCTACCGGACGATCAACCGCAACAAGCAGTCGATCGAGCTGGACCTGCGCAGCGAGTTCGGCCGCCGTACGGTGATCGACCTGGTCCGGCAGTGCGACGTCGTGCTGGAGAACTTCCGTCCCGGCACGCTCGAGGCCTGGGGCATCGGTCCCGACGTCCTGAGCGCGGCGAACCCGGAGCTGGTGCTGACCCGGATCTCCGCGTTCGGGCAGACCGGCCCGATGTCGGACCGACCCGGGTTCGCGGCGGTCGCCGAGGCGCACGGCGGCTTCCGCGAGCTGGTCGGGCACCCGGACCGGCCGCCGGCCCGGGTCGGGATCTCGATCGGCGACTCGATCGCGGGCCTGTACGCCGGTTTCGGCTCGGTGATGGCGTTGTTCCAGCGCGACGTACGCCGTACCGCCGGACTGCCGCCGGCGCCGCTGGCCGAGCGCGTCATCGACGTGGCGCTGAACGAGTCGATGCTGTCGATGATGGAGTCGCTGATCCCCGACTACGAGGCGTACGACGTCCTGCGCGAGCGGATCGGCGGCCGGATGGAAGGGATCGCGCCGTCGAACGCGTACCTGTGCCAGGACGGCGACAGCATCATCGTGGCCGGCAACGGCGACCGGATCTTCCAGCGGCTGATGACACTGATCGGCCGGGCCGATCTCGCCGCCGACGCCGAGCTGCGCTCGAACGCGGGCCGGTGGGCGCGGCGGGACGAGCTGGACGAGGCGATCGGCGCCTGGACGGCCGGCCGCTCTGCCGCGACCGCGATCGTGGAGCTGGAGCAGGCCGGCGTCCCGTGCGGACCGATTTACACCGCGCGGGAGATCAGCCGGGACGAGCAGTACGCCGCTCGCGCGATGATCCAGCGCTTCGACGTGTCCAACGGCGCGGAGGTGCTGAAGGACGTCGGCTTCCCGGGCGTCGTACCGGTGATCGGTGGGCAGTCGCTGCCGATCCGGAGCCTCGGGCCCGAGCTGGGTGAGCACACCGAGCAGGTCCTCGGGAAGCTGCTCGGATTGAGTCCGGCCGAGATCCAGCGCGGGATGCGGGATCTCGAGGAGGCGTCATGACGACGGTGCTGCGGGATGTGACGTTGCGGGACGGACTGCAGCTCACCGGGAAACCGTTGCCTACGGCTCGTAAGGTCGAGTTGATCAGGTCCCTGCTGGCGCTGGGGGTTCCGGCGCTCGAGATCGGCTCGATGGCCCGGCCGGACCTGGTGCCCCCGATGGCCGACACGCTCGACGTGATCCGGTCGCTGACCCCGGCGGAGCTGGAGAAGTGCTGGATCTGGGTCGCGACGCCGCGGCACGTCTCGCGGGCGGCCGAGGCCGGGGCGCGCAACTTTCAGTACTGCCTGTCGGCGTCGGACAAGCACAACCGGGCGAACATCGGGCGCTCCACGGCGGACAGCCTCGCCGCGCTGCCGTCGGCGGTGGAGCTGGCCGGCTCGGGCTCGGTGCAACTGTGCATCGCGACGGCGTTCACCTGCCCGTTCGAGGGTGAGGTACCGGTGGAGCGGGTGCTGGACATCGTGCTCGACCACCGGGCCGACGGCACGAGTGACGTCGTACTGTGCGACACCCTTGGCCAGGCGATTCCGTCACAGGTCTACGACCTGGTCAGCCGTACGGCGCAGATCGACGACCGCCCGATCGTGTACCACGGCCACGACACGTGGGGCCTCGGCGTGGCGAACAGCCTGGCCGCGATCGACGCCGGTGCGACGACCGTCGACGGCTCTCTTGGTGGTCTGGGCGGATGCCCGTTCGCGCCGGGCGCGGCCGGGAACACGTCCACCGAGGATCTTGTGTTCGCGCTTCGGCCGGACTGGCTGACGCCGGCCAAGTTCAGTGAGCTCGTCGGGCTCGGGCGCGATCTGCTGGCCGACCTCGACGAACCGAACCGGTCCCGGTCCGCCCAGGGGGCCGGCGCCAGCACCACGACCTTTCCCTGGGCGTCATGAACCACCCGCCCCACCCGCCCCTGCGGCCGGAAGCCGGGGGCCGGCGCCGGCTGGTGGTCGTCCCCCGGCCCGGCCTCCTCTCCCGGGTCGGGGGACCCCGTCCGGAAGGTGGTGGTGAGACATGATCGAGGGTTCGCAACCAGGTGTCGCCTACGCTGAGTCCATGGCGTCAGCGGATCCGGTGGGTGGGAGTGGGCAGCCGCTTCTGGTGTTGGGGAAGATCGGGGAGATCCTGGATGCGTTCTCGCTCGATCGGCCCTCGCTGACCCTCGGCGAGATCCGGGACGCGACCGGTTTCCCGACGTCGACCGTGCAGCGGCTGGTCACGAACATGGTGTCGCTCGGGTTCCTGGACCGCCAGGGTGACCAGGTGCGGGTCGGCGTCAAGATGGCGTACTGGGCGGCGCCGGCGGTCAAGGGAGTCGACGTACTCGATCTGGTTGTGCCGGTGCTCAAGCAGTTGCGCGACGCGACCGGTGAGACGGCCGCGTTCTTCCGGGCCGAGCAGGGGCATCGGGTGTGTGTGGCGCTCGCCGAGACGCATCACGCGCTCCGTCGCGAGATGCATGTCGGCAAGATCATGCCGCTGCACGCCGGGTCGGCCAGCCGCGTCCTGCTCGCGTGGGACGACTCGCTGGCGCAGACGGTACTGTCGCAACCGCTCGGGCCGATCACCGACAGCACGATCACCAGCGCCGACGAGTTGGCCGCAGTCATCAAGCAGACCCGCGCCGACGGCTACGCGATCACCATCGGCGAACGCGAACAGGGCGCCTCCGGCCTCTCCGCCCCCGTCTTCAAGGCGAACGGCGAACTGGCCGGCTGCATCACCATCAGCGGCCCCACCATCCGCATCCCCCTCGACCGCTGCCTCGAGTGGCTCGACCTCCTCGTCGAATCCGCCGAACACGCCACCCGCCTCCTAGGCGGCCGCTTCCCCACCACCATCTGACCCACGAAGATCCACGGGGTTCCCGGCGACCAGAACAAGACCGGATAACCCCGCGTGTTGTGCCTTCTCCCCTCGCACACCACCAGAGAACCCCCAACACCAGCAGACAACCTCCCCCGACCGACTCCTCCGCGCGTGCCCGGACCTGCACGCCGCTCACCACGCACCTGCTCCTGCTTTCGCTCGGTCGGTGCGGACCGGCTGTTTGCCGAGCTCGCTGTCCGGCCACAACCCCCACACTCGCTGCGCTCACGGGCTACACGATCCAATTGCTTTCTGGTCCTGCGACGCGCACGCCCCGCGTGGGGAGCGGGGCGTGCGATCTCTGGTTGTTGTCAGCGTTGGTTGCCTTGCCAGTTGCCCTCGGGGGTGGTGCCATTGGGCCAGCCGGACTGGGGGGCGCCGTGGGTTGCCGGGTGTTGCTCTTGCGGCGGCGGGTAGTTGCCCTGGTCGTACCCACCCTGCTGGTAGCCGGCCTGGTCGTTGCCGGCCTGTTGGTAGCTGCCCTGCTCGTAGGCACCGTTCGCCCCGGCACCATTGGCCATCGTGTGGTCGGGTTGCGGCTTGAGTTGGCTGCGGTCGAAGAGGTTGTTCAGTGTCCGGCCCGCCATCTCACGACCGCCGAGCCCGAAGGCCAGCCCCATCGCCAACGCAGCGCCCGCGAGCACGATGAGCAGCGTGTTGCCAGTGAGCTGTACGGCGATGCCGAGCTGGGTCAGCGCGGCGAAGGCGGCGTACACGAGGATCGCGTACTTGCCGACCTTGGCCAGCGTCTCGTTCCCGGTCGCGCCCCGGATGATCGCGGCCAGGAAGTTCGCGAACAACGCGGCCAGGCAGATGATCACGATCGCGGCGAAGATCCGCGGGATGTAGCCGAGCATGTCGCTCATGAACGCCGAGATCTCGGGCACCCCGAGGGCCGAGGCGAACATCGTGAAGCTGATCAGGAACACGAACCAGAACACGACCTTGCCCAGCATCGCCGAAGCGGTCAGCCCCGTGCCGGACCGCTGCAGGACGCCGGACACGCCGGCTCGTTCCATCCACTGGTCGAACCCGACCTTGCCGAGCAGCTTCCCGACGAGCTTGCCGAGCACCTTGGCGACGAAGTAGCCGACCACCAGGATGACGAGGCCGCCGAGGAGATTCGGGACGAACCCGAGAAGCTTGCCGAAGGCATCTTCGAAGGGTTGCGTGAAGTCGATCGCGAGCGCAGACATCGAAACTTCCTTCCGGACAGGCCCGCATCCGCTGCCGCGCCACACTGCACACGACCCCGGCACGGGCGGATGCAGTGGTGTCCAGTATTCCCCGTGCCCCGCGCCGTGCACCCCAAACGGTTGTCTCAGGCATGTAAAACCTCGGCCGCAACGAAAAGTGTTTGCATAAGGCAACACCGTCGAGCCGCTATGCCCGTTACCCCACGGGGTGAACCGGTCAAGCCGGTTGAGATGCTGGGGCCATGACCGCCGAGATGTCTGCCCAGTCCGACCCCGACGTGCTGATCCGCCGAGCCACCGCCGACGACGTGGCCGGGATCGTCGCGATGATCGCCGACGACCAACTCGGCGCGACCCGCGAGTCGGCCGACGACCTCACGCCGTACCTGCGCGCCTTCGAGGCGATCGACGCCGACCCGAACCAGGTCCTCGTCGTCGCCGACCGCGCCGGCGAGCTGGTCGGCACCCTCCAGCTCACGATCATCCCCGGCCTGTCCCGCCGCGGCTCCAGCCGCGGCCTCGTCGAAGCCGTCCGGGTGGCAGCCTCCGCCCGCGGCTCAGGCCTGGGTACGACGCTCATGGACTGGGCCGTCCAGGAGTCCCGCAACCGCGGCTGCACCCTGGTCCAGCTCACCTCCGACAAAGCCCGCACCGACGCCCACCGCTTCTACACCCGCCTGGGCTTCACCAACTCCCACGAGGGCTTCAAACTCAAACTCAGCTGACCTTCTTCGCGGCGGCTGTGTAGGTGTTGCAGGCGGCGGTGGCGGTGGATTTGAACGCGGGGTCGGCCCAGAGCCACTGGTTCTTGCGGGAGCCGTGGTCCCGGATCTTCTTCGGGTTGTACTCGTCGCCGCTGTGCTGGGTCTGCCACTCCCACATCTCGAGCTTCTCGCCGGACAGGCCCATCGACTTCTTGTTCGCGCCGAGGAACAGGGCGCCCAGGCAGGTCGCCTGGAGCTCGGTACGGCGGGACCACTCGAGCTTCTCCGCCTGCGTCTTGGCCCAGCCCTTCCGCGACCAGGCCGCGTTGAGGATGTGCGTCAGTTCCTGCACGTGGTGGCCGTACTCGTGCGCCATCGTGTCCATCATCCAGACCCGGGCGGCGAGCGGGTCCTCCTTGTAGTTCTTCAGGTCGTCCTGCCAGTCGATGGCGATGGTGTGGTCGTTCGGGCAGTAGTACGCCGTCTCCGCCTCACCGGTGCACGTGGACGCGGGCGCCTGCTTGCTCTGCAGCACGACCTTCGGCGGCACGAACTCGTACCCGGCCTTCGTCACCACCGGCGCCCACGCCTTGTTCAGGCAGGGCAGGAGCGCCTTGTAGTAGTTCAGGATCGCGGACTGGCTGTTCGGCTTGACCGCGGGCTCCTTGCAGTTCACGGACGCGACCTTGCCCACCGTGTACAGCTTGTTCTTCCGGAGCCGATCGAGGTCCGGCACCGGCGTGACAGTGACCGTGACGGTCGGGTCGGCGGGAACGGGCAACGGCGCCTCGGTCTTCTTGACCGAAGGCCGAGCCATCGGGCTGTCGACCGAGTCGTAGGAGTTGATCAACTGGAACCCCGCGACCGTGCCGCCGGTGAGCAGCACCAGCGTGAGCGCGGACAGCCCGGCGATCACCGCCTTCGACTGCTGGCGGACCGGTCCGGTCGGCAGCGGCTCGTTGGAGTACTGCCCGCCGACCCCCGAGTACGGCGAGTGCCAGCCGACCCGCCGGGATCCGCCGACCCGGCGGGTCCCGGTCAGCGGGGTGACCGGGGCGCCGGCCAGCGGCGCGGGCGGGGGTGCTCCGTAACCGGGCTCGGCATCGGGGTCGACCGGGAGCGGTCGAGCCATCTTCCGCAGCGTCGGGTCGATGGGTCCGAGGGTGCGGGCCTTGCCGAGGTTGAGCGACTGCTTGCGCTCCGCCGCACGGGCCAGGTCGCCTTCGGTGAGGATGTCGCCGGCGCCACCGGGCATGAAGTGTCCGGGCTTCGGCGAGCCGGACCTCGCCGTACTCGGACCGGTCAACGCGGCGCCCCGGCCTGGATCGGGCGCTGCTCCCTGGCCGGCCGGGGCCGATGGATCAGTGTCCGGGTGCTCCTCAGGCATCGCTCGTCCCCATCGTTTGTACCCTGTCCGTCAGCCGACCTTGGCGGATGCTGCCACGAAAGTGTTGCAGGTGCCGGGATCGGTGCTCGCAAAGCCCTGGTTCATCCACAGCGCGAGACTCCTGGCGGACCCGTGGTCGCGGACCTTGTCCTCGGAGTTCTCGTCGCCGCCGTTCCGGATCAGCCAGGTCCACTGGGTCATCAGCTCGCCGCGCAGCGGGAAGCTCGCCTTGGCCGCACCGAAGAACGCGGCCGAGAAGCAGTTCGCCTGCAGCGCTTGGCGCCGGTCCATCTCCAACCGGGCCGCCTCGGTCGGCGCGGTGTCGCGGAGGTTGGCGGTGGCGTCGAAGATGCCGGTGAGGTTCTGCAGGTGAGCGCCGTACGCGAAGCCGAGCGACTGGGCCATGTCGGCCCGGGTCGTCGCCTTGCGCTGCGAGTAGGTCTCGGTCAGCTCCTGCCACGGCATCGTGACGCTGCCGCCCTGCTCGTCGGCGCAGTACGACGCGACCTCCTTCTGGACGCCGCACGCGGTCTCCTGGCCGTCGTCGAACACGATCAGCCGCGGCGAGCGGAAGGTGAACCCGGCCTGGGTCACCAGCGGCTTCCACGCGTTGTCCATGCAGGCGATCAGGGCCTGGTAGTACGAGCGGACGTTCTCCTTCGACGTCGGCCGGTACGCGGGCTCGGCACACTTCACCGTGGCCAGCGGGCCGGTGGAGTAGAACGGGTTCTCCCGCTGCACCTTGACGTCCGGCGTCGGCTCGGTCTCCGGGGTCGGCGTCGGCACGCCGGACGGGTGGAAGGACGGTGTGACCAGCGGGGTGGAGACGAAGTCGTCGTACGACGAAAGCAGTTTCGCGCCGAGCGCGACCCCGCCTCCGACGAGCACGAGGGCGAGGACCACGATCCCGGCGATCAGCACCTTCGACTGCTTCTTGGGGGCGAACGGGATCGGGTCGGGGTGGTAGACCTCCCGGTACGCCGCGGCCGCCGCGTCATCCGGCGGCGGCGGACCGAACCGCGTGCCGGACAGCTGCACCGACCGCCGCGACTCCAGCCGCGACCCGGACAGCTGCGGCGGCCCGGCCGGGGCGCCGGCCCCGAGACGTGGCGTCGGCGCGGCCAGTGGGGCCGATCCCGGCGTGGATCCACCGTTCGTCGAGTCGTCCGTGCCCGCGCCTCCGGGCAGGAAATGGCCAGGCTTGGGCGCCGGCTTGTCCGCCATTCTTCCCCGCTTCTCCCCAGTACCGGACGTGGCCGGTCCCACCCACTCAGGTCCCTTCAGCGCCCAGGGACCCCCTCCCGAAACGCCCGCAAGATGCTAAGCCCTACCCCCCACCCCCCGATACCGCCTTGCCACTATTGACATCGTTTCGCGACCACCCGCCAGAAAATCCCCGGCGCGGCCGAACCGGACCGGGTTACGCTGCGGCGCGTGGTGGAGTTGAAGCAGGAGAGGTATCCGCGGGCCGGTGGGTATGACGTGGCGTGGGTGCTGGATGGGGACATGGGGCCGCATCCGTTGTGGTTGCTGGAGGACCTGGCCACGGATCTGGAGTTGCGGCCGGGGATGCGGGTGCTGGATCTGGGGTGCGGGAAGGGCGCCACGTCGGTGTTCCTGGCCAAGGAGTACGGCGTTCAGGTCTGGGCGGCCGATCTGTGGGTCGAGCCGACGGAGATCGCGGCGTACGTCGGGACGCAGCAGGTCGACGGGATCGTGCCGGTGAAGGTGGAGGCGCACGCGTTGCCGTTCGCGCACGGGTTCTTCGACGCGATCGTCTGCATCGACGCCTACGAGTACTTCGGCACCGCCGACGGCTACCTGGCCTACATCACCCAGTTCCTCAAGCCCGGCGGGCAGTTCGGCGTCGCCACCCCGGCGCTGCGCACCGAGATCCGCGACCTCGGGCACATCCCGGACCACATCAAGAAGCTGGTCGGCTGGGAGGCGCTCGCCTGGCACACGGCCGACTGGTGGCGGTTCCAGTGGGAGATCACCGAGCTCGTCGAGGTCACCGCGGCCCGGCTCCAGGAGTCCGGCTGGGAGGACTGGATGGCCTGGGCGCAGGCCGTCTCCGAGCATCAGGGTGCTCGCGACGGCGCGCTCGACATGCTCGAGGCCGACCAGGGCGAGCACCTGACCTTCGCGATGCTGGCGGCGCGCAAACCCGCAGCCTGACTGTTGCCCGTACACCCCGGTAGGACATGCTGGGGACATGAACGAGCGAAGCGAGTTCATCGTTGAGCACAGTGCGATTTGTGCCTCATCCGCGCCCGGAGCGAAGCGAGGACGTGGATGAGCTGGGCTGTGTACGCGATGCGAGGGCCAGGAGGCGTACGCCGCCTCGACGACATTCCGGACGGGTACGAGCCACCGTCGGTCGGCACATCCGAGGACGTGGTGGCGAAGGTCCGTGAGGTCGTCCCGGACGTGGACGCGAGAAAGCCGTCCTGGCTCGCGCTGCGCAGCGACGAGTTCGACGTCGAGATGACGATCGGCAAGGGCGTCGAGGTCCGCGACATCACGTTCTACCTGAACGACGGCCCGCGCTCGATCCCGATCGTGATGGAGATCAGCCGGGTGCTCGGCGTCACGCCGTACGACACCGAGTCCGGCGACTTCCTCACCGAGCAGTCCCGGCCGCCGGTGCCGCCGCCGCTGACCGAGGACGAGATCAAGGCCAACAAGCCGAAGTGGTGGAAGTTCGGCCGCAAGTAACACACCCCCGGTGTTGCCCGGTCCTGAAAGCCTGGCCTAGAATCAGGGCGATCGTACAGGACGACTGTTCAGGGCGATTGCCCAGGGGGTGGGACCGATGACGTCTCCAGCCGCTGTCCGCGGGCAGGAGGTGCGGCACCGACTGCTGACCGCGGCGGCAGAACTGATCCCGGAGCGCGGCTGGTCCGCGGTGAGCACCCGGATCCTGGCCGACCGCGCCGGCGTCACGCCGAGCGTCGTGCACTACCACTTCCCGTCGGTGCAGGCGGTGCTCACCGAGGCTGCTGTCACCACGATGCGCCAGGTGCTGGCCGCCACCGACGAGCAGCTCACCGCGGCCGGGTCGCCGGCAGAGGCCATCGATGCGATGCTCGCCTCGATCGACCAGCACTCCGGCGTCGACCCGCTGTCACTGCTGTTCGTCGAGGCCTATCTGGCCGCGACCCGCGACGAGCGCCTGCGCGAGCAACTCGCCACGCTCGTCGCGGAGTTCCGGCAGCGCGTCGGCGACTGGCTCGCGGTCCAGCAGGTCCCCGATCCGGCCGCGACCGCCGCCGTACTGGCCGCCGCCATCGACGGCATCCTCCTGCACCGCGGCCTCGGCTCGACCGGTGCAGGTACGGCGGAAGTCCTGCGCAGGCTGGTGACCTCGTGAAGGCGATCATCTGCGGAGCCGGAATCGCCGGCCTGGCCGCGGCGAACCTGCTCGCCACCCGCGGGTACGACGTGCTCGTCGTCGAACGCACCCCGAGCCCGCGCACCCAGGGCTACATGATCGACTTCTTCGGCCCCGGGTACGACGCGATCGAGGCGATGGGCCTGCTCCCAGCTCTCCAGGACGCCGGCTACAACGTCACCGAGGCCGTCCTGGTCGACGACCACGGCCGCCGTCGGGCCGGCATGAGCCTCGGCCAGTTCGCTGCAGGCAAGCTCGTCAGCGTAATGCGCCCGGACCTCGAGCAGGTACTGCGCGAGTCCCTGCCGACCGGCGTCGACCTCCGGTACGGCGTCGGCCTCGAGAGCGTGACGCCACAGGCCGACGGCGTACAGGTCGCGCTGACGGACGGGACCTCGGCGCAGGCCGATCTGTTGATAGGTGCCGACGGCATCCATTCCACCGTCCGGCGGCTGATCTTCGGGCCGGAGTCGTCGTACCTGCGCTATCTCGGCTTCCACACCGCGGCCTACACCTTCGACGCCCCGGACATCCACGCGGCGGTCAACGGGCGGTTCGTGCTGACCGACACGATCGGCAGCCAGTTCGGGTTCTACGGCCTGCGGGACGGGCGGGTGGCCGCCTTCGCGGTGCATCGTACGGCGGATCCGTCGCTGCCGGCCGATCCGCGGGCGGCGATCCGGTCGGCGTACAGCGAGCTCGGCTGGGTCGTGCCCGAGGCGATCGAGCGGTGTCCGGCGCCTGACGAGATCTACTACGACCAGGTGGCGCAGATCGTGATGCCCGCCTGGAGCAAGGGCCGCGTGGTCCTGCTCGGCGACTCAGCACACGCCGTCTCGCTGCTGGCCGGCCAAGGCGCGTCACTCGGGATCGCCGGCGCCTACGTGCTCGCCGACCGGCTCGCCAACTGCTCGTCGATCGAGACAGCGCTGGCCGAGTACGAGGAGCTCTGGCGGCCAGAAGCCGAAGCCAGACAGCGCGCGGGTCGCCGGGCCGCGCACTGGTTCCTCCCGGGCTCGCAGTTCGCGTTGATCGCCCGCCGCCTGGCGCTGCACCTGTTGCGGCTTCCGTTGCTGAGCCGCCTGGCCCCGACCGCGGTAGCCGGCAAGCCGACGACGCTGGTCCAGTCGCTCAGCTGATCCGGCGGGTCGAGACCAGGACGCCGATCTTGTTGATCCGGTGCTCGGGGTTGCCAAGCTCGTCGCTCCAGTAGTTGCCGGCCGCGTGGTCCTCGGGAGTGGCGCAGGTCGAGAGCGTGATCATCGCCTGGGTCGGCTTGACGCCAGGCCGGCCGGGGACGGCCGCGTTCTGCTGCGCCTTCTCGGCGGGTTGACGGAAGGAGATCGTCATCGTCCGGTTGATCACGTAGTCGTAGACGACGCCGCCCGCGGTCACCAGGACGTGGTCGCCGTTGTCGAGCTCGGGCACCCGCCCGAACGGGCGGCCGTGCGTCGTCCGGTGCGCGGTGATGATGTAGTTGCCGACATCGCCAGGCCCGACGCCACCAGCGTCACCGCGCGGGCTGGCCGCGACGCCGCGGTCCTGGATCACGGTGCCTGGGCGGTCGTCCGCCGTGCCTGCGTACGGCATCACCCGAAGTCGCCGCACGTTGATCGCCGGGATCGACATGCTGGCGACAGCCGAGTTCGTGGCCGTCGCGGTCGGGCTGGGTTTGCGCGTCGGCGTTGGACTGGTCGGCGTTGGACTGGTCCGCGTTGGGCTGCTCGTCGTACTCGGAGCAGCACTCGGTGTGCCGGGGCTGGGCGTCACTCGACTGGACGTCTCGCCGGACGGGCCTGCCACATCAGCACACCCGACCAGTCCAGCCGCCGCCACCACCGCACCAACCATCCACCGCCTCACCTCTCGACGGTAGCTCGACCCACCGAAAGCCGCCCGAAACCGGTCAGTCGTCGAACACTGTGAGCACGGCCGGCCCGAGCCGCAGTACGCCGGAGGTCAAGGGTGTCGTGCGGATGCCGCCGTGCCTGCGGAGCCCTTTGAACGCGCCAGGAGCCAGGACGGTGTCCATCCACGCACACGGGTTCGCCGGCCGATTGGCCTGGAACTCGACCGCCCCGGCGCCGGAGTCCAGACTGAACCGACGGCCCGCGATCCGCGCGCCATCGAGCGAGCGGTGAGCTGCGAGGCCATCCAGCGGATAGCCGCGCAGCGCGATGTTGCGGCGAAGCAGCAGCGGATCCGGTACGGCGGGGAGCTCGAGCGTCACCGCGAGGTCGTCCAGCACGGCCGCGTCGAAGAACGTGACCGCCGCGTTGCGGTGCACCGTCTGGCCGAAGTAGCGGTCGCCGACGATGCCCAGGCCGGCGCGGACCTCGACCTCCGAGCGCCCCACCGGCTCCGGGTCCGGTCGCGGGCCGTCCTGCGGCCGCCCCTCGAACGCGTGCACCGCCGACACCATCAAGGCGACGATCTCCACTGGCACGGACATGCGGATCACCCCCAGGTGAGTGGGTCCAGGAGGCGGTAGAACTCCAGCCGCCGCTGATCAGGATCCGGTACGCCGTACGCGCTCAGGAACGGCTGAGGGTCCGCCGACCACTCGTCCTGCAACTGGATCGTGATGAGGGCGAGATCGGAGTAGCGGTCCGTGACGCCGAGCCGGCCGACGTCGATCAGCCCGGTGACCTCCAGCGTGACCGGGTCGAAGAAGACGTTGGGCAGGTACGCGTCGCCGTGACACACGGCAAGGTCGGAGACCGACTCGATATAGGGGCTCTCAGCAACTATTCGGTTCAGCAGCTCGGCCGGGTCCAGCGCCCGCCACTCGTCGGTGAGGAAATCCGGGTTCACCGCGCCCCGCCGTACGACGTCCGCCGCCGCCGCGACCACCGTCGCGAGCGGCCGCTCGAAGGGGCACTCGGGCAGCGAGTGCAGCTCACGCAGCGTCGACCCGAGGCTGCGCATCGCCTTGAAATGCGTGGCCTCGGGCAGGTCCGTCCCTGCGACGCCAGGCACGGCCGTCGTGATCAGACAGGCGCCGTCAGGCGACTCGAGCCAGTCCGCGACCGTTGCCCCCGGCACATTCGTGCCGGCGAGCCACTCGACCCGGTCCCGTTCGTCCCGCAACGCAGTGACACCGGAGACCGCGCAGCACTTGGCGAAGACGTCACCCCGCCGGAAGACCGAGTCGTCGGACTCCCCGATCGTCACCGGTTCCCAGTCGTCATCCCTCAGCCGGAACACGGGACGAGTCTCGCACGATCAGCTGCCAGGGGAAATCGAAGACCTCGCCGTCGGCCCCCTCGCGATCGGTCAGCCGGCCGACGATGATCCGCGCCAGCGCCTCGTTGAACCCGACCGGCCCGACCGTGGACAGCGACGGGTCCAGGTGCTCGCCCTCCGGCGTGTTCCCGACCCCGACGACCGCAAGATCCCCGGGTACGTCGAGCCGCAGCCGATGGGCCGCCCGGACGGCAGCGATCGCCGCGAAGTCCGTCGTGCAGTAGATCGCGGTCGGGCGGTCCGGTTTGGTGAGCAACGCCATCGCGGCCCGGTACGCACCTTCCGGGTGCCGCTCGAAGATCTCGATGTCCTCGGACCGGATCGACCGGCCCGCGTTCCGCATCGTGTTGACGTAGGCGTCGTACCGGGCGAATCCCGACGTACGCGAGGTCAGGGCGCCGACGCGGTCGTGGTGCTCGATCAGGTGCTCCACGGCCAGGTGACAGCGCGGCTCCGCGCCGGAACGGATCACGTCGAAACCGCGCGGCTCGAGCGTCTCGCTGAAGGCGACGATCTGCACGCCTCGGGCCGCGAACGTCTCGAGCTCGGCGATCTGGTCGGGGTCCGGGTTGACGCTGTCGATGAAGATCACGTCCGGCGTCCGGTTCGACAGCACGGTCCGCCAGTCGCCGTCGGCCACGATCAGCGCCGTCTTGCCGAGCGGGCTGACCGCCTGGCTGACGGTCTCCGCGACGGCCTGCGACCACGGGTCCGCGAGCACGCTGAGCGACAGCAGCACGAGATCGGACTTGCCGGTGCGGATCGCGCGCGCCGCGTCGTTGCGCCGGTAGCCGAGCTTGGCCGCCGCCTCGCGGACCCGGTCCGCGGTCGATTCCTTGATCGTGTGGCTGCGATGCCGGCCGGACAGCACGTAGGACACGGTCGCGACCGATACTCCGGCCTCGGCCGCGACCATCCGCAGCGTCGGCCGGTCAGCGGCCACAGGTCGTTGCCCCATCGACATGTGATTGATTCTTGCAGAAATGTTCAACCCTTGACGGCGCCCGTGATGACGCCCTTGGTGAAGTGGCGTTGGAGGAACGGGTAGACGAGGGCGATCGGCACCAGGGCGACCACGACGACGGCCATCTGCAGCGACTGTGGTTGCGGCAGAGGTTCCACGCCGAGCTGGTCGGCGGACAGCGACTTGCCCTGCAGCACGTACGTTCGCAGGATCACCTGGACCGGCCACTTCGACGTGTCGTTCAGGTACAGCAGCGCGTTGAAGAACGCGTTCCAGAACCCGACCGCGTAGAACAGCCCGACCACCGCGATCACCGCCTTCGACAGCGGCATCACGATCCGCCGCAGGATGGTGAAGTCACTCGCCCCGTCGATCCGCGCACTCTCCAGCAGCTCACCGGGCACGTTCATGAAGAACGTCCGCAGTACGACGAAGTTGAACGCGCCGAGCGCCCCCGGCAGGATCAGCGACCACAGGCTGTCGAGCAGCCCGAGTTGCTTGACCACCAGGAACATCGGGATGATCCCGGGCGCGAACAGCAGGGTGAACAGCACCATCAGCAGCACCGGCCGGCCGAACAGCACCGGCCGCGACGTGGCGTACGCCAGCGCGATCGTGACCGCGAGCGCGATCACCGTACCGACGACCGTGACGAAGATGCTGACCATGATCGCCCGGCCCATCAACCCGCCGCTGAACAACGTGTCGTAGGCCTTCAGCGTCGGGTGCGACGGCCACAGCACGTACCCGCCGGCGTCGATGATGTCCTGGTCGCTGGCCAGCGACGTCGAGATCACCACCATGATCGGGATCACGATCACCAGCGCGAAGCCGCCGAGGACGACGGCCTTGATCGTCTGGTACAGCGGGGACGGGTTCTCTTTCCAAATCGGTCTCATGAGCGCCTCTGGAAGATTCCGGGCTCACCGAGCCGGTGCGCCAGCGAGTTCGCGCCCCACAGCAGCAGCGCGCCGAGCACGCCCTTCGCGAGGCCGGCCGCGGCTCCACTGCTCCAGTCGCCGCCGACGACGCCCGCGTAATAGGTGAAGGTGTCCAGTACTTCGGCCGCGCCCGGACCGACCGAGTCGCGCTGCAGGATGAACTGCTCGAACCCGACGCTCAGGATGTCGCCGATCCGCAGGATCAGCAGCAGCACGATGACCGTCCGCATCGACGGCAGCGTGATGTGCCAGAGCCGCCGCCAGCGCCCGGCGCCGTCGGCCGCCGCGGCCTCGTACAGCGAGACGTCGACCGCGGTCAGCGCGGCCAGGAAGATGATCATCGCCCAGCCGGCGTCCTTCCAGATCAGCTGCGCGACCACCAGCAGCGGGAAGGTGTCCGGGTTCGTCATGAACGGGATCGGGTCCAGCCCGGCCTGCCGGAGCAGGTTGTTGACGAACCCGGCCCCGCCGAGCGACTGCTGGAACAGCGTGATCACCAGCACCCAGGACAGGAAGTGCGGCAGGTAGGCGATGGTCTGGAACCAGCGCCGCAGCCGGTTGCTGACCAGGGAGTCGACGATCAGCGCGAGCGCGAGCGGAACCGGGAAGAACAGCACCAGCTGCACGCCGGCCAGGATCAGCGTGTTCCGCAACGCGTCCCAGAAGTCCGGGTTGCCGTACAGGTTGACGAAGTTCTGCAGGCCGTTCCACTCGCTGTGCATGATGCCGAGGTACGGCTGGAAGTCCTGGAACGCGACCACGTTGCCGATCACCGGCAGGTAGAAGAACACCAGCAGGAACAGCACGCCGGGGATCATCAGCAGCACCATCTGCCAGTCCCGCCGCCACCGCACCGCGAGCGGCAGGCCGGTCTTGGCCTGCCGCCGGGTGACTGCTTTCTTCAGCATCCGTCAGGACCCCGTGACCGGGACGCTCGACGGCAGCACCGCCTCGAACTCGCCGCGCATCTTGTCGCCGCCGCCGGACTTCCAGCGCTTGAGGGCTTCGTCGTACGCCGAGATCTTCTGCCGGCCGGTGACGATGTCGACGATGGTGTCGCGGAAGCCCGCGGTCAGCTTCGGGCCGACCTTGCTGCTGGTGTCGGAGTAGGTGCCCGCGGTCGGGTTGCGCATCGCGAACTCGAGCAGCTTCTGCTCGGTGGCGTAGATCTTCTTGGTGTCCTCGGGGAACGCCGGGTTGAAGATCACGCTCTCCGGCGCGGTCATGATCTGCAGCGCGCTGACCAGTCCGGGCGCCTGCTGGGTGCCGGACTTCGTCAGCACCGGGTTCTTCTTCGCGTCCAGCTCGTACTGCTGGCCGGCGACGCCGAAGTTCTTCTGCAGGTACTCCTTGGTGCCGAACGGCGCGGACAGGTAGTCGACCAGCGCGAGCAGCTCGCGGATCCGGCCCTCGTCGGTCTTCTTGAACGGCGTGAACCCGACCGTACCGTAGCCCATGTCGTAGATCGGCTTGGCCTTGCCGTCGTGGCCGAACGGGATCAGCGTGTCGACGAACAGCGTCGGGTCGAGCGCCCGGAAGTCGGCGGTCGCCCGCGGGCCGACGGTGACCTGCGCGGCGATCTGGCCGTTCACGGTCTTCGGGGTGGCGTCGGCCAGGTTCAGGTCGGGGTAGAAGACCTTGGCCGCCCAGAGCTTGGCGGCGTACTCGACCGCGGCCCGGTAGTTGTCGGTCTCGTACAGGTGGGTGAGCGAGCGGTCCTGGTTCACCCGCCAGCCGTTCGGGGCGCCGAACCACTCGCCGAACATGTGCAGCATGTTGATGATCGCCGGCTCGAGCGCGTAGTTCGTGCCGTTCGACAACTCCTTGCACTTGGCAAAGAACTCGTCCGCGCTGCTGCTCTGCAGGCCGCCGACCTTCTGCCAGGTCCGCGGGTTGCCCATCATCACCTGGCCGAACGGCGTCGACGGGATCGGCGCGCCCCAGATCTTCCCGTTCACCACCGCGGTCCGCCAGGAGGCCGGCTTCAGCGCGGCCAGGTTCGGGTATTCCAGGACGGCGTCACCGGACAGGTACTTGGTCAGGTCCTGGAACTTGGCCTCCAGCATCGGGCCGATGTTCGGGATGCCCTGGTTCGGCGGCAGCCACATCAGGTCCGGCAGCGAGTCGCTGGCCAGCAGCGTGGCGAACTTCTCCGGGTAGCCCGGGTCGGTGCCGATGGTGAGCCGGAGTTCGGCGCCGAGCGCCTGGTTCAGCGACTGCCACATCGGGTTGCTGCCCATCGGCGGCGGCGGGGTCGCGAACGTCTCGGTCAGCGCGCTCACCGCGTTCTTCAGCGGCGGCGCCTTCACACTCGAGATCGCGTCCGGCGGGAACTGCAGGAACCCGGGCTCCAGGCCGGACTCGGCGCCCGCCAGGTCGGGCCGCAGGCCCTCGAACGGCTTGTACGTCGGCAGGGTCAGCTCACTCGATGCCTTCGCCCCACCGTTCGCCGCGCCGCCGTCACCGCACGCGGCCAGCGTGGGTCCGGCCAGCATGGCGCCGGTCACGGCACCGCCAACCTGCAGAAATCGCCGCCGACTGATCATAGTTGCTCCAAGTCATGAACAAGTGCTCACTACTGCACACTTAAACGTTAACCCGGACCGTAAACCGCTCCGCGCCCCGGATGCAAGGCGTGAGTCCAAAAAACGGTGTTCGTCCCACAAGAAGGCGGCCGCGGGGTACGACTCCCGCGGCCGCCGGCCGGACACCAGGTCTCGCGACCCGGTGGAGCTATTTCAGGAACAGGTGTGGGTCAGCACCGCACGATCAGGCTGGTGAGGGCGGTGCAGGTGCGGCTCGCCCGGTCGTTCGCCGCATTCGGGTCGGTCGGCGAACTCGCCGTACGCTGCGCCGTCGCGACCAGCGCTCCGAGCGTGAGCAGGCCGGCGTCGGCCGAGAACGTCCGGGTCACGGTCGCCCCGCTTGCGAGCGCTGGAATGTCGCAGTTGACCGTCCGCGTCGTACCCACGCGGGTGCAGCCCGACGAACCGGCGTACACCAGGCCGGCCGGGTAGGCGCCGACCACCCGGACGCCGGTGGCGTCACTGGGCCCGTTGTTCTTCACGGTCACCGTGTAGGTGATCCGGGAGACGAGCAGGGTGCGGACCGACGCGCTCAGCGACACCGCGATATCGGCGTCGGCCGGCGCGGGCGGCAGGATCGTCAGCACCGGACCGTCGAAGGTCTCGAACGCGTAGTTCTCGCCGATGAACTGGTGCTGCAGCGTCACCGGCCCGGCCGGCGCGGTGTCCTTGACCCGCAAGGTGAACACCACGGTCCGGGTCTCGCCGGGCGCCATGTCACCGAAGCCCCCGCGGATGCTGCCACCGAGGATGTCGCAGGCGAACGCGCCCGGGCACGACACCAGGTCGACCAGCCCCGGGAGCGACGTCTCCTTGCCGTACAGGCCGGCCTTCGCGCCGGTCACCGTGAAGTCCCGGTCGTTGTGCAGCGTCTGGGTGACCGTGAAGGTCTCGCCCGGACGCGCCGACGTCGGACTGAGCTCGATCGCACTCGACGGCGGCGCCGCCGTCGCAAGTTGTGGCACGGCCACCAGGCCGGCTCCGGCCACCGCTGTCACCAGCGCAGCACGCAGCAGTCTCAAGGCATGCATCGTCAAGCCCCCCACCCCAGATTCAGACTTCCCCCACACCCGCTGAACGCAGGTGAGACGAGTATGGACCGGCCGGCCACCCGGCACAACTACTCAGCGTGCCGAGAGTTTGCGAGCGGCAACAGCCTGGACTTGGCCCGGCCCGGTACCGTCGGTGGCGAGATGGTTGCCCTCAACAACCGGAGGACACGTGCTCGAGATCACCGGCCTGACCTGGGCTGTCACGATCGGCCTGATCGTCGCGCTGCTGGCGGTGGACCTGGTCGTCGCCGCGTTCCGCCCGCACCGGGTCGGGTTCAAGGAGGCGGCCGCCTGGTCGGTCTTCTACGTGCTGGTGGCGGTCGGGTTCGGGATCTGGTTCATGTCCGCGCACGGCGGTGACTTCGGCGCCGAGTACTTCGCCGGCTACATCGTCGAGAAGAGCCTGTCGGTCGACAACCTGTTCGTGTTCGTGATCATCATGACGACGTTCGCCGTCCCCGAGGAGCACCAGCACAAGGTGCTCACGTTCGGCATCGTGCTGGCGCTGGTGATGCGGGCGATCTTCATCGCGCTCGGGGCGACGCTGCTGTCACTGTTCTCGTTCATGTTTGTGGTGTTCGGTCTTCTGCTGCTGTACACGGCGGTGCAACTGTTCCGCCATCGCAACGAGGATCCCGACGTCGAGAACAACGTCGTCGTACGGTCCGCGCGCCGGGTGCTGCCGGTCAGCGACGACTACGTCGGCGGCAAGCTGTTCGCCCGGGTCGACGGCCGGAAGGTGGTCACGCCGCTGTTCGTCGTCCTGGTTGCGATCGGCGGCGTCGACCTGCTGTTCGCACTCGACTCCATCCCCGCGGTGTTCGGCGTCACCGAGGAGGCTTACATCGTCTTCGTCGCCAACGCGTTCGCGCTGCTCGGCCTGCGGGCGTTGTTCTTCCTGGTCAAGGGATTGCTGGACCGGCTCGTGTACCTGTCCGCCGGGCTGGCCGTCATCCTCGCGTTCATCGGCGTCAAGCTGATCCTGCACTGGGCGCACGTCGACATCGACGAGAGCATCCCCGAGGTCCCGACGCCGCTCAGCCTCGGCGTCATCATCACGATTCTGGTCGTCGTCGTGATCGCCAGCCTGATCAAGACCCGCAACGACCCCACCGCGAAGGCCCACGCCGGCTCGCTGCACGGCCACCGCGAGGACCCGCAGGACTGACTACGCTGGACGGATGGCAACGCTGGGACTCGTCGTCGGGGTTGCCGTCGTCGTGTGGTTCTTCTGGCCTTACGTCGGACGCCCGGAACTGCGCAGGTACTGGCGAAGCGGCGCCGCGGCGGGCTGGAAGCACGGGCGCCGCCGGCCGGTCGCACTGGTTCGCCGGCCCGGGTTCACCGCGGACCTGCCGCCCTGGATCGAGCCGCTGCCCACCTTCGGTCGTGACACGCAAGCGGAGCTCAGGTACACCACGGAGCGGGAGGCGGCCGACGCCGAACTGCTCGATGAGTACGCGCTGACGATCGGCCATCCGTTGGTGCTTGTTCCTGGTGGAGCAAGGATTCTTGCGCGTCGGCGAGCCGCGGCCCGGCAGCGCTACGCGGCACGCGCGGACGCGGCGGAGCAGCAGTACCGCCCCGTGCACGACGTGCTGACTGCACGCGACCAGGAGCAGCGCGACAAGCTCGAGCGGCAACGCCAGGAGGTCGAAGCGTTGCGGGCCGAGCAGAACCGGCTGGCGCA
Organism: Kribbella sp. NPDC050470; assembly: GCF_044458365.1. NCBI lineage: Bacteria > Bacillati > Actinomycetota > Actinomycetes > Propionibacteriales > Kribbellaceae > Kribbella > Kribbella sp. NPDC050470. The sequence continues at coordinate 352,683 of NZ_JBITHV010000005.1, read as the reverse complement.
TTCACTCGCCGAGCAGGCGAACTGGGCGTACGACGTCAGCCGGGAGGCGAAGCGCGTCGTCATCCGGATCCGGCGGACGTCTGATGGTCGGCTGACCGCGGATGCGTTGGCCCGCGAGCTGGAGCCGGTGTGGCGGGAGGCGGGCATGATCGACGGTCCGGCGATCCCGGGCTTGGGGGTCAAGGGGTACCTGCTGGCATCCACCAAAGGCCTCGGCGGACCGACGACCAGACTGCTGTGGGAGGACGGCGTACAGGAGTCTGTCCGGGCGGCGACGGCCGGGATGCCCTTCACCGAATGGTGGTTGCTGGCCACGGGCTACCGACTGCTGGACGGCTACGACCTCGAACGGCACATCGAGAAGAAGACCCGCACCCACCATTTCCCGTACAGCACCGGCTACACCACCGGCTTCTGAACCCGTCACCAGCTTCTTGACGGATAAGTCTATATAGGTAGACATTGGGTGCATGGCACGTAGTCGCAGGCCTTCGCCGCAGACGGTTGCGGTGTTGCTGGCGCTGGCCGAGGAACCGGCGAGCTGGTCGTACGGCTACGACCTCTGCCGGGCGGTCGATCTGAAGGCCGGCACGGTGTACCCGATCCTGATCCGGCTGGCCGAGCGCGGCCAGCTCGACACGACCTGGGAGCAACAGCCACCGCCCGGCCGCCCGCCGCGGCACCTGTACCGCCTCTCCGCGAGTGGAGCCGAGCTCGTGGCATCACTGCACCGCACACCGAAGCGGGCTGTCGCGCCCCGTCCGATCGGCCAGGAAGGATGAACCCCGCCGCGGCTGTCTTGCTGACCCTCTGGCTGCTCGCCGCTGCGGTTGTCGTCCACCAGGTAGCCAGAGTTGCCCACGGCATCGATCTCCCTGCCCGGTTGCTGGCCTTGGCAACGGCCGGTCAGCGCGGGCAGCAGGCGCAGTGGGGTACGGCGATGCGCGCCGAGCTGGCCTGTATCGACGACCCGCGGGAACGCCGCCGCTTCGCGGTCAGCTGCGCGCTGACCGCCGTACGGCTCGACCGTCGTGCACTGCTGGTCGCGACCGCGTCGTTCGTTGCCTTCGGCATCACGACGTTGGTCGCGTCGCGGGTGATGCTCGCCGGCGACCGGACCGGGGTCCTGGCGGTGCTGTTCGGCGTACCGCAGTTGCTCTTCTTCGGCATCGCTCTCACCGCGGCCCGGGTGACACGATCCTTCCGGACGGGGCTCGAGTACGGCGTGAGCGCGCTGCTTGCGTCACTGGCCGGCGTCCTCGTGATCGCCGTACCCGAGTCGTTGCGCTGGTACCACGAAGCCGGCGTCTGGATCCTGGACGGCGACTCCCCCGTCGGCGGTATACCTGGCTCCACGGCGGCGATGCAGGATGCGTTGCAGGGCCTGACGTTCTTCTACCTCCTGTTCACCGCGCCGTGGCCGCTGCTCGGGGCGGGGTTGGTCAGAGTTGGCGTTGGATCATCTCGATCAGGGCCTTGACGTCGGGCTCGACCATGGGGCGGCCGGTCATCCCCATGCGGTGCAGGAGGGTGCCGATGACGACGTCGATGACGAACAGGACGCGCTGCTCCGATTCGCCGAGCGCCTCTTGGAGCACGGACTTGTAGGGGTCCTGCAGCTGGGTGGACAGGATCTCGCGCAGGTCGGGATCGCTGATCGCGTCGGTGAACACGCCGGCGAAGGCTGCGGCGACGCCGGGCTCGCCGATCTTGGCAGCGCCGTACCGGATCGCCTTCGCCATCACGTCGTCCCGAGTGTCGCCCGGCTCCAGCGGCAGCGGGCCGAAGGTGTCGACGAGGCAGGCGGTGATCAGGGCGCCCTTCGTCGGCCAGCGCCGGTAGATCGTCGTCTTCGCGACGCCCACGGCCGCGGCGATCCGGTCGACGGTGGCGCGCGTGTAGCCGAGCTCGTGCACCGTGCGCAGGGTCGCCGCGAAGACCTCGGCGTCGACACTCGAGCGCGGGCGGCCGGGTGATCTGGTGGACGTGGACATGGTCATACCTTAGCGAGTTATGCTACTTTCGGTATCGATACTTCTGGTAGCGAAATCTCGTGAGGAGCGGACATGAGCCGAATCCGGGTACTGCAGGCGCTGAGGAAGGAGCCGGACTTCGCGGCGATGTCGCAGGCCGAGCTGGTCGTCTTCCGGGATGCGCAGAACCGCAAGGTGGCGTCCGGCCTGGCCCGCCTGATCACCGGGTTCCCCGACCGCGGAGCCACCATCAGCTGGCAGGAGGTGAAGCTGTCCGACCGCGTGATCCCTGTCCGGGTCTACCGACCGGCCACCTCGGGCCCACTGCCGCTGATCGTCCAGGTGCACGGCGGCGGCTTCATGGGTACGGCGGTGCAGTGCGACTGGGCCAACAGCCACCTGGCCGCTCAGCTCCCTGCTGTGGTCGTGTCCGTCGAGCACCGGCTCGTCGACGCCACCACACCGCTGTCAGCAGCGGCCGACGACGGTTGGGACGTACTGCGCCACGTGGTCGACCGCTCGTCAGAGTGGGGCATCGACCCAGAGCGAGTCGCCGTCGCCGGCGAGAGCGCCGGTGGACTGATCACCGCCCTGACCGCGATCCGAGCCAGGGACGCGAGCCTGCCGCTGCGGGCGCAAGTGCTGGTCAACCCTGCTGTCGACCTGACCAAGACTGCGCTGGACTACACCTCGATGTACGAGTACGCCGAGACGCCGACCCTCACGCTGGGCCGTCTGGAGCACTTCCGCCACCTCGCCGTTCCGGACAGCGCCGACGCCCGCGCGGTGTCACCCGTGTACGCCGACGACCTGACCGGGCTCGCTCCTGCGCTCGTCGTCGTACCGACCGCCGATCCGCTGGCCGACCACGGGCGTACGTACGTCGACCGACTCCGGGAGGCCGGGACGCCGGCGCAATTGTCCGAGCATGCAGGGGCTGGGCACGCGTTCCTGAGCATGCCGGGCGTCGCGCCGCAGGCCCGTGCTGCGCGGACGCAGATCACCGGCTTCCTCCGCAACCACCTCTAGTCAAGCTCCGGTACGACGGCTGGGTCGAGGGAGCGGCCGGCAGCAACGGCTGCGTCGTACGCCTCCTCGCCCAGCGCGAGCTGTGCTGCCTGCTGAGCCGCGTCCCGAAGGCTCTCGTCAGGCAGGTAGTACGCGTACACGTCAGCACCGACCGTCTCGCGCAGGCCGGTCGCGGCTCCGAGCAGCGTGGCGACGCGGAGGTGGTTGCCCTCCTTCGACTCGATGACCGCCAGGCTCTCGACGAAGTACGCGAGATTGGCCAGGTCCCGGGTCTCGCGGGACAGTGCGATGCCTTCCTCCACCCGCCGACGAGCGAGCTGGTAGTCGGCCAGCGCGAGGGCAGCCTGGGAAAGGTTGTAGAGGGCAACGTACGTCGCCAGCCGGTCGCCACGCTTGCGAGCCAGCTGAAGACCGCGCTCGATCTCCGGTACGGCGGCCGCGGCGTCGCCCCGCAGAAGTTGCACCGTGCCGAGCCAAACGTGGACGAGCGAAGCCATCCAGGGCGAGCCGCGGTCGTGCAGGGCGAAGCCGAGCGCGACCCGGAAGCGATCCTCGGCCAGGTCGAGGTCGCCGCCCGCGAGCGCGGCGAGCCCGGTCCCGGCGATCGCCTTGCCGCGGACCTCGGGATCGTCCTGGTCGACGGCGCAGAGATCGGCCGCGGCCCAGTACGACGCGGCCGCCGCCTGATCGCCGGCGGCGTACGTCATGGTGGCGGCGGCCAGGTTGACGCGGCTGCGCTCCCAGGGCGGAAGCTCGGTGGCGAGGCACTGCTCGGCGAGCCGGCGGCCGATCGTGAACTGGCCGCGCATCCACCAGTAGAGCCACATGAACCAGGTGATGCGCGCGGCGGTCGTGGCGTCGCCGGTGTCGAGGGTGCGTTCGACGGCGACCAGGAGGTTCGCCTCCTCTTCCTCGATCCGCTCCAGCCACTCGACCTGGTCGGCGCGCTCGTACCCGGCGGCCGCCTGCTCGGCGAGGCCGAGGTACACGCGAGCGTGAGCGCGCCCGACCGCCGCAGCGCGGTCACCGACGAGCAGGCTTCGGGCGTACTGCGCAATGGGCTCCAGCAAGTCGAGACGATCGCCCCGGACGCGAACGAGCGAGTGCTCCGCGAGGTCCTGCAGCAACCCGAGAACGTCGCCGTCGTCCGCCACCGCCTCGACCGCCTCCAGCGTGGCACCACCGCGGAACACGCCGAGCAGCGTGAACAGCCGCTGCTGATCGGGATCCAGAAGGCTGTAGCTCCAGTCCAGAGTGGCCCGCATGGTGCGCTGCCGCTCGGGCAGGTCGCGGGCTCCGGACGTCCTGCCCGCCGACTCCAGCCGATCGAGAAGCGCTCCGGGCGAGAGCAGCCGCAACTGTGCGACGGCGAGCTCGATGGCCAGCGGCAGGCCCGCGAGGCGATGACACAACTCTGCGTACGCCGGTACGTCGTCCTCGGCCGGCCGTGCTCCGACCGCGAGGGCTCGGTCCAGCACGAGAGCACCGGCCGCGTGCGCGCGGATGTCGTCGAGCGTGGCCGCGTCCCGCGCCGGCAGATCGAGCGGCTCCACGATGTACTCGCGCTCGCCCCGCACCCGCAGCGGCGAGCGACTCGAGACGAGCACGGTCAGCCCCGGGCACAGCGCCGTAAGCTGCCCGGTCGGTGCGGCTGCGCTGAGCAGGTGCTCGAAGTTGTCGAGCACCAGCAGCAGGCGCGAGTCCCGCAACTGCGCAGCCACCAGGTCGAAGGCGCCCGGCGCATCGACGCCCGCGAGACCGAGCGCTCGCCCGATCGTCGCCATCAACGCCGACGCATCGGCAAGCGGCGCAAGCGACACCTGTACGACGCCGTCCGGGAAGTCAGCCGCGAGTACGTCGGACACCGCAGCCGTCAGCCGGGTCTTGCCGACACCGCCGGGCCCGGTGAGCGTAACCAGGCGGCCGCCGTCGCGGACGAGCTCGGCGATCGCCGCGATGTCGTCCTCACGGCCGAACAACGGGGTCGGCGGGACCAACAGGCCGGTCTGCCGACGCACCGGCTCGGCAGCCGTCTTGCGACGAGGAATCGCGGCGATGAGCGCCGTACGCTCACTTTCGGTGGCGCCGAGCGCATCGGACAGTGACCGGACCGTGTGTGGATAAGGGCGCGTCCGAGTGCCGCGCTCCAGCGAACTGATGGCGTGAGTGGTCAGCTCGGCCCGCTCGGCGAGCTCCTGCTGAGTCAGGCCGGCCCGCTCGCGCAACGAGCGCAGGAGCAGGCCGAAGTGCCCATCCGACGTCGCCCCGTCCTCGGACATCCAGGTCTCCCCCGCGCCTTGAACTGTGCGAGCAGTGTACGAGTCCTGCCCGTGGTCTGTGGCGCGCTCGGCCCCGACGCTGGAGCCATGACAACAACCGCTTGGCTCCCGGCAGGCTGGAACCACCCGCTCCGGGTGCCACTGACGACAGGGCACCACCTCCGCCCGATCCGGGCGACCGACGTCGACCTGGACATGCAGGCTGTGATGGGCTCGCAGGAACGGCTCTGGTCGCTGTACGGCGAAGCCTGGGGGTGGCCGCCCGCGACGATGACCGCCGAGCAGGACCGCGCGGACCTGGCCCGGCACGAGGCCGAGATGGAGACCCACGAGTCGTTCAACTACGCGCTGTTCGACAACGGCGAGACCGAACTGCTCGGCTGCGTCTACATCGATCCGCCGATCCACGAGGGGACGGACGCGGAGATCTCCTGGTGGGTCGTCGACTGGCTCACCGGCGGGCCGATCGAGGCAGCCCTCGACGACCTCGTGCCGCGCTGGATCGCGGCCGACTGGCCGCTCACCAACCCGCACTACACGCACCACTCGACACCGTATTCGAACCAGGGGGACTTGAAATGACCAGCACGTTCGTGACAACCGGCGGCAGTCACGCCGCCACGATCCATCACTCACAGGGGAAGGGATGGGTCCTGGCCGGCATCGGCGCAGGCCTGGCGGGGATCGCCACCGTGGTCGGCTCGAGCCTCGCGAACGCCGTGTACGACGACAAGCTCGCCGGAGACGCTGCCGGCATCACGGCGAAGCTGGCGGAGCAGACCGGGCCGATCCTCGCGATGCACACTGCCGCCATGCTGTCCGCCGTACTCCTGCTCGTGTTCGCCGCCGGGATGCGTCGCCGGCTCGTGAACACGACGCCGGAAGGCAGCCTGCTCCCGCAGGTGGCCGGGTCCGGCCTGATGCTGGTGTCGGTGGCGCTGCTGATGGGGTCGGCGCTGACCACGGAGTTCGTGTTCGGGGTGAAGGAACCGGACCTGCTGGTTCCGGAAACCGCGGCGTTCTTCGGGCACTGGATCGGCACCGTGCCGTGGCTGTGGGTCGGCGCCGGGGTCGCCGCCCTCGCCGTCGGTATCGCCGGCCGGAAGTTCAAGGCGGTCGCACCGTGGCTCGCCTGGGTCAGCCTCGTCCTCGGCGGACTCACCGTCTTCCTCGGAGTCAGCCCGGCGCAGTACATGGCCGGGATGACCGGGCCGCTGTGGCTCACCATCGCGGCGATCGGCCTGCTCAGGCAGGACTGATTGCCTGTAGCAACGGTTCGGCGGTGGCGAGGAAATTCTTCGCGACCGTTGAACCGATCCTCCGGAATGCACGTGTCCTGGTCCGAGAAAGCACGCGAACCAGACCGTTCCAGACCTGTGGAGGATCTGATGAGGAAGTCTTTTGCCGCGACGATCACCGCGCTTGCCGCCGTACTGACACTGTCAGCCTGCAGTACGGCGTTCGCCGACAAAAGCGCTCCCGAAACCGAGCAGGACAAGGCCGCTCCGGCACCTGCCAACGCTCCCGCCGCCAACGCTCCGGCCGCTGCCGCCGGTGCTGAGAAGCAGGAAGAGCCGAAGGTGCTGAACGTCTCGCAGGTGCCGGGCCTGACGCCGATCCTGACGAGTGCAAGCGGCCGCACCGTCTACCGGTTCGACAACGACTCCGCGAACCCGTCGAAGTCGACGTGTTTCGACGCCTGCGCCGAGCAGTGGGAGCCGGTGCTCGCCGGGTCCGGCGTCGAGATCGACGGTGGCGGGGTCGACGAGCGGCTGATCTCCACGATCGCCCGCCCGGAGGGCAAGCAGGTCACGCTGAAGGGCTGGCCGCTGTACTACTTCAAGGACGACCTGCGGCTCGGCGAGCTCGCCGGCCAGGGCCGTGGTGGCGTGTGGTTCGCGGTCAACCCGCAAGGTGGCAAGGCGAAGTCGACCACCCAGGCCGAGCCGACGGCACCGGTCCAGAAGGACGTGCAGACGCTGACCGTCAATGTGGTCGACGGTTTCATGCCGTTCGTCACCAACCAGGCCGGCCGGACCGTGTACCGGTTCGACAACGACTCCGCCAAGCCCTCGCGCACCACCTGCTTCGGTGCGTGCACGGAGAAGTGGGAGCCCGTGCTGGCCGGCAAGAACGGCGTCAAGATCCTGAGCAGCAAGATCAACCGCGCCTCCGTCGGCACGATCGACCGCCCGGAAGGCAAGCAGCTCACGCTGAACGGCTGGCCGCTGTACTACTTCCACAAGGACAAGAAGCTCGGCCAGACCGCGGGCTACGGCGTCGCCAACGCCTGGTTCGCCATCGCCCCCGACGGCAAGAAGGCACCCCGCTGCCCCTGATCCGATCCACCCGCCGGCCGCCGGAATCGTTTCCGGCGGCCGGTGTCGTCTTCTCCCGGTGACACCTTGCTTGGTTACGCTGCTGACGGATGGCCCGCTTTGTAAGGCGAATCTCGTCGTACCGACGGATGGGGGAACGGTATGGAGAAGGAGTACGTCCTCGACAGCGGTTCAGACCTCGGCCGCCGTCAGCTCGACTACCTGGCGGAACTGCTGGATCCGCAGACGACACGGTGTCTCGACGCGGCCGGCGTACGACCAGGGATGCGGTGCCTGGACGTCGGCGCCGGCGGGGGCTCGATCACCCGCTGGCTGGCCGAGCGCGTCGGGCCGGACGGCTCGGTTGTCGCGGTGGACCTGGACACTTCCTGGCTCGACGACGTGCCGGGGGTCGAGGTGCACCGCCACGACATCAACGAAGGACTGCCGGTGGACGGTCAGTTCGATCTGATCCACGAGCGCCTGATGCTGATGCACCTCTCGCGCCGGGAGGAGATTCTCCAGACGCTGCTGGATGCGCTGGCGCCTGGCGGCGTACTGGTCCTCGGCGATTTCGACCGGCAGCGGGTCCGCGTCCTGTCCGCGCCCACCGACGCGGACGCCAAGCTCTTCCTGCGCGTCCAGGACGTCACGACGACCTACCTCACGCACGCGCACGGCATCTCCTACGACTGGGTCCGCGAGGTCGACTCACACCTGAGAGCCGCCGGCCTGAGCGACGTCCATGCCACCGCGTCCACCATCACCACCCACGGCGGCGACATCGCCAATCACCTGCACCGCAACTACATCCTCCAAATCCAGGACATCCTCACCACCAACACCACCCTCACCACCGAAGACCTCACCCAGTACGCCGCCCTGACCCAGAACCCGAACCTCCGAACCTGGTTCTACGAACACGTCACCACGACTGCCTGTAAACCACCGTGCTGAACACCCTCTTCTTCGACGGCGGCCAAACCCTGTGGGACTTCGACGCGATGATGCGACGGGCCCTGGGTGCGACGTTGGAGGAACTGAGAGCTCGCTACCCAGAGGTCGCGATCGACGTCGATGCGGCAGTGGCTGACCGGCAGGCGGTTGGCGAACTGCGCGGATCGATGGAGCAGTTGAGATATGCGGCGTTCCAACGGACGCTGCGCCGGCTGGGCATCCCGGACAACGGACTCGCGGCCCACCTCACGGACTTCTATCTCGAGCAACGCTTCAGCGCCCTTGACCTCTACCCCGAGGTCCTCGACTCCCTCACCGCGTTGCGTACGACGTACAAGCTCGGACTACTGTCCAACGGCAACAGTTACCCCGACCGCTTCGGCCTCGGACAACTCTTCGACGCAGTGGTGTTCGCCCAGGACCACGATGTCGCCAAGCCGGACCGCCGCCTGTTCGACATCGCCGCGGCCACGATCGACGCTACAGCCGACAGCATCGCGATGATCGGCGACTCTCCTGTGAACGACGTCACCGCCGCGCAGCGCGCCGGTTGGCGCGGAATCTGGCTCAACCGCGACGCCAGGACCTGTCCCCCCGACTGCACCCCGGACGCCGAGATCGCCTCCCTGACAGAGCTGCCGGCCGTCCTCGGGCAATGCTCATGACGCCGGACCTGGTCGAGTCCACCGGAGATCCGCAGTGCGACCAGATCGTGCAGGGTGTGGTGGGGATCTTCGAGGTGGTGTTTCCGGGTCGGGTGCGGGGGGTCTACCTGCGAGGAAGCCGGGTCAGTGGGACGAGCGTGGTTGGGAGTGATCTCGACTTGTTCGTGGTGTTCAAGGATCGGTTCGTGGACGGCGAGTACGAGCGTGCCAAGGCGCTCGTCAGTCATTGTGCGCGACTGGCGCCGGTGTTGCTCGAGGTTGTGCTGGTCGGTGAGCGTGGGCTTCGGCGGCCGGAGGGCATTGGGATCGCGTTGAATCTCAAGCTGTCGACCCGGCTGCTGTACGGCGAGGACATCCGGCCTGAGTTGCCGCCGTACGATGCGGACACCTACGTGCGGTCGGTGGTGCACACGCCGTTCCTGAGCTACTCCTACCCTCGCGGGCCGTTGAACTACCCGCTGGAGCACGTCGATCCCGACGGACCGTTCTTCGGGTTCGATCAATGGGACGGCGAGCCCAGCACCAAGCTGCTCGTCGGCACGGTCGGCTGGACGGCGACCGCGATCGTTGCGCTACGCAGCGGTCAGTACGTGCGCGACAAGACTGCCTGCGTCGAGCTCTACCGAGAGCACGTCGCCGATGAGTGGACCGAGCTCGTTGCCCAGGTCCACGAGCTGTGCCGCAACCAGTGGCACTACGAGGTCCCGTCTGTTGAAGCCGATCGCAAAACACTCCGCGCGATGTGCGACCGCGCGCTGGACTTCCAGAACCACTTCCTCAGGCTCTACCGGCAGTACCAGCTCGACGAGCTCGCCTCCGGCGATCCGGACCGGGTGCAGCTCGCGACCCAGCGGCTGGCCGAGGTCAGCGGTTGGTGACCTCGAAGGCGACGACGGCGGCGGCGATGGCGACGTTGAGGGACTCGACGTTGGCGTGCAGCGGGATCTGCAGGTCGGAGTCGGTGCGGACGGTCAGGCCGTTGGTCTCGCCGCCGAGGACATAAACGGCCCGCGGCGCCAGGTCGGCCTTGAACAGCGACTCCTGCGAGCGCGCCGAGAGGCCGTAGACGTGGTAGCCCGCCGTACGCAGGAAGTCGACCGCGGCCTGCGCAGTGGACGTATTGACGATCGGCGCCTGGAACGCGACCCCCGCCGACGCCTTGATCACCAGCGGCCCGACGTGCGGCGTCCCCGCGCGCGGCAGGATCACGCCGTCGAACCCCGCCCCGGTCGCCGTCCGCAGGATCATCCCGACGTTCCCCGGGTTCGTCACCCCGTCCAGCAGGAACACGTTCGTCGGCCGCTTCCCGCGGGCCCGGACGAACTCCTCCAGCGGCGTCATCCGCGGCGCGTCCACGTCGGCGACCACACCCTGGTCGTGCTTCCCGTTGCCCGCCAGCCACTTCACCCGCGTGGCGCTCGCCCGCTCGACCGGTACGTCGTACTTCGATGCCGCCCGGAGGATCTCGTGCAGCGACTGCCCGGTCGCGTTGTCGGCCACGACGAGCTTCGCCACCGACAGCTTCGGGTCGTGCAGCGCCTCGAGGACCGGCTTCCGCCCGTAGATGGTGATCCACTTGTCCCGCGGCGACCTCTTCGATTCCACCCGCCTACGGTAACTTCATATCGCCGCAACAGCTGAGCAACGTCCGTCCGGCACGCTCGGAAGCATGGAACCCTTACGTACGGCGCTCGTCGGCGGGACCGCCTGTGAGGTGTGCGGACGGCTCCCACATCCCCGCCGGATGCGGCTGACCGTGGCCAAGCTGCTCGCGATCTTCCCGGTCGAGTTCGCCCTCCACGCGGTCGTGCTGGCGTTCCATCCGCCGTATGTCGTCGCCGTCACACTGCTCGTGATCGCCACAACCGCCCTGGTGATCTGGGTCATCGAACCGTCGACGATGCGGCTGCTCCGCTCGTGGTTGCACGCCCCGCACACCCGGCCGAACGCCGGCATCGACGCGCTCTGGCGGATCCGGGTCACGCTCACGGACCGGGCCGGCGCGCTCGAGCGGCTGACGCACGAGTTGGCCGAGCTGGACGCGAACATCCTCGGGCTCCACGTGCACCCGATGCCGGACGGCGTCCGCGACGAGCTCGTCGTCTCGACACCGGACCCGACCACTCCGGAATCGTTGCTGGAAGCAATCGAATCGGCCGGCGGCCGGGACGTTCACGTCTGGCCGACGACCACACTCGCGCTCGTCGACGGCCAGACGAAGGCGCTCAGCCTGTCGGCGCGCGTGGTCGGCGACCCGAGCGAGCTCCCGCACGCGGTCGCCGAACTGCTCGGCGCCCAGCTCGTCACCGACCGGGTCGCACTGGCCGGTCCACTGCCCGCCGACGGGACCGTGCTCAAGATCCCGTCGCCCTGGACCGGCCTGTTCGCCTTCACCCGCCCCGGCGAGCCGTTCACGCCCGCCGAGTCCGCCCGAGCCCACCGCCTGGCCCAATTGGCGGAGCTCGCCCTGGTCAACCGGCCGGGTTAGTCGCCTTGCCGTCGAGCCACAGGACGTTGGACGCGTCCCCGTGCGGACCCTTCCGGCCGACGTGCTTGTCGCTGATCACCGGGCCGTTCTTGATCACGTGCACCAGCGCCATCGCGTGCCCGCGGCCGAGGTCGTAGTCCGCCTTCAGCCAGTCGCAGATCACGCCGGCCTTGACGTCCCGAGCGTCGTAGCCGAGCTGTTTCGCCTGCTCGACCAGCTCCCGCGGGGTGCGACCAGTCTTCTCCTCGATCTTGTCCAAGTACGCCTGGAACGACATCTGGTGTCTCCTTCACGAAGTGTGCTTGCACCAGTGCGTCGTACGGCTCGGCCCGAAATCGACACCCTCACTCGCCGGTTTGCAGGCCGTACTTGCGGAGCGCGTCGGCCAGGCGCCCCTGGTTCTGCCCGTCCACGAGGTCGGAGGACAGCTGGCGGAGCTTGACGTTGCTGTCCTGCGAGGCGCGCTTGAGTACGTCGAAAGCGACGCTGGTCGTGATCCCGTAGCGGTGCATGAGCACGCCCTGCGCCTGGCCGATCACGGTCCGCGTGAGGAGCGCCGTACGCAGCTGCTCGACCAGGCTGCGGCTGTCGTTGAACAGTTGCACGTTGTCGAACGCGACCCCGGCGTGCAGCGCGAACAGCAGCACGACGTCGTACGACGTACTCCCGAAAGCGTCGACCTTGGCCGAGAACAGGCTGAACGCGGACGCGGACCCGGTGACCGCCGGCAACGGGAGCATCAGACTGCTCCGGTACCCGGCGTTGATGGCGGCCGCCGCGAACTCCGGCCAGCGGTGATCGGCGGCAAGGTCGGCGACCCGGTGCGGCTCGCCGTACGTCAGGACGTCGTGCAGCGGGCCGTCCATCTCGGTCAGCTGGGCGCCGAGGGTGGCGCGGGTGGGTTCGGCGACCGGGTCGGCGGTCTTGTGGTAGCGCGCGACGATCTCCGCCGTGTCGCCGGTGAGTACGGTGATCGAGGCCTCCTCGCACTCCGGCACGGTCCGCACCACCCGGCTCACGAACCGGCCCAGCGTGGTGGCGACATCGTCGTCCTCGACCAGCCGGCTGACTTCGACCAGCTCCTGCGCCAGCTCCAGAATCCCCTCACCCATGGCTCCATCATGCGCCATGGCTTTCTGGGTTCCGAGACCCAAACGGGCGGTAGCCTCGATGTCATGGACGAGGAGCGCCTGACCGCCAAGGGCCGGGCGACCCGCGAGCGGATCCTGGCGGCCGCGGCCGACCTGGTACTGCGCCGGGGCGTCGCCGGGACCGGGCTCGACGACGTCCGCCGGGCGGCGGGTGTGAGCGGCTCGCAGCTCACGCACTACTTCCACGACAAGCAGACGCTGATCGACGACGTGATCGCGTGGCAGACCGATGCGGCGCTGGAACGCGAGCCGGTGCTGGACTCGTTCGAGGCGTGGCACCGGTGGGCCGACCAACTGGTGGCGCGGCAGACGGCGCGGAAGTTCCAGGGCGGCTGCGAGCTCGGCTCACTCGCCGGCCAGCTCGCCGAGACCAGCCCGGAGACACGCGCCCACCTGGCCGACGGCTACGACCGCTGGCTCGACCAGTTCCGGCACGACCTGCACGGCATGCGCGACCAGGGCCTGCTGCGCCCCGACGCCGAACCGGACTCCCTCGCGAACACACTCCTCGCCGCGATGCAGGGCGGCGTACTCCTCTCCCAAACCCTCCGCCGCCCCGCCCCCCTCCGCGACTCCCTCAACGCCGCCCTCGCCCAACTAGAGTCCTTCGCGAGCTAGACAGCGGAGGATCGCGGCGACTGATTTGTCGACATCGTCTTCGTTCGTGGTCCAGTTGCTGACCGAGATGCGCATGGCGGCCTTGCCGTGCCAGGTGGTGCCGGACATCCAGCAGGTGCCTTCCTGCTGCACTTCACTGACGACTCGGCGAGTGAGTTCGTCGTCGTCGCCGAAGCGGACCAGGACCTGGTTCAGCACGACATCGTTCAGTACGGCGACTCCGTGTGCTTCGAGCGTGTCCGCGAACCGCCGCGCCATCGCGTGACACCGGTCGACGATCTCGGCGATCCCTTCACGCCCGAGCGCCCGGATGGCGGCGTACACCGCGAAACCACGCGCCCGCCGGGAGAACTCCGGGTTGAACTCGAGCGAGTCGCGCTCCCCGTTCTCGTCATGGATCAGGTACGACGCCCGGACCGACATCGCAGCGCGGTGAGCTTGGGGCTGGGCGCAGAGCACCAGGCCCGAGTCGTACGGGACGTTGAGCCACTTGTGCGCGTCCGTCGCCCAGGAGTCGGCCTTTTCGATGCCGTGGAGGTGTGGTTGAAGGGTGGGGCTGACCGCGGCCCACAGACCGAACGCCGCGTCCACGTGCACCCACGCGCCGGCCTTGTGCGCTGCCTCGCAGATCTCCCCGATCGGATCGATCGCGCCAGTGTTCACGTTGCCGACCTGGGCGCAGACAATCGTGGACTCGTTGTCTTGAAGGGCCGCTGCGAGCGCCTCGGCCCGCATCCGTCCCTGACCGTCGACCTCGATCGGCTCGATGCAGCTCGTGCCGAGTCCGAGGAAGCGCAGCGCCCGGTCGACCGTGTCGTGCCGCTCCGCGCCGGCCAGCACACGGATCGGCGGCGCACCGATCAGCCCGTCCCGCTCGACGTCCCAGCCTTGGTTCTGAAGTACGGCGTGCCGCGCCGCCGCGAGCCCGGTGAAGTTGGCCATCTGCGCCCCGGTCACGAAGCCCACCGAGGTGTGTGCGGGCAGCCCGAACAGCTCGACCAGCCAGCGCGCCGCGACCTCCTCGACCACAGCCGCCGCGGGCGAGGCGGCGTACAGACCCGCGTTCTGGTCCCAGACCGTCGTCAGCCAGTCCGCCGCCAGCGCCGCGGGGGTCGCGCCGCCGAAGACGAACCCGAAGAACCGGCCGCTGCCGCTGGGCAACAACCCCTCCTCGACGCCCTTGGCCAGATGCGCGATCACCTCCTGCGGATCCGTCGACTGCTCCGGCAGCGCACCCCCGAGCGCGTCGTACAGCTCCGCCGCGGTGGCCCGCGGGCCGACCGGTCGCTCTGGCAGCGTGGTGAGATATTCCTGCGCGCGCTCGTACGCCTCCCCGAGCGGCCCCTCCCAATCAGTCATGTCCCCTTTTGTACGCCGGTCGCGTGTGAAGGGCCGTGTGACGGCATTACAGTGCGCTCAGACCGGCTTTGGGAGGGCGTGGATGGCGCGAGTCGTGACCGGGAGTCGCTGGACGGCGATCGTCGGTTATTCCCTGGTCGGTGCGGCCACCCAGTTGGTCTGGCTCAACTTCGCCGGCGTCACCACCGACGCGGCCGCGCACTACGGCGTGTCCGAGAGCGCCATCGGCTGGCTCGCCCAGGTGTTCCCGCTGCTGTACGTCGTACTCGCCATCCCGTGCGGCCTGCTCCTGGACCGCTGGTTCCGCCCCGCCTTGCTCATCGGCGCCTGGCTGACCTTTGCCGGTGCTGCCGTCCGGCTGATCGGCGACGACTACAGCTGGCTGCTCGCCGGACAGATCGTCGCCTCGATCGCCCAACCCCTCGTCCTGAACGCCGTCACCGGCATCACCGGCCGCTACCTGTCCCCGGACGACCGGCCGAAAGGCATCGCCGTCGGCACTGCCAGCATCTTCGCCGGCATGATCCTCGCCTTCCTCCTCAGCGCCATTTTCGGCACCTCCCTGCGCCCCATGCTGGCCGCGAGCGCCGCCTTCTGCGCAACCGCGGCACTCGTCCTCGCCACCACCCTCCGCACCGCCGGCAACTTCACGCCCGCCACCAACCGCCTCACCGCCCACAACACCGCCGGCCCCGCGAACCTCGACCCGACAAGGCTCGGCCCCGGTGAGCGCGGTCCCCTTCGGATCGCCTGGGCGGACCCGCTCATCCGTCGCCTGTCCGTCCTCGCCATCTTCCCCTTCGGCGTCTTCGTTGCCCTAAGCACCTTCGCCCAGGCCCTCCTGGAGCCAGCCGGAGTGAGCAGCACCACCGCGAGCACCATCCTCCTGCTCAACGTAGTCGCAGGAGTCCTAGGCAGCGCCATCATCCCCGTCGTCATCGCCCGCCACCGAGCCGAATCAACCCACCTTGCCCTGAGCCTGACCTTCACCGCCCTCGCCTGCTTCACACTCGCCATAGCCCCCGGCGTCCTGACCGGCTTCGTCGCCATCACCCTGATCGGCCTGCTCCTCCTCCCGGCACTCCCCATCGTCCTGGAACTCGTAGAACGCCGTACCGGAGAAGCCGAAGGCACCGCAGCCGGCCTGATCTGGATGGCCGGCAACCTCGGCGGCCTCCTCGTAGCCGTCGTAGTCGGCCTCCTCGTCGACCACCCGACCGCGGCATTCCTCGTGATGGCAGTGATCGCGCTGATCGCCGTACCAGGCGCCCGATCCCTCAAACAGCCGATCGCCGAACTCCAACCGCCGTCGCCGCAGTAGCCAGCAACCCACCGATGCCCGCAGCAACAAACGTGACCCGCGCGTCGGTGTGCTCGAGGAGCAAACCACCGCCGATGTACGACACGCCGGCAGCCAGCCCGATGGCGCCGTACAGATTCCCGAAAACCCGGCTCCGCATGTGCGCCGGCACAATGCGCTGAAGGTGGGTGTTGATCGCCACATCAACCCCCGCGATCCCGAGGC
Organism: Kribbella sp. NPDC050470; assembly: GCF_044458365.1. NCBI lineage: Bacteria > Bacillati > Actinomycetota > Actinomycetes > Propionibacteriales > Kribbellaceae > Kribbella > Kribbella sp. NPDC050470. Next base: position 336,321 of record NZ_JBITHV010000005.1, on the reverse strand, counting down.
CGCGCACCACCTGAAGCGCGAGCGCGGCCCAAACCGCCCACGCAAGCCCGGTAAACAGATTCCCCGCGCAACTCACGGCGAACCCGACCAGCATCAACGCCGGCATCCGGAAGCGGCTCGCATACCGGCTGAGTACGGCGTACCCCGCGACAAGCCCGATGCCCACACCCGCGTAAAGCGTCGCCACAGCCGAGTCGCTCCCCCGCAACTCGTCCTTGCCGAGAAACACCATCGCGACGTCATCCACCCCGCTGAACGCCACCACCGCGAAGAACCCGAGACCGATGACCCGGACAGCCTTGGTACGCCAGATGTACCCGAGCCCATCCCTCGCATCCTTGACCAGGCTGTGCTCCCTCGGCCCGCTCGGCGGCAGCTTCGGCAACCCGCTCAGCAGGACCGCCGACACGAAGAACGTCGCCGCGTCGACCAACAGAATCCCCCGGACGTCAACCACCAGAAACAACCCCGCCGCAATCAGCGGCCCGATCGCCTCCAGCCCGTTGGTCCACGCCCCGAGCCAAGAGTTCGCCCGCTCCAGCTCCTCATCCTTCACCAGCGCCGGCACCGCACTCCGCGAGCTCGCCTGAAACACCTGCGCCACCAAACTCCGTACGGCGACCATCACGAGCAGCACGGGCAGCGGCGGCAACGTAACCGCCATCGCCACCACCAGCCCACCCTGCAGCACATCACACGTGACCATCACCCGACGCAGGTCGAACCGATCCCCGATCGCCCCCGCGAACGCCCCGAACAACCCCGGCGTGAAGTCCCCCGCCAACAGCAACAACGCCACCGCCAACCCCGCCCCCGTCGCCCCCTCGACGTACAGCAGCAACGCCACCAGCCCCAGCGAGTCCCCCAGAAACGAAACCGCCCGAGCCACCCACAACCGCCGAAACCCCACCACCCACCATCCTCTAAGATGGTCCAGCACGTTACACCCGCCGGTGTGGCGCAACTGGCAGCGCACCGCTCTTGTAAAGCGGTGGTTAGGGGTTCGAGTCCCCTCACCGGCTCTCTGACCTGGGGATATGCCCCGGAAGTGATGAGCTTCCGGGGCACAACTCACCCCTTACTCACACTTTTGCCTCAGCGGCTGGTTGAGATCTGCCGTTACATCTCAGGCCCGGCCGACGCTTCGCGATCCTTCTCATGGATGTGTCTGAGGGCGTCCTCCAAGTGCTGAGCGGCCCCGGGGTTTCGGCGCCGTCTGCCGAAGTAGTCGTCGACGGTCGTCGAGGTCTGGGCGTGGCCGAGCTGGTCGGCAACGTCTCGTGGCGTCTGCCCGGCGCTCTCGAGAATGGTGGCGGTGGTCTTTCTGAACGTGTGAGCCGTTACCCACTCGAGCTCGTCGGCGAGGGAGCGCATGCCGGCCAGCTCCGTGAGCTCGAGCAAGACCGCCCTGTCGGCTCTGCCCAGGCGGTAGGTATCGGCCAGGATGACCGCCTCCTCGGGCGCCAGTCTCACCCGCCCGGTCTCGATCAGGCTGATTCTGGTCTTACGCCAGCCGAGCTTGGCCACGACCTCGTTCTGCGTGAGGCCGGCGCCGCGTCGATGGGTGCGAAGCATCCCGCCCAGCTGCTGCCGTCGGTGGCCCCCGATCGGCCGGCGTGCGTTGCGTAGTGCCTTCTGCACGTTGTGTGGGTCGCGGAATCCACCCTTGCTGTCCGGGAAGATCGGCGCATCCGGCGGAGTCCGGGCTGTCCACCGCGCGAGGAGCATGTCCAGCGCCCACGGTGGTAAGCCGATGATCCGGTCTCCAGCGACAGACTTGACCCGGCGCCGTACCAGTCCTTTGCCCTTGATGCGCTGGACCTGGTGACTGCAGTCGATATCTCCGGTCATGCGGTTCAGGTCCTGCCACGTGACGGCGAGACTCTCGCCGATGCGCTCGCCGGTGGCCATCATGAATTTGCTCAGATCGATCAGATCGGCCTTGACAGCTTGCTCGTCCTGCCGCAACAGCTCGAACCACTGTTCGCGTTCCTCGGCCTCGAGTGCGCGGGGCAGCCGCTTCCTGGAGGTCGCCCGGATCTTGACCTCCCGAACCGGGTTGGCTGTCAGGGCGCCGTGTGTCACAGCCACACTGAACGCGCCGGTCAGGATGCTCTTACAGGTCTTTGCGCTGGCAGCGCCTACTTCATCCCTGATTGCCTTGATGACGTCTGCGACTCGAGGAGTGTTCGCTTCGATCAGGCGGAGCTCTCCTATGCGTGGCTCGAGGTTCTTGTCGTACTGATATCTGTATGTCTGGTAAGTCCCGGGCGCCAGCACGTCCTGGTCGACGAGGTCCAGGACCTCTGCCAAGAACAACTCGGCGGCAGCCGACACCCGGTCGCTGGATTTGAGCTCTCCTGCATCTCCGGTCTGTTGACGAGCCTTCAGGGCTTCCCGAAGCCGATTCTCAGCCTGGCTCGCGGTGTTTCCCCTCTTCGCCACCGGCCGGGTCCGTCCATCCAGATCCCGAAACTTCGCACGGGCCTCGAACTTCAAAGCCCGTCCACTCGCATCCCGACTGATCACTCGCGACGTGATCTTTCCCCATGTCCCCACAGGCAAGGGTTCCCTGCTCATCCAGACCTCCTGACCCACTCATCGCCCACCGGGCGAATCAGAGGTCTGCTCAACGCCTGAGCCACAGAAGTCTCAATTGGTCGCCGTTCTGGGGGCCGACGTCCAGGACTCCCGGAAGTCGTCATCCGGGTGTCTCCTACCGCTCAGCCGACCGACTCTGGCCTCGAGGAACTGTCGTCAGGAAGAGGGTGCGCCGGTGCATCGAGATTCTCGGGCGTCGAGGCACGATCTGGAGGCAGAGGACCACAACATCCTGCCGACAGGGGGCGTTGAGATGGTCGATCCGATACGCAATTGAGCTGCTGGACGAAGCGATCGACAACATGGGGGAGCAGTTGGCTCGGTCCGCCGGCGTCTATGCCGACTCACCGGAAGAGTTGCCAAGCTCGCCCGGAGATGCGCACGAGGTACGGAGGCGCGCGAGACGTACCCCGATCGACGATCACGGACCGCCCATCGATGCCGAGCCCTGTGAACCAGTTCGCGGGCCAGAGCTCCCATGAGTGTGTGCCTGCTGTGCGGGCCAGGGCCTGCATGACGTCACCCATGAGCTGATCCAAGAGTCCTTGACTTGGAGATCTGGGTTCCGTTGCCGACCGCCACCGTCGAGCTTCGAGGCGACGGCGGAATTGGCATGAGACTGGGGTGAGTGGCGCGTGACCAGTGATGATCGTCGGCTGATGGAGGCTCACGTCGCAGCGGGGCAGTTCTTTCGGGACCAGTTGCTGCGGTCCGAGGCGGGGTGGGCGGCTGCACACTTGGCTCGGCGTGGGCTTGGGCATGTCGGCGACGCTCGAAAATGAGGCCATAGCGACGGTCGAAACGAGGTTGTTTCGGGCGAGTTCCCCACGAAGAAGGCAGGCATTGCTCGCGCGATCGCCGCGGCCGCCCGCCGCACTGGCGGTGACCTCGCTGCTTTGTGGGTGATCGAGTGCACCGCGACTTACGGCGCCCAGCTCGCCCACGCCGTGGCGCAGGCCGGCTACCAGATCCTCGAGGCGCCGAGGATGAACGATCGCGGCGACCGCGGGGTCGGAAAATCCGATCCTCTGGGTGCCCGCCGAATAGCCGAGGCCGCGCTGCCGCTGGGCGAACACCAACTGCGACGTCCGCGCCACGGCGACGGTGAACGTGCCTCATTGCTTGTCCTGGTGGCGGCTAGAGATCACATGACCCGCGAACGCACGGCTGCCGTCAACGCGCTGACCGCGCTCGTTCGGGGCGTCGACCTCGGCCTCGACGCTCGCCGTCCACTCAGCAAACCAGCAGATCATCGAGATCTCCCCTGCGCACCCGCGACGAGCCGGTGGCCGCCACCACCGCACGCGCCGAGGCCGTGCGTCTGGCCAAGCCGTGCGTCTGGCGAAGGGGATCGTCGCTCTCGACCAAGAACTGTCCGCCAAACAGAAGACGATGGACACCCTGCTGCGCTCCACTCCCGCGGCCGGGCTGCTGGACAAGATCGGGATCGGGCCCGTGACCGCCGCGATCTGCCTGACCGCCTGGCCCCACCACGGCCGGGTTCGCTCAGAGGCCGCCTTCGCCTGCCTGGCCGGAGTAGACCCGATTCCCGCGTCCTCCGGCAAACACGATCCGGACCGGCTCAACCGCGGCGGAGACCGGCGCCTCAACCGCGCTCTGCGCATGGCGACCATCACCCGCATAATCCACGACCCCGCCACCCGCGAATCCGTTGAATGACGCCGCACCGAGGGTCGCTCCACCAAAGAGATCCGACGCTGCCTGAAGCGCTACCCCGCCAGACAAATCTACCGGCACCTCAACGCAGCCAGCACCCGCCACTCCCCGCTTGACAGACATAGGAGTGTCCACCGGCACCAGGAAACTCCCACCCATCACCCGCCTAACCAACCTCCCTGGGCACTACAGCCCAAGCGATTGACCGCGCCGCTCCACTCCCGCGGGTTGCACCGCTCGGCGCTCCTATCGGCCTGAATGTGGCACACACCACCGACCAACTAGGGCATGATAGGTCGAACATGCGTGCTAGACTGTAACGAGATCGGTGACACCAAGGTGGAAGTACGATACGAGGACTCGAAGCTCGAGAAGCTGTGCACCGACGAGCGAGAGATGCGGAAGAAGCGGGCCGACATCGCCAGCCGGCTCCGGTTGCGGATCAACGCACTGCAGATCGCACAGACGGTTGGAGAACTGGAGACGCTCGATCCTCTCGGGCACTGGCATGAGCTTGGTGCGGACAGGGATGGCATGTGGGCCGGCAAGCTGAGCGGGAATTTCCGGCTGCTGATCCGGCCCGAAGGGGACGCCGAGTTATGCAAGGCAGTAATCGTCACCGTCATCGAGATCGTCGACTACCACTGAGACTCGGAAGGAGAGCCATGACCGCGACCACCTATGCCGTTGCCCCAGGTGAGTACCTGGAGGAATGGATCGCCGAAGAAGGCTTGTCTCAGCAGCGTGTCGCAGATCTTCTCGGGCGCAGCCGAAAGCAGGTAAACGAGATCATCAACGGCCACGCGCCAGTAACAAGCGAGACCGCGATTCGGCTGGAGCGCGTGGTGGGCGTCCCCGCGGCCTCCTGGCTACGGTACGAGGCCGCCTACCGTGCTGACCTTGCTCGGATCGCCGACGAGGAAAATCTCGCCGCGCATTTCGACGCAATCGATCCGAACGCAATTGCCTATCTTCGCCGACTCGGAGCCACACGAGCGACCCGACGAGACCCTGGGAGGCTTGTCTCGGACTTTCTCGCCTTCCACAGGTGTGGAACCTGGCCCGCCTACACCCACCTCCACGAGTCAGCCACAACGGGCGACTATGCACTCGCGGCACTCAAAGACGCCGGCGCCACGATCGACATCACGGTGCTGACGACATGGCTCCGTGCCGGTGAGCTTTCTGAAGCGTTCGAGCGTGGACGAGGCTATGTCTACGATCCTGACCAGCTCCGGAAGGCGCTTCCAGAGCTACGCGACCGCGCTGCACGACCGGACGGAGACATGTTGCAAGACATTGCTCGCGGTCTAGCGAGGGTTGGAGTCGTGTTCATGGTGGTCGAGCCACCTGCCAGATTTCCACTCCTCGGCATGACGAGGTGGATCGACAAGCGCGTGCCAGTCATCCAGCAGACGGGTCGCTGGGGAAAGGACGGGTTCGTGATCTGGGCCCTCTTCCACGAGATCGGCCACGTTCTCAATGACCCTAGAGGCGAGATGCATCTCGAGTACAAGACCGAAAAGAAGCGGAACAGCGCTGCCGAGCGGAACGCGAACACCTTCGCCATGGACGTCCTCTTCGGCGAATCCGGAATGGAGCCGTTCGAGGGGCTGACGACCAACTCCGCGATCGTTGCGGCCGCACGACGAGTCGGAGTCTCGCCCGGCGTCGCCGTTCACCAGATGCATCGACGTCGTCTACTCGACTACAGATTCGGAAACCAACTCTGCAAAGACCTGACCGGAACCTTCTCTCCCTAACTCGATCTGGAGATGACATGCTCGATTGGCACGATCTCGATCCGCTCAAGGTCGAGCGCGCTATCAAGATCCTGCTGCGCGAGTTGTACCCCAGGCTCCGGAGCATGGACGGGTCGGGAGGTGACGGCGGGCACGACGCGTACCTGCTGGAGGACGGCAGGATGCGTGTGTTCGAGATCAAGTCGCACTCGCGCACGCTGAGCGGCAGCCAACGCCGCAACATTCAACGTTCCCTGCAGGTCGCTCTGACCCACCAGCAGATCAGCGAGTGGGTCCTGGTCATCCCACACGACCACACGCCGGGCGAGGAGGAGTGGTTCACCCAAACGCTCGCCTCGCTTGCAGCGCCAGCGACGCTGGAGTGGTGGGGACGTGATTGGCTCGACGGCCAGTTCGCCTCGCGTGAAGACCTCACCCGCTACGTCGAAGGACCGGACAGCCGGTTACTCAAGCGAGCAAAACAGCACGGGATGGAGCAGGCTGTACTCGGAGGCGCGGCATCCCTGATCTCGCCGCACGTCAGACGGGCCTCGCTGAACGCGCGAACGAGCTTTCGCCGTTCTGGCGGATCGAACCTGCGACGGTCAACGGCCAGACGATGATTCGCGTCCAACCGAAGAACGCCGAGTCGGCTGGCCTGGACCCTATCGCGGTCGAGTTGCGCTTTGGCTCCCCTGATGCGTCCGACCAGGCCGCGATCGAGCTCACACAAGCGACCTATGACCAGCTCGTGGCTTTCGGCGGACAGATGTCGGTAGATAGTCGGTATCTGGAGGCCATCGATATCACCGCTTCCGAGCAAACCGCAGGTCTGTTCGGGAATCTCCTGACCGGACCGGTCGAGTCGATCGAACTCGGGACGCAGCCGGACGCGGACGCACCCAAGCGGTCTGGTTTCCTCGAGGCGGTGAGCCCTGGATCCCGGGTCACAGCAAGCACACGGATCACGTCGTACGAACAACGACGGGGGAGGTTCGGGGCCACGCTCTATGCCCGCGACGAGTCCGGCGGTCTGCACCTGGAGCTTCCGGTGCCCGATCCAAGCGCGCCTGCCCAGCTCCAGCCAGCACTGCGGATGCAAGTCGGGCCATTCGCGGGCTGCCTCGCCGATCCCGTCCGGTCCACGCTCGAGGTTCTCCTCGCCGTATACGGCGGCGATGAGTTCCAGATCCGATTCGGCCGCGGAATCAAAGCTCGAGGAAAGGCACCAGCAGGCCTGCCACAGCTGGCGACGCTGCAGAACCTCGCCGGCCTGGTCGCAAATCTCATCACTCTCCAAGACCACACAGGCCACGACATCATCGTGCCAGGTGATGTACCCACCCGAGAGCTCCGCGCCCTCGATTGCATCGCACGCGCGATCCGCGGCGAGTCTATCCAGTTGGCGACGGAAGAACTGGTGCTGAACATCGCGCCGGACAAGTCGAGCGAGTTCCTCCAGGCCCATGAGAAACGGCCAGAGGCAGGAATACGCATGTCCATCGAGAACGCCACCTTCCAGTTCAACGGGCAGACCCATCAACTCGGATCGCTGACGTACTACGCCCCCAACATGCAACTTGCCAACCACGAAGCACTCGCCAACCACACCCCTGATACTCCGCCGGCTGCGCGCTACGTCGCAGCCGAGGGCACCGGCATCTACCTACTCCCTATCCAATCGCCCCAGTCGCGCTGACGTCTTCCGCTGTAGGCGGCATCAGCCTCTCAGATATCGGGCTGTACGACGGGCTGGCCCGGACCGGTTGGGTAGCATTCAACGCGGGTTGGCCGCCCAGATGCGCATACAAGTCCGTTGAGTCCCTGCCGATCTCGCCGGTGCTGACCAGGGCGATAAGGCCTGCCATCGACTTGCCTTCGTACCGGCCGAGGGCCTAGCTCGGGCGGCGGGTGCTGATCCGCGCCGACTCGACCGGCTGCACCCATAACTTCCTCGACTGGATCGTCGCCCAGCGGTTGTCGTACTCGGTCGGGTTACCCTGCCCGACGACTTCGCCGACGACTTCGCCGACAAACTCGCGCTGATCCCCGACCACGCGTGGGTCCCGGCCTACGACGCTGACGGTGACGTGCGTGACGGTGCCTGGGTCGCCGAGGTCACCGGGCTGCTGAACCTGTCCGCGTAGCCGCAGGGGATGCGGGTGATCGTCCGCAAGGAACGCCCACACCCCGGCGCCCAGCTGCGGATCACCGACGTCGACGGACACCGCGTCACCGCGTTCGCCACCAACACCACCCGCGGCCAGTTGGCCGACCTCGAGCTGCGGCACCGCCGCCGCGCCCGAGCCGAAGACCGGATCCGAGTAGCGAAGGACCTGACTTCGGTCACGTCGCTGTGTTGAGTGCGGCGGCGGGCTGGTGACCTGGGGGTTTGTCCGGCGGAGTCGCTGAACCTGCGCACTAGCCGGGGCCGTAGAGTCGGTCGTTGTGGCCTACGTGCGGACGGTGAAGACGTCTTCGGGGGCGACGGCGGTTCAGATCGTGTGGTCGTCGCGGCGCGGCTCGCGCAACATCGAGCACTTGGGGTCGGCGCATGATGAGCGGGAGCTTGAGGCGTTGAAGGCGGCCGCGGCGGACCGGCTGTCGGAGGGCCAGCCCGAGCTCGACCTTGGCCTCGCTGCGGCTGCTGGGGCGGGGCCGTTGGAGATCGCGTCGTCGCGGATGGCGCATCTGTGGGAGGCGTTGTGCCGCGCCTACGACGTGTTGGGGTTCGATGAGGCCACGGGTGGGGACGAGGTGTTCCGCGGCCTGGTGCTGGCGCGGATCGTGGAGCCGACCAGCAAGCTGGACGCTCTGCGGGTGCTGGAGGAGGTCGGGGTCGCTGCGGCGTCGTATCGCACGGTGACGCGGCGGCTGCCGAGTTATGCCAAGGACGGGTGGCGGCGACGGCTCGCGGCTGCGTGCGCGAAGCATGCGGCGCTGGAGCCGGCGAGTCTGGTCTTGTACGACGTGAGCACGTTGTACTTCGAGACCGATGCCGGTGATGGGTTCCGTGAGCCGGGGTTCTCGAAGGAACGCAGGCTGGAGCCGCAGATCACCATCGGGTTGCTGACCGATGCCAGCGGGTTCCCGTTGATGGTGGAGGCGTTCGAGGGCAACAAGGCCGAGACCAAGACGATGCTGCCCACTATCAAGAAGTTCATGGCCGCCCACCAGTTGAAGGATGTGACCGTGGTCGCCGACGCCGGGATGGTGTCGGATGCCAACAAGAAGGCGATCGAGGCCGCCGGGCTGCCGTTCATCATCGGCGCGAAGATCCCCGAGATCCCTTACCAGGTTAAGAAGTGGCGCACGGACCATCCTGACGAACAGATCCCTGACGGGCATGTGTTCGTCCAGCCCTGGCCGGCCGGCCCCAACGACAAGCGGCGCGATCACGTCTTCTACTACCAGTACAAGGCCGACCGGGCCCGCCGGGCGCTGCGCGGGATCGACGAGCAGGTCGCCAAGGCCGAGCAGGCCGTTGCGGGCAAGGAGCCGGTCAAAAGGAACCGGTTCATCAGGATCGTCAACGCCAAGAAGAGCGTGAACCGCGACCTCGAGACCAAGGCCTGCGCACTCGCAGGCCTCAAGGGCTACGTCACCAACCTCGACAACCCCTCACCGGAACTCGTGATCGGCGCCTACAGCCAGCTCTGGCGGATGTGGAGTCGGCCCGCAGCGCGGTCCCGCCTTTCGGTCGGGCCGTTTCTGCGGGCCGCTCCCCGCACCCGGCGTGCCCCTCTCAAGGCACCGGGCGCTCCACAAGTCCCGTGTCAGGGCGCATTGTGGTCCTCATCCCGTGACCGGCCAGGGTGTCGGGATCACAGTGCCCCGGTATCGGTAGCGCATGGTGCGTACCGAGGCGGGGTTGAACAGTGCCCGATCGTCACTGGCTGGCCACCACTTGCCGTCGCAATAGCGGCGGCGCAGGTCCTTCCAGGTGATTCGGCGGTGTTTACGGCGCAGCCACCCGATGACCCGGCCCCAGACGTAAGAGCGCAGGTATTGGAAGGTCGCGTTGGACACGCCGTGCCGGAAGTAGGCGCACCAGCCCCGCAGCATCGGGTTCAACCAGATGAGCAGGGCGTCGAGCGGCAGGTCGGTGCCTGTGTGGCGGCACCGCGTCTTCACCTTGGCCATCACGGCCGCAAGGGCCTTGCGTGAGGGATAGGTGTAGACGTAGTACCGGTTCGTGCCCCGCTTGCGGTGGCGCTGCAGGTGCCAACCGAGGAAGTCGAGGCCCTCGTCGATGTGGGTGATCAGCGTCTTGGCCTCCGACAGGCGTAGACCCATCGGTGCCAGAACGTCTGCGATCTGTTCGCGCAGCGCCTCCGCGTCGGCTTTCGTGCCGGCCACGAGCAGGCACCAGTCGTCGGCATAGCGGACCAGCCGATAGTTCGGCAGGCCCGGTGCTCGTCGCTTGGACCGCTCGTAACGGGTAGCGCTCGGCCCGCCCGGTGCGTGGGCGATGTACTCGTCCAGCACCGAGAGTGCCACGTTGCTGAGCAACGGCGACAGGATCGACCCTTGCGGGGTTCCGGTGTCGGTGTCTCGCAGCACACGGTCCTCACCGAGGATACCTGCCTTGAGAAACGCCTTCACCAGAGCCAGGACGCGTTTGTCCCCGACACGCCGACGCACCCGGTCCATCAGGGCCGGGTGCGAGATCTCGTCGAAGCATGCCGTGATGTCTCCTTCGACCACCCACTCATAACGGCGTGGGCGGGACGCGAAGTAGTGCACCTCGGCGACCGCGTCATGGGCCCGGCGATTCGGACGGAACCCGTAGGAACACGGGAGGAAGTCCGCCTCGAAGATCGGCTCCAACACCAGCTTCAGTGACGCCTGGACCACCCGGTCGGTGATCGTGGCGATCCCCAGCCGCCGCAGCTTGCCGCCGCCTTTGGGGATCATCCGTTCCCGTACCGGAAGGGGACGGAAACTGCGGTCCTTCAACGCCGACCGCAGCCCGTCGAGGAACTCCTCAACACCCGTCCCCGCCGCGATGGATGCCGCGGTGCGGCCATCTACCCCGGCGGTCCTGGCACCCTTGTTGCCCCGCACCCGAGCCCATGCCACCAGCAAGAAGGCTGGGTCGGTGACGAGGTTGAACAGGTCATCGAACCTGCGATCAGGATCATCGCTGGCCCAACGGTGCAACTTGGTCTGGATCTCCAGTACCCGTCGTTCCGCCACCCACGTGGCGTCCTCCAGTTCGTCGGTATTCACCGGCGAGATCCTCCTGGTCTTCCAGTACGTCGGTCGCTGACTTGCTGGTCCCCTTCGCCATGCACGCGCCTCTCGCGCGCTCGGACTACTACGAGACCTCCGCCACGATCTGGTGTCCTCAGCCGACGCCGGACCTGCCCTTCACCCGAAGGCGGGACGGGCGACACCAGACCGCTTCCCACGTTCACCACCACCCGGTCGACGAGCGAGCCGCCCAGCTATACCCCGACAGCCTCGCCACGACTACGCCGCAGGCATTCACCGTGGCCTCCGCGACCGGATTCTCGACCCGGCCACGGAGTCGCCGCCAAATGCTCGACTCGGCAGCGCGCACTGCATCCCGGCGTATCCGCCAGATTGGAGCCGGTGGAACGGTTACGGGGCGTCAGACACTGGTTCCTCTCGTACGGCGTCTCGTCTTGCTTGCCGGACCCACACCGTCTGGCAGTACCGGCGTGTCCCGTCGTTGTCAGGGCTGCTCCCACCCTCCCGTGCGTCTCCACAGTCGGGCTGCCCTCAGCTTCAACCGGTCTGCTGCGACAGACCAGCAGCGGAGTCCTTCCACCTCCGCCCGGAGTAATGGCGCCTCGTGGCGCGCCGAGAAGTCGTTCCGAATGTCCGAGCACGACCTGGCCGCCCGGCCGATCTACGCCCACAAACGCGACTCGATCGAGGCCCACCTGAACATCGTGCTCGCCGCGCTCGCGATCACCCGGCTCATCGAGCACCGCACCGGCTGGTCCATCAAGAAGTTCGTCACCACAGCCCGCCGCTATCGCACCGTCCAAATCCGCGCCGGCCGACAACTCCTCACCGCTGAAGACCCCCTCCCCACCGACCTACGCGACGCACTCGCCCAAATCACCTGACCATGAAGTGCGCACTAGCCTGACCGAAGTCAGGTCGACGGACACCGCGTCACCGCGTTCGCCACCAACACCACCCGCGGCCAGTTGGCCGACCTCGAGCTGCGGCACCGCCGCCGCGCCCGCGCCGAAGACCGGATCCGAGTAGCGAAGGACACCGGGCTCACCAACCTGCCGTTACACGACTTCACCCAGAACCAGATCTGGTGTGCCATCATCTCGCTGGCCTGCGAGCTGACCGCATGGATGCAGATGCTCGCCTTCACCGGCGACCACCACCACGAGGCCCGCCACTGGGAACCCAAACGCCTACGACTGCGGCTGTTCTCGACCGCCGCACGGATCGCCCGCGCAGGACGCCGCACACTCGTCCACCTCGCCCGCGACGGCACATGGACCAGCCTGCTCGTCAATGCGCTGACCAGGCTCCGAGCGCTCGCCGAACCCGGCTAACCACACTACCTGCCCGCCCACCTGCCCCGGACAACCCGGCCTGTGGAACCGGCGCCCACCCGAGACGACACTCGGGCCGTTATCCTACCCACCTGGAACAATCAACCGCGTATCCGGCCCAACACCGCGGAACACACCACATCAGCGTCGCCATGAAGGATCCGGGCTAGTGCGATTTTTCAACGCCACACCCTTTGCTCCTGACGAGTGCGATCGGCCAGCAATGTGCGGCCGACCTGTGGCTCGATAGCTTGCCCAGCGGAGGTCAGGACATCCAGTCGAAGCGCGCCACTTTCCGCATGGAGGGTCACCTCCCGCCTCGCCCCCGGGGACCGAGCCGCGATCGCGTCAGCAGAGCCATCCCCCGACAGCCTTGCTCCAAAGAATCATGGCGTCCCGCCCGCGAGGAGTTCTTCCTCGACGGCTACTTCTTCGCGATGGTCGATACTCCACCCATTGCAAGTGAGAATATTCGGACAAGCGCCGTCCGAACATCCAGATCGCGATCGAGTCGCACCAGCGACTCGAACCTCGCAGGATCGAGATCGATCGTGGCAACGCCGCCAGCGTCCGCGCCATCAGCGAGCGGGAACAATACGAGGCATCGATACGACCGCACAACGCCGCCTCGCTCCTCACGCATCAGGGCCTGCAGGAAGACCGCGCCTTCCTTGACCTGGCCGCGTAGTGCGTCCATCGAAGTCCAGCGCGTTCCCCAACCTCGAGCCTCAGCCTCGGCCTGAATCTCGATTAATGTATCGAAACTGATCTGGCATATGCGGAAGTCGGGATCCGTCGAATGGATCATGGGCATCAGGACACTCTACTCCCCGAGATAGACCTGGATATTGACTTGCGTATTTGGATCGATACTACCTCTGTTTACCCTCGATTGAAGTTCATCCCAGCGGTGGTGCCCTCCGAGGATCGTCCCGTTGCGTGATACTACAATCCCGCTCCCCTCAGCTGCATTGTTGATTGAATCCAATAGCATATCGTTGCTCAGGTACTCGTGATACCACTGCGACGATGGATCGCGGGTGGACTGTCCTTCGGTGTACTTCTTTGCCAGGTCACCCGCCTTCTCCTCGTGTGTCGAGAACCTCGGACCTGTTGGTCCCGGGTTCGTTGACCCCGAGGAGTAGCTCTCGTTGAGGAGCCGACTCCAGTCGTTGCTGAAGCGGCTTGCACCGGTCGAGATCATCGCGGTGCCGGCTGCCGAGATGACGACGCCGCCTACGACGGCGACCGCGCCGGCTGGACAGAGGATTCCCGCACTCCCGCCGCAGATCTGTACGCCCATCTGGGTCGCCGATCCGCCCGCACCAGCTACCACGGCGCCCAGGCCCATCCAGCCGATGTCCGACAGGATCTTCCCAAGAGCCTCGCGGTTCACCTCGACGTCGCCCGCGGCATCGGGGTTGTCGCGAGCCCAGTCCGCTGGTGACTCGCCAGGGCCAGTTTCCGCTGGTTCGGTCGGCTCGGACACGGTGACTGGCGGTAGTACTGGTTCCGGGTCGACGACACCGCCGCCGCCGGTGGTGAGGCTGTCGTTGATGTGGCCGTCAAGTTCGATGCGGCCGACCGGGTTGCCGCCGCCGAACATGTACCGGTTGGTGTTCCACGGATCGGCGCCCAGCGCCAGGTCCTTCAGGGCGCCTGCGAACATGTCCCGGGTCAGGAACCGGTTCAGGCTCGGGTTGTACTCGCGGAAGCCCATGTCGTAGGTGCCGGTGGCGCCGTTGAAGCGTTTGGAGTTGAACCGGTACGGGTTGACGATGTCGGCGTTCTGGCCGGCGTCGCCGGTGATGATCTCGTCGTCGCCGGTGGTGCCCTTGGTGTCGGGCTGGCCGTAGGCGGTGTAGCGGTACGTCGACGTGGTCTGACCGGTGCTGGCGTCGGTCAGGGTTTCGACGTCGCCGTGCGGGTTCACGCCGTAGAACGACTTCTTCGACGTCGTGCCGTTGACCGGGGAGTCGACCAACGAGAGGTTTTCGCCGTTGGCGCCGTAGGCGTAGGCCTTCGACACCTCCCAGGCCCCGCTGGTGGTGTCGCGTTCCTCCTCGATGGCGATCTGGTCGGCCAGGCCGACGAAGGTGTACCGGGTGGTGATCGATTGCGCGGCGCCGATCTTCTCCGACTGCGACGAGACCCGGTCGAACGGGTCGTAGGTCTGGTTGCGGGTGAACGTCGCTGTGCCGGCCGCATCGAACTTCTGCTGGCGGACCAGGCGGTCGTAGCCGTCGTAGCCGTTCTGTTCGATGACCTGGGCACCGACGTCGGTGGTGGTGGAGCGGCCGAACACGTCGTAGCGATGATTCTGCGTCGTCCCGCCCGTGACCGTCTTGATCAGCCGGTTGCGGTCATAGGTCATCGTCGACGTCGTCGCACCGATCGTCTGCGAGATGACGTTGCCGGCCGCGTCATAGACGTAGGACTCGTTGTCGCCCTTGTCGACGCCGGTCTTGGCGACCTGCTTCAACTGCCGGGCCGGGGTGTAGGTGTAGTTCGACGCCTGATCCAGATACAACGCCGAACCCGCCTGCAGCACCTTCTCCACGTCCTGGGTGCGGTCACCGTCAGCGTTGAACCGCAGCGAATGCGACGTAATCAGTTGCTGACCACGCTTCTCCACCAGCGTCCGCAGCAGACCATCCTCGTGGTAGGTCTGCGTCGTCACGTTGCCGTTCGGTTTCGTGACCGTGGAGCGCAGGCCGCGCGGGTCGTAGGTGTAACTCCAGGTGTCCAACGACCCGGTCGGCGACTCCCCGGCCTTGACCGTGTCCACCAGATTGCGGACATCCCAGGTGTAGGCCGTGTACCGCTTCGCCTCGAGGTTGCTGCCTCCGGCAAAGCGTTGCGCATGCGTGGACAGCACGTTCGAGTTCAGGTCGTAGGTGTAGTCGGTCGTCGCCCGGTTCTGGGTCGCCTTCAGCTCCTGGACCTGGGTGGTGCGGGCCAGGCCGTCGGTGGTGATCTTGAACGTGTCGGTCAGCGCGTTCGGGTTGGTGTCCTTGACCTCGACCTGCTGGCCGTTCTGGTCGTAGTTGTAGGTGAACGACCGCGACTCCACCGGGCTGGTCGACACCAACTTGATCGCGTCCGCGCTCACCAGGCCGGTGGTCGACGGCTTCAGCACGATGGTCTTAGCGACGCCGTTCGGGAACGAGTAGTTGCCCAGGCTCACCCACGGCGTGGCCGCGGTGCACGCCTTCTGGTCGACCGTCTTCGAGGCCGCACCGCCCGAATGGTTGATCGTGTACGTCGCCGCTGTCGTCGCGTCAGTACGGACCGGGCAGGACGCGTATACGTCGAACGAACCAGCCACATCCGGCAACACCCGCCAGTTGAACGTATCGTTCGCCTCCGGCGAGCCGGCCGCCGCGGCCGCGTGGGTGCGGTAGTTGGCGCCTTGGGTGTTGGTGCCGCCCGGCTCGGTGGTCCAGGTGCCGGTCGAGGTCGTCTGCCACGTGTCGGCGTTGTCGATCACGTCGACCGGCTGCTGGGCGGCGGTGTCGGAGCGCAACTGCAGCGCGCCGTCGAGATAGTAGCGCCAGGTTTGGGTGCGCTTGGCGTCGTCGCCGGGCACCGTCAGGGTGCGGTCGGTCTGCTGGCCAAGTGGGTTGTACTTGTACGTGGTCGCGATCTGCCACGGATCGGTGGACGTCTTGATGTCACCGGACTCGTAATAGGTGAAGTTGGTCCACTGGGTGCCCGAGCTCTCGAACGTCGGCTCGGACTGCGCCTTGATCTCACCGGTCGGCCAGTACTGCAGGAATGTGCTCGACGGCTTGTCGTAGTCCGCGTCGGCCGCGTCGAACGCGGACTTGTTCTGGATCGGCCGGTTGTTCTTGTCGTACACGGTTTCGGAGTACCGGCCGCTGGGGCGAGTCTGGCGGGTGACGTTGCCGGCCTCGTCGTAGGTCAGCTTGGTGACCCGCTGCTCCTGATGGCCTCCGATCGGGGTGTGCGGGACACTGACCTCGATCGGCTGACCGGCCTCGTCGTACTTGGTCGTCTTGGCGTGACCCGTCTGGTTGATCTCCGCGGTCACCAGGCCGTCGGCGTCGTACACCTTCTTGGTGGTGTAGCCGGCCGCGTCGGTGACCGCGGTGGGGCGGTGGTTCAGGTCATAAACCGTCTTCGACGTGAAATCGGTCGCCGGGGACGCGTTCCGCAGCGGATCGATGACCGTGGTCTGGTTGCCGACCAGGTCGTACTCATACGTCGTGGTCGGGCTCTGCGCCGCCCCGGCGCCGTCGATGAACGGGGTCTCGACCTTCAGCACCTGCCCGATCCGGTCATAGCTGTACTTGGTGACGAAGTCGTTCGGATCCGCCGTGGTCGCGACACCCTTCGGCGCGGTCTCGGTGACCTTCCGCCCGAGCACGTCGTAGGTGTAGGCGAGCTGCCGCCCGGTGGTGTTGTTGTCCGGCAACGTCTTCGTCAGCAGGTTGTCGGCGGCGTCGTACGTGGACACCGACTGCGCACCGTTCGGCGCGGTCTCCTTGGTGATGTTGTCGTTCAGGTCGTACTCGGTCGCCGTCGTCCGGGTCACCGCGGGGGTCTGGGTCGTGTCGTACGGCGTGGTGATCTTGGTCGGCCGGCCGAACGCGTCGTACTCCGCGATCGTCTCCCGCTGGTACTCGGTGCCGACCAAGTCTTCGGCGACGCGGGTCACGTTGCCGCGGGCGTCGTAGGTGAACTCGGTCGGTGTCAGCAGCGGATCGGTGATCTTGGTCGGGTAGCCGCTCGGGTCGTAGGTCGGGTACTGGGTCGCGTTGCCGCGGGCGTCGGTGGCCGTCGCGAGTGTTCCGTTCTCGTTGTAGGTGTAGGTCGGCCCGAACCCGCGACCGTTCTTCACCGTCTTCACGTTGCCGTTGGCGTCATAGGTGAACGTGTTCATGCGACCGGCAGCGCTCTTCTTCGACAACAACACCGTTGGCTTCGCTCCGGTGGTCAGCGTCTGGTAGGTCAGCACGACGCCCGGCGATCCGTTCTTGACCGCCATCGCATCCTTCACGACCAGCGGATAGCCGGTCGTCGGGTCGTACTCCCAGGTCGAGACGGCGTCGTTCGGCTCTTGGAGACGGATGACGTTGTGGTCCCGGTCCCAGGCCAGCAGCGTCGACTTGTCACCGCCGACGGCGTTCTGGTTGGCATCCACGATGCTCGTGGTGCGGCCGAACGCATCCATCTTGTACGTCGTCACCGACGGCGTGCTGCCGTTCACGTCGGTGACCGTGGCCAGCCGGTCCTTCGCGGCCGGGTCCGGCTGGGTGTACGCGAACATGGTGTTGTTGCCCCGGCGGTCCGTGTAGCTCTTGGGCCACAGCGCGTAGGTCGAGGTCTCGTTCGGCGTGTAGTACTGGATCCTGGTCTCGGCGCCGGTCTGGGGGTTGCGCGGGTCCTTGACCGAGATCAGCTTCGTGTTGCTGTTGTTCGAGGTGTCGGTGTAAGCGAACTGGAACGTCTTCACCGGCGCATTCACTGGGAACGTCCCGGTGGCGGCGTCGAACGCGCCGCCGTCCTCGAGCTTGATCAACTGGAACGAGCCGTTGTAGTTGAACTTCAACGCGCGCCCCGACACATCGCGGATCCACGCGACGTGCTTGTCGGTGCCGGTGACGTATCCCAGCGTCAGCACCTGCCGACCGCTCGCATCGATCACGGTGGTCAACCGGCCCAGGGTGTCGTAGCTGAACGACATCGTGTTGCCGTTGCGGTCCACAACCGACGTCTGCCGGCGCGTCGTGGAGTCGAAGAAGAACCGTGTCCCGTCCGGCCGCGAGAGCACCCACCGATGCGCGTCGTCAGCGGCCAGGTCCTGCTTCAGATCCAGAGCGACACCCGCCGGGCGCGTATAGAGTTTCTCCTGCCCGACCTGCTTGTCCAACCTGTAGAAATGCGTCGTACCGTCGCCGTCCACGAACGCCATGACGTTGCTGTTGACGACCGACAGCCCCTCGCCGAGCCGTGCCAGCGTCGCCGGCTGCACAGAGAACCCATACCCCGTCGCCGACGACGTCGTCGCCGTGTCGTCCTGGCTGTTGTACGCCAACCGCACGAACGCCGACGGACCCATCGACGGGTTCGACAAGGCGTCGTACGACCACACGACGTTGCCGTTGGACAAGTTCGCCAGCAACTGCGAACCACCACCGGTCTCCTCACCGGTGTACGACAAGAACTTCTCCAGCCCCAACTGGTTCGACGTCGGATCCTCCACAAAACGGTCCACACACAACAGGCCGGAGGTCTCCATCGCGCAGCCCTGGCTCGGGATGGGCGGCGGAGATGCTGCGTTGTCGCCGTCGAACCAGGTCTTGTCCGGCTTCCTGAGATCCAGATGCAGGTCGTATGACTTCCGTTTCGACCCCGAATCGGCGTTGATCGGCGCCTTCATCGGCAGATCCACGGTCGTCGATTCGCCCGGCGCCAAAGCCCGCTCGAGCGGGACGCTGAGGCGTTCACCCTCGGTCGTCAGGTCAACTTGACTGCCCGGATCAGTCCACCGGTACGACACCACCAAGTCGCCAGGCCAGCCAGCCTTCGTGGTGTTGGTCACCGTGACAGGTGTCGTGACCGTGGTGTTCGGCTGGAACCGCTCGGGAATCTGGTCGGCCTGATAGGTCTCGGCCTCGTTCTTGGCAAGGTGCTCGATCCACAACCGCGGCCGGAACAACACATCCGGCGACTCGCCGTTCGTGATGCTGATCAGTTGCTGACCTGTCGCGTCCGGTGCCTCGTTGCTGGTTTTCAGCAACAGGCCGTGGTTGTTGCCCGGGTTGTCGACCCACGACTGGACCTTCGTCAAGAAGTTCTCGTCGTCGGCGTTCGGCGCGAACGTCAGCCGCTGCGCGTTCCCGTCCGGATGAACCGACGCCATCAGCTTGGTCGCGTCGTAGTCACCACCTGACGTCGTCCAATTGATCGTCGACTCGGACTGGTTCCAGGTCGCCGAGTCCTCCTTGAACGGCCGGGTCAACGCATACAGATCGAAGTCCGCCCGACCACTGCCAGAACCGTAGTTCGAGAACAGTTCCACCCGTGCATCGGTGACCTTCGTACCCTGCTTGATCGATCTCGTGTCGAACGCGAACACCCCACGCTCGATACCGTAGGTCGGGTGGTTGTTGCCGACCTGCACCCAGTACCGGGTGTTCGGCGTACCGCCGCCGTCCGGGCGCGACAAGTTCGTCGTCGGCTGCGACTTGCTCAACGTGGTATCAGAGAGATCGCCGCTGAACGACCGCAGGATCCGGCCCTCGCGCGGCATCGTGACCGTCTGCACGTTCGACGCCGCTCTGCCGTTCTCGCCCTTCCTGACGTCGGCGACCGTCCGCGCCACGACCCAGTAATTGTACGTCGCAGGATCAGGCTCGCCAGTGGTCTTCACAGCCGACGGCTTCGCTGTCGTGTCGGTGAACGACCTCACCTCGGGCGGGACGGTCCCGACCAACGTGAGCGCGGTCGGCGCAGTCGTCGAGAAGTAGTCACCCACCGGCGTCGCGCAAGTGTTACCCGGCAGCGCGCGGCAGCCACGGAAGATCTGGTACTCGACCAGGTCGTCGTCATCGGCCGGCGTCGGATCGATGTACTTGCTCCAGGTCAGCTCCGGGCCGGAGGCGTTGACCGTCGACGGCGGGTTCAGCGTCACGCCCGGCTCGTCGTAGGTGACCACCAGGTTCGGCCGCGCCGCGGTCTCCCCGCCGTAGGTGCCCTCACTCGCGCTGTAGTACAGACCACCGGCCGGGGCCGTCGCCGCGTTCTCGTCAACGGCCTTCAGCATCACCCCGTAGTTGTCCGCCGGCTTGTTCACCCACGACTGCACGTAGCTGCCCAGCCCGAACGAGTGCCACCCGTCGCGGTCGCCGACCTGCTTGGTCGCCGTCGAGTACTTGACCCATTTCATCGCGTCCGCGATCGGAATCGTCGCCGCCACGGGCGACTGCTGCCGCGTGATCTTCACCTGGGTCGTGTTGCCCGGACGCGAATGGATCGTGCCCAGCGTGTACCACAAGTCACCACCCGGACCCGGCGTACCGGCCGTCTGGTTCCACGTGACGTCCTGCGAGGTCGGCACACCATCGGCCGTCGCGCCGACCAGCTTTGTCGGCAACTGGCCCCGCACGCTCGACGGGTAATAGTGCCCCTGGACCTGGTAGTCGCCTTCGCTTGGCACTCGCGCGTTCCACGTGAACGTGTCCGGCGTGGTCCCGGTCGGTGCGTAGGAGAACCAGCCGTTGATCGCGCTCGCGTTGGACTGGTCCTTCCACGCGCCCTCGTACGATGACGACAGCGTGTCCTGGTCGTCGACCTGCACGATGTTGGTCGCGTACGTCCCGTTCCACGCCGTGTTGATCGACGCCCAGGTCGCGGTCGTCTCCGACCAGTCCTGCGTGACCTTCACCGCCGCGAACGGCAACTTGTAATCCCCGCCGAACCCCGCACCGTAATGCACATTCAGATCCGCCGACCGGATCGTCGTCGTCGACGGGATCATCGACAGATCGAACTTCAACAAGCCCCGCCACGTGTTGTGGCTCAGGTCGTCACCGGCCAGCATCGTCGGAATGCTGCCGTAGTTGGTGTTGACATTCGCGGGCGCCTCGGAGATCGACGTGTCCTGCGCCGCCGACGGATCCGGAACCACGACGATCGTGGGATCGATGAGAATCGGCCAGACCCGCTCCTTCGCCCTCAGCCAAGCCGTACCGGCACTGTCCGGCTTGAGCGTGAGCAGCGTCTTCCCGCCCTGCTGGCTGATCGTCTGGGTGATCTTGTCCGAGTAGCCGGGCTGGCCGAGCCGGTTCTGCGTCGACGAGTCGGACATGTTCGGCGCCGGGATCACATACCTCGGCCGCTCGTCGTCGTCCTTCTTGAAGAACCCGATCGACCCGTCCGGCTGCGCCTTCGCCGTCAAACCGCTGGTCCGCAGCTCGAACGTGTACTCGTCCGCAGCGTCGGCGGCTGCGGTGAGCACGACGGCTTCCTTCACACCGGTGCGGGATACGTAGTACCGAACATCCGCCGTACCGAACACATCCGGGAACGCCACCGACGAGTCCTTCGTCAGCGGCGTCAGAGCCCGCTTCTCACCCGCTGCACCGAGACTGATCGACTCGCCGCCCGCCTCGAACGTCAGCAACCGATCGGTCGACTTGCCGAACCGCGTGCGGAAGGTGTTCTTCGCGTTCTCGAACGAGTCCTCACCGGAGCCCGCGGTCACCTTCGTGTCGATGGGCTGCCACTTGCCCTTGGAGTCCTTGTAATGCACGGGCGCCGTCGACAACACCACCTGCGTCGTGCCATCAGACATGCGGTAGCTCGACGACGACGCCGTACGCCGCTCCTCCAACTCCCGCACCCGCGTCGGCTTCCCCATCACGGCTCCAGCGGTTGCCTTCGAAGCGTTGACGACCCGCGCGGGGACAGGCGGCGCAAGCGGGCCGACGGCCGCACGAGGCGCTTGTTGTACAGCCACTTGCGCAACCTGTTGTGGATGCGCCAGAGCGGTGGCGGGAACTCCGAGCGATGCCGGAAGGCACAGAACCAGGGCAGACGTCAGCAACCTACGGGCGCGGCGCATGGGGCACTCCAGCAGACGAAGGGGCGGAAGCACCAGCGCAGCCCCCGCGGCACCGGTATAGACAACAGACTTTCTATCGTTCGAATTGCTCGCCTGCAACCCCACTGCATGTTGCTGCAGACGACACGCCACGCCAGCGCCACAGGCGTTCGCTTGTGTTACGCCCTCTGCGACCGGCCCCGGGCCACCAACGCCCTGGATCCGTGTGGTAGGGGTCTACTGGGTGTCGTCGTCCCAGTCCGGATCGTCGGGGTTACGCAGCCGGCGGACGCCGGCGGGACCGAGATCGGGCAGGGCGAACGAGTAGGTGCCGATCACATTGATGTGCTGGCGGACGAAGGGCGACAGCCGGGCGAGGTCTTCCTCGGCCAGCGGGTATCCCTCGGCCTTGAGCTGGTCGAGGGCCCGGTCCATGTAGACGGTGCTCCACAAGGTGACGCAGTTCATGACGAGGCCGAGCGCGCCGAGCTGGTCTTCCATGCCCTTGTAATAGCGCTGGTACAGCTCGCCCTTCTTGCCATGGAAGATCTTCCCGGCCAGGGCGTGGCGAGACTCTTGCAGGTTGCGCACACCCTTGATATCGCGGCGGTAGGGTTCTTCGACGGCGTAGGTGAGGATGTGCAACGTCTTGAAGATGCGCCCATAATGGGCGATCGCTTCCCCCAGCGGGGTCGGGGTTGCCGTCTCGTTGGATCATGCGCAGCAGGTCGTAGGCGCGGCTCTCGCCGGTGTAAATCGACACCACGACGCGCAGGATGTCGCCCCAATGCCGTGTGACCTTGTCCAGGTCGATCTTCCCGCGCGCCAAGCGGGACAGGCTGCCGTAATCGGCGTCCTGGATGCGCCAGCCCTTCTGATCAGGGATGTCGGCCAGCGCGGGCCGGTACTGCATGCCCAGCAGGTGGACCAGGCCGAAGACCACGTCGCTGTAGGAACCGGTGTCGGTCACCAGAATCTCGGGGCGCGGGCCTCCGTCGCGCCGGAACGCCACGTCGATCATGTGGAGCGAGTCGCGGACCGTGCCGGTGACGACCTTCGCCCCGAGTCCGACGCCACGGTCGTTGATCATGTTGAGCCAGGTGACCCCGCGCGAGCGGCCGAAGTACTTCTTGTTGGGGCGGGTGTAGATCGAGGGCACCGGCACCACGAACCGCATCCCGTCGATCGCGGCGACCAGACCGCCGCCGAGCGACTCGGCGAACCCGATCTGGCCTTGCTCGTCAATCAACGGACTGTTGGCCAGCGTGTAGGTCTCAGCCGACAGGTAGTTCTGCGCCACATGCGACAACCGGCCGCGCTCCAGGGCCGGTGCCCCGGCCTTGACCACCGGGGCGTAGCCGATGTTCAGCGCCTGTGCGGTCACGCAGGCCGCGACAGAGATATCGAAGTCGGCGAGCTTGCTCACCCCACCAGCAGCCGACGTGAACGCAGCCTCGAACGCCGGCACCCGCCCCATCACCTCCAGCAGCAACTCCGGCAAGTCCACGCGCGGCAGCATCGCCGCAACCCGATTCCGCAGGTCGATCAAGGACGGCGACTCCGGCAGCGCGGCCAGCCTGGCCACGTGCAGGCGACCTTCCGCATCCACCGTCACGCCCATACCCGCGTCCACGCCATCCCGGCCGTGCTGCCCGGCCCGGGACGCGACATCGTTGAGAGCCAGGTGGAGCACCATCGCGTGCTCGGCGAGCAACCGCTCGGGATTCTCCGGCAGCTGCAGGTCCACCAGCGCCAGGCCCTTGGCCGCCTCCCACCGCGCGCCATCAAGCAGCTGTCCTCGCGGGTCTCGCCAACGGGCTGAGACTTCGGCGTAGACGTCACGGCGCTTCAGATGGCGATGGAACTGGGTGAGCACGCACATGGCGTAGGCGTTCTTGTCCACGCTGCTGCCGTTCGGCAGGCTCTTGAACACCAGCCGCCTCCACGATCCGGTCACCAGATCGGGGTCGATGTCGGCTTCGGTGACCTGCTTCTTGCGGCCGTCCAGCAGCCGCGGCAGCTGCTTCATCGCCCCCAGCGCCCTGGCGCCCTCGGCATTGGCGCCGAACTCGATCACCGACGTCAATGTCTTGAGGAACCCCGACACTGTCGCGATCCGGGAGGCCAGCAGCGCGCGCATCTCCCCGTCGGAATCGGCGCCGGGTGGCGGCACCATCTCACTCACCGCGGCGACCGCCTCCCGCAGCTCCCGACGCGACACAATGGCCTCGATCGCCTCCCACACCTGATCCAGCCGCAGCTCCTCGCCGCACTCGGTCACCTCCAGCAACGTCTCAACAGCCGCGGCCAGAGTCGCCGAATGCTTGGCCAGCTTCGGATGCTGGCGTGCCCGCACCTTGCTGGTCGCGGTCTCGGCCCTGCCCACCAACTCGGTGGTCACCAGCAGGTCCAGCAGCTCAAGGCAGTCGTCGACCGCCTTGCCCTCCAGGTAGACGACAGTGGCCAGCAGCGTCGCGAGCCGACGCGACGGGCCATGCCGGCGCAGCGTCGAGGCCGTAGCCTGCATGCCGTACCGGGCCAGGTCCACCATCCGCCGATGCGGCACCTCCGGCGGCAGCGGCATCGCCCCCAGACCGACGCCGAGGATCTCCGCGGCGCGCTCGAGTGCCTTCTCCAGATTCTTGCCCGACGGCCCCGCCGGACCCCTGCGCCAGCGTTCCAAATCCGAAGCGCGCCTGCCATCCGGCACCTCCAGCAACGTCCCCAGGATCACCCGCTGGCGCGGCGACAACACCGCATCCAGCGTGCCGTAGAGCCGATCGGTGGCCTCATCCCGCACCCGGGC
The DNA here is from genome assembly GCF_044458365.1 of Kribbella sp. NPDC050470. NCBI lineage: Bacteria > Bacillati > Actinomycetota > Actinomycetes > Propionibacteriales > Kribbellaceae > Kribbella > Kribbella sp. NPDC050470. The sequence continues at coordinate 311,373 of NZ_JBITHV010000005.1, read as the reverse complement.
GACCAGGCGCGCCAAGGTGGTCACGCCCGGCAGCAGCACCTTGTTAGTACGCAGCCACGTCACCCCGTCGAAGAAGATCGTCTTCTTGCCGTCGCCCGTATTCCACGCCCGCGAATCCACCCAGGCCGTGAACTCGGCCTCAGCCTGCGAGAACTCCCTCAGCTGATAAGCCGCGCGGATCACCTCCTGATGCTCGAACGGCGTACTGCGCCGCTCGGAGTACCGCTTGACCTGCGACACCTCCACGATCCCGAGCTGCTCACCCAGATACACCAGCACCTCATCAGGCACCTCCAGCGGATCGGCCAGAAACCGCCCCACGAACCGAGCCGTCGTCAACTGCACAGCGAAACCGAGACGAGCATGTGCCCCGCGCCGCTCAGCAATCAGCGCACGATCCGCATCATCCAGGAAGAAGAACCGCTCCAGCTCCGCCTGCGACGGAGCAGCCAAGAACCGGCCATACGCGGCCGCCTCGCCATCACTCAAGAACTCAACCGGCATAAACGCCGAACGTAGGGCAGGTCCCGCGACCCAGACCAGGACAAGACCGAAAAGTTAGCTGGTGCGCTCGCTAACGGGACTTTCCGTTCGGATGCTCGTCATGCCCCGTACACGCCATGGCCGCCTTGGCTGACGAGGCCCTGGAACAACTCGCAGCCTTCAGCATCCTCGCGCGCTGGGTCGACGCCGGTACCGTCGGAACCGCCAACTGACCACCTTCGCCGGCGACGACAGCCTCTAGCCGGAACGGTCAGAGGTCCAGCCGGATCCTCAGGCCGTGTGATGGTCAATCCGAAGGTGTTGAGAATCGATCCCTATGCTGGCGGCACCACCAGATGGAAGTTGACTTCGATGCGCGAATTGCTCTTTCTGTCGCATGCCAAGCTCGCTCAGTTCCACAAGAGGCCCGGGCGGCTCGGTGGACTCAGCGGCGGCATCGGGATTACTGCCGGCGTTGATGCCCTGCCAACAGTTGAGGCCTCGGCAAGTTACGACCCCGCGAAGGAGCGCCAGGCGCAAATCGTTGATCTTGACCGTGCTGTCGAGGTGGTCCGCAAGACCTGGCCCGTTAGGTGGTGGGCGGAGACAGACATCACGCCAGGCGAGTGGGTTCAGTTTGAGAACAGGCTGAACTTCGGTGTGATCGCCGGCCGGGACGGCACTTCGGCGGCCGGGAAGACTGCCGCCCTGTTCTGGGGGAACGAGGAGCATGGCGTTAGAACCTCTCCGCGACTCCTTCTGCATGGCTCGGTCAGGCACCTTGTCCCATCCAATGAGGACGCATCAGTGAGTACCTACGCTGCCTCGCTCGCGAACTACTTCTTCGAACTCGTCGCCAATCCGCATGTTTGGAACGGGGAGGCATCGCCGCCCTTCACCGGGACAGTACCGAGCGCAATCGAGAGAGCCATCACCGCAGTCAGCTCGGCGATACCGTACGAAACGGCCGCCTGGATGTCAGGTATCGCGAGGGTCACGTTCGACTACGTACATCGCGCGCGCCCGCTCGAACGAGGCCTGCGGGGTGATGTTGGCCCACAAGGGCCGCCAGTTCGCACGGTCGTAGCAAGTCCGCTCTATGTGGAGTACATCCCGCCCCCACGGTGAGGCTCGATGGTCGGCGTGACGTCGGTGGTGTTGAGAATCGATCGCTTGCACGACGACTAGAGCGATGCAGGCGCGCCGATAGCCCGCCTTATGTCAGGTCCAAAGGATAGTAATACACCTTACAGGTTGTTCCAAGGGCTCCCTGCCGTGACGATCCTCGGCTTGGCCAGGACCTTGATCTCATGCACGCTCGGCCCCCAAGTGTTCTCGCCGATCGTCACGGTGGAGCGCAGCTTCACCGTGACCGCCCCGGAGGTGGGAGACAGCCAGAGTGCCGGCCGGGCCGTCGTCCCCACCTTCACACGGCGGAGAACGACCTGCGGGTTGTGGTTGAAGATGGTCTCCGTGAGCCCCGCATTGAGGCCGGTCGCCTCGGTGAGAGACGTTCCCTCGGCCAGTTCCAGGGTGCAGGTGTCTAGGTCCTGGTCGGTCTCGACCAGGAGCTCGCAGCCGCGAGGCTTGGCTCGCTTCCGGCCGAGCCTGACGGTCACCGCGGGCTGAGCGTTGCGATGCCACTCGCGGTGAGCCAGTTCGCGGACCGCGGCCGACTCGTCCAGAGCTTCCCGTGCGATCTCGTTGCTCTCGCCGGCGACCTTCACCGCGTCGGCCGCTGCGTCGGCCTGGCGCTTCGCCTCACGCGCTTGTTTCCGGGCGTACACGAGTGCGATGACCGCGACCCCGAGCGCAACAAATGCGACCGCCGAGCTCACGACGTCGGTCACCGATACTTCCCCCCTGATTTGCATGGCAAGAACGTAGTGGTTCGCAGTTGCTCGCTTGGCAGTGGGGTCGGAGGGCGGGCGCGCGGGTTCACGGCGATACCGACCGCTGCATGCCCACGGCCACAGCTGCTACCGCCGCTCCGGCGAGAAGCAGCCTGGGGCGCCATCGGCCGGGAACGGCGACACCGATCGCCAGCATTGTCAGTCCCACCAGGTAGATGTTGTGCCACGCGGCCAGTGCGGGAGAAATTGCGAGTTCGGCTCCGATGTTGCTGTACACGGGCTGCACCTGCAGGAGTGTCAGTGTGCGCAGCGCGTCGCCTTGGAATAGCCAGTACCCTTCGCGGGTCGGATACCAGATCACGAACAGCACAATGCATGCCGCCAGGCGATGGCGGATGACATGGACAAGTGCGGCGCCGAGGGCGACCGCAAGACCGGCAAGTGTGACCGGTTGGAGCAGTTCCGGGGTGGTGTAGTGCGCATGCAGGATGGGGGCGGGCCAGTCGCCGAGACTGAGGCCACCGCTGCTGCGTAGCGCGAGGGCTGCCGTGCCGACAACGGCGGCGACGAGGCCAACCATGGATAGACCCGCGAGCAGCCGGGCGAGGGCTTGTCGCGATGTGCTGCTCGGTGCGTCTTGCGAGAGCGGGATGAGTTCACGCCCGAACGAGGCGACGCTTGCGATCGACACGCCGAGCAGCATCGGCATGGTCGACGTGACCAGCCCCTCGTATGCGGCGCCGATCCACGGTGCGTCCAGGCTCTGGACGCCGAACCAGATTGACAGGCAGATCCCCACCCACGGTGCGGGCTGTTGAATCATCCGGCGAGCCTCGAGCAACGTCAGAGCCGCCACCGCCGCCAGCGGGGTGGTGGGAACTCTTGGTTGGCTTCTGAGCGTGGTCGTCATCGGTTTCTCGCGTCCAGAACCGTAGTGGTCAGAACCGCAGCGGTGACGGCCGGAGGGGGCCGGGACGTCTCGGGTGCAGTGGGCACGTGCCAGTCGATCATCGCTGTTGCTCCTGATGGGCAAGCAGCAGGTAGCCGTCGTCGGGGCTGGGCTCGACCAGGTGCGCGTTGGCTGGTGGCTGGCCGAGGTGGCGGAAGGTTCCGGCAGCGGTCTTCCAGCTGTGGATCGCGTCGGGGTCTGGCTGGTCGTCGTCCCACACCCGGCCGGCGGCGAGCTCGGCGAGTTCGGCCGGTGTCCCGGCGAAGCGGATGCGGCCCGAGAACATGACGTAGACGTGCTGGCAGAGTGCGGCCATCTCGGCGATGTTGTGGGTCGCGAGGATCACGGTCGGTGATTGTGAGATTAGTGCGCTGAGCCGGAGTCGCTGGTCGGGGTCGAGGCCGGTGGCGGGCTCGTCGAGCACGAGGAGGTCGGGGCTGCCGATCAGCGCGGTCGCCAGCGCGACGCGCTGCTTCATGCCGTCGGACAGGGTGCGGATCTTCTTGTGCATCTGGTCTTGCAGGCCGACCAATTCGAGCACGCGGCGGGTCTCTCGGCGGCGCCACGGGCGGTTGGTGTGCTCCTTGAGCACCGCGACGTAGTCGACGAGGTCGAAGGGCGTGAACCCCGGGTACAGGCCGGGCGCCTGCGGCAGGTAGCCGAGCCGACGGCGGATCTCGACACGGTCGCGGGGACGGGCCGGGTCGAGATCCAGTAGTCGCATGTGGCCTACGTCGGGCGCCATCACGGTGGCGATCATGCGCATCAGCGTCGTCTTGCCGGCGCCGTTAGGGCCGAGCAGGCCGACGACACCCTGCGTCGCCGACAGCGTGACCCCATCGACTGCCCGGTTGGTGCGGTACTTCTTGACGAGCCCGGTCGCGGTGATGGCTGTGCTCATTGCTTTGAGGCCTTCCGATATGCCACGGCGTCGCGGCGAACGAGCGTGAGCAGCACAGCAGCCACGGCGACGGCCAGCGCGCTGGCCTGCAGGGCGGGGCTTGCGATCGTGGAGATGACGGCGTGTGCCCGCATTCCATGGCGGACCGCCGCTGGTGTGCTGACGCAGACGGCCCATAGCAGACCGAGTGCGATTGCGACACGAAGAGGATCCAGCCGCGTGGTTCCTGCGAGGAGCACGATGGCGGCTAGCGCGAGGCCGGGAAGGCACCAGGCGACGGCCACCCGCGACGGCACGTCCACGATCAGCGCCGCGCCGACCCCGAGTGGCAGCGCCGTCGCCGAGACCACAAGCGCACGTGCCGCGACCAGTCGCAGGCCAGCGGTCGGCGTCGCCAGCGCGAGATCGCCGGCAGGATCCGATCCCGAGCGGTAGGCGATGGCCACCGCGGCCGCGGGTGCAAGGGGAGCGAAGATCAGCAATGTGATGAGAGCGGACTGACCGATGAGGACCACCGTCACGAGTGGAACGAGCACAATCAGCCCGATCGCGACGACCGCGGCCCGAACCATCGGTGGGGTCGCGATCGCGGACCGAGTCACCGCACGGCCACCTGTGACCCGCTCCAGCACGGTTGGCGTGGGGCGGTCGATCGCCTCGGCCAGCCGGTTCCAGGCCCGTCGGCGCTCTTCCTGACCCGCCTGATCGGCGAGTCTGGCGCGACAGGCCGGGCAACGGATCAGGTGAGCCTCGATCGAAGCGCTGACTACTTGGGAGCTGGTGCCGGCCAGATAGGTCGCGAGGTCGGCCTCGTCAACATGCCACTCGACTCGGCGGTCTGTCATAGCAGCGCCTCCCTCAACTCGAGCCGCGCTCGGCTCATCCGGCTCTTGACAGTGCCGCGTGGGATGCCGAGCAGGGCGGCTGCCTCACGGGTGGACAAGCCATCGAGCACGGTCGTTTGGACCACGGCTCGCAGCTCCGGCGACAGGCGGGACAGGGCGAGACCGACATCGCTGTGCTCGACTGACTGCAAGACCAGCTCCTCCGCGGATGCCGCCTGAGCAGGCCGCAGCTGGACGAGTCGATCCAGAACAGATTTCCGCGGCCGCACCGCGTGCAACAGGGTGCGAATCGCGATACCCCATAGCCACGCCGCGACCTCACCGTCGCCCTTGTACCTGCCCGGCTGCCGCCACACCACAACGAAGGTGTCCTGCACCACCTCGGCGACGATGTCGAGGTCGGCACAGCGATGCCTCAGCCGCGCCGAAAGCCATGGCTGATGCCGATCGAACAACTCACGCATTGCACCACGATCACCCTCGGCGACACCGGCGATCAGCTCGCTGTCGCTGCGTGGGTCCAGATGATCCGGGCTGACAGTCACATCCCCTTGTGCCCTCGAATAGTCCGATCGGTTCATCCCCAGGTCTCACTTAGCCCGATGCGGAATGTGGCAAGAGAGTTGCGCCGATCGTCGTGCTGGCATGAGCTGGGCCCGCGCCGGCGACGGCCGTCCCCGCACGTGTTCTCGACTTCGTCTCCAGCCTCGAGCCGTGGTCGGTCTGGTCGAAGCCGGCCAATCCAGATGTCGGCGTTCCAGCCATGCACATGCGTGTGAACCGAATCGGTGCCGCACCGGCACAACTGGTCAGAGTCGTTCGGATGGGATCCCCGAGCTCCCGGACTACGACCCGCAATACCCGGTCACCCTCGCCAGCGGTGAGGTGACGGCCCCGATGCAACCTCCGTCCTGATCAGCGCGCCCCGGCCAGGCCTGACTCTCGGCGAAGCAGGCGTCGGTATCACCAGTTCCGGCCGCTGCGGCGGCATTCCCTCTGGAGAAACGAACATGAACACCGCTCCCTGCACCGGCGCGCGGATCGCCAAGCTCGTGCCTTCGGTCCTCGTGTGCTTGGCGCTAACGGTCACGACCGCATGTGGACCCCGCAAAGACCCAGCCGGTCCTGGGGCCACATCGACGACCCCATCGCCGTCGGTCGACACCCCGATGCCACCAAAACAGGGCCGCTATCAGGTGACGCTCAACGGCTTTCGCGTTCAAGCCGAAACGTGGGACGACATCTGGCAGTGGGACGGGAAGGGCGACGAGGTCTTCTTCTCGGTCGGTACCCGATGGATGAAGGCTGACCGCACGCCCGTGGTTCCGGCCGGTGAGGGCAGGGACTTCGTCACTGAGAGCAAGCTCATGGGTGACACGTGGCGGTTGAATGGTCGGCTGCAGTGTGGCTCGCGAAGTAACCTGGGCGGCATTCGGACCGGCGACTCGTGCATGAACGACAAGCCGAACGTCCTTCCTCCCGAGGGAGCTTTCACCGACGGCCGTGTGCCTATGGAAGTCACCGAAGGCGACCTTGTTCAAGGCCAGAACTACGTCGTAATCTCGCCCACGATCTGGGAATGGGACGGCAAAAACAGTGCGGTCTCAGACTGGGCCAAGGTGTTCAGCAACGCGCTCGACAAAGTCCCGTTCCCGCTGACTGGCACAACCGGGGCAGTCATCTTGACGGCAGTGAAGGTGGGGGTGAACATCCTCCTCACCTTGGACGATGTCTTTGGCGTTGCCGGTGATCGGCCGATCGGGACCGGACCAAGGAACGCCGAGGGCAAGTACTCATTTAACCCGTACGTGATCACCCTGAACTACGACGCAGCAGAGTGGCTTACCAAGACGTCGTTCGGCTACGGCCCTGGGGTGCTTCCTCTCACTTACACCGACGAAAACAAGGCGGCCGGCCGCTACCAGATCTTCATGCAGGTGAGAAAGGTCGGCTGACCGATACACCGCGTTTGCCTCCGGGCCGAGCCCCGGGGTGTCGCCTGCCATGAGCATGGGACCGGGCTGACCGGTTTTCTGCCAGCTTCATGGGACCACCTGGGTTGCCAGTCATGGGACCACCCGGCGCGCCTGCTCGGTGGGTCCTCGATCCGCTCGTTGACTGCCCGCGTGATGTCGGTGGACGCGGAGGTCGTCGGGCGTGGGATTCAGGGAGGTCAGCGTGGTTGAGGTGCGTGAGGTGCTGCGGGCGTGGCTGGAGGGGCACGGGCTGCGGAAGGTCGCCGAGCGGGCGGGGGTAGACCGCAAGACCGCGCGCCGTTACGTCGTGGCGGCAGAGGCTGCCGGCCTGAGGCGGGACGCCGGGGCGGAGGCGGTGACCGACGAGCTGGTCGGCGCGGTGGTGGAGGCGGTGCGGCCGGCCCGTCCGAACGGGCATGGCGCGTCGTGGGAGCTGCTGGTGGCGCACGAGGAGCAGGTCCGCGGCTGGGTGAGCGGCGGCGACGGGCAGGAGCCGTTGAGCATCGTAAAGATCGAGGAGTTGCTGGCGCGCCACGGCGTGGTGGTGCCGTATCGGACGTTGCACCGGTTCGCGGTCGAGCGGTGCGGGTTCCGGGCCGGGTCGGCCACGGTGCGGGTCGTCGACGGCGAGCCCGGCGTGGAGTGCCAGATCGACTTCGCCCAGATGGGCTACTTGCTCGACTCGGAGACCGGGAAGAAGCGGCGGGTGCACGCGTTGATCTTCACCGCGGTGGTGAGCCGGCACATGTTCGTGTGGTTGACCTATTCGCAGACCCTGGCCGCGGTAGTCGCCGGCTGTGAGGCCGCGTGGGGGTTCTTCGGCGGTGTCTTCAAGGTCCTCGTGCCGGACAACCTCAAGCCGGTGGTCAGCAACGCCGACACGGTCAACCCGCAGCTGAGCAAGGGCTGGCTGGACTACGCCCAGCACGTCGGGTTCGGCACCGACCCGGCGAGGGTCCGCTCGCCGCAGGACAAGCCGCGGGTGGAGCGGGCGGTGCAGTACGTGCGCGGCAACTTCTGGGCCGGGGAGGACTTCGCCGACCTGGCCGACGCCCAGGCCCGGGCCGAGACCTGGTGCCGCGACCGAGCCGGGATGCGGATCCACGGCACCACCCAGCGGCGGCCGGTGGAGATGTTCACCGAGCTGGAATCGGCATGCCTGCTTGAGGTTCCCCCACCGTACGACGTCCCGGTGTACCGCGACTACCACGTCGAGGTCGCCAAGGCGCTCTACTCGGTGCCGGAGCAGTACCTCGGCCACTACCTGGACGCGCGCGCCGACTCCGAACTGGTCAAGCTCTACTCCACTGGCGGCGCCGGGGCCGGCAGGCTGGCCAAGACCCACCCCCGGCAGCCACCCGGCGGCCGGTCCACCCACCGCGAGGACCTGCCCGAGCACAAGGCCGGCTATGCGCTGCGAGACCTCTCGCGGCTCATCGCGGCCTGCGCCTTGCACGGCGAGAACGTCGGCATCTACGCCGAGCGGCTGCTCGACGACCCGCTGCCCTGGACGAGGATGCGCAGCGTCTACCGGCTGCTCGGCCTGATCCGCCGCTACGGCCCCGACCCAGTCGAGACCGCCTGCTCTCGCTCCCTCGACCTCGACGTCGTGTCGGTGTCGAAAATCGCCGCGATGCTCGAGAAGGCCACCGAGCGCGAGCAGCCGGCGCTGCCCGCCGCGGCCGGATCGGCGACCGGCCGGTTCGCCCGCGACCCCGGCGAGTACGCGATGCGCGGCGGCGTCCAACTCACCCTCATCCCCGGCGGCGCAGAACCAGGCGCAGCACCATCCGCCGACACCCACCCCGAAGGAGACCACCAGTGACCGCCACCGCCACCACAACCACAACCGCCACCACAACCGCCACTACGCCCAGCGCCCGAACCGGCCCACTCGACACGGTCGGGGCCGACCTGACCCAGACGCTGAAAGCGCTCAAACTCGGCCAGATGAGCCAGACCCTGCCCGAGCGGCTCGCGCTCGCGAGGCAGCAGAAGATGAGCCACGCCGCGTTCCTCGAGCTCATCTTGGCCGACGAGATCACGCGCCGCGAGTCCCGCTCGGCGATGCTGCGCGCCCGCACCGCCGGCCTCGACTCCTCGATGCGACTGGACACCTGGGACGAACTCGACGACCTCACCTACGACCGAGCCCTGCTGTCGGACCTGACCAGCCTGCGGTTCACCGAAGCCGGCCACGGCGTCCTCGTCCTAGGCCCGGTCGGAGTGGGCAAGACGCACCTGGCCACGGCACTGGGACACATCGCGATCCGGCGCCGCCTGTCGGTGCACGCCGCCCGCGCCGACAAGCTGTTCACCCGGCTCCGCGCCGCCCGACTCGACAACACCCTCGAAGCCGAGCTCCGCAAGCTCGCCCGCGTCGACGTACTCATCCTCGACGACTTCGCACTGCGCGCGCTCGACGCCACCGAGACCAACGACTTCTACGAGATCATCGTCGAACGGCACCGCCGAGCCAGCACGATCGTGACCTCGAACCGCGAGCCCTCCGAGTGGCTCACCATGATGAGCGACGCGCTGCTCGCCCAGTCCGCCGTCGACCGGCTCACCTCCGGCGCGCACACCCTCATCATCGAAGGACCCTCCTACCGGCAACGCCACCCCCACCAGCGCGTCACCGTTGACCACGAGGACAAAGACCGGTGATGCTCACTCACACCTCCAGGTGGTCCCATGCTCCTGGCAACAAGGTGGTCCCATCACGCTGGCAAGCGACAATTGACCTCGCGTGGTTGCCACAGCCGACCGAGCAGGACGGTTCAGCTCGAGCTCAAGACCACCACGGTCGCGGGGCCAACTGTGCACGACGTACGGATCGACCTCCGGCAGCTGTGGGAGTACCTGCAGCTTCCGTTGAGCCGGCAACCCGTTCTACGCGACACGTTACCGCGCCCACCCTGGCCAGGTGTCCTGACGGAGGCAGCTGCGAGGATCGGTGTCGTCGCCGCCGAGCTCGCGTTCCGGCGGAGCGACCGCGCCCGGGAGGTGACTACACCCCGCGTTTGAGCCTCCCCCGCGTCGGCGTCCTGATACCGCGCTTCAATTTCATATGACTCCGCGATCTCGTCGAGCAGTTTCGCATCCGCGGCCAAGCGGACGCGGCGGGCGGCTTGCTCTCTACAGGTCCGCTGTCACGAGATGGGCAGGCGATGAAGCGCCTGGCGGGGTCTTGTGCGGCTGATGACGGGGACGAGGCGACCGATCCGTCATGCCGGCCTGACCGTGGTCGCGGTAGCGGTCGGTCCAGCGCTTCGCGGCCGGCCACGACATCTGTGGCCAGAGATTCAGACAGCGATTGAGAGGATCGGATGTTGCTCCGGACCAGCGTGGCAGCGCTTGCGCTGAGCGGCTAGTAGCATTCGTGCGCGACGGCGCCGGACGTTTCTGCCACGCTGAGCTGGAGGAAGCATCTCGGACACGCCTGCACTGTCTCTTCGTCGCATGAACATGCCCCGCAGGAGGAACATCTGGGGTCTTTGCAGTCCGGGCAGCGTTGGACCGACTCGTCGAGCACAAAGGTCTCGGCGCAAGCAGCGTTAGGGCAGTCGAACTCTGCCCTGTCCCACTGTTCGGGACCGAATCGCGACTCCCTGGTGATGACCACGAACCCATAACGGCCGAGCTGATCTACAGCGACTTCGGCGATGAGGCCGTGCTGCGTCCATCCTGACGTGGTCTGAACTCCGTCGACGAGGCGCCCTCTGGCGTAGCCATTGCTAGCAAGCGCCTCCGTCATCAGCCGCGCCAGATCAGGCTGTATCGCGCCACGGCGAGGCATCACATCGCTGCTGGGGCTCCGGGCGAACGTGACGGTGCCGTCAGGTGTGGTGATCACGATGACCACCCGTTCGTCCGGCGCGGCGAGCTGTGCGGCTCGCATTACTGTCGCTTGACGCGATGCCTGAGAGTTCTCGTATGCATCGCGGATGTGGGTCGCGCTGAGACGACCGGTTCCTAGCGTGAGACTGTCAGCAGGCAACAGAATCTCCGACGCAAACGTATCCGAGACAATCTCGTTAACTCGACGACCGTCATTGTCTCCTAGGTTCATCCAGACCGATAACCAGTCCAGATGTTGGCGCTGAGTATGGTGACCGTACTCATGCAGCACCGTGAAGTTGTCGCGTCTGTTCGAGACCGATGGATGCACGACGATCGTTGGTGGATCTGGTCGATAGAATCCGGAGACCGAGCACCCTGCCGGCGGCCTGTCATCAAGTTCGACGCTTAACTCGGGCAGGCGCGACAGCGCCGCGATCGGATCGTCGCGGAACGCCGCCAGGTCCAGAACACCTCGCTGCCTCTCCAGTTCGACCAACGCCTGGGCGATGCTGCGAAAGTCTCCTTGCCTGAGCCATCCGGCAAAGTTGTCGCCTGCCGTCATATCTCGTCACGCAGGATCCGCTGCACCGCCGCCGTCATCCTGTCCCGCCTCGCGTTCGGACCTGACGCCCTGGCAGCCAATGCGTACTCCTCGCGTAGCCGCTGCCGCGCGACCGCTTCTCCACTGTGGAGCCTGCGCGCCACCGCGAGGACATCGTCCTTCCAGACCGGTGACAACAGTTCGAGGACGGACTCATCGACCAACGGCGCGAGCAACTCTGAGCGGTCAAGGCCGAACTGCCTGGCAACGGTTTCGACCTGGCCGGGCGATGGCGCTGCCTCGGCGAGGAACAGCGACGCGGCCGCCTGTGGCGCCAGGCGGAGCGCCCCCGCCAGATCTCCAACGGTAATGCCATGAGATCGTAGAACCTCGCGGTTCAAAGGTGCCTCGCCAACGACCGGTTCCGGCCACACGTTGAGACAGATGTCTTCCCATTGGTCGACCATCGCCGCATCCTGCCGCCAGGCCGTGGGATCATCGGGCTGAAGCGGCGCGTACGGATACGGGGAGTCCGTTCCGTTCTCGACAGCGTCGAGCATCAACGCCATCGTTCGCTGCGACAGTTCCGTGCCGAATCGCCGATGCAAGAGATGCAGCCCGACACCGGTTTCACGACTCGGCCAGACGAACAAGGTGGTGCCTAGCCGAGTCGAGGGTAGTTCGATCGCAGGCCGAAAACCTTCTTGCGAAGGGAACGTCGCCGGCCACACCAGGACATAGTCGTCCGCTATGCCAGAGATGATCGCCAGGCCAAGCCCTATACCATCCCACGACAGCAGCCAGAGATCGCCGATCCCGACGGGTCCGGGCTCGCCGTTCAGCCATCGCGACCGGTCTGTGACATCGGCCGGTGGATGCGCCAGGTCCAGCATCACCGCTCACCTCCAGCCGCACACCACACTGCAAGACTCTCAGTCACCGTCATCATGCCTTCGGCCGCGGACGATTCATGTAGTGGTTCAGAACAGAGGTTCGCAGAGGCTCCGGTAGCGTCGACTTGAAGTCGCAAACGCCCCGCTGTCCTGTCACGTCCTTGCGCACAGCCCTGATGAACCGTGTCGTCCACCAACCAGGCTTGGTCAGTTTCAACTCGTCCTGCCGCGGGCTGGGCAGATCACCTGGCCTGCTGCCTGTAGTAATTCTAGGCATCGCCCGCCACGTCGACTCGAACGGCAGTTCAGCCACGCAGACCATGCGCCGACGTTGCTTTTCATCATTCTCGCGTGTTGCATTGCGGTGAACCTCATAGATGTCCCCGCGCCGCGCAGACCCCCCTGGCATCCCGCAAGCCTACGTGCCCGCGATCGGGTAACGGCCAAATGCACCTTCGACCGTTGCCAGATCGTTGCAGCCGGCCACTGATGGTTGGCGTCCCCAGCGGCACGTCTCGGCGGTGCGTCGTAGGCTTCAGCTGTGCAGTACTCACTGGGCCCTCGGTTCGGGCGTAGAGGAATGGCGGAAGACGCGACGCTGTTGGTAGACAGGAACGACGGTAGCGCGGCAGGAGGGAGCCGTGCCTCTCATTGATCGAATCGAGCGCGCACTCGACGACGGCGTCGACACGGACAAGTTCGAGCGCACGGCCATTGCCTTGTTGCAGAGCCGATATCCGTCCATCTCGCCTGTCGAGGCAGGCAAGGACATGGGCCGTGACGCCGACATCTACGCAGTGATCGCTAACGACCCGGAGAGTCGAGGACGCGTACTCGCGACAACCGGTGATCCACTCGCCAACCTCAAGAGAAGCCACAAGAGCTGGCAGAAGGAACCCGGCTTCCGCGTAGACAAGATCGTCATCGTCTGCTCGAGGAACATCACCGCGTCCGCTCGCGCGAAGATCGACCAGTACTGCCAGACCCAGGAACCGACGCTTCCCCTTCCGGAGTACTTCGGGCGCGACTGGCTGGTATTGGAACTCGTCCGCGATGCCGATTGGAGGGAGCTCCTCACTGGCGTGACAGGGCGGATGGATTCTCTGAGTCCCAGGCCTTTCACAACCGACGACCAGAGCACTGCGCTGGTCGGCCGGGACCAGGAGATCGCCGACATCAGGACGTATGTGCATCGCAGCGATGATGTCCTGCTGATCGGAGTACCCGGCGTGGGCAAGAGCCGGCTGCTGCTCGAGGTCGGTCCTGATGAAGACATGGTCTTTGCGGTTCCGGAGGCCGCTCAGTACCTTGCGAACGACCTCCTCTCAGTCGCACCGTCATGTGTCGTGGTCGACGACGCCCACCTTCATCAAGACTTGCTGCGAGAGCTCATGCGCCTGCGGCGGCAAGAGGGGCTGACGTTCAGCGTGGTGGCGTCGACCTGGCCTGACCACGCTGAGACTACAGCCGACAAACTCCCCGGTTGCCGTCGAGTGACCCTAGGCCTCATGTCCCGGGCCGAAATAGACGCAGTCATACAGGCCGCGGGAGTCACCGGCGTCCATGCCCGGAGACTCGTACTCGAGCAGGCGGACGGTCGGCCCGGATGGGCTCTGCAGCTGTGTCGTGCACTGATCGATGGCGACGGCGAGAGGGTGGTCTCCGGTGAGCTTCTGCTAGACCATGTCATGCGTTACCTGCGATTGGCGACCGACTCCGCCGTCAGTCTGGACGCCATCGCCTGCATCGCGGCGCTGAACGGAGCAGCTCAGCACGATTTGGAGCGAATCAGCCAACTGACAGCCATGCCACTGGCATCTCTCATGGCCGCGGTCCGCACCGTTGCGACTCGAGGTGTCATCGAGCTTCGAGCCGATCGTTGGGGTCTTTCGCCACCAATACGATTGCCGCTGGTCAGCCGGTGGTTCTTCGGCGCACAGCGCACTCGAAGCTGGAGCTCGCTCCTCGACGCCTTTCCTGACACGCGCCGGCAACTCACGGATACATTGCTCGCTGCTGCCGAAACGTCGGAGGATGCGAGGCGGGAAGCAGTGGGATGGGCTCGGACGCTCGGCCAGCCACTCACCTGGAGTGAGTCGACCATCGACCAAGTGCAGCTGTACGCCTTGACGAGCCGGAATGCAGGTGAGTTTGCATCGAAGTGCGCGCGGGAGATCCTGGCTGCCGAGCGAGCGGCAGAGTTGTCACCCTGGGGCACGCCCCACGACCCCACAGGCTCTGCAGCTGCAAAGGTACTTTTCGCTTCCCTACGCACCTGGTTCAACAAAGAAGCGATCCATGGCCTCCTCGACCTAGCGATCGATCCGGCGCAGCCGGCGCTCAGCGAGAAGCCACTCGAAGAACTCGGCAAGCTCACGCGGTATCTTGATCCTGACCGAGGTTCACTCTTTGAGATCCGAGCGGCCCTTCTCAACGAGACCGTCGAATGGATGCGGGTCGATGACCGCGCGCGCTGGGACATCTGCGCAGAGATCATCTCGCACTGCTTCGATCCATCAATCGAGGGTGTATGGACCGATCCGATCGGTTCAGGAAGCATCACGATCGCAAACTCAGTCGAATCACCGGACCGGCTCCGCGAACTGGTGACGTTATGGGACCAGGTCGACGCGCTGATTCGCTCGCAGTCGTCTCATCTGCCGGCGAACGCCGTGACACACCTCATCGGCCTGTTCGGGGACTGGTTGCGGCTCGCCGGTGGGCACGCAGCTGGCCCAGCCACACCGTCCCCCGACCAAGTCGCAGTCGGCGCCGCGGGGGCTTGGCGCATTCTCCGGACGCTGCGGCCGAGGCTCGATGCGCGGCCAGGGCTTGCACTCCGGGTGCAGCGCGAACTCGACCTCGCCGACCATTGGAATCTGCACCCCCGGCCGACCTTGCGCCGATCGTCCTCGATGAGGATCTCGTTCTCCTCGTCGGCCGCCGTGACCTCGAGTCTCCGATCGAAGACTGGCTCCAGCGACGAGAGGACGAGCGACGAACCCTTGCCCAGCGGATAGTTGCTCTCGGGCCGGTCAACGGCACGATCCGGTTCATGGAGCTCGCAGCCCACGTAGCCGAGGTCGGTCAGCACGAGCCCACGCACAGGATGGCCCACGCCGTTGCCGATCTCACCGCCAATCCAGTCGCCTGGATTCCGCCGGCCATCCAATACCGCTCGTCAGACGTCCTCGGCAGCGCGCTCTGGGGTGCACGACACCGCCAACAACCGGTCGATATCACGTTGGTGTCACGGGCTCTTCACGACCCTCAGCTCCGAAGCGCTGTCATCACTGCGTGCCTTGAGTCCGGTGGCGCGGATGCACTCGCAATCCTTGTCGTGGCAGACCTCAAATCGAGCGACTCCTGGCAACTCGACCACCTCTTTGCCAGCGCGTCCGCTGACATGGTGCTGCTGAGCCTCTTACAGCATCCGGTCGTGGATATCCGAGCTGCTGCAGCACTCGCATGCGATGTCGGCACGGGCGATGGTGTGCTGCTCCCACCTGACTGGTGGCCAGCATGGGAGCGGGCCTTTCTCTCGGCGAGCCCCAGCACTGTCCATGGGCATCAGCAATGGCGGTTGGGCGAGATGCTCAAAGCTCTCGCCGATTCTCGGCCCGCCGTCTGCGCCGACTGGTACGAGCGGCGCCTCGGCGAGGGCGAGAGACCGACTCGTACCTCGGTGTGGATGGATGGCGTGGAGACAGTTCCTGCACGTCTCCCCCAGCCCGAGCGCGAGCGGCTTGCTCGCGTGGCCGCCACCTCCGGATACCCCGGCTATGGCCTGTTACCTGCCTTGCTCAGCAACGACGCAGAGCTCGCCGCCAGGCTCCTCAACGACGGAGTACTCGACGGGTACCGTGCCCTCGACGTGCTGACCGGCCGCCTCGACAGCGGCGTCGAGATGCTTGGTCCAGTGTTGCTCACCCATGGGGTGCCACCAGATCAGATAGCCCGCCGCATCACGTCTCAACGCTCCTGGGCAGGTGACGAATCGAACGCCATCAAGTCGGATATCGCGTGGCTGGAACAGATGAAAGCACGCACACCGACCCTCTGCCAGGTCGCAGACATCGCCATCAGCGCGCTGCAGCGTGATCTCCAGTCGACGCTCACCGAGGAAAGCGAGCGAGCAGGCCACGGACGGCCCTAGCTCCCGATACCCGTCGCGCGTTCATTCATCCCCGCCTCGATATGAGGGGAGCACACGGAGCAACCACCTACCGTCCTCTAGTCTCGCTCGCAGTCTCGGCCACACCTCCCAACAACGCACCTCTTTACGCACCTCAATCAGCGCGAGAGGATGATGAGCGATGAGAACCGATGGGCACGACACTAGCCCCGAATCCCTTACCAGTAGAAGCTTTCGCTCATTGTCAGCGGCAGCCGAAAGTTGACCAGTGGGCGGCAGCCCACTGATCAGTATTCAGCTCCCGTCGACACTCATCACCGACAAGCGGTGATCAACCTCAGGTGCCGGGATTCGATACAGGCGACAGTGATGAGCTCGGGCCACTGCGGCTCTTCCAGGGCGTCCTGTCCGCCGGAGATGTCACTCGTTCGTGGCCGGAGGGTTTCACGCGGGACGACGACTGATTGGAACGGCATGCCTTGCTCGTGAGCGTGTAGCGAAACTCGGTGGCCGGCTCGCGCGAGATGTCCGCTACCGAGGGGGCAACCAGCCACTGACCGTCGGCACTCGGTAGAGCGGGAGGTGCGGCCTCGGCAGGTGGACGCTCATTGTTTAGCTCATTTGATTGAACGGGAATGACTGGGCAACGTCGCGATCTTGCGACAACCGAGTTGTCATGTTTCCGCAGGTCACGCGCATTTTCGGCAACGGCTGAGAGGACACCGCAGTCCTGGCCCGGTAAAGCGGTGGTTAGGGGTTCGAGTCCCCTCACCGGCTCTCTGACCAGCAGATATGCCTCAACAGGCATGCTGAAATGGCGGTCAACTGACCGCTTACTGACCGCTTTGTGTTTGGGTTAGTGAATCAACCCACGCGGGCTACGCAGCCGCTCCTGCGTCGCGTCAGCTACGCGCGCTCCCACCCGCCCGACCTTCCCTGCGGGCTATCGCCGCGTTTGCGCGCTGCCGCGCGATCGACTACCTGGCCAGCGTCCGTCCGCAGGACAAACTGTCCGTCGCGGCTGGAGTACTCCTACAGTGCGAGGTCGTCTGGCGACGGTCGATCTTGTTCATGGATGGCCCTGAGAGCGTCATCCAGGTGTCGGGCGGCCTCAGGGTTCCTGGCCTTCCGACCAACGTAGTCGTCCATCGTGGTGGAGGTTCGTGAGTGCCCAAGTTGGTCAGCAATCCTCCGCGGCGTCTGCCCCGAGTCCTCCAGAATCGTCGCCGTCGTCTTCCGGAAGACATGCGCAGTAACCCACGCCATCTCGTCCGCCAGCGACCGCATCCCAGCCAACTCGGTCAGCTCCAGCAGCGCCGTCCGATCACTCCGACTCAGCCCGTAGGCGTCAGCCAACGCCACTGCTTCCTCAGCATCCAGCCTCACCCTGCCCGTCTCAATCAGACTGATCCGCGTCTTTCGCCAACCGAGTTTCGCGACGGCCTGCACCTGCGTGAGACCAGCTCTACGCCGATAGGCGCTCAGCGTGTTCCCCAGCTCAGCTCGCCGCTGACCACCCACAGGACGCCGCGCGTCGCGCAGCGCATGCTGAACATTGTGCGGATCCCGGAACCCGCCCTTGGCATCCGGGAAGATCGGAGAATCGGGCGACATACCTGGCTTCCACCGAGAGTTCAGCATCTCAAGAGCCCAGCCGGGCAACACCAGAATCCGTTCACCGGCAGCGGACTTCACTCGCCGGCGCACCAATCCCTGACCTTTGAGCCGCTGAATCTGGTAGCTGCAGTCGATCTCGCCAGTCTCCCGATTGAGATCCCTCCAGGTGACCGCCAGCGTCTCGCCGATCCGCTCTCCCGTGGCCAACATGAACTTGCAGAGATCCACCAGGTCAGCCCGAACCGCCCGCTCATCCTGCCGCAGCAGCTCGAACCAAGCCTCCCTCTCCGCCTCCTCCAACGCCCGCGGCGGCTGACGCCGGCCCTTGCCACGGATCTTGATCTCCCGCACCGGATTCGCCGCCAACGCCCCATGCCGCACCGCCAATGAGAACGTCCCCGACAAGATGCTCTTGCAGGTCTTGGCACTCGCCACCCCGACGCTTTCTCGGATCGCCTGCACGACCTCGTTCACCCTCGGCGTCGACGTCTCGACCAACCGAACCTCGGCAATGCGCGGCGCAAGGTTCTTGTCGTACTGATACCGATAGGTCTGATACGTCCCCGGCGCCAAGACCTCCTGCTCCCCAAGCTCCTTGATCTCAGCAAGGAACAACTCAGCCGCAACCGACACCCGATCCTCAGCCTTGAGCTCCGCAGACCCACTCAACCGCATCCGGGTCTTCAAGACCGCCCGAAGCTTGTTCTCAGCCTCAGTAGCAGTCTTCCCCCAAGCCGCCACACGCCGAGTCCGCCCGTCGTAATCCC
Source organism: Kribbella sp. NPDC050470 (assembly GCF_044458365.1). NCBI lineage: Bacteria > Bacillati > Actinomycetota > Actinomycetes > Propionibacteriales > Kribbellaceae > Kribbella > Kribbella sp. NPDC050470. The sequence continues at coordinate 292,570 of NZ_JBITHV010000005.1, read as the reverse complement.
GATACCGACCCTTCGCCTCAAACCTGTCTGCCCGCCCCTTCTCGTCCCACCCCACAGCCCGAGACGAAATCGCCCCCCAAGTCCCCAACGGCAACGGCTGCCTCGCCATCCCAACCTCCGAGCAAACGCCGCCCGACCCATCCGAACGACTAGAGGCAAGCTCAACGTCTGAGACCCGCGACATTCCACGCACTCGTGAGGGGTGGAAGATACTGATGCGCGACAGGCACCCGCGTCGCCAACTGCTTGCGGCCAGGCGATGCCGTCGACAGGCAACCACCAAAGCGTCCGGGCCCTCAGTTGCGTGCGAACTGATGAGGTTTCGACCAGCCACCGCGAGATCAGCGAATGTCCGAGACGCCGCGCAGAAGGTGTAGATCTCTTCGAGCCTGCCGAGCGATAGGCGCCACAAGGCCGAGTCCGCGCCTGACCTGCGCGTTCGCCTCTCAGCGTTCCTCAGCATTCATCGTTGGTTGCCATCGCCTAACGGAGCTGTGACGGAGCAGGTACTTGCCTCAAGCAACCTTGGAAAAGGCTGGCCCCGGAGTCCGCAGGGATGGAGACGCCTAGAGTTCGGCGCGCACCAGCGTCGTTCTCTCGTGGATCTGCTCGCTCCGGTCGCCGACACGGTCGCGTGGAGCACCTCGAACGACGTTTAAGCCGCTGAGGCAAACGCCCACATCGACATGCCCGCTGTTCCCCGTGAGCATTGCCGGCACGATGCACGCCTGCGAAGCGACCCTCGTGAAGGCAATCGACTTGCATGGCGGCGTTAGCCCCTGGGCTAACGGGTCGACACTCCACGAGTTCGACCTCGTGGAACCAAGTTGGCGCTCAAGACGCGGGATGTGTTCGTTCGCACTCTGTACCAATCGCGAGGCTATTCACGCGCCTTCCGCGCCACGCTCAGCAGCTCACCGTAGGAACGAAGCTGTCGATCCGAGTCATCTGGAGTCCGGCACATGACCGCAAAACGGCTGGCGAGTGCTCCCGCCGAGCCGGGGCGGCATTCCGCAAGCTGGTCAACAGTTGGCCTCGCTCCGAAGTGCGCTGATCGATGTGAGCCATTCCATGGCCTCACGCCGCCCCGTATCCTTCGTGGATGGTGACCCAGGAGGCGCTGCGTGGCTATGTCCTCGAGGAGTTCATTGCACGGCTCGTGAAGGACAGCGGCTACGACCTACTCGTACATCATTCGCAGGATCCTTTCGCGCTGACAACGAAGAGCAATGAGCTCAACATCCTGGGCCGCGGCGCTCCACATCAGGTAGACGTGCTCGGCCAACTGCGGACGCAGATCCCTCTGACCTACCCTCTGCGTTTGTTCATCGAGGTCAAGTTCCGCAACGGGAAAACAGGGCTGGCGACCCTGCGCAACGCGCTGGGTGTCCTCAACGACGTCAACGAACACTACTCTTGGCGAGCTGCGAACGACGCTTCCAGCACCGCCCGGTATGACTATCGCTATGCGATCTTCTCCACCTCAGGCTTCACGAACGATGCCATCCAGTACGCCGTCACACAACGACTATCGCTCGGGGACCTCAGCACGCCAGCCTTCCGATGGCTACGCGACGCCGCGGACAGTACAACGACCGCCATCCTGAAATTGGCCAGCAAGAACAAGCAGGGCACCTTTCGTGTGCGGCAAGTCCGCATCGCGCTGCGGAGGGCTTTCGCGACTATGCCACCCGGGCTTCCGCCGTTCAGGTTCAAGGACGGTCTACCGCAAACGGAGCTGCGCAAATCGCGCACGATGCAGCCGAGAGGATCGACAACGAGCTGTACGTCGGCTTCGCGACCGACAGCCCTTTCATTGTGTTTCTCCAGCCGGACGAACCTCAGGACGCGAACGCCTTTCTCAACGAACAGATCGTGGACCGCCAGCCGGAACGTCCGCTCACGTTGGCACGGAGTGGGCCTAGCGAGTGGCTCGTGACTACCGACAACACACAGCAGCCGATGACGTTGCGTCTCGCCATACCCGAGGGCCTAGCCCGTTGGGTAGTAGCCGAACCGGTCAACCAGGACATCGGAAATCTCGATGCCATTTCGAGCCCTCAGCCCCCTCGGCCCCGCCCACTCTTGATCGCTGCAATGGGCGGCGAGCTGGCTGAGGTGACCTTCGAACCAGCACCACGCGTCCGGCCACTTCAAGATCCAACGAGCTTCGACCCAGGCGAGCCCTGGCGGCGACCTGACCTCGCCTACCGCGATGAAGGTTCCGCCGAAGAGCCAGGTGGATCCCCATGGAATCCCGATGCGTTCTCCGAACTTATTCGCCTCCTCCGGCAAGAGGACGCTGTGCAGTCGGCAGTAATCGAGTACGCGGCTCGGCATCACGGTCGGATCACTCGAGCTCGTGTCTATGCGCTTGCCGCATACGAGCAAAGTCGAAGCCTCAAAGGCTTCACCAGGCCAGCCAGAAGGATCACGAAACGTCTCGTACGCGCAGGACTCCTGCCGGCCGACGCCAAGTGGCCCCTGCAGGCGTACTACGCCGGTCACGCAGTTCGAGCGACCCACCTCGTGGTGCCAACTGAGTTCACCGACTTCATCCATCAACTTGACAACTGATCAGTCCCGGTGGCCTTAGGCCCAGTCTGGAGCGGCCGCCGCATGCGCTCGGAGCTCCGACGACTTGGAGATGATGTCGGCCCATCGGTCCCCGCCCGACCGACTAGTTGGCCCGGTGAGGCAGCTTCGGTGATTATCGGGCCTGCTCGGACAGGAACATGCCTGTCGACATCCCGATGCCACATTTGATGATCGGAGTGGTCGCCAAGCAGCGTTGTCCGCCGGGAAGCAACGACAACAACGCCGCTTAACGGTCAGGTTTGCTCAGTCGTAGAGCATGTGCGCCTGCTCAGTGCCGTCCTCGTCCTGATTGCCGGAGGCGACGTAGACGATGCTGGGGTTGATTGGGTCGCGAGCGACAACCTGATCCTTGTCGGGTTGGGCAGTTACTTTGTCGCCCGCGAGTGGGCCGTTGACCAATCGATACGTCCTCATGCACGCATGATGCAGGGCCAAGGCGCTTAGCGTCTCGCCGTGATGCGGTCACGTCCCGGAGTCTGCTGCTCCGGCCTGCTGGATCTTCTGCTCGTATTTCTCCATGTCGACGGCTGGGACAGTGCCGATGGCTTGGAGTTGCCGGAAGAGTCGAATGGCGAAGTGGATGAGTTGTTGTCCGTTGTCGCTGGTTGTGCGTTGGGTGGTGACCATGGCTCCGGTGAGTGTGGGGGTGTAGTCGAAGCAGAAGTCGTCTAGGGCGATGCCGATGTTGAGGAACCCGGGGTCGTCAGGAGTGGGTTGGTGTTTGTCGAGGTTGGCGAGGGCGTCCTGCCAACCGTTTCGGGTGGCAAGTATGCCGCCGATGATGGGGCTGAGGGCGATCTGTGCAGGCTCGTATTTGCCGCCTTTGTGGACGATTGGTGCTGAGGTTCGTTCTAGGTTGCGAACGGTAGTGACCTTCTGGATCGCGGCCCGCACGTAGGCAGCGTTGAGTTCGGGTTTGATTTCGAAGACAGCGTAGACGCTTTCGACAGGCACGAAGCGCACGTTGTTGGCTCCGCCAAACCATTGGGGCGAGTAATGCTTGTCGTAGACGGCGACGTCGATTTGTTCGCTCATGTTGCCATGGTGGTCAACGGCGAAGATCGGGCCGACTTCGTATCGGGTGGGGAGGAAGTCACGGATGAGACCGGTCCAGTCGCCTTCGGATACATCCCCTTGGGTGGGGCCATGGCTCGTCACGTCGCGGATGGCGAGGAATGAGGCCTTAAGGGCTGCCTGCTTGTTGATGAATGCCCGGTGGAGGTCGAATGCTGGGCGCTCGTCTTGTTCGTCCGTCACGGCTGTCTCCTGAGCGAGATGGGGGTGGCATGGGTCGAGTCGACGAGCCATGTAACGGCGCTGATGGTTCCTTCGTGCTCAGTGACGATGATCGAGATGAACTGGGTGAAGTCGAGTTCTGGGTCGTTGAGATGTTGGAGGTAGGAGGTCAGGTCGCGGGGGCTTGGGACGGGTTCTTGGTTTGGGTGGGTGTGCCATTCACCGAGCCATTGACTGCGGTCGTGGGTCCATGCTGCTTCGGCGAGCGCCGTGGCGTGTGCGAGATCGCGGTCGAAGGTGTGTGTTCCGCGTCGGGCGTCAGGGCCGGCATCGCCTGCGTGCCGAATTTCAACCCGTTGGCCGAAGTCGTGGCCGAGGAGTATGCCGCCGGTTTCCAGCCCGTCGCGAGACTGCCGTGCTTCGCGGGCGATCACATTGAGTGCGGTCGCGGTGATCGATACTTCTGGCGCGCTGTTCGACTCGGGGGCCAGTGTGGGGAAAGCGTCCGGATTACCGGTCATCGTGACCCGCATGTGGGACAGTTCGGGCGCGGTGGCGGCAGATCTGACCAGCGAGTTTCTCCTGCGTGGTGGAGGTCAAACGGCGGTGTGAGATCGCCTGTGGGGCGTAGGCCAACGATGGCGTGCTCTGCGGGAAGCCGCTGCGTAGTGTCCCCGTGCAGGGTTTCGAGAACAGTGGCGACGGCGATCTTGGCGGCGAGATTGCCAACGTGGTGGAGGTCGGTGGGCACCGCAGTCATTGCCTGGTGCACACGTCCGGTGCCGTAGTCGAGCTCTTGGTCGGCTTCAGCGTCCATCGCCCCTTGTTCGGCGAGTCGGCGCCGAAGACAAAGCAGGCACCCTATGCGCGGTGTGGGTCTGAGTCTGATGATCTCGCCGATGGAGCCGTTGTCGAGGACACATGCGAGGACTGCGGGGATGTTCGCTCTTCGGGCGAGGTGGCTGACGACTCGGCGTGGAGCGATGCCGTCGGCGGCGCAGAGTACAAGGTCGACGTTCTTGATGGCGGGACGAACGTGGTGGGCGTCGTCAACAACGTCGAGGGCGTGCGGGATGAATCTGGTGAGTGGCCACCGTTCGGTGAGATATGTGCTGAGCGCCCCAGCTTTGCGCCATCCCACATGCTCTGGAGGCAAGACGTGCCGCACGACGTTGTGCCACAGGTAGCGGTCAGGATCGACAAGTTCGATTCGTCCTATGCCGTAGGCGGCAAGTGCTTGGGCGGCGACTGCGCCGATGCTCCCGCAACCGACAATCATGACCGCGTTACGTTGCAGGCGGGCCAGCGGCCACGTGTCGGCCATCTGGCCGAGGCCAAGTACCTCTGGCTCGATTGCTACCGCGATGGGGCGCACGCCTTCACGCTCAATCAGCCATGCTGCGAACTCGCTCGCGCCGTGCTGCTTGAACACCTCGAGTACATCTGGTTGATGGGTGATAAGGATTCCCGAGTTCTTCCCCGGATCTAGGACCCCTGCGAGGAGGTCTCGGAACCGGTCATAGTTGAGGGCGGTGCCAGGCCGGCGCAGGGCGTGCCAATGCCATTCGTGGAGGGGGACACCGGTCACGCGCCGCCACTGGCCATGCACATCGACGTCGCCCCACTTCAGGCGTTTGTACGGGTCTCCTACATCGACCGGGAGACGCAATCCTCGGCTGGTTTCAATGAGGTTGAGCACGTAAAAGTCGTCGGCGACGACGTGACGGAGTCCGATTACGCCGCCACCCTCAACCGACGCCTTGAATTTCTCAAGGGCGTCGCGCGGAAAGAGCACAGACAGAACCGACATCAGGCGGTGTTGCCATTCTGACTCGGGATTGTATCTTCCGGTTCGTCGTTCGTCGTGTTTTCGAGCTGCTGCGTGGCTGGTCCGATCAGGCCGTCAAGGCGGTCGTCATCGACAATACCGCGCTCGGTCATCTTGTCGATGACACCGGCCTTCATCAGCGCATACTCGACATGCCATCCAGCGGCTTTCAGGAGCAATTCGGTAATGCTGGCCTCCGGTTGCCACTGGCCTTGACTCTGCAGCAGGCACAGGGATCCGTCTGGGGCCACGTGCCAGATCGCCTGCGTTCGCTCCTCGATCTCGGGCTCAGGCATCACAGGGTAGATCGCCGGGGACACCATCGGGTGTGCCGCTGAAAAGACCACCTCGATCTCGAGACCCGTCTCCAACAGTCTGCCTAGACCGTCGGGCTCGGCACGCTCGAAGGGCCACAACGGCAGACGTCCGCGCCATCCGCCGTGCAGAAACCTCTGCGACCGTGGTTCGACGAACCTCAGGTCGGGCGCGAACTCCTCGACCTCTCGCCGATCTCGTTCAAGCCGCTTGGGTTCGTCATCCATCCAGAGAACGCTGGCGGCCGCCTCCGTACCATTGGCCGTCATCCCTGCGGCGTGTCCTTGACCTTGTGCGGAGGCAAGACGGGCGGCACGATCACCGACTTGCCGCCGTCCGATGGTGGCTCCGGAAAATCGTCCCCAAACAATTCGCGCCAGTAGCCGATGGCGAGCGCGGTACCGTTCCGGGCCTGTGCCCGGATGGCGTTGCTGGATAAGTCGCGAGCGGTCGCCAAGCACTCACCGAAAGCGGCGAGGTCAAGATCCTTCTGTATGACCCCGCACAGGCCCGCCGGATCCTCGATGTTAAATCCGTTGTTCGCGTGGTCCCACGCCTTGTGGAAGAACTCGTTCAGCGCGGAGGGGCGGTTCGTGTCGGTCGGAAGGTAGTTAAGCGCGAGCACCTCCATCACCAGCGACTTGATCTTGATGTCCTGATCGGATGCCCACCACTTGAGCATGCGGATGGTGCCCGCGAACTTGTTCCACTCGGCATGGCGGGCGGCGATCTCGCTGATCAGGTATTCGGGATTCGTCTCAACCCAGATCCGGTTCTTGGCTTCCGGGACGAGGAGCACACCATCACGACGCAGAGCCGGCATGGCGTCGACCGTGAAGCCACTGTCATCGTCAGGGTCATCGAGGAAGCACTTGACCGCATGATTGCGCGGCGAGGCGAGCCGTACCTCCCGCGCATGAGTGCCAGCCGTTGCGCCGAGGACATCGTTGATCACGCTTCCCGTATATGAGAGGGCGTCTTCGGCAGAGTCACCCGGCTCGCCCCAGTCGGGGTGATCGTCTTCGTCATAGATCACGACCACGTCGACGTCGTTGATTGGATCCTTGTGCGTGCCTCGGGCCAGTGACCCGCTAGGAAGAACCTCGTCGACATCCGCCTCGACCGCCAGGCCGCTCTTGAAGACATCGCGACGCTGCCTCGCCGTCTTGAGCGGTGCCGGAGGGACGTTCACGGCGTCCTGAAAAATGCCAAAGGCGTCGTTCACGTCCACTGCGGTTCTCCTCGTCCTTGTCTCTCTACGACCTAATCTAGAGATGACCTCCGACAGATCTGCGGAACGCGAGAGCGTCGCGCCCCCTTCGACCACGTTCATCGACCCACCAGGCACATCCATCGGTGACAGGAGGTCACGAAGTCGCCCGGCAGAGCCTGTATCGCTACAGAGAGCCACCGCGTTACGGGGTTGCAACTCATCGAAGACCACCGGGTCGGCATCCGGCGCGATAGGCCTGCGGCGAGACAGATCAATAGCTGAGCTCTCAACCATAACGCCGGACTGCCCCGGCTGGAGGATGGCACGGATCGCACCCAACGAGTCCCGCGATGCCGTCACACTTCTTGCATTCGAGGCGTTTCAGCTACGTGCAACGGCTATTCCTACATGCGGCCGAGCCGGCCGTTGAGCGTTTACGGACGAGCCGCCACCGCCGTTTGGCACTGATACGACCGCGCGTCGACATGTCTGTGCGCACTGCGCTGCCACCTACACGGCGGCCAGATCCGACCAACGCTTCTGCTCAGATCGCTGCCTCCGCCGCTGGCGAGACCGGCGCCGTGTCCGAGCGATTGAGGCAAGAGGCGCCGAAGACGTCAACGCTCTGCTCGCAGAAATCGAGCGTCTGCAGCGCCAAGTCACCGAACTTCAGCAAGCCAACGCCGCCCTTCGTGAGGCTCTTTCGCACGCTCAGATGCGGCCGGTCTCGGCACATTCCAGGTTCCGCAGACGGAGCTGATCGACGGTTCGCACAACCGTAAAACAGTGTCAACCGACGACGCTTGCCTGCCGCCTTCTATCCGGGTCAGCACCTCATCCAGACCCGATTTCGAACCTCGTCTGATCTCAATGACGACCCAGGTTCGCTCGGTGACTTGGCTCAATTTGGCGCTGCGCGTGCCCGTGCTGAGTCGATCCCGAAGCTAAAGCGTGGACGACATCCGACCGGACCCGGCCGGCGGTGCCGCCACTCCTCGAGGCTGCCGACAAGCACAGCGGCCCGGCGACCTGGCTGCCGGACATCCTCCGCAAGGGTGCACATGCCTCATGGCTCCATCCCGAGTTCGTGGTCGGCGGAGACGCCAAGGACGGCTCTGAGGCCTTCCCGGTAGGCGCTGCCGGTTCGGCGTACCGCTCCGCGTTCCAGCTTCGCGATGTATGCGCCGTCCAGTGCGGCGTGCTCGCATTTCGTGTGCCAAAGCCACGCGCAGACTGCGTCCGCCAGCTCAGAGCGTGAGATCGAACGATCGGGATTTCCCGGGGACGGCGTACGCATCGGCAATCCCCTGAAACCGTAGAGACTTGAGATTTGTTGTTTTCGGTTGTGGCCCTCGGTGTCCCGCTGGCTGCCTGGGGAGCTCGCCCGGAGTCCGGTGTCAGGGCTGGCCGGAGGCCACCCGGAGGGCTTGGCCTTGATGCCGGCGAGGACGAGGTCAGACTCCGGTGTGCGGGAAGCGGGGTCGTTCATGCTGCGTGGTCGTGTTCTGGCTCGTGGCCGGCGTGGAGGGTGAGTTCGTAGCTGGTTGGGGAGCGCATGCCTAGCGCGGAGTGGCGCCGGTCGTGGTTGTATTCCTCGATCCAGGCCGCGACTCGCCTGCGGGCCTGGCCCAAGGTGTTGAAGTGCTCGAGCCTGCGCAGTTCGAACTCCACGGTGGAGTGCCAGGCCTCGATCACCGCGTTGTCCAGTGCTGACCCGACCCGGCCCATGGACTGGGTGATGCCAAGCCGGGTGCAGGCGGTCCGGAAGGTGCCGGCGGTGTATTCACTGCCTTGGTCGGAGTGGAAGATGACGCCTGCGATCGCGGGTTGGCCGCCGCGGACCGCGACCGCCATCACCAGCGCGTCATAGGCGAGGTCGGCGTTGTGGTGTTCCCCCAGGCAGAACCCGACGATGCGTCGCGAGCCCATGTCCAGCACGCTGTCCAGGTAGAGCTTGCCTTCGTCGGTGTCGATCTCGGTGCCGTCGCCGTACCACTTGCGGTTCAGCTGTTCGGTGGCGAAGTCACGCCCGATCAGGTCCGGTGCCCGCCATGTCCCCCGGCCCGGGCGCGTGGTCTGCTTGCGGCGCCGTTTCCGCCGGGCCTGCAGACCGAGCTCCCGCATGAGTTTGGCGACGGTGTTCTCGCTGACCCGCCAGCCCTCGTCGCGCAGGTCGGCGGTGATCCGCGGCGACCCGTAGGTCCCGTGATGGGTGGCGAACCACCGCCCGATCGCCACCTTCAACTGCTCCCGCCGCGCATGCTGGGGCGACGGGATCGCCGTGGCGCCACTTGTAGAACCAGGCCTGGCTGACCCCCAGCGCCCGGCAGCTGGTCGCGTGCGGCACCCCGTAGGTGTCCCTCTGGGCGGCGATGAAGCGGGCCACGGCTACCGGCCCATCGCGTCCTTGACCCAGAGGGCGACCGAGCGCTTGAGCACATCGCGCTCCATCGCCAGCTCCGCGTTCTCCCTGCGCAGCCGGGCCAGCTCGGCCCGTTCGTCCTCACTCAACCGGCCGTCACCACCGTGGGCTCGCCTGTCCCTGGCCACCCAGTTCGCCAACGTGCCCGAGTTGACACCCAACTCCCGAGCCACCTGCGCGATCGGTTTGCCAGTCTCCCGGACAATCCGAACCGCACCCTCCCGGAACTCTCGATCAAACTTCCGTCGTGCCTCAGCCATCGCCCTCACCTCAAAGGGGATGTCTCCACGCTACGAGGGGAAACCCACATCCGCGCCTCACGGAGCAAGGTGTTTGGTCTGCGCGCACTCACTTGTTCTTCCGCTCAGTAGTTCTCGGCGATGAGTACGTCGCGAGCTATGGCGTCGGCGATGTGTCGCCGGAGCTTGACCGGATCGCCGTGGATGGCGAGATGCTGGATGCCTGGCAGCACGACTGCGGCGCCGTCGGTAAGTGCCGCATCAAGCAGCGCGCGCAGCGCAGCTGGTGAGGTCTCGACCTTCTCCTCGAATATCTTGCCGAGCCGGTAACCGTGATGGTCAGCCGTTCGCAGCATGCGAGCCCGGATGTCAGCCTTCTCCCGCGCGTCCATGAAGAGGTGTTCGCGGTAGTAACCGTGCAGAACCGGCAGCTCCGCCGCCGTTTCGCCGACCGCACGTTCCCCGTTGTTCATGAGTCGAGCGTCCCGTTGCGCAGCGTGGTGGGATACCTCCGCCGCGTTGACTACGCTGGTTGTCAACAGTCATCGCCCGAGGGAGATCAGGGCATGGAGTTCGGCGAGATTGCCCGCGAGGCGCTGCGCGAGAAAGGCCTGTCTCTGCGCGCGGCAGCCCGCGCCTTGAACTTCGACCCCGCCTACCTGTCCCGGGCGCTAAGTGGCAGACAGCGCCCGTCGCGCGCACTCGCTGAGGCCCTGGACGCATTGCTAGAGCAGAACGGAGCGCTGGCCGCGGCCGCGCCTGCGCCATCGCCGATTCCAGTCCTTGGCGAGCTCCGTCCGGACGATGACATGTTCGGCCGGCTGGCCGCAGTCACAAACGGCAGGGCCCGCGTGGACTCTCAGGTCTTCGACTGGCTGGAGCGCTCGCTTGCTGATCACCGCCGCGCCGAGGACGAGGTCGGTGGTGAACCGCTCGCGCCTGTGATCAAGGCGCAACTGAGAACCGTCCACAGCCTCGGACAGGCTGCGCCCGCCGCCCTTCGCGATCAGTTGGTGTCGCTGGCATCGCAGTACGCGCAGTTCATGGCCTGGATCGTGAACGACTTGGGCGACAAGGCCGGAGCTGTTGCCTGGTACGACCGCGCACACGACTGGGCGATGGAAGCCGCCAACCCCGCGATGGCTGCCACCGTTCTCAGCATGAAGGCCCACATAGCGTGGTCCCTCGGCGACGGCCCCAAGACAATCCGAATGGGCGAGGCTGCGCGCTGGCATAACCACCGTGTCTCCCACGGCGTGGATGGGATGGCCGCGCAGATGGTTGCCCGAGGCCACGCTCTGGTCGGTGACGGCGAAGCGGCACGGCGCGCCTTGGATGAGGCGCAAGCACTGATCTCGCAGGCCGCCGACCGCCCCGAAGACGAACCGGACTGGATGTACTTCTACGGAGACGACTGGTTCACCGCCCAGCGCGGCATGATCGAACTGGAGTTGGGAAACGGCGAATCCGCCGTCCAATTGCTCAGCCAAGCACTCGACGCGCTGCCCCACAACTACCGCCGCGATCGCGCCTGGTACGCCGCATGTCTCGCAAAGGCTCACTCCGTTGCAGGTGACCTTGATGCAGCGTCCGACCTGGCCGGCCAGACCGCCCCGGACGCTCTCGCCCTCAACCGGTACGCAGTCGACGAACTGCGCGGCGTGGCGGCAGTCATCGACGCCAAGCTTCCCCGCACAGGCCGCGACCTGTCCGAGGCGCTCCGGACAACCTGATGAACTGACCGCTTAACTGACCGGAATGAACGGCCAACAGCGGCCAACGTCGCGAAGCGACAACAACTGCTCCCTGACCTTTCCGCAGGTCACGGGCACATCTGGCAATCAATGCGAGATGACGGCACAGCAGTCACGACAAAGCGGTGGTTAGGGGTTCGAATCCCCTCACCGGCTCTCTCGCAGTGGTGTTATCCACGCCGGCGCTCTCGGGACGACGACGCCTCGTCGCGCGGGCAATTGCTAATCGATGCAAGCACAGCTGTGAGGAGACGGGGGCAGGACCGTTGACGGGGCCGTCCGTGGTCGCTGCGGTCGGTTACGTGTCCTGGTCGGCTGTTGGTGGCCGCGCTGCACGCGGGTGGCGGTGCTCGGCGGGCTCGTGATCGCCGTCGCGCTCTGGTTCATCACCGCTCTTTGCAGGCCTGTCGGTTCGTGCTCGGGGCGATTGTGCCAGGTGGGTGGCGCTCGTGGCCTGGACGCCCTCGACCGCGTCCAGAAGGGCGCGGACCTTGGTCGCTTCGGGTACGTCGAGTTCGGTGTGGATGTCGAGGGCCACCAGCCAATGATGGCGGGCCTTGTCGGCCGAGCGTCCATGGTAGGCGTGCGCCAGGCCGTCGTACGCCCGGGCCTGCTGGTACCGGGCACCGACACCACGGGCGACCACCAGAGCCTCCTCGTGGTGCGTGCATGCCTCGTCCGGCCGGCCGGCCATCTGGGCGGTGTATCCAAGGTTGTTCAGGGTCTCCGCCTCACCGAGGCAGAGGCCGTGCCGACGTCGCAGGTCGAGGGCCTGGTGCAGGTGGTCGAGCGCCAGGTCCAGCTGATGTCGTTGCCGGTAGAGGCAGCCGAGGCTGTCCAGGGTGGCGGCCAAGCAGTCACGGTTACCGGTCTGCCTATGGACCGCCGCCGCCTGCTGGAGCAGCGCGAGCGCATGCTCGTCCCGGCCGAGGAGTCGGCAGACCTCACCGAGCCTCTGGGCGGCCCGGGCCTGACCGTCCCGGTTGCCCAGCCGGCGGTGCAGCACGAGCGCAATTCCGAGATGCTCGAGCGCCTCGTCGTACTGTCCCAGCCGAGCCTGGATGCCGCCGAGGGCATGACGGGTGCGAGCCAGGTTGAGCATGTCGCCGAGCTGACTGTAATTGGACAGGGCCCGTCGGCAGAGGTCGAGCGACTCGTGATACTGATCGGCGGCCGAGCTGACCAGACCGAGGCTGTACAGCACGTGTGCCTCGCCCGCTGGGTCGTCGATCCGGTCGTACAGCACGAGAGCCTGCCGCAGCAGTTCCCTGGCCGACTCGATCAGGCCCCACCGGGCATGGACGCTGGCGAGATAGCGCAGCGCGTCCGCCTGCCCATGGTCGTCGCCACACCGGCGGGCCGCCGCCTGGGCGTGCCCGTGCAGGCGCTCCGCGTCGGCGAACAGCCCCTGGCTGTCGAGGTGCCGGAACAGGATGCGGGACAGGTCGACGGCATGCGCCGGCCAGCCGTCGGTCGCCCGGGCCGCCACCGCCAGCAGGTTCGTCCGTTCCCGGCCGAGCCATTCGGCGGCGGTCGCCGGATGGTCCAGGCCAGGAACGCTGCTTGCCCGGTAGAGCCTGGTCGGCAGCCGGCCTGCCGACGGGTGGCAGGCTGCGGTCGCGGACCGAGCGGAGCCGGAGTAGTGGTCGAACAGCCTGGTCAGAGCGGACCGGCGGGAGGACTCGCTCTCGTCCTCGGCGGCGGCGGTCGCGGCGTATGCGCGGATCAGGTCGTGCAACCGGTACCGGTCCGGCCGCGGACTCTCCAGCAGATGTACGTCGACCAGTTCTTCCAGCAGCCTGCTCGTCTCCGACAGCGGCGTGTCGGCCAACGCGGCGGCGGCATGACAGTCGAGGTCCGGCCCCGGGTGCAGGCCGAGCAACCGGAACACCCGTCGCTGGTCGGCGGCGAGCTTGCCGTACGACAGACCGAACGCGGCGGCCACACTGCTCCGCCCGGCCACCAGCTCACCAAGCCGGGTCCGCTGGTCGCGGAGCCTGTCGGCCAGGTGGGCCATCGTCCACGCAGGGCGGGCGCGGAACCGTGCGGCCGCAATCCGAACCGCCAACGGCAGCCTTCCGCACATATCGACGATCTGTTCGACCGGATCACCCGGGGCAGTCTCACCGGCGATCCGGTTGAACAGGCCGATGGCCTCCACCGACCCGAGAACGTCCAGCGACAGCAGCCGAGCACCGTCCAAGCCGGTGAGCCGCCGTCGGCTGGTTGTCAGCACGAGGCACCGGCCTGCGCCGGGCAGCAACGGCCGCACCTGCTCTTCGCTGACGGCGTTGTCCAGCACGATCAGAACCTGCCGCCGCGCGAGTTCGCTGCGGTACAGCGCCGACCGCTCAGGCAACGAGTGCGGGATCTGGCTGCCGGCACAGCCGAGGGCCCGGAGCATCCGGTCGAGTGCCTCCTCCGGATCGACTGGCCTGCCGCCGTCAGAGCCGCCGTGCAGGTCGACGAAGAGCTGCCCGTCAGGAAACTCGCGGGCGAGCCGGTGGCTGGCCCGGACCGCCAGCGCCGTCTTGCCGACCCCGGCCATGCCGTCGATCACGATCACCGCCGGCAGGCCATGGTCGCGAGAACCCTTGAGCAGCGCGGTCAGCTCTGCCGCACGACCGGTGAACGTGGGCAGGTCGGCCGGCAGTTGGGCCGGCGGAGCAGCCGGACGTACGGCGTCCGGCCGGCAGTCGCCGCGCAGCAGTGACTGGTGCACCGTCCGGAGCTGCGGCCCCGGTTCGATGCTGAGCTGTACGGCCAGCATCTTGCGGGTCTGTTCGAACAGTTCGATCGCGTCGGCGGTCCGGCCAGTCCGGCCCAGCGCCTCCATCAGCAGGCCGACCAGGCGCTCCCGGAGCGGGTATGCGGCGACCATCTCGGTCAGCTCAGCGACCAGACTTGGTCCCTCACCCAGCCGGAGTGCCACGTCGTACTGCTCTTCCTGGCCAGCGAGCCGCAGTTCGGTGAGCGCCGCTGCGGTCGCGGCCGTGCTGGCAGTGGGTGACGTGTCGGCGAGCGGCTCGCCCCGCCACAACCGGTCGGCCTGGCGGTAGGTAGCCAGGCTGTCGTCCAGTGCGCCGGTCCGTGCCGCGGACCGTGCGGCGGTGAGCAGTCGCTCGAATCGCCAGCGGTCCAGTTCCTGCTCGTCCACCCGCAGCAGGTATCCCGGCCGGCGGGTGACCAGCCGGTCGGCAGCCGACGCGGCGCGCAGTGCCCGGCGTAGGCGGGAGACGTACCCGTGGACAAGGTCTCGCGGCTCGGCCGGCGGCTGCTCGGGCCACAGCTCGTCCACCAGCCGGTCGACGCTGACCAGGGTGTTCGGCGAGCAGAGCAGCAGCGCCAGCACCGTCCGGATGCGCGGCGGGCCGATCACCAGTTGCCGGCCCTGCTCACGGGCTTCGAGTGGACCCAGAACCAGGAACTCCATGGCACCCCCCAGGCGCTCTGGGTAGTCATCTTCGTCCATCGGTGCCCGTCCGGCCAGTGGTGGCGAGCCAGGCGACCAGCTTTCAGCCAGGTTCTGACCAGGCGACCACGGCAGCCTGAGCGATGCCGCGCCGCACACCGTGGCGCGGATCCAGCCCTAGGGGAAGGATTTCGGATGCGATCTCGACTACTCGCCGTTGCGGCGGGACTGACCCTCGCCGCGGCAACCCAGGTGGTGCTCGCGGCTCCGGCCAGTGCGGCGTGCGGCCACGACACCCACCCGGACCTGTACAGCGGCGGCGGAATCTACTTCCAGGAGAACGGCACCTACATCCGCACAGGTCCGCACGAGGGCTGTACTGCCTTGGGCATCGGCTATGCGGGCGAAGGTATCGACGTCCACTGCGTCGTGTACAGCGAACACACGAACTGGCAGGTCTGGTTCTTCGTCCGCGACCTCGACGATGGAACCGCCGGCTGGGCACGCCGCAACGACTTGCGCATCCCCAACACGGTCACCGTCCCGTTCTGTGTTCAGTGATCCTGCGATGAGGCGGACCGGCGGTCGCCCGGCGGCCGCCGGTCCTGATGTCTGCACGGCACTATCCAGTCCGCAGATGGACAGTGCGGCGACGGAGTGCTGCGGTCCTGCACGGCACAACCACAGGTCGTCGCACCAAGGCCGCCCTGACCGCCAACAGTCGCACCGAAATGACAGTGATTCCCCGGACGCGGCAGGCCGGTCCTGATCCTTAGCCTGCAAGGACGGGGCCCGTGACACGGGTCGGGGGGAGGATTCGACATGTGCAAGAAGGTGTCGGCCGCATTGTCTGCGCTAGCAGTCGTGTATGGCATTACCACCACGGACGTGCCGGCGGCGCAAACTGCGACCACCGGCAGGGTCTCCGTCGTCTACGGGAACTGGAACTGCCCGAACGGCGGCAAGGTCACCGCGATCCAGGCGTCGAACGCGGGCCTGTGGAAGACGAACTGGGACCGGGGCGATGCCGTCATCACCCCGAAGGTGCACTTGGGTCAGAGCAACACGATCAACGCAAACCTCTACTGCAGCGCAACGCGGGCACGACGCGGCGTGTACGTGTACGCCACCAACCGCACCTTCACACCCACGGCGAACGATCAGACATTCTGGCTGTGATCCTTGCCCGCGCTCAGGTGGTGGGTGCGCGAGCGGCACCGGCAGCAGCGGATTCTCCGGATCGTGCCGTTGCTGCCGCACGGCAGTGTGTACGTCGACGACGACGTGTCCGGCGTACGGGCCGAGATCGGGACCGGACGTGAACCGGTCGCGGGTTGATCGCGCCGTACCTGATCGTCGCCGAGAGGAACGTGATGTCACTGCCGCCGGAGCCGTGCGGGTTCGAAGACTCGGGCTGTCCACGAAGGAGATCGTCGAGGTCCAGTCGTTGATCGCCGAGAAGATCAACCTTCGCAACGCCATCGAGAATCGCTGACCGTCGAGCAAGCTTTCATGCATGCAAGCTGTCAGCCGTTGCCAGGCTCCGGTGGGGCGCCCGGAGCCTGGGCGGGGCGGGTTCAGCGGGCGAGCGGTATCGCGAGGTCGACGACGCGCGCGTTGCTCGGGAACGAGCCGAGGCGGGTTGCCTTGCCGGTGGTCAGGCCGATGTCGTACAGACGCATACGGCCGCCGGTTTCCAGTACGGCGAAGCCGCGGTTGCCGTCGCGCCGGGTCGAGATGTCGAACCCGGCCCATGGGCCGACGTCGATGGTGAGCTTGCCAGTGGCGGCGAGCAGCCCGGCGTTCGCGGGCGACTGGATGACTACCTGGTCGAGCATGGTGTCGATGTCGAACAGCGTCGTCGCGGTGTTCGGGTCGAGGTCGTTGTTCGTGTACGCCGCGGCCGTCACCTGGGTCGCCGTCGTCGGCGGGGCGGGCGGGACGCCCGGGTAGGCGAGCGTGCCGTCGGTGGCGGTCGTGCCGGCGGCCGGCGTACCGGCGGGGTCGTCGAGGTTGTGGCGCAGGTTCTGGCCGGTGTCGCTGATCACCCGCAGCCGGTTCGCGGCCGGGTTGAAGTCGACGCCGAAGTTCTGGCCGGCCAGCGGGACGGTGAGCTGGGAGACCTTGGTGGTCTGGCCGAAGTTGCGGGTGGTGTTGATGGTGTAGATGCCGCCCCGGTCGCCGACGCCGTACAGCTTGCCGTCCTGGACGCGGTAGTCGATGCCGACCAGGCGCTGGTCGTCCTTCAGTCCCTGGACCTTCGCCGTACGGCGGATCTTCTCGGCAGAGGTGACGCGGAACGTCACCAGGCGACCCTTGTCTGTCAGGCCGACCGTGTCTGAGCTCTGGACCGTCGCGGCCGGTGCCGTCGCGGTCTGCTGCGCTGCCTCTGTCCTGGCGCCGGCCGTGGCCTGTGTTGCGTTGCTGAGGAGCAGGGCTGTTGCGGGTAAGGCGATCGCGGCCAGCGTCGCCGCGAGGACCCGGACGCGTCGTCGTGATTGATGCATGCTGATTCACCCTCTCGATCGCGGCGCCGAACCACCCGGCGCCTCAACCACCTCTTCGACACCGTCCGTCGATCGGATGTGCTCGGGCGGTGTGGTGTCCGATAGACGGCAAGTGGGCTGGTACGTCGAGCCCGGGTGCGGCCGCTGTCACCCGGGAGGGATGAGGTTTGGGCTGCTCCTCGCGTCGAGAATCGACAGCAACTGGAGGAGGCAGCATGTGGTACGTGGTCATGTTCTCCCTGCTGGCGATTCTCTGCGTGGTCGTGGTTCTGATCCGCAATGCTCGCGCGCACGCGCGCGATGACGCCGCCTCGCCGGGGAGGGTCGCCCAGACCCACACCGCGTCGGGACATGCCGCCTCGAGCCACACCGAGGAGGACCGGGCTCGGCGCGAACGCAAGCGCCGGCGTGCACAGTCGAAGGCTGATCGCCGCAAACGCCACTGAATCATTGGCTAGGGCGGGCGTCGCTTGGGCTGACTGGAGCAGATCGACAGGAGGTGTCGCGCGCCGGCGGCGTCACGCACGCTCAGGTGACTGGCCATGCCGCTGTAGTGGGGGTCTACGTCCTGTCGATTTGTACCTCGTGGGTCTGTGGGGAGGATCGTGTGCCCGCACTGACCAGTCGCACTCCCCTAGTCCGCTCCCGGGCGCCGAAGGGCGCAACCCCAGATCGGCTGATCAGAACGTTGCTTGATGCGGCGCTAGTTGCTGTGAGCAACGGCAGTGCGGCGGGCCGGCGGTGGCAGCGATTCGCTGCCGGTGCGTCGGCGAGCCATGCGGTGGAACCGATTCACTGCCCTGCGTCCGCGAACCGTGCGGCAGAAGCGATTCAATGCCCTGCGCCGGCGAACCGTGCGGTTGAACTGATTGACTGCCGGTGCGTTGGCTGCAGCGATTCACCGCCGGTGCGGCGGCGACCAGCGCGGTGGCACCGATTCACCGCCGGTGCGGCGGCGACCAGCGCGGTGGCACCGATTCACCGCCGGTGCGTCGGCGAGGTGTGCGGTGGCACCGATTCACCGCCGGTGCGGTGGAGAGCGCGGTGGGGCCGAGCACTGCCGGGGCGTCGGCGAGGAGCGAGGTGGGACCGGTTCACTGCCGGGTGCGGTGGCGTGGAGCGCGGTGGGATCGGTAGACGGATTGCGTCGGTGGCGGTGCGGGGGTTGGCGGGTCAGCGCTCGGTTGCCGTCGGTGGGCGGGGGAGCCCGGGGACGGCAAGGCCGAGAGCTGGGTCGTCCGCATCTACCGTGGCTTGCAGGTGTTCTGTGGGGTGCATGGTTTGCGGTTCTTGGTGTCTTGGGGTGGCGACGGGGTTGCGGGATCGTTGGGGCAGGTGTTGGAGGGTTTGTTCGGTTGGGGTTTGGGGGGTTGGGGGCAGGCGGGGCGGGTTAGGACCTGGCCGACTACTTGGCGCATTGCTGGAGCCCAGCCGACGGCGGCTGTTGTCGGCTCCTGCGCCGGGGTTGGAGCGGTGGACGGCGCGGAGGTTCGGTCGGATGGCGCCGGGGTTGGTGAGTCGGCCGACGACCCGGAGTCGGCTGGCGCCGGGGTTCGGTCGGCGGATGGCGCCGGTGAGGGTGAGTCGGTCGGCGACTCGGGGGTGGACGGGTCGGGCACGGAAGGCGCGGGCTCGGTCGCCTTTGGGTCGGACGGCTTCGGGTCGGAGGCCGTCGGGGCAGACGGCTTGGGCTCGGGCGGTCGTGTGGTGTCGGGGTCGGACGGTCGCGTGGTGCTCGGCGTTGATGGCCGGGTCGGATCCGAGGTGGTGGGGCGGGTCGTAGTCGGGGCGGTCGGGCGAGCGGTGGTCGGGGCGGTCGGGCGGGTCGTAGCCGGGGCGGTCGGGCGGGTCGTAGCCGGGGCGGTCGGGCGAGCGGTGGTCGGGGCGGACGGGCGGGTGGTGGACGGGCGGGACGTGGGTGGGGCGGACGGGCGGGTCGTGGGTGGGGTTGGGGTGGTGGGGTTCCAGAGGGGCGGTTTGGTTTGGTTGGTTGGCCAGGGGATGGGGCGCCAGGGGCGTACTGGTGGCGGGGTGGTTGGGTCGGGTGGGAGTAGGTCGCCGGTTGATGGGAGGGCGGTTATCCGGCCGGACTGGTACATGCGGGACAGGGCTAGTACTACGCGGACGTAGGAGGCGGCGTTGTTGTAGCGGCGTACTGCTTGGGCGGCGCGGGCGGGGTTGGTGAGGTTGGAGGTGTTGGTGCAGAGGTATTGGGCGGCGCCTTGGGTGGCGTCGAAGAGGTTGTTGGGGTCGGCGAAGCCGTCAGCGTTGGCGTCGGCGTTGACCGCGCGCCAGGTGGTCGGGATGAACTGCATCGGGCCGACCGCGCGGTCGTAGGTGGTGTCGCCGTCGAGGGCGCCGTTGTCGGTGTCGCGGATCAGGGCGACGTTCGGGCGACCGTCGAGGGGGATGCCGCGAATCCGGCGGGTCGCCGAGCCGTCGGCACGCAACTGGGCCCCGCCGAACCGGCCGTGGTTCGACTCGACCCGGCCGATCGCAGCGAGCAGCGTCCACGGCACCCCGCAGCCGGGGTCGCTGACCGCCAGCCGGGCCTCGGCCTGCTTGTACGCCCGTACGGCGACGTCGGGGATCCCGCTCTCGCCGAGCGTCCTGATCACCGGTGCGCCGGCGAGCACCATCTGCACCGGCTTCGCGACCCGGCCGGGCCCGGCGGGGACCGCCTCCAACTGCTCCGGTTCGACGTACTCGGCCAGCACCTCGTCCTCGACGAACGGGTCGTAGCGAACGGTCACCGCAGGATCGGAAAGCGGTGCAAACGCCAACCCTGCAAGGGTGACCACCGCGGCGATCGAGCCCCCCAACTTCCAGCGACTCTGGTCGGCCGGCACCCGGCGATGCCGAGCAGGGTGTCGCCGCAGTACAGGTACACGCATGATCCCGATCCCTCCGCCGTTGCTCTCCGAGGTGTTCGGGGCGGGCGGCGGAGCGGATCGGAGGAGGTTCAGCCGGTGATCTGGCCGGCGAGCTTCTCGGCGTCCTTCTGGCTGTAGTTGCCGGTGATCTGGAGCTTGCCGCCGGGGATGGCGGACTGCACGGCCGGTGCGGCGACGACCTGGTTGCGTACGACGATTGCGAGCTGGTTGAGCGGGGTCCGCTGGGTGGCGAGGTCGCCGGTGAGCTTGGCGAAGAGCTGGGCCCCCGAGTCATCAAGTGTCAGGTTCACCAACCACCCGGTGTTCTCGGGCGCCTGCCCGGCCTTCACCTCGGTCACGTGGCTGCCGTCGAGCTCGACCTTGCCGAGCACGTAGTTGAAGCCATCCAGACCGCACACGCTCGGAGACGCGGCCGGCGATGCGCTGTCGCAACCACCTGGCGAAGCCTTCAGCACGCGCCGGAACTGCACTGCGTCAGCAGACGACGGCTTGATCGCTACGGCCGGCGGGTCAGGCTCGTTGGCCAGCCGTACGACGACCACCGCACCGACCGCCAGCACAGCGATCAGGACCAGCACGAGTACGCCGACCAGCACAACCGGACCGCGGCTCCGCTGAGGTGGGACGCCATAAGCCATGACAGCAGATGCTATGCGCCGATGAAGTCACCCACGGAGCAGCCGGGAGGCGAGTTCGGCGTTGCGGTGGGCGAACGCCTGCCAGAGCAGCGGGGTGGCCGCCACCCGATCGCGCGCGACTGCCTCGGAGACGAGACGCTGGGTCCACGTACACATCCGGCCGGCGCGTACCCGGAACTGCACCAACACACCGCCGGCCCATCCGTAGACATCTGCCTCGCGCGGCTCCAGCCAGGACACCTTCTGCTCGGCGACGATCCAGTCGATCGCCGCGATCTCCTCCTGCAACTTCGCCGCGAACTCGAACCGGAGCTCGGCGGCCGCGCGATCCCGCCGCCGTTCAAGCTCACCCCGTACTTCGTCGACTGCCGCAGGTTCACGTTCGAGTACGGCGATCGCCGTGCGAGCGAGCGTCTCCCGATCGGCCGCGCCGACCCCGAGCAGTTCGGCGAACTCGCGCGCCGAACCCTTCGTCGTTCCCGCGTAGGTCAGCGGCAGCACCCGATGGAGCGCGGACAGCGCCAGCCGGACCTGGACCCCGCCGAGGTAGGGACCGAAGTGCGGCGCCGGCCCGGTGGGCACATGGGTGAACCGCAGCTCGGACCGCTGAGGGCCTTCGTCGTACCGGATGTAGCCGACGACTTCCTGACCGCCTTTGGTCCGGTTCCAGCGCGGTTTGGAGTGCTCGAGCAGGTTGCGCTCCAGCCAGGCCGCCTCGTGCGCGGAGTCACACCAGACGCCTTCGACCCGGTCGATGCGCTCCACCATCCGGCGCAGCCTCGGCCGGTCCCCGAGGTTCGTCCAGTACGACTGCACGCGTCGGCGCAGGTTCACCGCGCGTCCGACGTACAGCACCTTCCCGGTCGCATCCCGGAACCGGTAGACGCCCGGCCCCACCGGGAGGCTTCGTGCCGCAGTCCGTGCCGAACTCACCCGGTCATTGTCACTTGCCGGCGACCAGATCGAGCCCGACCGTGCCGTCGGCCCGCCGAAGTTCCATGCGGTCGTGGTCGATGGTGTAGGTGAGTTTGCCCTTCAGCCTGGCCAGTACGGCGTCCTGCAGCCGAAGCGCCTCGCCCGAACAGCCCTCGTTGGTGACGATCAAGTCCCCGAAGGTCAACGTGGTGCCGCTCTGCGTGACCGTGCCGTGGAACTGGTTACAGCTGGTCGTCCCACTGACCTTGCCGCCGACGATGGTGAGGGTGGCCGGCGGCACGCTGTAGTAGTGGTCGACGATCTCCTTCGTCACCAGGCCGTCGACGTTCCAGATCGTCCCGGCGAGCGGAACGTCGGGTTCGACGACCTCCCGGTCCTGCAGCACGATCGTCGTGCTCCCCCGGGTGATGGTGAGGCGGTCGCCCTCGACCTTCCAGGTGGGGCCCTCCGACAGCAGCTCCCCAAACCATTTCTCCTGAGCGTCCACGGCCGCACCGCAGCTCATCTCGGTCCCGCCGTACGCCGTCATCGCCAGCGTGCCGCCGTTGAGCGAGGCCTCGCCGCCCATCTGGTTACACCCGGCATGGAAGCCCAGCGTGCCGTCCCTCGTGAAGTCGAGTCGGAGTCGTGTCCCGCGAACGAGCTGCTTGTCCTTGCCGTCCTCGGTGACCCGCACCGACAGGTACGACGTACCAACCGGTGAGCCGGTGGTGTCACCGGCTGCCCCCACCTCGTTACCGCAGGCGGTCAATGCCATCCCTGCCAGCAGCACCAGCCCCAGGATCTTCATACTCCGAGGACGTCAGACGGACCCCGTTCGTTGCATGACCCGATCGTGTGATGGGATCTGTGGCTGGGTTCCCCGGGTCGTCGGGTTACCGTCCAGGCGCAGGTCGCCCGCTCGGGGAGCGTCCCGGGGAACCCACCACTCAGTTCTTCGCGACCATCAGCCAGCTGACCTGGATGTCGGGGGCGCGGGTCGGGGCGATGGTGACGGTGAGCTTCCCATCGGCGCCCACTTCACCGGCGTACGACGCTGCCGTCGGCGTCGCCGTGAACAGGCGCTCGGTGTCGACGACCGTGCCGTTGACCGAGACCGAGGCGGCGCGATTCGCCCACGGCCAGGGGTCGTAGTAGCCGGCGTGGACTGTGTAGCTGCCGGGTTCCAGACCGCCGAAGGTGTAGACGAGCGGCTCGTGATTCTTGGCGTAACGCAGTGTCGTGTAGAGATCACCGGTGCCGGAAGGCGCGCTGGAACCGGTGTATCCCCAGGTAGTCCCAGTAGCTGGGTCCGTCCCCAGCGGTTGCTCGGGAGCGGAGTTCAGCAACGGCGAGGCGACCTCGGCCAGACGGGTCCAGTCCGGCGTGGCGGTGCCGCCGGCGTTCACGGCGTACCGCAGACCGCGCGGGACGACGACCACGGACCGGGTGAAGGTCCGCCCATCGGCAAGTGTCCCCTTCAGTTGCGCCGGACCGGGCTGCGCGATCGAGGCCGCGTCCCAGGTGACGCCGACCTGCGACGAGCCGCGAGCCGTGGTCACTGTGACGGTGCTGGGCAGCGTGCTGGTGTCGTTGAGCCACACGTGGTCCGGGATGGCCGACGTGACAGTCCAACGTGTGTAGGGCTGCAGATCCTTGAGCGTCCACTCCTGGTCCGGGCCGATCGTCAGCGCACCGCCCTCGCCGAAGCTCATCGGCATCCACACGTACGGCGCGTTCGCAAGGTCACTCGGTGTCCACCGGTCACCCATGAAGACGAACTTGTTGTGCTTGCGGTCGACCGGGATCACGTTGGTGCTCTGCGACCGGTACGTGTTCGCCGCCCCGGCGCCCGGCACCGGGTTCCCGCGATCGGTGAACTGGCCGAGGATGTTCTGCGAGGTCGCGTACCGCGCCGGGTTCGGGTCCCAGCCGGTCGCGCCCGACGTCACCAGGTAGTAGGTCCCCTCGGACTTGAACATCGCGGGCGCCTCGCGCTGGTTGCACGGCAGCGTCCGGACGAAGTCCTTGCCCTGTACGGCGTTCTCCGGCGCGGCGGACAGGTAGGTGTAGGACTTGTTCAGCCTGGAGATGTACATCGTCCGGTTCTCCTCGGACGAGTAGATGATGTAGCCGGTGCCGTCATCGTCCACGAACAGGTTCATGTCCCGGGCCATCCCGCCGGCCGGGTCGAACGCGGACGAGGTGCCGCACCACGGCACCGAGTCGCTCGGAACCCGGTTCAGCCGGTAGGAGTCGATCCAGCGGAACGGGCCGACCGGCGAGTCCGCGATCGCGACACCGGCCTCGGCCCGGGCATACGTCGAGGTGCTCGTCGGCGACGACGGCCCGTCGGAGTGCACCCACATCACCCACTTGCCGGTGGCCTCGTTGTAGATCACCTTGGGCCGCTCGAGGATCGACGGCCGCGCCCAGCCGTCCTCGCGGACGCTGTTGGTCGACAGGTCACGCCACACGATCTCCTTCTGCGCGGCCGTGTATCCCTTGTAGAGCTTCGCGAAGTACTTGTCGTTCTCGAACTGGTCGACCGAGCTCAGCGCACGCAGCGCGAGACCCTCGTCCTTCCAGTTGTAGAGGTCGTACGACGAGTAGACGTGCACGCCGGGGCTGTCGAAGTACCCCTCGCTGCGGTCCTCGCCGTACCAGTAGTAGATCCGCTGTCCCCGGTTGTCGGTCGCCGGCACGACCTGACCGCCGTGGGCCTGGACGACCTGCCCGTTGGTGTCGAGCCACGGCTGTCCCGGGCGGAAGGACTCGTACTTCTCGGACGCTGCGGCGGGGGCGGCACCGGCGACCGGGACCAGCAGGATCGCCAAGGCTGCAACGGCTGTTCGGAACATCGTGACTGTCTCCTCACCAGGCGAAAACGTGCGCCTCAATCTGCTGCGCCGACCTCGTGACTTCAACGGTCCGTACACATTCGAACACAGTCGATCCGCTCAGAACTCTTCCCGGTAACCGTTTCAAACGGGGTCTTGCTCCGCGGCTGGATCGTGCCGCATGCTGTCGGCCAGTCCGCGCGCTCACCTGTGGGGGATGGGGCCGGGCGGGTGAGGACTATCTTGGCCTGGGGGCTCCATCATGTTTTCCGCCAGAAGAATGCTGGCCGCAGTGTGCGTGCTGCTGCTGGCGCCGGTGACGACGATCGAGCCGGCACGCGCTGCAGTCGTGCCGACCGGTTTCAGTGAGCAGGTCGTGTTCGGCGGGCTGACGGACCCGACGAACGTCGCGTTCTCCGCGGACGGCCGGGTCTTCGTCGCCGAGAAGAGCGGACTGGTCAAGGTCTTCGACTCGCTCGACGACAGCACCCCGAGCGTGTTCGCCGATCTGCGCACGAAGGTCTACAACTACTGGGATCGCGGCCTCCTCGGCCTGGCCCTGCACCCTGACTTCCCCGCCGACCCGCGCGTCTACGTCCTCTACACGTACGACGGGCTGATCGGCGGCACCGCCCCGAAGTGGGGAACTGTTGGCGGAACCAACGACCCGTGCCCGTCGCCGCCCGGCCCGACCGGTGACGGCTGCCAAGCCAGCGCCCGGTTGTCCGTGCTGACGCCGAACGGCACGGCCGTCGCCGAGCAGGTGCTGATCGAGGACTGGTGCCAGGTGTTCCCGAGCCACTCGATCGGGTCGATCGAGTTCGGTCCGGACGGCATGCTCTACGCGGGCGGCGGCGACGGCGCGAACTTCAACTACGCCGACTACGGCCAGGACTCCCTCCAGTCCTCCGACATCACGCCCGACAACCCGTGTGGCGACCCGCCGTCACCGACCGGCACCGCGCTGACCCCGCCGACGGCCGAGGGTGGTGCGTTGCGGGCCCAGGACATGCGCACCAGCGGCGACCCTGCCACGCTCGACGGATCGATCATCCGGATCAACCCCGACACCGGCCTGGCCGCGCCCGGCAACCCGATGCTGAGCAGCCCGGACCTGAACGCGCGCCGGATCGTCGCGCACGGTCTGCGCAACCCGATGCGGTTCGACTTCCGCCCCGGCACCAGCGAGCTCTGGGTCGGCGACGTCGGCTGGAGTGCGTGGGAGGAGATCAACCGGATCGTGAGTCCGACCGCGGGCGTGACCAACTTCGGCTGGCCCTGCTACGAGGGCTCGGCCAAGCAGAGCGGGTACGACGCGAACGACCTGAGCATCTGCGAGAACCTGTACGCCGCCGGTTCGTCGGCGGTGGCAGCGCCGTACTACGCCTACCACCACTCCCAGAAGGTCGTGGCCGGTGAGAGCTGTGGCACCGGCAGTTCGTCGCTCACCGGGATGTCCTTCTACGAGGACGGAAACTACCCACCGGAGTACGACGGCGCGCTCTTCTTCGCCGACTACAGCCGAAAGTGCGTCTGGGCGATGCTGCCCGGCGCCGACGGCTTGCCCGACCCGGACGAGACCGTCACGTTCGCCTCGGGCTACGGCACCACCAGGCTGCAGACCGGGCCGGGCGGCGACATCTTCGCCGTCGACTACGACAACGGCCGGATCATCCGCTACGTCTACAACGGCACCAACAACCCGCCGACCGCGATCATCAACGCGGACCCGACCTCCGGCCCGAGCCCACTCACGGTCACCTTCGACGGCACCGCCTCGAACGACGCCGACGGCGACGCGCTCAGCTACGCGTGGGACCTCGACGGTGACGGCCAGTACGACGACTCGACCGCAGCGACCGTGCAGTACACGTACACGGGCAGTCGCACTGTGACTGCCAGACTGCGGGTGAGTGACGCCCAGGGCGGCATCGGCACCGCGACGACCGAGATCGACGTGGCCAACGGCCCGCCGACCGCGACCATCACCGCACCGACCCCATCGACGAAGTGGAAGGTCGGCGACACGATCAGCTTCGCCGGCACGGCGACCGACGCCGAGCAGGGCACATTGCCCGGGTCGGCGCTCACCTGGGCGCTGATCATGAACCACTGCCCGAGTGACTGCCACGCGCACCAGATCACCACGATGACCGGGAGCAGCGGCACGTTCACGGCACCCGATCACGAGTATCCGTCGTACCTGGAGCTCAAGCTCACCGCCCGGGACGCCGGCGGGCTGACCAGCGTGAAGAGTGTGCGGCTGGATCCGCAGACCGTCGGCCTCACCTTCGCGACCCAGCCGGCCGGCATGAAGGTCACGTACTTCTCGAAGACGGTGGGCACGCCGACGACCAGTACGGCGATCGTCGGGTCGAACGGATCGCTGTCCGCCGACCTGCTGCAGCCGTCGGCCGGCAAGCTCTACCGGTTCGCGTCCTGGTCCGATGGCGGCGCGCGGAACCACAACTTCACCGCGCCGGCCACGCCGACGACGTACACGGCGACGTACGTCGCGAAGCGGAACCTGGCGCTCAACCGACCGGTGGCCGTCTCCAGCGTCTACACCGCGGGACGTGAAGGACCGAAGGCGGTCGACGGGTCGATGACGACGGCGTGGTCGAGTGCGCGGAGCGATCCGCAGTGGCTGCGGGTCGACCTCGGCTCGGTGAAGCTGGTCGACCGCGTGCTGCTCAGCTGGCTGGGGTCGGCGTGGGCGAAGTCGTACCAGATCCAGGTGTCCGGGAGTGGGCGGACGTGGAAGACCGTCTACTCGACCACGGCCGGGGACGGCGGCACCGACAGCCTGACGTTCACCCCCAATTACGCCAGGTACGTGCGGATCAACGCGACGGCCCGGGGTGTCGCGGGGAGCTACTACTCGCTGTGGGAGTTCGGGGTGTTCCAGAACGCCGGCCCGATCAGCGGGATCGGCGGGAAGTGCGTCGACGTCTACCAGGCCAACTCGGCCGACGGGACGCCGACGGTGCTGTACACCTGCCACAGCAACGCGAACCAGCAGTGGACCCAGTTCGAGGACGGCACCATCAGGGCGCTGGGCAAGTGCCTGGACGCCCGCGGTACGGCGCTTCGCACACCGGCTGTCCTGTGGACCTGCGACGGCAGCGCAGGCCAGAAGTGGCTGCCACGCCCGAACGGCACGCTCATCAACGTCCGCGCCGCCCAATGCCTCGACGCCACCGGCGGCTCCAGCGCCAACGGCACCCGCCTGATCCTCTACACCTGCCACTCCTCCCTCAACCAGAAGTGGGTCCTGCCGTAAACCACATCACGACCCGTCGTTGGGGTGGTGTTCGGTCCGGGGCCAGCAGGTGTTCACCTGCGGCGAGGAATGTCGCGGTGACGTTCCAGGGAGGGACCCATGATGCGACGGTTGGTTGTGGTGGGCGCGGCGGCTGTGGTCGCGACGGCTTTGGTGGCGGGTGGCGCCCAGGCTGCGAGCCCGGAAGCGCAGGTCGTCGGTACGGCGACGCTGCCGGACATCCCGCTGGCGGCGTTCTCCAACACGTTGCTGCCGGGCAGTGTCGCGAACGACCGGAGCGTCGACCTCGGCGGGATCGGCAGCGACCTGTTCCCCGCCGGGCGGCCGGGTGAGTTCTGGACCGTCACCGACCGCGGCCCGAACGGCCAGATCAAGATCGACGGCGTCAACCGCCGTACCTTCCCGGTGCCCGGCTTCGACCCGGCGATCGTCAAGGTGAAGGTCTCCGGCAGCAAGCTGCAGGTGCTGACCGCGATCCCGATCACCACCCGCCACGGCGCGCCCGTGACCGGCCTGTCCAACCAGGTGAGTCGCGACGAGATCCCTTACACGTACGACGCGTCCACCCGGCTGGACCTGAACCCGAACGGGCTGGACACCGAGGGCATCGTCCGGGCGCACGACGGGACGTTCTGGCTGGTCGACGAGTACAGCCCGTCGCTCGTACACGTGTCGGCGCGCGGCATAGTGCTCGCCCGGTACGTGCCGAAGGGCCTGTCGCTGACCGGCGCCGACTACCCGGTGATCGAGGCGCTGCCGTCGATCTTCCTGACCCGCAAGGGCAATCGCGGCTTCGAGGGTCTCGCGCAACTGCCCGTCGGTGATCTGGTGCTGGCGTTGCAGAGCCCGCTGCTCAACCCGACCAAGGCGGTCGGCGAGGCTTCCCGGACCACGCGCCTGCTGCGCTTCTCGCCGCGCCGCGGGAAGGTCACGGCGGAGTACGGGTACCAGTTCGACCCGGTCGGGGTGGTCGACCCCGGTGAGGACGACACCACGGAGCTGAAGATCTCCTCGGTCGTTGCCGCAGGCCCCGAAACCCTGTTGGTCCAGGAGCGCACCGACAACGCGGCCCGGCTGCAGACTGTCGTCCTCAAGTCCCGCTACGACATCCTCGGCAGCCGCTGGGACGACGCGGCCACGACACCCTCGCTGGAAGCCTCGGCGAACCCGCCGGTGCTGCCGAAGAAGCTGTTCCTCGACCTCAACACGATCCCCGGCGTGCCGAAGAAGATCGAGGGCGTCGCGTTGGTCACCCCGCACACCCTGGCTGTCATCAACGACAACGACTTCGGCATGACCGACGGCCCGGCCGCCTTCGACGCCGCCGGCAACCTCGTCGACAGCGGCGTCGAGACCAGGATGGTGACCATCCGGCTCAGCCGTTGAGCCGCTGGTCGTAGCAGAGCCTGGCGATCCAGGTCCAGCCGAGGATGATGGCGATGCCGAAGGCAACGATGGTGGGGCGGGAGCCGGCGCCGGCGGAGAGGCCGGCGAAGGCGCCGAAGAACAGGATGCCGGTGGCGGCGGAGTAGCGGCTGAAGGCTGTGCGGCCGATGCTGCGGTAGTGCGCGGCGACCACCAGGCAGGCGGCGATCAGGCCGGTGAAGCCGATGGTGCCCGCGACGAAGTGTCCCATGCCGCGGGTGCTGATCTCGGCGTAGTCGGCCGGGGTGCCCGCCGGGAAGCCGGCCGCGGGGTCGGCCGGGAAGATCGCCGCCAGCAGCAGGCCGACGCCGTACGCGCCGAGCAGTCGGGGTGCCCACGTGCTGCCGCGGCCGGTGAGGGTACGGCGAAGCCCGATCGCGGCGCCGAGCGACAGCAGGCCGCAGACGACGAAGTTCGCGGTCTGGATCCAGCCCGGACCGCCGTTGGCCAGCAGGCTGGCCGGGTGCCGGGTCGGGTCGAACCCCTCGCGGGTGAACGCCTGACCCAGCCAGACGGCGACGTACAGCGGACCCGCCACGATCCCGCCGGTCAGCAGGGCACGGGTGGAGACACGACGGGTGGCCGGAACCGTCAACTCGTTGGTGGTCATCGCAGGGGTCCTTCCAGGTGGTCTGAGGTGGTCCTTCACCCGTGCGTCGATCGACCCCTGCCGAAATCGACACCCCTAGCGAAGAATCTCCAGGTGGCAGCGCCCAAGCCTGGTTCGACGACTTCTCATTGGTCCGCGAGTAGCTTCTCGTAAACCTCGGGGGACCACCCGGCGGCCGTCTTGGTGCGGAGGTTCGCGCCAAGACGGTCGTAGAAGCGGTAGCCGGCCTCGTTCTCCAGGCGCAGGCCCCAGCTGATCGGCATCCGGTCGGGCAGGGCGTGCTTGGCCAGTGCGAGCATCAACTGGCGGCCGACGCCGGCGTCGCGGAACTGCTCCCGGACGTACAAGTCGTCCAGCGCGAGCATGTCGCCACCGACCCAGAGGTACGGGCGGCGCAAGGACGACACATAACCGGCCGGCGTCCCGTCGACCTCGGCGATCAGGACGATCACGTCGTCCCGGCCGAGGAAGCCCTGCCAGTCCCCGACGCCGGCGGTCACGTCCTTCGCCTGGTTCTGGTAGCTGGCGAGCTCGACCAGCATGGTCCGGACGAGCTCGGCGTCGGCGGGCACCGCGCGGCGGATCTCAGTGGGCATGAGCTGCTCCTGTCGAAGGCTTGGCGACCGGTACGACGACCAGCGCGAGAACGGCTGCTACCGCCGCAGTGATCGCGGCGAAGGTGAATCCGCGGCCGAACCCGGTCGTCACGGTCCCGGCGAGGCTGGCTGCCGCGATACTCGACACGACCGCCACCCCGAGCGACGCACCGAACTCGTGGAAGGTGCTCAGGATGCCGGACGCCAGCCCGGCCTCGGTGTAGTGGATCTGCGCGAACGTGGTGGTCGAGGCCGCGACGAAGGCAGCGCCGATACCGCCGGCGCCGAAGCTCGTCCCGATCACGACCATGGCAGCACCCTCCCAGATGGCGGGGACAGCGATGCCGATCGCGGCGATGGTGAGCCCGATCATCGCGACCGGACGGGCGCCGACCTTGCCGATGACCTGACCGGCCACCTGGGCGCCGATGATCGTCAGCACGGCGATCGGCAGGAACAGCAGTCCGGTGCGCAGGGCGCCGTACCCCTCGTAGTGCTGCAGGTAGAACGACCCGAGGAAGAAGACCGCGATCATCAGCGCGGTCGCGACCAGGATCAGGAACGTGCCGGCCGCCACCGGACGGCGGGTCAGGATCCGCAGGTCCATCAGCGGCGAGCTCGCGACCCTCTGCCGCCAGGCGAACAGCGCGTACAGCACGACCGCGCCGGCCAGCGTGCCGAGCGTCGCGGCGGACAGCCAGCCGCGGTCACCGGCGTTGATCAAGGCGTAGATCGCCGTACCCGTGCCCGCCGTGACCAGGATCGCGCCCAGCACGTCGAGCCGGCCCTGGCGCTCGGCCGGACGGTCGGCGGGCAGCATCCGCAGCAGGATCGCGAACACGATCACGCCGATCGGCACGTTCACGTAGAACACCCACTGCCAGCCCGGGCCGGCGGTCAGCACGCCACCGAGCAGCACGCCGATCGCGGAGCCGCCGCCACCGATGGCGGACCAGATCCCGAGCGCCTTGTTCCGCTCGTCGCCGTCGAAGGTCTTGGTCACCGTCGACAGCGCGGCCGGGGACAGCATCGCGGCGCCGATCCCCTGCGCGATCCGGCCGCCGATCAGCAACTCGGCGCTGTTCGCCAGGCCGGTCGCCAGCGAGGCCGCGGTGAACACCGCGAGACCGGCCAGCACGATCGTGCGGGAGCCGAACAGGTCGGCCGCCCGTCCGCCGAGCAGCATCAGGCCGCCGAACATCAGCGTGTAGGCGCTGACCACCCAGGTCAGGGTCTCGCGCTCCAGTCCCAGGTCCGTGCCGATGTGCGGCAGCGCGATCGCCACCACGGTCACGTCCAGGATCAGCATGAACTGCGCTGTCGCGAGCAGTCCCAGCATCCGCCACCGCCGCGGGTCGACCGCGGTGATCTCGGGTTCCGTCATGGTTCGTTCCCTTGTCTCTGCGATTATCTCGAACACTGTTGTTCGACTTAATTGCGCTACCATAACTCGAACAGTGGTGTTCGACAAGAGGAGGCCGGATGCCGGCGAAAGCAGCGAGTACGGCGACCAAGCGGGCCGACGCGCAGCGCAACATCGCGGCGATCGTCGAGGCCGCGACCGTCTGCCTCAGCCGTGATCCGTCCGCGAGCACCAGCGAGATCGCCAAGGCGGCCGGCGTCGGCCGGGTCACTCTCTACGGCCACTTCCCGTCCCGGACCGACCTGGTCGACGCGGTGTTCGTGCACGCGATCGAGGGCGGCGAGGCCGCGCTCGGCCAGGTCGACCTGTCCGGCGACCCGCGCGCGGCGCTCGCCCGGCTGATCGAGTCGAGCTGGCACCTGGTCGACCGGTTCCGCTCACTCCTGATCGCCGCGCAGGACGCGCTCCCGCCGGGCCGGGTCCGCGAACTGCACGCCGACCCGATGGTTCGGGTGGAGCGCCTGATCGAGCGGGGGCGGAAGGAGGGCGTGTTCCGGACCGACCTCCCGACCACCTGGCTGGTCGGGACCATGCACAGCGTCATGCACGGCGCGGCCGAGGAGATCAACACCGGCCGCGTCACGCCCGACAAGGCCGCGGAGTACATCACCGCCACGGTCCTGGCCGCCTTCACCGCACCGGGCGAGCGCGTCCCGAGCTGACGTCCTGGGTACTGCGATGACTGTGCTCAACGTTGCCGACCTGGCGGAGCTGCAGAAGCGGCGGAGCGAGAAGTGGTCCGGCCACGCGCCGGGCGTGATCGCCGCGACGGTCGCGGAGATGGACTTCGACCTCGCCGAGCCGATCGCGCGGGTGCTGCACGACGCGATCGACCGCAGCGACATCGGCTACGCGTTCGAGGTCCCGCAGGCGCTGCAGGACGCGTTCACCGGGTTCGCGAAGCGGCGGCTCGGCTGGACCGTCGATTCGGACCGGATCAGCTTGGTGCCCGACGTGATGGCCGGGCTGATCGAGCTCTGCCTGGCGCTCGCGCCCGGTGGTTCGGTCGGGTTTGCGACGGCGGCGTACCCGCCGTTCATCCAGCAGTTCCCGCAGGCCGGTCTGCGGACGGTGCTGATCCCGCTGCGCACGGACGGCTGGTTCGATCTCGCGCGACTCGAGGCGGAGTTGCGGGACGGTCTGCGGGTGCTCGTGCTCGCGAACCCGCACAACCCGACCGGGCGGGTGCTGCCGCGGGACGAGCTCGCGCAGATCGCCGAGCTCTGCGCGTCGTACGACGCCTGGGTGTTGGCGGACGAGATCCACGCGCCACTGGTCCTGCCGGGCGCGACGCATGTGCCGTGGCTCGAGGTGTCCGACGCGGCGCGCGAGCGCGGGATCTCGCTGACCTCGGCCTCGAAGGCGTTCAACCTCGCTGCGTTGAAGACCGCGCAGGTCGTGACTGCGTCGGACCGCGCACAGGACGTCGTACGGCGGCTGCCGTACACCGCCGAGCAGGCCGGCCTACTCGGCGTACTGGCCGCCGAGGTCGCGTTTTCGGACTGCGACGACTGGCTGGACGCCGTACTGCGCCAACTGGCCGACAACCGGTCCTACCTCCGCGACAACCTCCCCGACGGCATCACGTGGACCCCACCGGAGGCGACGTACCTCGCCTGGCTCGACTGCCGCGACCTTGATCTCCCCGAGGAGCCCCACGACTTCTTCCTCCACCGCGCGCAAGTCGCCCTCGCACCGGGCCGCGACTACGACCCCTCAGCCTCCGCCTTCGCCCGCCTCAACTTCGGCACCGGCCCCAACCTCCTCCAAGAACTCGTCTCCCGCCTACGCTCAGCCGTCCTCGACTGAGCCGATGCGTCAGGCGGCGGCCAGTTCGGGTTCGGGGGTGGTGGGGAGGGGAGTGACGTCGGCGGTCGGGGTGGCGGCGGCGTCGTACTCGGCGGTCAGGCGGCGGTACGTCTTGGTGAGGAAGGCCAGCAGGACGACGATCAGCATGATCGCGCTGCCGATGACGAAGGTGAGGGCCAGGCCGCGGGCTTGGCCGTCGCCCAGCAGCCAGCCGAAGGTCGAGTGGCCCGGCGTGGAGTTCATGTACGGGACCAGCAGGAACTGGGCGACCGGGCCGATCACGAAGGCGGCAACCGGGGTCGAGGCCGTCTCGATGCTCTGCGCGAAGCCGAAGATCCGGCCCTGGGTCTCGAACGGG
Source organism: Kribbella sp. NPDC050470 (assembly GCF_044458365.1). NCBI lineage: Bacteria > Bacillati > Actinomycetota > Actinomycetes > Propionibacteriales > Kribbellaceae > Kribbella > Kribbella sp. NPDC050470. The sequence continues at coordinate 258,255 of NZ_JBITHV010000005.1, read as the reverse complement.
ACGACGCGCTGCAGGATGGTCTGCTCGGCCGCCTCGGCGATCGGGATCACCAGCATGAAGCCGAACATCCCCAGCACCAGCAGCGACTGCCACTCGCGGATCGAGATCGTCATCCCGACCACGGCGATCGCGACGTTCGCGATCAGCAGGATCCGCAGCGGCGAGCGGCCCAGGCCGAAGCGGGCCACGAACGCGCCGCCGGCGATGAAGCCGACGCTGGTGACGCCGAGCACGATGCCCCAGGCCTCGACGGAGAACAGCTCCAGGCCGTACGGATCCATCAGCGTCATGAACACACCCAGGATCAGGTTGTTGAAGGTGCTGAACAGGACCAGCGGGACCAGCCCCGGTACGGCGCGCATCGTCCGCCACGAGCCGCGCAGGTCCAGGTGCTTGCGGTTGTGCCGGGCCGGCGGCGCCTCGTCGATCCGGATCGCCAGTAGCAGGTGACTCAGTACGACGGCCGTCAGTACGACGGCGATCACGACCGTGCCGCCCATCCCCAGGAAGCCGACCGACAGGCCGCTGAGGATGCTGGTGACCAGGTGGGAGACGCCGGTGACCGTGCCGACCATGCCGTTGGCCTTGTCACGCCGATCCTCGGGGACCAGCAGCGTCACGGTCGTCGACAGCGCGATGCTCCGCAACCCGCCCGCCAGGCTGCCGACCAGCACGAACCCGGCGAAGACCCAGAACCAGGGCTTCGACCAGTCGGTGACCGGGACGGCCAGGTAGACCAGGCCGGCGGCGGCGAACGCGACGCCGGTGATCGAGCTGGAGAGCACCATGACGGTCTTCTTGCGGTGCGCGTCGACGATCGCGCCGAAGATCGTGCCGAAGACCGCGCCGGCCAGCATCGAGCTGCCGGAGACGATCGACGCGACCAGCACCGACTCGGTCACCAGGTACACCCAGAACGCCAGCGCGAAGGACAGGAACGTGGTGGTGACGTTGGCGATCAGGGTGTTCGCCAGCAGCCGCTTGAAGGTGCTGTGGTGCTCACTCATGGTGACTCCCAGGTCGTGATCCGCTGTGCTCTCACTGATTCGTCGGATCGGGGGCGCGAGATTTGACACAGTCGGCGGAAAGAATTTCGGCGCGCGGCTAAGGTGCGGTCCATGCCGCCGCTGACCCAGTCCTCCAAGCTCGCGAACGTCTGCTACGAGATCCGCGGACCGGTCCTGGAGGAGGCACAGCGGCTGGAGGCGGCCGGGCACCGGATTCTCAAGCTGAACACCGGCAACCCGGCGCCGTTCGGGTTCGAGTGCCCGCCGGAGATCCTCGAGGACATCGTGCGTAGTCTCGCGGACGCGCACGGTTACGGCGACGCGAAGGGGCTGCCGGCCGCGCGCCGGGCGATCGTGCAGCACTACCAGCCGTGGGGGATCCACCTCGACATCGACGACGTGTACATCGGGAACGGTGTCTCCGAGCTGATCCAGATGGCCGTGCAGGCGCTGCTCGAGGACGGCGACGAGGTCCTCATCCCGGCGCCTGACTACCCGTTGTGGACCGCGGCGGTCGCCCTTGCCGGAGGTACGCCGGTGCACTACCGCTGCGACGAGCAGTCCGACTGGATGCCCGATCCGGCTGACATCGAGCAGAAGATCACCGACCGCACCAAGGCGCTGGTGATCATCAACCCGAACAACCCGACCGGCGCCGTCTACGACCGCGAGCTCCTGGTCCAGCTCACCGACATCGCGCGCCGGCACGGCTTGCTGGTCTACGCCGACGAGATCTACGACAAGATCCTGTACGACGACGTCGTACACACGCCGGTGGCTTCACTGGCTCCCGACGTACTGACGCTGACCTTCAACGGGCTGTCCAAGGCGTACCGGGTGGCCGGCTACAGGTGTGGGTGGATGGCGGTGAGCGGGCCGAAGCACCAGGCGGCGAGCTACCTCGAAGGCCTGACGATCCTGTCGAACATGCGGTTGTGCGCCAACATGCCTGCGCAGCATGCGGTCGCGACCGCGCTCGGCGGGAAGCAGTCGATCAAGGATCTGGTGCTGCCCGGCGGACGACTGCTGGCTCAGCGCGACACGGCGTACGAGCTGCTGACCCAGATCCCCGGGGTGAGTTGTGTGAAGCCGAAGGGAGCGCTGTACGTGTTCCCGCGGCTGGATCCGAAGGTGTTCGGGATCACCGACGATCGGCAGTTCGTGCTCGACCTGCTGCGGGCCGAGAAGATCATGATCGTGCAAGGCACTGGCTTCAACTGGCCCGAACCCGACCACATCCGCATCGTCACGCTCCCCCACAAGGACCAGCTCCACGACGCCCTCACCCGAATCGCGACGTTCCTCGAGAGCTATCGCCAGCGGCCATGACGGCACGCAACTGCTCGAAATCCTCAACTGGCAGCTCGACCAAGCCGCGCCGGAGCTGGTAGCCCCAGTTGGGTTGCCGGGTGAGCTGAAGATCCAGCTCGCGCAGCGGCGCCGGCTCGACTGGCAGGAAGTCGACCTGGCGTCGCCACGGGCGGATGGTGCCGCGGGCGCCCATCGACATCGGCTCGGCCAGGTAGGGCTCGGCGTCGGCGACGATGCCGAGCGCGGTGAACGCGCGGAGTGGCGTCCGGTCGCCGAGGCGGTTGGTCGGGGAGTAGATGACGAAGCCGTCGCCTCGGCGCAGGCGGGCGACGTTCGGCCGCTTGCCGTGATTGAGCTGGATGAAGCTGTGCTGTACGGCGATCCGCGCATGCTCCGCGGACACGACGCCGAGCCAGGCTCGTTCGGGGTTCATGGTGTCAGTCTCCAGGCGGATATTTGACACGGACTGTCTTATATCTGATCGGCTGCGGCGGACTCGACCGGGCTAGGGTGCCGCCATGCCCTTGTTCTCGTTTGAAGGTAAGAGTCCTGTGGTGCACCCGGATGCGTGGATTGCTCCGACGGCGACGTTGGTCGGGGATGTGGTGGTCGAGGAAGGGGTGTCGATCTGGTACGGCGCGGTGGTGCGAGCCGATCTGGGGCGGATCACCATCCGGGCCGGGGCGAACATCCAGGACAACACCGTCATCCACGTCGGCAGCAACGGGTGTGAGATCGGGCCGAACGCGACCGTCGGGCACCAGTGCCTGGTGCACGACTGTGTGATCGGCGAGCAGGCGCTGGTGGGGAACGGCGCGATCGTGCTCGACGGCGCGGTCGTGGGCGAGCGCAGTCTGGTCGCGGCCGGGTCGACTGTCACGCCGGCGGCGGTGATTCCGCCGGAGTCGGTCGCGATGGGCAGCCCGGCGAAGAAGATCGTGCCGCTGGAAGGCGTCGCCAAGCTGTTCGTCGACCACAACGCCGCCGTCTACCACGACCTGGCCCGCCGCCACGCGGCCACGGTCAAGCCGGTCGACTGAGCGACGCCGGCCGAGTCGGCCGATTCAGCGGCGGCCCCCGGGGCGGGACTCAGGTGGACTCCCGCCACGGGGGTTCCGCTGGTGCGGGCTGGCTGCTTAACCCGACACACCTCCAGTACCCAGGTCGGCGCGCAGAATTCTTGTCTCCGAGGCCACACCGCTGGTAATTTTGCGCGTCTTGTAACGCTTGCAAGAAAGGGTCCGGAATGCGTGGAGAGCTCGACCGGGCCGCCAAGGTGCGGTTCGCGCGCGAGGCGGTGGTCGCGCAGGTCCGCGGCCTGCCCGACCAGCTCCGCGCCCGGCTGACGGACGGACCGCGTACGCCGTTCGTCCTGCCCGACCCACCGGACACCGCGTTGACCTGCGACGTGCTCGAGCTCGCGAGGTCGTCGTACCAGGAACCGTTGCTCGGTCACTGCATCCGCACCTGGTTCTGGGCGAGCCTGCTCGGCGCCCGCGACGGGATCAAGACCGACGACGAGCTCCTCTACGTCGCGTGCCTCCTGCACGACATCGCCCTCACCGACGACTACCGCCCACCGGAGTCGGCCGCGTGCTTCGCCGTACACGGCGCCGAAGTCGCCCGTACGACGCTGGCCGGGCTCGGATCGCCGTACGCCGACGACGTCGCCGAGGCGATCGCCCTGCACATGAACATCAACGTCGCCCAAAGCCCCGAAGCCCACCTCCTGCACGCCGGCGCCCACCTCGACGTCGCCGGGACCCGAGCCGGCGACCTCCCGCGCCCCGCGATCCGCCAGGTCGTCGCCAAGCACCCGCGCGACGGCTTCCCCACCTGCTTCGCCACGCTCATGCGTCGCGAGTCCACCGAACGCCCCAACTCCCGAGCCGCCCTGCTCTGGCGCCTCGGCATGCGGCTGCCGCTCAACCACAACCCCTTGGACCGATGAGCTGATTAGGGTTGAGCGGGTGCGCAGGACTCTGGTGGGATTCGGTGCGTTCGGGCTGTTCTGGGGTGCTTGGGGCGCGATCCTGCCCGCGGTGCGGAGCGAGTCGGGGGTCGGGGACGGTGAACTCGGGCTCGCGTTGCTCATGGTGGGGCTGGGCGCACTCGCCTCGATGCGGTTCACCGGATACCTGATCGATCGGTACGGCGGCCCGGTCCTGCCGGTCGTGGTCGTGCTGTTCGGCGCGACCGGCGTACTCCCCGCGCTCGCCGACTCAGCGGTGACGTTGAGCGCCGCGCTCTTCCTGCTCGGCGCGACCTCCGGCGCCACCGACGTCGCGATCAACGCGACCGGGTCCCACGCGGAGGCGGTCACCGGCAAACCGTTGATGAACCTTGCCCACGGCATCTTTTCCGTCGCGGTCGTGGTCGCCAGCCTCGGTACGGCGGCCTTGCGCACGGCCGGCGCGGACGCGTTGCCGGTGCTCGGCGGAGTCGGACTGATCGTCGCGGTCGTCGGCTGCGCGCTCGCTGCCGGGTCTCAGGAGAACCTTCACACTCCAACAGAGCCAACCACGAGGCGCCGGCTCGAGCCCGTGCTCCTGGTCTTCGGCGGGCTCTGCGCACTCGCGTACGTCGTCGAAAACGCCTGGCAGAGCTGGAGCGCCGTACACCTCGACACCTCACTCGACGCTGCCCCCGGGTTGGCGTCGAGCGCCCCGGCCGTGTTCGCCGCCGCGGCCGCGACCGGGCGGATCGCGGGGAACGCGCTGCTCCGGCGACTCCGGCCTGTCCAGCTGCTGGTAGCCGGCGGCGTCCTCGCGGCGTTCGGATCAGTCGTCGCCGCGACGGCCGGTACGGCGTGGCTGGCGTTGATCGGGATCGGTGTCGCCGGCCTCGGTACGTCGGTCTGCGCGCCGACCATCATCGGCATGGCCGGCGCGTGGGCCGGTCCGGAGCGGCGAGCCGGTGCGATCTCGACGGTCACCACACTGGCCTATCTCGGCTTCCTGCTCGGTCCGGCAGCGGTCGGCGCGGCGTCGTCGGCCTGGTCGTTGCCGGTCGCGCTCGGCGGCGTCGCCGTACTCGCGCTGCTCGTCGCGGCCCTCGGTCCGGTCGCCGCGCGGCAGTCGGAGCGAACCTTTCAGTCCTGATCAATGGTGTCGCGACCGACCCGTTCGCGAACTACGGTGGGCAGCAACTGAGGGGAGAGATCTGTCATGACCGAGATCGCGAACACCGGCGCAGCGGTGATCGACCGCGCCGACGGACGAGACGACGGCGAGGACTGGACCGAGAACTACGAGTTGCTCCCGGGTGGGGCCGGCATCTCGATCATCCTGGAGTCGACCACGAAGGAGGGCGTCGGCCCGCGGTTGCACCTGCACCCGTACGCCGAGACGTTCATCATCCGGCGTGGTTCGGCCATGTTCACCGTCGGCACCGAGCAGGTCGTCGGCCGCGCCGGCCAGATCCTGGTCGTCCCCGCCGACACCCCGCACAAGTTCGCCACCGGCCCCGGCGGCTACGAAGCAGTCCACATCCACGCCAACCCCACCTTCGAAACCACCTGGCTGGAGTAGTCGCACGAGCGGCACGGCCGCTGCCTAGGCGACCGACCGGATCTGGCGGACGAGGAGGCCGGCCAGGAGGGTGACGGTGGCGGCCAGGAGGTAGAGGACGGGGTAGCCGCCGAGGTGTTTGACGATGGGGGCGGCGATCGCGGGGGCGAAGACCTGGGGCAGGGAGTTGGCGATGTTGATGACACCGAGGTCCTTGGCGCGGTCGCGAGCGTTGGGGAGGATCTGGGTGAGCAGGGCGAAGTCGACGGAGAGGTAGACGCCGAAGCCGGCGCCGAGGATGATCGCGCCGAGGACGGCGCCGGGCCAGGTGGGCCAGAAGGCGAGCACGACGCCGGCGAGCGCCATCACCACACCGGACCAGGTGACGAAGATCTTGCGGCGGGCGATCCGGTCGGACCAGGTGCCGAAGACGACCGAGGTGACCAGGACGCAGACGCTGTAGATCGCGGTCAGGATCAGTACGGCGTTGTCCGGCTCGTCGACGCCGACCTCGTCCTGCAGGTAATAGAACAGGTACAGCGTCCCGAGCGCGTTCCCCACGTTGAACAGGAACCGGGTCAGCCACCCCCACCCGAAGTCCGGGTAGCGCCGCGGGCTGATCCAGAACCCGCGCAGAAACGACCGCACGGCCAACGGCGGCCGCGACGTCAGCCGCTCGTCACCACTGCCGACCAAGTACGGCACGACCGACAACAGCAAGAAGACCGCGCAGGCGACATACCCGGCTCCGATCCCACCGAAGTACGTCGCAAGCCCCGTGCCGACCAGTGCGCCGAGGACCTGCGACAACGCGACCCAACCCCCGACAGAGCCCCGCTGCAGCGTCGGCACCCGGTCCGGCACCGCGGCCGTAATCGCCGCCAGCAACGCGTTGCCGAACAGTTGCACCAGGCACCAACCGACCAGCATCCACGCAACCGACGCGACCCCCGACAGGACGAGCAGTCCGACGGCGCCACCCACCGCGCCCGCCAGCACCCACGGCACGCGGCGCCCGAGCCGCGACGTCGTACGGTCGGAGATCGCGCCAGCAACCGGGTTCGCGACCACCGAGACGGCAGCGCCGACCCCGGTGACCAGCCCGAACACGAACTCCTTGTTGCCCGGCGCAACCGCCTCGGACTGTTTGGCCAGGATCACCTGGATCGGCCCCAGCCAGGCCGCGAACACCCCGACGTTCGCCAGTACGACGGCCGCCGTCCAGCGCGACCGGACCCGGTCGACCGGTTCCGTGAACGCCGTCGGGACGACGCCCGGCTCCGGGATCATCCTCGGCTCTGCACGATCACGTCACGGAACCAGTGGTACGACGCTTTCGGCGTCCGCACCTGGCTGTCGAAGTCGACGTGCACCAGGCCGAACCGCTGGGCGTACCCGGCCGCCCACTCGAAGTTGTCCAGCAGCGACCACTGGAAGTACCCGCGGACATCGATCCCGTCGTCGATGGCCTGCTTCAGCGACCGCAGGTACCCGTCGAGGTAGTCGATCCGCCGCTGATCGTCGACCGGTTCGGCGAACGAGCAGCCGTTCTCGGTGATGTAGAGCGGTGGCAGCCGGTCGCCGTACCGGTCCTTGAAGATGCGCAGGATCTCGCCGAACGCCGACGGCACGATCGGCCAGCCGAAGTCCGTCTGCGGATATCCCTCCAGCGAGCGCGGCTCGAACGGCAGGCCGGGCGGCAGCAGGATCCCGTCGGTGGCAGCGGTGTCGGCCTGACCGGTCGCGGCGCCGACGGACACCGGCGCGTAGTGGTTGATGCCGAAGAAGTCCAGCGGACTCGAGATCACGGCCAGGTCGTCCTCGACCGGCCCCGGCATAACAGCCTCGAAGCCGGTCGGGTAGGTCCCGAGCAGCACCGGGTCGGCGAACAGCCAGTTGATCAGGTTGTCGTAGAGGCCGGCCGCTTCCTTGTCCCCGACGCTGTCGCTGGCCGGCCAGGTCGGCGCGTGGTTGCTGGCGATCCCGATGTTCGTCGCACCGGCCGCCCGCAACGCCTGCACTGCGCGGCCGTGGGCCAGCAGCTGGTGGTGAGCGACCGGGAGCGCGTCGAACAGCAGCTCCCGGCCGGGTGCGTGGGCGCCCAGTGAGTACCCCATCAGCGTGAGCACCATCGGCTCGTTGATCGTGATCCACATCGGCACCCGGTCCGCGAAGCGGGCAGCCAGGATGCCGGCGTAGTCGGCGAACCGGTCCGCGATCGAGCGATCAAGCCACCCGCCCGCGTCCTCCAGCGGCTGCGGGGTGTCCCAGTGGTACAGCGTCGGCGCCGGCTGGATCCCGGCGCCGAGCAGCGTGTCGATCAGCCGGTCGTAGAAGTCCAGCCCGGCCGCGTTCCCCGGTCCCTGGCCGGACGGCTGGATCCGCGGCCAGGCGAACGAGAACCGGTAGCAGTCGACCCCGAGCTCCCGCATCAGCGCGACGTCCTCGGCGTACCGGTGGTAGTGGTCGCAGGCCACCGTGCCCGTGTCGCCGTTCAGGATCCGGCCCGGCTCGGCGCAGAACGTGTCCCAGGTCGACGGCCCGCGGCCGTCTTCGGCCACGGCCCCCTCGATCTGGTACGCCGACGTCGACACCCCCCACCGGAACCCGGGTCCGAAGACGAGCTCAGCTGTCATTCACGTCCTCCTGGTCGCGGGCCGGGGCCGGCTCGGGCTTGCGGACGATGACCGCCGTACCGTAGGCGGCCACCTCGCTCATCGTGTTGGCGATCTCCGTGCAGTCGAACCGCATCGCCAGGATCGCGTTCGCGCCCATCTGCTGGGCCATCTGGCACATCCGCATCACCGCGACGTGCCGCGACTCGGCCAGCATCTGGGTGTACTCCGGCACCTCGCCACCGGCCAGCGACCGGAACCCGGCGGTGAAGTTCGACCCGAAGTCGCGGCTGCGCACGGTCAGCCCGAACACCTCGCCGAACACCTTCTCCGCGGTGTAGCCGGGCAGGTCGTTCATCGTCGAGACCAGCACCGGGTACGGCGAACCCTGCGGCGCGACATGCGGTGCCGGCTGCTGCGCCGGCTGGTAGTTCCCCGGCGCCTGGCCGTACCCCGGCTGCCCGTAGCCCGGCTGCGGCGGACCCTGCTGGTAGCCGCTCTGCTGCTGCGGCGGCGCGTAACCGGGCGGCGGGCCCTGCTGGTACCCCTGCTGCGGCGGGTACGGCTGGTTCGGGTTCGGAGGGAAAGTCTGGTTCATGCCCCTCATCCTGACAGGCCCGGGTTACTCATTGCCGGTAGACCTGAAGCTCGTAGATCGAGTACCCGTACGACGTCGCCCGCTGCGTCCCGGTCACCCGGACATACCTGGCCGACACCGCGCCGAACCGGACCACGTCCTCCCCACCGTTCCCGGTCGTGGTCGCATACACCTGCCGCCACGAGGACCCGTCCGACGACACGTCGACCCGGTACGACCTCCCGTACGCCGCCTCCCACTGCAGCACCACCCGCCGGATCGTCTGCTCGTTGCCGAGGTCAACCTTCAGCCACTGCGGATCGGACCAGTCGCTCGCCCACCGCGTGGTCAGCTTGCCGTCGACTGCCAACGCCGGCGGCGAGTTGTACCAGCCCTTCTCGTAGCTGCTCGCGGACGCCGTCTTGCCGACCGCCAGGTTGCTCAGGTCGTCACCCCGGCGCGCCGGAAACTCGATCACCTGCTGGTACGTCGGCCGGTTCACCCAGGCGATCCGGTCCTGGGTGATCCCGCCCATCGGATTGTGCGCGATCTGGTCCGCGCAGAACTGGTCGCCAGCCGCGCAGTCCGCAGTCGCCGGGTACGTCGTCGCCGCCGGGACCTTGGTTGCCGCCAGCAAGGTGTCGGCAAGGACAGTCCGGCACGCCGCCAGTGCGCCGCCGCCGCAGTACGTGACCGGCTGTGGCGTCTGCACCGGATCGCCGAGCACCTTGCGCAGGTCGCGCTGAACGAAACCCCACCATCCGTTCTGGAACGCGGAGCCTTGTGCACTCGGCCGCTCGTCGATCTTCAGGTTCGCGACCAGAGCGCCGTAGAGGTCGGGGCCGAGGTCCTTGAACTGGGCCGGGACGAGCAGCGGCCACCAGGCGTCGAGGATCCGGATCGCCGCACTGTGGTCGTAGACCTTCGAGGAGGAGTTCGGCGTCTTGCGATGACTGCCGGCGGCCTGCCACGCGGTCAGCTTCGCGATCGCGTCGGCGACCGCCGGGTCGGTGACCGGAGCCGACTTCAGGACCCGCAACAGGTACGGAAGGACCTGGTCGCCCCGGAGGTCGACAGTCGCCGCGTCCTCCATCGCCTCGACCAGCTTGCCGCGGGTGAACTTCTGCCCGCTGCCGATGACGGCCTCGATCCGGTCGTCCAGCGGCTGGCTCCGGTAGACCGAGTTGTAGCCGAACTGACCGTCGGACGCAGAGAACCCGGGCGCCTGCTTGTTGTTCCAGCTGGTCAGATAGTCCTGGTTCACCACCTGCGGGTGCTGCGCGGCCGGTGTGTAGCTCGCACGGTTGGTGTCCGGGTTCCAGCCCTGCCACTCGTACGTGCTCCAGGTCGGCAGGTTCGGGTCGCCGCCGGCCGCGCGGACCGGGTTGTCACCGGAGTTGTAGTACGCGATCGAGGTCTTGTCGGTGTAGAACCAGTTGAAGGTGTAGCCGATGTTGTGCGCCGCGGCCTTGAAGTCGGCCGCGTCGTGGATCCTGTCCGGGTCGTTGAGCTGCATGAACCCGAGTGCGGACCCGGCCTCGTTGCCGTAGGTCGAGCGGTTCTTGGTGAACAGCACCGGCCGGCCGCCGACCGTGCCGCGGTGCGTGACGATGCCGTACTTGGTGCGCAGGGCAACCAGTGTGTACGAGCCGGCCGGTTCGGACGATCCGAGGCTGGAGTACCACTCGTTGTGCCGCTCGAGCCGCTCGATCGGCGTGCACTGGCCGCGGTACTCGTAGTACTGCGAGTTCTTCGTCGGCGTCCCGCCACCGGGCTCGCACAGCGGTACGGCGAACGTGTCGGTGATGTCCTGTCCCGCCGAGGTCGCGCTCCACGAGTAGTCGGGGCCGCGGCCGATCAGTGTGTAGAAGTTCAGCCCGGCGAACGCGATGCCGCGCGAGCTGACGCCCGGTCCCTGGAGCTCCTGCCGGAGCAGCAGTTGGGGTGCGAAGTAGCCGGTCTGTGGTCCGTAGACGGCGACCGGGTTGCCGCTCTCGGTGTGTGCGCCGGAGACGAGCAGGGCGTTCGACATGCCCCTGTCGCCGAAGCCTTCCGGGAACAGGCCCTTGTCGAAGATGCCGCGGAGGGACTCCGATCCCTTCGGCGCCGGCTTGCTCGCCGTTCCGGCGGTCTGGTCGATGACCTGCGGTTGCGGCGTGACCGAGCCGCGATCCGGCATCGCGCGACCTGCCGGGTTCGGGCCGGTCTCGCCGTACGGGAAGGTCGCGCCGTTGTGCACGGTGGTGTTGGCCTCCGGGTCGTTCTGCGACCGGAACGACTCCCACACCTTGGTGCCTTGGGCAACGCCGTACTTCGCCTGTGCCTCGAGCAACGCCAGCGCGGACGTCACCTCGTGCCCGCCGCCGGTGCCGAAGATGCCTGCGACAACGGCCGCTGTGGCGACTACGTCGGTCACCTTCCACTGCGGCGTCGGCCAGTCCAGACCGAGTGCGACGTACTCACCGGGGTAGGCGATGCCGACCGTGTTGATGTAGTGGTTGACCCCGGCCACCCAGGCCAGGATGTCCTGCTGCATCTTCACGCCGTCGGCGCCGTACCGCTCGTCGGCGTCGTCGAACTGCTTCTGCAGATCGGCTTCGGTGTACGGCGCGGTCCGCCAGAACTCCTGCTCGAACGCTCGATTGGCCGGCGCCCCGCCCGCGAACGGGGTCAGCTGGCCGCGACCGAGATGCCGGAACACGTCCATCACGAACAGCCGGTCCTGCGCTCCGGCGTACCCGGCGCCGAACATCACGCCCGCCCGCGTCGTGCCGGTGACGTGCGGGATGCCGCGCGACTTGTCCCGCACGATCGTGACGTCCGAGCGCAGCTGGACGGTGCTCGCGACATCACCCGCCTGCACCCCGAACGACGCGTCGTCGAAGTACGCGCCGAGGCCGTCGTCGGTGATGCCCTGGGAGTTCCAGACCAGGTTCTCGTACGGCTTCAGCGAGTCGCTGAAGTGCGCCGGCCGGGTCCCGAACGCCTTGAAAAGAAGGAGATCCGTGAAGGTCGCGTGACCGTTCTGCCCGGGTGTGACGATGTCGCCACACTGCCCGACGCAGTAGTCGGCCGGGACGGCAGCGGCGGCTTGGGGCGCCGCTTGCGTGGGCGCGGGCAGAGCAGCGAGTACGGCGACCGCGGCTGCGGCGGCGATCGTCGTACGCAGTGAACGGCGTGGAGTTCGCGGGGCGGTGCGAGGCGACACGGATTCCTCCCTCGGGACGCGGGCCGGCGGCAGGGGAGTTACGAAAACTGAGAATGACTCACCAGTAGCTTCGGGTCAAGATGCTGCCCGGTCCGAACGCGATTGAGTCTCGCCAACCACAGTCAGTCACCACTACTGTGTGCAGCACCATGAGCATTCACGATCGCTATCGGCTCAGTGTGGTGATCAATGCCAAGGGGACGTACACCCCGCTGGGGGTGTCCCGGAGTTCCCACGGGGTGGCGGAGGCCGTCGCACAGGCACTGCCTGAGTTCTTCGTCATGGACGAGCTCGGCGACCGGGCCAGCGAGGCCATCGCCCAGGTGACCGGCGCCCAGGCCGGAGCCGTCGTCCACTGCACCGCCGCGGGCATCACGCTCGCCGTGGCGGCCACCATGACCGGCGGCGACCCGCGCCGGATCGCGTCGTTGCCGGACACAACGGACATGCACAACCGGGTGGTGCTGCCGGCCAACCACGTCGTCAACTACGGCCACTCGAACCTGCAGGGCATCCGGCTGGCGGGTGCGCACGTCGACCTCGCCGGCGACGAAAACCGTTGCAGCGTTGACGATCTGGAGGAGGAGCTCGACGGCCCGGACATCGCCTGCCTGTTCCTCGTCTCGTCCCGGCTGACCCAAGGCGAGCCGATCGACCTGGTGGCCGCCGTACGTGCTGCGCACCGGCGCGGCGTGCCGGCGATCGTCGACGGTGCCGCGCAGTTCCCGCGGATCGCGGACCTGCTGTCGACGGGCGCGGACCTGGTGCTGGTCAGCGGGCAGAAGTACCTCGGCTCCCCTACCGCCGGCCTGGTCGCGGGCAGCTGGCCGCTCGTGCAGTCGGTGCGGGCGCAGGACAAGGGCATCGGCCGGGTGATGAAGCCGACCAAGGAGGCCGTCGTCGGCGTGCTGGCCGCGCTCGAGGAGTGGCAGGCCTTCGACCGGGTCAAGTGGGAGGCGGACCAACTCGCGAAGGTGGTCTCGTTCGCCCGGGCCGCCGAGGAGATCCCGGGAGTGTCGGCAGAGGTGCTGCCGGATCCGACCGGCCTGCAGGTGTCCCGCGTCCTGCTGAAGGTCGCCGACGCGAAACGCATCGCGACCGAGCTGGAGGCGGGATCACCGCCGATCTACGTGCTGACCGACCGGGCGGACGACGACGAACTGGTGCTCGAGCTCATTCCACTCGACGACACCGAGATCGCCGCCATCCTCGCCCGGCTCTGGGCCGTCCTGACCCAGTAGGTCAGTGCTGGTAGATCAGTGCTGGTAGGACCTGTTCTCGGTACGGCGGGGGCCGTTGGGGCGACGCGGACCGTTGCCGCCGCGACCCGGGCGGTTGTTGTTGAACCGCTTGCCGCCGCCCTTGCCGAAGCGCTGCGGTTTCGGCGCCGGCAGCTTCACCGGGTAGCCCGACGGCGTGTTGCCGCCGGTCAGCTCGGTGACCAGCTCGTCGCCCGGACGCGCGCGCACCGGTGAGGCGTCGACACCGGCGGACTCGGCCAGCCGGATCATGCCGCGCCGCTGGTGCGGCAGGACCAGGGTGACGACCGCGCCCTTGCCACCGGCCCGCGCCGTACGGCCGGCCCGGTGCAGGTAGTCCTTGTGGTCCGCGGCCGGGTCGGCCTGGACGACCAGCCCGACATCGTCGACGTGGATACCGCGGGCCGCGACATCCGTTGCCACCAGCACCGGAACCGAACCGTCCTTGAACTGGTCCAGCGTCCGGTTCCGCGCGCCCTGGGTCAGGCCGCCGTGCAGCGCCGCCGCCATCACGCCGCGGTCCCGCAGCTGGGTGGCGACCCGGTCGGCGCCCAGTTTGGTGCGGACGAACACGATCGTCCGGCCGTCCCGGCTGGCCAGCTCGGCCGTCAGCGACTGCTTGTGCCCCGGCTCGATCACCAGCAGGTGGTGCTCCATCGTGGTCACGGTCGCCTGGCCGGACTCGGTCGAGTGCGTGACCGGGTCCTTCAGGTACGTCTTCACGATGGTGTCGACGTCGTTGTCCAGCGTCGCCGAGAACAGCAGCCGCTGGCCGTCGGCCGGGGTCATGTCGAGCAGCGTGGTGACCGCCGGCATGAAGCCCATGTCGCACATGTGGTCGGCCTCGTCGAGGACGGCGATCTCCACCGCGCCGAGGTCGGCCGCGCCCTGCTCACACAGGTCGATCAGCCGGCCGGGGGTCGCGATCAGGAGGTCGACGCCGCGGCGGAGCGACTCGATCTGCTTCGGGTACGGCAGGCCGCCCGCGATCAGCTTCAGCGACACGTTCATCACGTGCGCCAGCGGCTCGAGCGCGTCGTGCACCTGCATCGCCAGCTCGCGGGTCGGGACCAGGACCACGCCGCGCGGGCGGCGGGACTCGGTGTGGCCGCCGGACAGCCGCATCAGCGTCGGCAGGCCGAAGCCGAGCGTCTTGCCGGAGCCGGTCTGGCCGCGGCCGAGCACGTCCTTGCCGGCCAGCGCGTCCGGGATGGTCGCGGCCTGGATCGGGAACGGCGTGGTGATGCCGTCGCGGGCCAGCCGCTGGACCAGCCGCGGGGCCAGGCCGAGCGCGGCGAACTGGTTGTCCGGGGCAACAGTGCCCAGGTCCACCGGCTCCTCGCGCCGCTTCTCCTGCACGACCGGACGCTCGTCCCGCCGCTCGTAGCGCGGCTTCTGGTACGACGGACGGTCGTCGCGGCGCTCGAAGCGGGGCTTGTCCTGGTACGACGAACGCTCGTAGCGCGGCTTGTCGCCGTACTGCTGCTGCGACCGCTCGGACCGGTTGTACTGCGGACGGTCGTCCCGGTTGTACCGCGGCCGCTCGTCACGGTTGTACTGCGGACGGTCGTCACGGTTGTACTGGGGACGGTCGTCACGGTTGTACTGGGGACGGTCGTCGCGGTTGTACTGGGGACGGTCGTCGCGGTTGTACTGGGGACGGTCGTCGCGGTTGTACTGGGGACGGTCGTCGCGGCGGTAGCGCGGGCGGTCGTCGTCGTACTTGCGGGGCTGGGTGCTGCGGTCGGCGCGGTAGCCCTTCACCGGGCGGTTGTCGCGCCGCTCGTCACGACGGTCCTCGTCCCGGGCCGGGGTGTTGCCCATCCGCTCGCCGTACGACTGGTTCTGGAACTTCTTGTGCCGGGGCTTCTTCGCCCGGCCGTCGGGCTGGTTGCTCTCCGGGTGGTGCTGGGTCACGCAAACTCTCTCTCAACGTCACGGACGAGGCCCACGGAGCCGCACGCAAAGGCCGGCCAACGGATGCTGGCCGGACTGGACGAACAAGCAGGAGATAGGCATCGACCTGCGGGTGCTATCGCGTTGCACCCATGTCGCCGGGGATCATCAGCGGGATGCTGAAACCGACGGGTCGGAGCGCCTGGGGAAAATCTCTGGTGACGCGACATACGCACCGACTCGAGAAGTATACCCGACTCGGCACGCTCCCCCGACCACGCCGATCCCGCCAGACCACCGGCAGCACTGGTACGACGCGACCCACTTCAAGTGAGGTTGAATTCTTGGCCGGCGGTCCTAGGGTGGCGGTATGGCGGAGGAGAACGTTCCGAGCAAAGAGCACTGGCTGTCCATCGGGGAGATCGCTCATCGGTCCGGAGTCGCCGCGTCGGCCTTGCGGTTCTACGAGGACCAGGGGCTGATCAGCTCGCGACGGACAGCCGGCAACCAGCGCCAGTACCAGCGCAGCACGTTGCGGCGGATCGCGTTCGTGCAGGCGGCCCAGCGGGTCGGGCTGGCGCTGGCCGAGATCAAGGGCGCGCTGGACTCGCTGCCGGACGACCGGACGCCGACCCGCGCGGACTGGAGCCGGTTGTCCAAGTCGTGGCGCAGCCGGCTCGACGAGCGCATCTCCGAGCTCGAGCGGCTGCGCGACGACCTGGACGGCTGCATCGGCTGCGGCTGCCTGTCCCTCCAGCGCTGCAACCTCTACAACAAGGCCGACCGCCTCGCCGAGCGCGGCCCCGGCGCCCGGATCCTCAACGTCGGAATCCCCGGCGAGTGACCTCGATGTGCCGGGCGATGCGCCGCGCGTCCCGCCCGACACCGCCGATCAGCGGCGACGACCCCACGGACAGGAAGAACAGGCCGACGAAGTAGAGCCCGGGCTCGGCCCGGACGATCCCGCGATCGTGCCGCGGTTCACCGTCGGGTTCGAGGACCGGGAGCCGGATCCAGTCGAACGCCGGCCGGAACCCGGTGCTCCAGATCACAGTGGCGGCGTCGACGGTTCGGCCGTCGGCGAGCAGCGGCAGGCCGTCGCGGACACCGGTCACGCGGGGCAGTCGCTCGATCCCGGCTTGCTCGAGGTCCTTCCGCCGTACTCGGGCCAGCGGAAGTCCCCGGTCGGACAGCTGGTCGCGGGCCTTCCGGCCCAGCGGTGTTCGGACGGTCAGCACGTGCGACAGCAGGAACCAGAACGGCGGCGTCAGCAGCCGGTCCAGCGAGCCTCCGGCACGAAGCGGCTCCTGCCCCGTATCCCGCCCGGACAGCCAGGTGCGGTGCTCCGCCGAGGACTCGAGGGCGATCTCGGCTCCCGAGTTGCCGGCGCCGACGACCAGGACCGGCCCGTCGGTGAGCTGCGACAGGTTCCGGTAGTCGGTCGAGTGGAACTGCACGATGCCCGGATCGACCTCAGCGGCGTACGGCGGAATCCGGGGAGTCTGGTACGCACCTGTCGCCACCACCACGTTGTCTGCGACGTACTTGCTCGGTCCGGACGTGACGACGTACCCGCCGTCCTCGCGGGCCAGGCAGTCGACGCGCACCCCGGCGCGAACCGGAAGCCGGAACCGGGCCGCGTACGACTCGAGGTAGTCGGCCACGTCGTCCTTGCTCGGGTACGACCAGCCCGGAGCCGGGAACGACCAGCCCGGCAGCCCGTCGTAGCGAGCAGGCGTGAAGACCCGCAGCGAATCCCATCGTCGGCGCCACGAGTCGCCAACCCGCTCACCGGCCTCCAGGATCACCACAGACCGCCCACTCCGCACCAGCTGGTACCCCGTGGCGAGGCCGGCCTGGCCGCCGCCGATGATCACGGTCTCGAAGCGCTCCATCGCTTCAGGCTGCCCGCGCGGTCACCATCCCCGCATCGGAAGAACCACGCATTCGGGCCTGCCGGGCCGTGGTTGGTTCTGCGCACGCGACATAGGCCGCGGGCTATGGGGGCCATAGAACGGCGGCAGCGGTTCGCGGGTTAACCCCCGACTTTTTAGTGATCTGGTGCGGAATTCGACGCGGCTTGGCAGCATCCCGGTTGTAGCGATCAGTAATTCGCCGGTCGCTTTCCGCCACAGATCCGGAGTGAGGCCCTCCAATGTCGCATCGCCGTATCCTGACTTCGCTTGCGGGGCTCGCCGCCGCCGCGCTGGCCGTCCCCACCTTCGCCGCAGCGTCCCCCGCGCCGGCGCAGGACACCTCGTCGGTGTCCACCTCGCAGACCCGCGCCGCGTACACGGGTTCGCCGCAGGACCAGGCCGCCACCAAGGCGTTCTACGACGCCGTGATCAAGTCCGCGCGCGCCAAGCAGGCCAAGGCCGGTAACAAGGCCCTCGCCGTCACGGTCACCTACGCCGTCGACGCGCCGACCTTCCGCAACCAGATCAACTCCAGCACGTCGATCTGGAACTCCTCGGTCGCCAACGTCACCCTGGTCGAGGGCAGCAACTACGACTTCTACTACACCGAGGGCAACGACCCGCGCGGTTCGTACGCGTCCACCGACGGCCACGGCCGGGGCTACATCTTCCTGGACTACGCCCAGTCCCAGCAGTACGACCCGACCCGGATCACCGCCCACGAGACCGGTCACGTGCTCGGCCTGCCGGACCACTACTCCGGTCCGTGCTCCGAGCTGATGTCCGGCGGCGGCCCCGGCCCGTCCTGCACCAACGCCTACCCGGACGTCAACGAGCGCGCCCGCGTGGACCAGCTCTGGGCCAACGGCATCGCCTCCGCCGCGGCAGCCGCCTTCCAGAAGTAGCCCCACCCCAGGCCCTCCGGCCCGGAACCGCCCGGCAGGGGACGGTCCCGGGCCGGAGTCCTCCGTACGACGCTCCGGCTGAACGACAGCAGCCGGTCGGCGGCTCACCTCGAGTTCAGTGAGCAGGACCTGAAAGGCCTCCGGCCCGGCACCGTGCTGGCGCCGTCGCTCGACGACTTCGACACGCTGGAAACCCGCTCCGTGGCCGACTTCCGAAACAAGACCTGCGAGAACTGGTTCTGACCCGCCGGGTGTGACCGCGGAGATCACGGACATCCGGACCACCAACAGCACCGCGCCGCCCGGCCTCCGCGTCAGGTACCCGTTCTGACCGGGCCGGTGGAGCCGCGGACGACCAGCTCCGGGCGGAACAGGAACTCCGTGTGCGGCGTCGTGTGGCCGCGGACTTCTTCCAGGAGTGACTGGACCGCGGCGAGGCCCATGGCCTGGACGGGTTGGCGGATCGTCGTGAGGGGTGGGTCGGTGAACTCCATCATCGGGGCGTCGTCGTAGCCGACGACCGAGATGTCGCCGGGGACGGAGAGGCCGCGCTGGCGGGCAGCGCGGATGACGCCGAGCGCCATCATGTCGGAGCCGCAGATGACCGCGCTGACCCCGGCGTCGAGCAGCTGCTGCGCGGCCGCGGCGCCACCCTCGACGCCGAACATGCTCAGGGCGACCAGCTCGTCGAGCTCCGGATCGGTCAGGCCGAGCTGCGCCTTCATCGAGGTGCGGTAGCCGGCCAGCTTGCGCTGAACGACGATGAACCGCTCCGGCCCGGACGCGAACCCGATCCTGCGGTGGCCGAGGGCGACCGCGTGGGACACCGCGAGCTCCATCGCGGCGTACTCGTCCGACGACACGAACGGCGCCTCGACCGCGGGCAGCCAGCCGTTCACGAACACCACCGGCAGCCGCCGGTCCACCAGCGACTGGTAGCGCTCGTGGTCGGCCCCGGTGTCCGCATGCAGGCCGGAGACGAAGATGATCCCGGAGACGCCGCGCTCCAGCAGCATCTCGACGTACTCCTCCTCGGTCGCGCCGGACGGCGACTGCGTGCACAGCACCGGGGTGAACCCGCGCTGTGACAACGCCGACTCGATCACCTGGGCGAACGCCGGGAAGATCGGGTTGATCAGTTCCGGCATCACCAGCCCGATCAGCCCCGCCGACCGGCGCCGCAACCGGGTCGGCCGTTCGAACCCGAGAACGTCGAGCGCGGTCAGGACCGACTGCTTGGTCTCCTCCGCCACCCCCGGCTTGCCGTTCAGCACCCGCGAGACCGTGGCCTCACTCACCCCCGCCTTGGCCGCGATGTCCGCCAGCCGTGCTCTGCTGCTCACGCCCGGAACTGTACCCAGCCGGTCGTTGTTCTTGCAGCAAGATCCTGCAAGAACTTGCAGGATGCGCGGAGTTGTCCACAACGTGAACAGTACGGACACGTCACACGCCGTACACCTTGTCAGGACGAGCCGGGCGGGTGAGGATAGGCGCACCCCCGGCCGGGGGCCTTTACTCGGATCGTCCGGCACGTTCCTGCCGGTGAAGGGATGTACATCGTCATGGCCACTGTGTCTTTCAAGGCAGCCACCCGGATCTACCCCGGTGGTGACACCCCCGCCGTCGACAAGCTCAACCTCGAGATCGAGGACGGCGAGTTCATGGTTCTCGTCGGCCCGTCGGGTTGCGGCAAGTCCACCTCGCTCCGGATGCTCGCGGGCCTCGAAGAGGTCAACGAGGGCTCCATCTACATCGGCGACCGCGACGTCACGCACCGTCCGCCGAAGGAGCGGGACATCGCGATGGTGTTCCAGAACTACGCTCTCTACCCGCACATGTCGGTCGCCGACAACATGGGCTTCGCCCTGAAGATGCAGGGTGTCTCCAAGGAGGACCGCGCCAAGCGCGTGATGGAGGCCGCCAAACTGCTGGGCCTGGAGGAGTACCTGGAGCGCAAGCCGAAGGCGCTGTCCGGTGGTCAGCGTCAGCGGGTCGCGATGGGCCGCGCGATCGTGCGTAACCCGCAGGTCTTCCTGATGGACGAGCCGCTGTCGAACCTCGACGCCAAGCTCCGGGTCCAGACCCGCACCCAGATCGCCGAGCTCCAGCAGCGTCTCGGTGTCACGACCGTCTACGTCACCCACGACCAGGTCGAGGCCATGACGATGGGCGACCGGGTCGCCGTACTGAAGGACGGCCTGCTGCAGCAGGTCGACACCCCGCTGAACCTGTACGACCACCCGAAGAACAAGTTCGTCGCGGGCTTCATCGGTTCGCCGGCGATGAACCTGCTGAACGCCGACATCACCGAGGGCGGCGCGAAGCTGGGCGACTACGTCATCCCGCTCGAGCGCAGCCTGCTCGCCAAGGCCGGCAGCGACAAGACGCTGACCGTGGGTGTCCGGCCGGAGGCCTTCAAGGTCGCCGACCAGGGCCTGCCCGTCCACGTCGCGGTGGTCGAGGAGCTCGGCGCCGACGCGTACCTGTACGGCACCGCGGAGCACAACAACGAGCACCAGCAGATCGTCGCCCGGATCGACGCCCGGATGCCGGTCGAGAAGGGCTCGACCGTTCACCTCGCGGCGGTGCCGGACAAGCTGCACCTCTTCTCCGCCTCCACCGAGGAGCGCCTGACCGCCTGATCCGATCAGCGCGGTACGACGGAACGCAGCTGCGGCCCCGGATGGCTCGACCATCCGGGGCCGTGGTCCGTCTAGGTCACCTTCCGCCGCTGTTCGTCCTGGGTGGCCGGGTGGTCGGCCGGGTTCAGGTTGGTCTGCTTCAGCAGGTAGTGCGGGCGCTTCTTGGTCTCGTAGTAGATCCGGCCGATGTACTCGCCGATCACCCCGAGCATCACCATCTGCAGCCCGCCGAGCCCGACGATGGCCGCGATCAGCGTGACGTACCCGGGCATCTCCACCCCGCGCAGCACCGCGACCGCGATCACCCAGACCGCGTACCCGGCGGCGACCGCGGTGAGCAGCAGGCCGATGTAGATCGCCAGCCGCAGCGGCCGGTTGTTGAACGACAGCAGCCCGTCCAGCCCGTACTCGAGCAACCGGCGGAAGGTCCACCGGCTCTTCCGCTCGGCCGGCTGCTTCACGTTGTCGTACTCGAACAGGATCGACTCGAACCCGATCCAGGCGAACAGCCCCTTGGAGAACCGGTTGTACTCCCCCAGCTCCAGCAGCCCGTTCACGGCCCGGCGGGACAGCAGCCGGAAGTCGCCCACCCCGTCGACCAGCTCGACGTCGGCCCACTTGTTGATCAGCCAGTAGTAAGCGCGGGCGAACAGCGTCCGGGTAGCCGGGTCGCCGACCCGGTTCCGGCGGGCGATCACCTGGTCGAAGCCGCGCTCGTACAGGTCCAGCATCCGGCCGATCAGCTCCGGCGGGTGCTGCAGGTCGGCGTCCATGATCACCACCGCGTCGCCGGAGGCGTACCGCAGGCCGGCCAGCATCGCGGCCTCCTTGCCGAAGTTCCGGCTGAAGGACAGGTACCGGACCGCTGGATCGTTGTCCGCGAGCTGCACCAGGGCGTCGAGCGTCCCGTCGCTGCTGCCGTCGTCGACGTACACGATCTCGTAGGGCCGGCCGAGCTCGGCGAGCTCCCGGCTGACGGCTTCATGGAACCGGTCGACCACGTCGACCTCGTTGTAACACGGCACCACGAGACTCAGCCGCATCAGCCGTCCCACCTCCCTCGCCAGGACCGATTCTTGTCCAGACCGGAACTACGCGCTACTTTGGCGCTCGATCGAGCGGGTGGGTACGGGGACTGAACTGAGGGGCGACCAGTGGACGGCGGAGCGGAGCAGGACCCGAGGCGCTCGGCTCTCCTGCCTGCGCTCGTGGCCGGTGTGCTGGTGGCGGCGGTGTTCGCCGCCTCCGGATTCATCCGCGGTACCTTTCCCTTCGGTTCACTGTCCCGCAGTACCAACGATCTCGGTACCCAGTACATCCCCTTCTTCGCCCACCTGTGGGACGTCCTGCACGGCCGCGCCCAAGGTGACCTGCTCTTCAACTGGCAGAGCGCGTTCGGCGTCGGGTTCCTGGCCGACTACGGCGTCGACCTCGGCAGCCCATTGTCCTTGCTGGTGGGTCTCTTCCCGCGCGACCAGATCGACCTGGCCGTCTACGTCATCACCGTCCTCAAGCTGAGCCTGGCCGCCGCCGCGATGGCGGTCCTACTACTCAAGATGTCGCCAGGACCCCGTTGGGTTGCAGCTATTTTGGGAGCGTCGTACGGCGTCTGTGGGTGGGCGATCGACGACGGAGCGTACGTGCCGATGTGGCTGGACGGCCTGATCGCGCTGCCGATGTTCTTCCTGGTCGCCGAGTGGTCACTGCGCCGGACCAACCGGCTGCTCAGCGTGCTCGTGGTCGCCGTCTTCTGGGTCTCCAACTTCTACACCGCCTACATGGCAACGATCGCGGCCGGGCTGTACCTGATCGCGCGGGTGCTGACCAGTGACCTGACCTGGTGGCTGCGACTGCGCGGCGTCGTCCGGCACGGTATCGCGTTCGTGCTCGGGATCGCGCTGGCCGGGCCGAGCCTGCTGCCGATCTTCGCCGCGAACGACGACGCCACCCCGTCGCCGTCCGGCATCTTCACGCCGTCCCCGGTCGACATCTTCCTGTCCCGCCTGCTGCCGCTGTCCGAGGGCGTCGGCCGCACCGCCAGCCTGTACGTCGGAACCGCCGCCCTGCTCCTTGCCCTGACGTTGCCGTTCAACAAGTTCGTGCCGATCCGGACCAAGCTGGTCTGGATCGTGACGACCGCCGCGATCGCGCTGTCGTTCAGGTGGACGCCGACGCAGGAGATGTGGCACGGCTTCGACACCCCGAACGGCAGCCAGTACCGCGAGGCCTTCGTGCTCTGCGGCGTGCTCATCGTCGTGGCCTGGATCTCGGTCGCCGCTCGGGTGCCCGGCCCGTTGGCTTTGCTGGGCGGCGGGGCTCTGCTCGCGGTCATCGCCGTACTCTCCGACGGCAGTCCGCTGCTGACCGATCACGCGATGACCGTGCTGATCGCCTCCGGCGCTGTCACGATCGCTGCACTGGGCACCATCTGGGTCGTACGGCGCTTTGCCGCCGGGCGACGCGTCAAGTGGCCGATCGCGGCGGCGTTCGCCGTCGTGATGGCCGTCGTCGCGGTCGAGACCACGTGGACCGCGGTGGTGACGGACGAGGAGCGAGCGAAGCTCCTCAGCTCGTCGGTGCCGCCGTGGAACCAGCACCAGACCGAGCGGTCCGAGGCGATCCAGGGCGCCAACGCCTGGCCGCAGTACCGGGCCGATCCGGGGACGTCGGTGACGCCGAACGACCCGATGCTGCTCGGCGGGCAGGGCGCCGGGCTCTACAGCAGCCTGCTCCCCTACTCGGTGAACCAGACCCTGACCGGCCTCGGCTTCGGCTGGACCGGGTACGGGCGCGCGTCCGACGATCTGGAGCACCCGGTGACCGACGCGATCTTCTCGATCGGCGCGCGGATGCACCTCGAGGCGGGCGGCAAGGAGACGATCACCCGGTCCCAGGTGCCGCCGCTGGTGACGGTCCGGCGGCGGCTCGGGGCGACGGCCGCCTCGAACGCGTTCGTCGCCCAGGAGCGGCTGCTCGGGACGCAGGTGTACGAGGTGCCCGAGTACCGCGGCAGCAAATCGATCACAGGCGGCGACGTGAAACTGGTCGGGCGCTGCACACCTGGTACGACGGCGTTCCTGCACCAGCCACGGGTGTCCGGCGCGGCCCGGCTGACCGACGGCGAGCAGTGGCATGAGTTGACCGCGAGCCGCCGGCCGGGCATCAACACGAACAGCGAGATGGTTCGGCTCGGCACGGTCCCGGCGTCCGGGGTGGTGTCGGCCGAGATCAAGTTCAGCGGCTCCCCGTCCGGGATCACCGCCACCGGCGCGCTCGGCTGCCTCGACGAGCAGCGTCTCGCGAAGGCGGTGCGGATGCTGCGGTTGAGCGGGGCGACGGACGTCGAGGTGGGCGGTCACTCGATCAGCGCGACGCTGCCTCCGGGCACCCAGGGGTACGCCGTGATCGCCGTACCGAAGCTGCCGGGTTGGAAGTGCTCGGCCGGCGGCGGCAAGGCGCAGACGCCCCGGGACTACGGCGGTCTGGTCGCGCCGTACAGCTGACCGGCAACGCGGACCGGATCGACTGCACCTACACGCCGCCCGGTCTCCGTCGTGGCCTCGCACTGGGCGCAGTCGCCGCCGCCATCACGCTCGGGCTCGTGCTGTTCGGCCGCCTCCGCCGCTCTAGGAGGTGATGTCCCGGCGGTAGAACACCGCTCCGCCGAGGACGATCAGGACGACGGCAAGAATGCCGAGGTACCAGGCGCCGTGCTCGAAGGACAGCGTCTTCTCGATGCTGCTACACATGTAGCTGCCGTCGGATCCGGTCGAGCACTGGTTCACGAAGTACGTCGCGTCGTGCCGGACGAAGGCGTCGAAGTTGAGCTTCACCAGCCACGGCTGGGCCTGGTTCAGGAATCCGGCGAAGACACCCTCGATCAGGACCAGGTATCCCATCGCCACGCCGATCGCGGCCGCGGTGTGCCGGAGCAGCAGCCCGACCACCCCACCGAGCGCGGCGCCGACGGCGACCAGCAGGACGGCCCGGCCGCCCGTCGCAGTGAGGTCGCGCCAGACCTTCCCCGTCGTACTCGAGGTGTCTCCGAGTTGGTCGACGATCAGGTACGTCCCGAACGTCAGGATGGCGAGCACGCCGACCGCCACCGGGACGAACCCGATCGCGGCGGCCAGCAACTTGCTGCCGTACACCCGCAGCCGCCGCGGCTCGAACGTCAGCCAGTTGCCGATCGCGCCGGTGCTGAACTCGGCCCCGACGAAACTGGCCCCGATCAGGAACGCGGCGAAGACCAGCAGGTACGACGACCCGAGCAGCAACTCCGGCATCAGTTCGGCGAACACCACCCGCGGCTTGCCGAAGTCGTCGATGACCGGCTCCCGGAAGTTGCAGAACTCCGCCTTCGCCGGCTTCGGGTCCGGCTGGTTCTCCCAGTCCGCCTCGCAGCGCTTGCGATCCGCCTCCCCGTTCTGCACCCAGTACTCGTGCGCGGCCTCGAACTGCGCCTGCGACGACCGCTGCTCCTCCGCGGACATCGGGCGGGCGTCGTTCCAGACGACGACCATCAGCAGCACGGTGATCGCCAGCACCCCGAGTACGCCGATGACCGTCAGCCGGCGCGCGGTCAGCCGGCGGAGCTCCACTCCGGTGAGGCGCAGCATCACAACCCCTCGCCTTCGGTGAGCTCGAGGAAGACCGACTCCAGGTCGGCGCGGACCGGGATCAGCTCGGACACGTACAGCTCCTGCTGCGCCAGCCGGCGGGTCACGTCGGCCGGGTGCTCGGCGCCGTCGACGAGCAGGTAGCTGCCGTCGGCGCGCACCGTCATCCCGGCCGCGGTCAGGATCCGGGTCGCCGCCTCGTGGTTGTCCACGGCAACCTTCACGGTTCCCGCCGTACCACCGCCGATCACCTCGGTGACCGAGCCGGCGGCGAGCAGCCGGCCGTGGCCGATGATCGAGACGGTGTCGGCGACCTGCTCGACCTCGGCCAGGATGTGCGAGCTGACCAGCACCGTCCTGCCCTGGTCGCCGAGACTGCGCATGGTCTCGCGGATCTCCCGGATCCCGGCCGGGTCGAGCCCGTTGGTCGGCTCGTCGAAGATCAGCAGGTCGGGCTCCTTGAGCAGCGTGGCCGCGATCGCCAGCCGCTGCTTCATGCCGAGCGAGTACGCCCGGAACCGGTCTTTGCCGCGCTCGCCGAGCGAGGTCTGCTCGAGCACCTCGCCGACCCGCTGCCGCGGCGCGCCGATCGCCTCGGCGAGCAGCTCGAGATTCTTCCGGCCGCTGAACGCCGGGAAGAACTTCGGCGACTCGACGATCGCGCCGACCCGGCCGACCACGTCCGGCAGCTCGGCCGGCACCGGCCGGCCGAACACCGTCATCGTCCCCGCGTCGGCCCGGATCAGCCCGAGCAGCATCCGGATCGACGTGGTCTTTCCGGACCCGTTCGGGCCCAGGAACCCGTGCACCCCGCCGACCGGCACGTCCAGGTCGAGGCCCTGGACCGCCACCACCTTCCGGCCCCGCCGGTTCCGGAAGGTCTTGCGCAGGCCGCGTGTGCTGATCGCCAGCTCCGGCATCTGACCCCCTTGTCGCCGTTCCGACGCACAGCTTGGCAGGTTTGTTCGCGGAGCGTGGTGAAAATGCCTGAAAATACCCCCCGCCGGTATCACCCAAGGACTTGCATCTGATACCCCAAGGGGGTAACTTCTTGCCTGTCGACATACCCCTAAGGGGTAGCAGTGAGGAAGCTGAAGGAGCCGGAGATGACCCACGACGCCGAGCACGTGCACGGATACACCGCCGAGAAGACCAGCCACCTGAAGCGGCTGCGGCGGATCGAGGGCCAGATCCGCGGCCTGCAGCGGATGGTCGAGGAGGACAAGTACTGCATCGACATCCTCACCCAGGTGTCGGCGGCCACCAAGGCGCTGCAGTCCTTCTCGCTGGAGTTGCTGGACGAGCACCTGGCGCACTGCGTGGTCGAGGCCGCGCAGAAGGGCGGCGCCGAGGCCGAGGAGAAGGTCCGCGAGGCCTCCGACGCCATCGCCCGTCTGGTCCGCAGCTGAATCGAGATCCCGAGCAAGGAGAACCACTATGACCACCACGACCTACTCCGTCTCCGGCATGACCTGCGGGCACTGCTCCGCTTCCGTCACCGAGGAGATCGGCAAGATCGCCGGGGTGCAGGAAGTCAGCATCGACCTCGTCGCGGGTGGCACCTCCGCGGTGCACGTGACGAGTGAGTCCGCTCTCGACGAGGCCTCCGTCCGCGAGGCCGTCGACGAGGCGGGTTACGAACTGGCGGCGTCGTGAGCCGGGCCGCCGCGCTCCGGCTCGGCGCGTTCGCCGGTGCGCTCGCGCTCGCCTTCGGGGCGGCGTTCGCGGTCGGCTCCGCGGTGGACCCGATCGCGGCGGCCGACACCACCGCCCCGGCGCACAACGAGGAGATGGGCGGTATGGAGGAACCAGCAGCAGGACACGGGGCGGGGCACAGCGAGTCCGGTGGGCAACTGCCCGGGCTCTCGGTCTCCGAGGCCGGCTACACCCTCACCCCCGCGACGACGTTCTACCAGCCCGGCGCCAAGACCGAGCTGCGCTTCACCATCCAGGGCCCGGACGGCAAGCCGGTCACGCAGTACACCGAGACGCACGAGAAGGACCTGCACCTGATCGTGGTCCGGCGTGACCTGTCCGGTTTCCACCACGTGCACCCGACCCGGGACGCGAGTGGGACCTGGAGCATTCCGTTCACGTTCACCGCCGGTGGCACGTGGCGGCTGTTCGCCGACTTCCAGCCGGCCGGTCTCGACCGGACGCTGACCCTCGGCACGGACGTCAACGTCTCCGGCCTCTACATCCCGGTCCCGCTCAGCGAGCCGGCCAGTGTCTACAGCTTCGACGGATACGACGTGACGCTGGCAGGTAACCCGGTCGCGGGCAAGGAGTCCGAGCTGACGTTCACGATCAGCCGGGGCGGGAAGCCGGTAAACGACCTGCAGCCGTACCTGGGCGCATTCGGGCACCTGGTGTCCCTGCGCAGCGGCGACCTCGCCTACCTGCACACCCACCCGTCGCAGGACGCGAAGCCGGGTATGAAGGGCGGGCCGCAGATCACCTTCGGCACCACCTTCCCGACCGCGGGCACGTACAGCCTGTTCCTGGACTTCCAGCACGCGGGCGCGGTCCACACCGCCGAGTTCACCGTGACGGTGGGCGCCGACGGCAAGACCCAGATCGTTCCGCCCACGTCGCTGCCGTCGGCAAAGCCGTCCATGCAGCCGTCGGGGCAGCCGTCTGCTCCGGGGCACGAAGAGACCCCGCACGGTCACTGAGAGAGGAGGCACACTGCAATGACCACCACAGAATCCGGTCAGTCCGTCGAGCTCATCATCGGTGGCATGACGTGCGCCTCGTGCGCCGCCCGGGTGGAGAAGAAGCTGAACCGGATGGACGGCGTCATCGCGACCGTCAACTACGCCACCGAGAAGGCGAAGGTGACCTTCGCGGACGGCATCACCACCGACGACCTGGTCGCGACCGTCGAGAAGACCGGCTACACCGCCGCGCTTCCGGCGCCCGCGGTCGACGCACCCGACGCCGAGGAGCCGGACGAGCTCAAGCCGCTGCGGCAGCGCCTGTTCGCCAGCATCGCGCTCGCGGTCCCGGTGATCGCGTTCGGCATGATCCCCGCGCTGCAGTTCGACTTCTGGCAGTGGGCGTCGCTCACGCTGGCCTTCCCGGTGGTCACGTGGGCGGCCTGGCCGTTCCACAAGGCCGCCTGGACCAACCTGCGGCACGGCGCCGCCACGATGGACACGCTGATCTCGCTGGGCGTCGTGAGCGCCTTCCTGTGGTCGCTGTACGCGTTGTTCATCGGCGGCGCCGGCGAGCCGGGGATGAAGATGCCGTTCACGCTGATCCCGTCCCGGGGCGGCGGGGCGGAGGAGATCTACCTCGAGGTCGCGGCCGGCGTCACCACGTTCATCCTGGCCGGCCGGTACTTCGAGGCCCGTGCCAAGCGCCGGTCCGGTGCAGCCCTGCGGGCACTGCTGGAGCTGGGTGCGAAGGATGTCGCCGTACTGCGGAACGGTGCCGAGGTCCGGATTCCGGCGGACCAGCTGGTGGTCGGCGACCAGTTCGTCGTACGGCCGGGTGAGAAGGTCGCGACCGACGGCGTGATCGTCACCGGGAGCAGTGCGGTGGACGCATCGATGCTGACCGGTGAGTCGGTGCCGGTCGAGGTCGGCGAGGGTGACGCGGTCGTCGGCGCCACCGTGAACGCGGGCGGCAGGCTCGTGGTCCGGGCGACCCGGGTCGGAGCGGACACCCAGCTGGCGCAGATGGCCCGGCTGGTCGAGGACGCCCAGAATGGGAAGGCCGCGGTCCAGCGGCTGGCCGACAAGGTGTCCGGGATCTTCGTGCCGATCGTGATCGGGCTGGCGCTGGGCACGCTCGGGTTCTGGCTCGGGAACGGGTCGCCGGTGGAGGTCGCGTTCACCGCGGCGGTCGCCGTACTGATCATCGCCTGCCCCTGTGCGCTCGGGCTGGCCACGCCGACCGCGCTGATGGTCGGGACCGGTCGCGGCGCGCAGCTGGGCATTCTGATCAAGGGCCCGGAGGTGCTCGAGTCCACCCGCCGGATCGACACCGTCGTGCTGGACAAGACGGGCACCGTGACCACGGGCCGGATGGAGCTGGTCGACGTACTGCTGGCGCCGTCCGAGGACCGGGCCGAGGTGCTGCGGCTGGCCGGGGCGCTGGAGCACTCCAGCGAGCACCCAATCGCTGCCGCCATCGCACGAGGCGCTGCTGCCGAGGTCGGCACGCTGCCCGAGGTCGAGGACTTCGGGAACGTCGAGGGCCTTGGCGTCCAGGGCATCGTCGACGGGCACGCCGTACTGGTCGGACGGACCCGGCTGCTGGAGGAGTGGAGCCAGTACCTGCCGGACGACCTGGCGCACGCGAAGGAGCACGCCGAGGCCGAGGGCAGCACTGCGGTTGCCGTCGGCTGGGACGGTCAGGCGCGGGCAGTGCTGGTCGTCGCGGACACCGTGAAGGAGACGTCGGCGCAGGCCATCAAGCAGCTTCGTGAGCTTGGACTGCGGCCGGTGCTGCTGACCGGTGACAACGAAGCGGTGGCGTCGAAGGTGGCGGCCGAGGTCGGCATCGACGAGGTGATCGCCGAGGTGCTGCCGGCCGACAAGGTCGACGCGGTCAAGAAGCTGCAGGACGAGGGCCGCGTGGTCGCCATGGTCGGCGACGGCGTCAACGACGCGGCTGCCCTCGCCCAGGCCGACCTCGGCCTGAGCATGGGCACCGGCACCGACGTGGCGATCGAGGCCAGCGACCTGACCCTGGTCCGCGGCGACCTGCGCGCGGCGGCGGACGCCATCCGCCTGTCCCGCAGCACGCTGCGCACCATCAAGGGCAACCTGTTCTGGGCATTCGCCTACAACGTGGCCGCGATCCCGTTGGCCGCCGCGGGGCTGCTCAACCCGATGCTGGCCGGGGCCGCAATGGCCTTCAGTTCGGTCTTCGTGGTCTCGAACAGCCTGCGGTTGCGGCGATTCCGTCCGCTCACCTGATCCACGCCGTACTGTCGCCGGCCAGTAGTCCGTCGTCCAACGGGCTGCTGGCCAGCAGCAGTTCGTCGTTCGGCGGAAGCTCGATCGGGTCCGGGCTCAGGTTGGTGATGGAGATCAGGCTCTCGCGGGTGAAGGCGAGGACGCCGGGTGGGGTCTCGAGCCAGCGCAGGGTGCCGTCGCCGAGGTGGGTGCGGCGGAGCTTGAGGCCGGTGCGGTAGAGAGTGAGCATCGAGTTCTGGTCGTCGTGCTGGGACTCGGCGGTGAGGTTCTTCCAGTCGGCCGGCTGCGGGAGCCACGGCATCCCGGCGCCGAAGCCGAACGGCGGCTCCATGCCGGACCAGGGAAGGGGCACTCGGCAACCATCGCGACCGCGATCGGTTCCGTTGGAACGGGTGAAGATCGGGTCCTGCAGCAGGTGGTCGGGCAGGTCCTCGACCTCGGGCAGGCCGAGCTCCTCGCCTTGGTAGACGTACAGGCCGCCCGGGAGCGCCATCGCGAGCAGAGCTGCCGCGCGGGCCCGGCGCTCGCCGAGGACCAGGTCGGTGCGCATGCCGTGCTTGCGGTCCTGGTGCGAGAACGACGTGTCCGGGCGGCCGTACTTCGTGACCGGCCGAGTGACATCGTGGTTGGACAGCACCCAGGTCGGCGGGGCGCCGATCGGGACATGGGTGGTCAGGGTGAGGTCGATCGAGGCCTTCAGCTCGTCGGCCTGCCACGGGCGGGACAGGAAGTCGAAGTTGAAGGCGGTCTGCATCTCGTCCGGGCGCAGGTACAGCGCGAACCGCTCCTGGTCCGGCATCCACATCTCGCCGACCAGGAACCGGTCGTCGTACTCGTCGGTGATCCGCCGCCAGCCCCGGTACACCTCGTGCACCTCGTCGTGGTCGGTGTACGACTCCTCGACGCTGTCCAGGTCCTTGAACAGCACCGCGGCGCTGTCGATCCGGATCCCGTCCACGCCACGGTCCAGCCAGAACCGGAGGATGTCGTGGAACTCCTCGACCACCTCGGGGTTGCGCCAGTTGAAGTCGGGCTGCTCGGGGGCGAACAGGTGCAGGTACCACTCGCCGTCCTCGACCCGGGTCCAGGCCGGGCCGTTGAAGATGGACTGCCAGTCGTTGGGTGGCTGGTCTCCGTTGCCCTGGCGGAAGATGAAGCGCTCGCGCTCGGGTGAGCCGGGGCCGGCCTCTAGGGCCTGGACGAACCAGTCCTGCTGGTCGGAGCCGTGGTTCGGGACGATGTCGATGATGGTGCGGATGTTCAGCGCGTGCGCCTCGGCGATGTACGCCTCGGCCTCCGCCAGCGTCCCGAACGCCGGATCGATCGCCCGGTAGTCCGCGACGTCGTACCCACCGTCCGCCATCGGCGACGGATACCAGGGGTTCAACCAGATCGCATCCACCCCCAACTCAGCCAGATACGGCAACCTCTCCCGCAACCCCGCCAGATCCCCGACCCCATCCCCGTTCCCATCAGCAAAACTCCGCAAATAGACCTGATAAATCGCAGCACCCCGCCACCACGCGTCCGCCATGAAATCTCCTTATCCTTTGAGGCTTCCGGCGGTGAGGCCGGACATGATGCTGCGTTGGAAGATGAAGAACACCAGGATGGTGGGCAGGCTGGCGATCACCAGGGCGGCGATCAGCACGTTCTGCGGCATCTGCGCGGACAGCGACGCGATGCCGACGCTGATCGACATCTTGTCCGTCTCCGGCAGCACCAGCAGCGGCCAGACGAAGTCCTTCCACACCGTCACCACCGACAGGATCGACACCACGCCGAGGATCGGCCGCGACACCGGCAGCACGATCGACCACAGGATCCTGGCCGGCGACGCCCCGTCGATCTCCGCCGCCTCCAGCAGTTCCCGCGGAATCGAATCGAAGAACCGCTTCAGCAGGAACACGAAGAACCCGTTCGCTGCTGCCGGCAACCAAATCGCCCACGGCGTGTTCAGCAGGTCGAGGTGCAGGATCGGCAGGTCCTTCGCAGTCAGGTACGTCGGCAGCAGCAACACCATCGGCGGGATCATCAAGGTCGCGAGCATCGCGCCCAGCACGACCTTCCCGAACACCGGCCGCAACTTCGACAACGCGTACGCCGCCGTGACGTCGACCGCGAGCGTGAACAGCCAGGCGCCCCCGGCGTACAGCACGGTGTTCTTCAGGAACACCCCCAGCTGCAGCTGCTCCCACGCCTCCTTGTAGACCCCGAAGTCGTAGTCGTTCGGGAAGAAGCTCGGCGGGATCTGCGCCAGCTCGTCCGGCGACTTGAGCGCGCCGGTCACCATCCAGTACAGCGGGAACACGAAGGCGCCGGTGAATCCGACCACCGTCAGGGTCAGCGTCGCCCAGTACATGACCCGGCCGTGCGGAGTCCGCAGCGCCTGTGGTGAGACGAGGGTTCTCATCGTTCGGCCTCCCGGGACACGCGCAGGTAGATCGCGGAGAACACCATCAGCACGACCATCAGCATCAGGCCGAGCGCGCCACCGCCGCCGAAGTCGCCGAAGTTGAAGGCGTACTGGTACATCAGGTAGGCCACCGTGACGGTCGCGTTCTCCGGGCCGCCGCCGGTCAGCAGGTACGGCTCGATGAACACCTGCATGGTCGCGACGACCTGCAGCAGCAACATCACCAGCAGGATCAGCTTGGTCTGCGGGATCGTCACGTGCCAGACCCGCCTGAACAGGCCGGCCCCGTCGAGTTCGGCCGACTCGTACAGGTCACCCGGGATGCTCTGCAGCGCGGCCAGGTAGATCAGCGTGCCGGTGCCGAGGTTCATCCAGGTCGAGACGAGCACCAGGCTGACGAGCGCCGTACTGGTCGAGTCGAGCCAGCTCAGCGGCGGGATGCCGAACACGTCCAGCACCTGATTAAACAGGCCGGATCCCGGGTCGTAGAACCACTTGAACAGCAGTACGGCGACCGCCGGCGGCAACATCACCGGGAGGTAGACGACGAACCGCAGGTACGCCTTCGCATGCTTGAGCTCGTTGAGTACGACGGCCAGCACGAACGGCACGGCGTACCCGATGACGAGCGCAAGCCCGCTGAACACCGCCGTGTTGATCCAGGCCGACCGGAACGCCGGGTCCTCGATCACGGTCCGGAAGTTGTCGAACCCCACCCACTTCGGCGGGTCGACGAAGTTGTTCTCCTGGAAGGACAGCAGCACCTCCCGCACCATCGGGTACCAGGAGAACAAGGCGAAACAGATCAACGCCCCACACAAGAACCCGTACGCCGTAAGATTCCGCCCCACCGCTCTCCGCAGAGCGCCGTGGTCGCCGGGTGACTGCGGGTCCGTCGTCCGCATCGGGTGCGAACGACGGACCTGCTCCTCGGTAACAGTCATCTAGGTGTTCTTCGCCAGGATCTTGTTGGCCTTGGACTCCGCGTCGGAGAGGAGTTTGTCGATGTCGGCGTCCTGCCGGGTGAGGACGGCGGACATCGCGACGTCGAGGACGGCGTACAGCTCCTGCGCCTTGGGCGGCTCGAGCTTGTTGGTGATGGTGGACTGGGCAGCGACGTACGGCGCGAAGTGGTCGACCGGCACGGTGGCGTACTGCTTGCGAAGGGCAACGATCTCCTTGCCCGGCGCGGAGTCGCCGTACAGGTCCGGGATCGGCAGCCCGACCGGGCGGCCCTGCTCCTTCGACCGCTGGTAGTTGAACTGCCCCTTGCCCGGCGTGAGCTCGTGGAACTCCAGCCACAGCAGGCCGGCCTTGATCTTCTCCGGCGTCGCCTTCGGGTTGAACATGTAGCCGTCGCCACCGCTCAGCGACGCCTTCCCCTCGGACTCCGGTACGGCGGTGACGCCGTAGTCCTCGAACTTGCCCTGGAAGTCGTTGTTCACCGACTGCACCACGTCCGGCGCGCCGATCATCATGCCGAGCTTGCCGGAGCCCATCATCCGCATCAGGTCCTCCCACTGGAGGAGCTGCTTGCTGCCCATCGAGTTGTCGTTCCAGCGCATCTGCTTGAGGTTCTCCAGGACCGCCTTGCCCTCGGCGCTGTTGAACGCGGCCGTCTTGCCGTCGTCGCTGACCATCGAGCCACCGCGTGCGTACAGGCTCGCGGCGAAGTGCCAGCCGCCGGTGTTGCCCGCGGAGTACTCACCGAAGCCGACGTACCCGGCGCCGAGCCCGGCGATCTTCTTGGCCGCCGCCTGCACCTCGGACCACGTCTTCGGCGGGGCGTCCGCGTCGAGACCGGCCTGGGTGAACAGCTTGCGGTTGTAGACCAGGCCCATGTTGTAGTTGTTGCGCGGCAGGCCGTAGGTCTTGTCGCCGTCCTCGAACACGCCCAGGACGTCGTCGCGCAGGTCAGCGGTCGCCTTCACGGTGCCGACGTGCTCGCTGATGTCGGCGGCCTGCCGGGCTTTGATGATCTTCTGCACGTCGGTGTAGTAGACGTAGAAGACGTCCTCCTGGGTGCCGCCGGCCAGCTTCGCCTGGAAGGTGTCCGGGTTGATGCAGGGGAACGCGTCCTTGCTCTGGACGGTGATGTTCGGGTGCAGCTTCTGGAACTCGGCCACGTCCGCGTCCCAGGCCGCGCGTTCCTTCGGATTGCTCTTCGGCGGCTGGCAGCCGACCGTGATCGTGACCGGCCCGTCGGCTCCCGCTGAGCTCTGAGCGTCCGGTGTGTCGTCCCCCGATCCACAGGACACGGCCCCCAGGCCCAGTCCCACCGCCAGCAACAGGCCGAGGCCGCGGCGCGTTGTCGTCATCTTCCACCCTCTCCCTCGATCGTGAGCACACCGTAGGCAACTCGACGCGAGCGCGCAATACCTCGACTTGAGAATGCAAAATCGTGACTACAGCCAGGTAGTCGAGGCCAACGCAAACAGCCGCCGACCGGCCAGCGGTCGACGGCTGTGGGGTTGCGGGTACGGCGGACGGCTCAGCCGCGGGCGCGGGTCGTGGAGGCCCGGACCACCAACTCGGGTTCGAAAAGGAGCTCGTCGGCGGGGACTGCGGCGCGCTCGATCAGGGCGACCAGCATGTCGACGGCAGCCCGGCCCATCGCGTCGATCGGCTGCCGGACGGTGGTGAGTGGCGGGTCGGTGCAGTTCATCATCGCGGAGTCGTCGTACCCGATCACGGAGACGTCGTCGGGCACCCGGAGGCCGGCCCGGCGGACCGCGCGAATGGCGCCCAGGGCAAGGATGTCGCTGGCGCAGACGATGCCGGTGACGCCCTTGTTGACCAGCCGGGTGGCGGCCGCGTGCCCGCCCTCGAGCGAGAACATCGTGTGCTCGACCAGGTCCGGATCGGATTCGTCCGACGCGGCGAACGCCTCCAGCTTGCGCCGGGACGGAATGTGGTCGCGCGGGCCGAGCACCATGCCGATCCGCCGGTGACCGAGCGCCCGCAGGTGTCCGATCGCCATCTCGGCGGCGACGTAGTCGTCCGAGGACACCTGCGGGAAGCCGAGGTGGTCGACGGCCGCGTTGACCAGCACGGTCGGCAGCTTGCGCTCCTGGATCAGCTCGTAGTGCTCGTGCGGCGCGTCCGCCTGCGCGTAGAACCCGCCGGCGAAGACCACGCCGGAGACCTGCTGCTGCAGGAGCAGGTCGACGTAGTCCGCCTCGGACACACCGCCGACCGTCCGGGTGCAGAGCAAGGACGTGAAACCTTGCTGCGCCAGCGCTCCCCCGACCACCTCGGCGAACGCCGGGAAGATCGGGTTCTGCAACTCCGGCAGCACCAGGCCGACCAGTCGTGCGCGATCCCCGCGCAGCTGGGTGGGGCGCTCGTACCCGAGCACGTCCAGCGCGGTGAGCACGGCCTCCCGGGTGGCTTCCGACACTCCCGGCTTCCCGTTCAGGACCCGGCTCACGGTGGCTTCGCTGACGCCGACCTTCTTGGCCACCTCTGCAAGTCGTCGTGTCATGCCGCAAACACTACGCCAGATCACGCAAGTTCTTGCAACAACTTGCGCTCCTCGCTGAAGCCTCAGGATTCCTGACAGACTGGGGGCCGTGCCCCGATTCGTCGCCACCCGCCCGGACACCGGTCTGCTGTCGCTCCCGTGGGATGTCCCGCTGGAGGACTGGCCCGAGGACCAACTGGTCGCGCTGCCGCGCGGTATCTCGCGGCACGTGGTCCGGTTCGTCCGGGTCAACGGCACTGTCTACGCGATCAAGGAGGTGCTCGAGCATCTCGCGCTGCACGAGTACCGGCTGCTGCGCGACCTGGAACGGCTGGAGTCGCCCTCGGTCGAGCCCGTCGGCGTGATCACCGACCGGATCGACCGCAACGGCGAGCCGATCGACTCGATCCTGATCACCCGGCACCTGCAGTTCTCGCTGCCGTACCGCGCGCTGTTCTCCAGCACGCTGCGCCCGGACACGGTCAACCGGCTGATCGACGCGCTGGTCGCGCTGATCGTCCGGCTGCACCTGCTCGGCTTCTTCTGGGGCGACTGCTCGCTGTCCAACACGTTGTTCCGGCGCGACGCCGGCGCGTTCGCGGCGTACCTGGTGGACGCCGAGACCGGTGAGCTGCACCAGGACATCTCCGACGGGCAGCGGGCGCACGACCTCTACACCGCCGAGATCAACCTGTTCGGCGAGCTGCTCGACCTGCAGGAGGGCGGGCTGCTCGACCCGGACATCGACCCGCAGGAGACGGTCCAGTCCATCCAGGACCGGTACGAGGCGCTCTGGGCCGAGCTGACCGCGCCGGAGGAGTTCGCCACCGACGAGATGCACCGGCTGGACTCGCGGATCCGCCGGCTCAACGAGCTCGGGTTCGACGTCGCCGAGATCGACATCATCACCGACTGGGACGGCAGCCAGGTCCGGATCCAGCCGAAGGTCGTGGACGCCGGCCACCACTCCCGCCGGCTACTCCGGCTGACCGGCCTGGACGTGGAGGAGAACCAGGCCCGCCGGCTGCTCAACGACCTCGACTCGTTCGCCGCCGCCACAGACCAGCAGAACGAGGACGAGGAGATCGTCGCCCACCAGTGGCTGACCGACGTCTTCGAGCCGGTGGTCCGCTCGGTCCCGCGCGACCTGAAGCGCAAGCTCGAGCCGGCCGAGGTCTTCCACGAGGTTCTTGAGCACCGGTGGTTCCTGTCCGAGGAGGCCGGCCACGAGGTCGACACGATGGAGGCGGCGCGCTCGTACGTCGACGACGTACTCCGGGCCAAGCCCGACGAGAAGCTGGCCCTCCCGACCCCGGCCACCTCCGAGGCGGACTGACGCTGCAACGTTCCGCTCTTCCATCGCGTGGTTAGGGGTGGGAGGTACCGATGGAACGGCCGGAGTTCGATGCGTGGGTGGGACAGCGCGGCGCGGCGTTGTTGCGGTTCGCGTACCTGATCACACGCGACCACAGCCGGGCCGAGGAGGCCGTGCAGGACGCGCTGGTGGCGGCGTACTCGCGGTGGGCACGGATCTGCCGCGACGGTGACCCGGAGTCCTACGTACGGCGCTCGATCGTCAACGCCGACATCTCCCGCTGGCGCCGGTTCTTCCGCCGGGAGAGCCCGACGGCGGATCCACCGGCGGACTCGCCGAGCCCGGATCATGCGGTCGCTCAAGCCGAACAGGACGCGGTCTGGGCGTTGTGTGCGACGTTGCCGGCCAAGCAGCGGGCGGCCGTCGTACTGCGGTACTACGAAGACCTGCCCGACGCCGAGATCGCCGAGATCCTCGAGTGCAGCCCGGCGACCGTGCGGTCGCAGATCCATCGTGCGCTGGCGAGCCTGCGCACCACTCTGACCACAGCCGAGGAGGTCAACCGCTGATGGACGCCCACGAGAAGCTGATCGTGACGAGCTTGTCGAAGCATGCGACGGAGGCGCCGTCGGACGACGACCTGCTGGCCGCCGTCCACTTCCGGCTCCGGCGTCGCCGGACCGGTCGCACGATCGGCGCCGCCGTACTCGCGTGTGCAGCGGTCGCGACCGCGCTCACCGCGACACATTCGATCAACGAGATTCGCACGGACCCTCTGGTCGCGCGGCCCGGGACGCCGGACGCCGGGTGGCGGTGGGAGTCGTACAAGACCGTGCAGGTCCAGGTGCCTGCGGACTGGACTCAGCACGTCTCCGGGCCGGCGCCGTGTCCCGCATTCCCGTCGCCGGGCAGCAGGCCGATCATCGGCCGGAACAACGACTGGCTCGGCAACTGGGGCTACACCTGCGAGGAGGCCGTCCTGCCGGTCGAGCGACGGCAGCAGTACGTGTGGTTCAACGACGTACAGGCACCTGGCATCAAGCAGTACGACGCCGGTTGGACCGAGGAGACGCGGTTGGTCGCCGGGGTGAAGATCAGCGTGCTGACCACAAACGACGCTCTCCGCAAGCGCATCCTCGACTCGGCCCGCCCGATCACCGGCACCGACTACTACGGCTGCTCCCCGACCGACTCCGGCCCTCGTGGCACCGGCCTCGACGCCACCGACCGCATCACGTCGGCCGGCATCTGCGAGTACTGGAACAACACCCTGGTCGCCGCCTCCACTCTGACCGGCGCCCAAGCCACCAGCCTCGCCCAACGCCTGGCCACCGCCCCGAAGGGCGCACCCCCGGGCGGCTGGGCACCAGGCTGCACGGACGACGACCAACGCACCTTCGTCGTCACCCTGCACGGCCGCACCCAGTCCTACCCAGTCCGCATCACCTACGCCCTCTGCTACGTCTCCGGCACCTTCCAGTTCCCCACCACCGACGGCATCACCGAACGCCACACAGACGCAGCCACCCTCGACCTCGTCCGCCAGAACGTCCACCACCCCCACCAACCGAGCGACCTCTTCGACGGCCCCCGCCTGACCCCGTCACCCCGCTGACCGTCGTGCCTCGAGGCAACCGACTGTTCAGTCCACGCCCGGGCTCGCGGTGGGAAGACCGATCGCCTTGGCAGTGGCCAGCAGCCGACGGTCGTAGGAGACAAAAGCCGTGAGATCGTCGCCGAGGACAGCGTCCGCGGTGGCTAGGTGGATAGCGTCGAGCGACCGGATCCCCGGGTCCTGATATGCCGCCGCAGTGGTGCGCACCGTCTCGTCGACGTCATACACAGCGATCTGCGCCAGCACGGAGGGCGCAGCAGTGAGCAGAGCCGGCTCATGGCGCCGGAGGGCACGCGGGAGTTCCACCTCGACCAATGACGACGAGACGAAGATCCGATCGACCTGTTCGTTCAGCCAGTCAACGAGTGCGTCCGACGCGGCCTCCCGGCGGATGAGCTTCACCACCGCCGCAGAGTCGAGATAGATCATCAGTAGCGCTCCTCGTTCCGCATCTCCTCCAACAGCGCACCCGACTCGTAGTCGGTCCGCACCTCTCCTCGCGGGCGCGAAAACCGCCTGTTCAGCCGGGCCGGACGGAAGCTTCCGGTAGCGAGCAGCCGTGCCGTCGGCGACGGCACGGCTGGGATGAGGCGAGCGACGACCACACCGCGCTCGGTGATCTCGATCTCCTCGCCGTGCTTGACCCGGGCCAGCACTCGGGCCGTTTCCTGGTTCAACATCCGAATTGGGACCTCAGCCATGACCGCATCATAGTACATATTTGTCTGACACCATCCTCTCCTCGTCGGTCGCCAGAGAAGA
Organism: Kribbella sp. NPDC050470; assembly: GCF_044458365.1. Classification (NCBI taxonomy): domain Bacteria; kingdom Bacillati; phylum Actinomycetota; class Actinomycetes; order Propionibacteriales; family Kribbellaceae; genus Kribbella; species Kribbella sp. NPDC050470. The sequence goes on along the minus strand of NZ_JBITHV010000005.1, from coordinate 218,292 downwards.
TAGGGGTGTTGCGACCCGGATCAGGCGTTGTCCACAGGGCTATTTCGCGCGGTACACGCGGACGTAGTCGATGTCGAAGGAGTTGGGGAAGGGGGTGGTGGCGTCGGGTGGGCCGCCTCGGTCGGGGTTGGCCCAGGTGCCGCTGTTGAGGACGACGTACATGGGTTTGGACGGGACTTGGGCGCCGGTGATGGTGTACGTCGGGAGGCCGTCGGTGTAGAAGGTGATGCGGCCGGGTGACCAGAGGACGCCGTACTTGTGCCAGCCCGTCGTCGGAGTCAGGCCCGTGGACCAGTGGCTGTCCCAGCGGACGTCCGGCCAGTTGCCGGAGGCGAGGCCGCTGTGCATGCTCTCGATGCTGCCGAACCACTCCGCGACGTCGATCTCCGGCGGCCAGCTCCGGTCCTGCGGGATCAGCCAGAACGCGGGCCACAACCCCTTGGCCGCCGGGAACTTCGCGCAGATCTCCCAGTAGCCGTAGGCCTGGGAGAACTTGTCGTGCGAGGAGATGAAGCCCTCGGTGTACTGATAGGTCCCCGCCGGGTCGGTGCCGACCACCGGCTTGTTGTCGGTGACCAGCCGCAGCCGGCCGCGCGATAGTACGACGTTCTCGTCGACGGCATAACTCCCGTACGAGGTGTTGTGGTAGTGACCGCCCGCTCGACCCGGGAAGTCCATCACCGTGCTCCAGCGGTTGGTGTCGAGCGCGCGCCCGCTGAACTCGTCATGCCAAGCCAGCGGCAACCCACGAGCAGGCTCCGACGTCTGCTCTGTGCAGGTCGGCCCGGATCCTTCTTCGACCATCGGTTCAGCCTGAGCAGTGCTGGTGAGGCAGGCAGCCACCAGCAGGCCGGCCGCCCCGATCGACCAGGTTCGTCGTCTCATCACTTGATTCCTGACGTCGAGAAGCCGCTGACGAAGCGGCGTTGCATGAACATGAAGAGGATGAGGACGGGGAGGACGTACATGACGGCGCCGGCGGCGACCAGGTTGTTGAGGGGGAGGCCCTTGTCGTTGACGTAGCCGGTCGCCATCGCCACCGCCAGCGTGGTGCTGTCCTGGCTGAGGAACATGGCCGGCCCGACGAAGTCGCCCCAGGCGCCGGTGAAGGACAGGATCACGCTGGCCGCGATCACCGGCCAGGACTGTGGCAGGAAGATCCGCCAGAAGATCCCGACGTACCCGCAGCCGTCGATGATCGCCGCCTCCTCCATCTCCCGCGGGATGCCGGCGAAGAACTGCCGGAACAGGAAGATCAGGAACGCGCTGCCGCCGAGCCCCCACGCCACCCACGGCCAGTACGTGTTGACCATGTGCAGCTTCGCGAAGATCAGGTACGTCGGCACCAGCGTCACGATGCCCGGCAGCATCATCGTGGACAGCAGGACGACGAACAGCTGCTTCTTCCCCGGCGCGGTCAGCCGGGCGAACCCGAACCCGACCCAGGCCGAGCTGAGCGTGGTCAGCGTCGTGGTGATGAACGCGATCGTCAGTGAGTTCTGCAGGGCGCCGACGAAGTTCACGCTGGTGACCGCCTCGGTGTAGTTCGCGAGCCGCGGCGTGTTCGGGAACCAGGTCGGCGGGAAGGACGCCATCTCGGCCGGCGACTTCAGCGAGGTCTGCACCAGCCAGTAGATCGGGCTGAGCATCACCAGCACGACGCTCAGCAACACGATGTAGAGCGCGTAGCGGTAGGACCGGGTCATCGCTTCCCCTCCGGCTCGACGGTGTAGAAGACGGTCCGGGCACTGACTTTGATGATCACCAGCGTGACGAGCAGGATGACCGCGAACAGCATCCACAGCATCGCTGAGGCATAGCCGAAGCGGGACGCGGAGAAGTACTGCGCGAACACGTGGATCATGTACATGTAGTTGCCCTGCGGCACCGTCCCGGCCCCACTGAGCGAACCCGAGGACAGCAGCAGTGGCGCGAACGACTGCAACGATCCGATCACCCCGGTGATCACCTGGAACAGGATCACCGGCGACAGCAGCGGCACGGTGATCCTGGCGAAGGACTGCCAGTACGACGCCCCGTCCACCTGAGCCGCCTCCTGCAACTCCTTCGGGATGTCCTGCAACCCTGCCAGCGAGATGATCATCGCGCCGCCACAGCCCCACATCACCAAGCCGTACAGCACATAGCGGGCGTTCGGATCGACCAGCCAGGTGATCGGATCCAGGCCGAAGCTACTCAGGATCCCGTTCGCCGCCCCGGCGTCCCGGTCGAAGATCAGCCGGAACGTCAGCGCCGCACCCACCGGCGGGACCACCGCCGGCAGGTAGATCAGCGCCCGGAACAGCCCACGGGCCCGGATCGGCTGGTTCAGGATCACCGCGAGCAGCAGGCCGGCCAGGATCGACAACGGCACCGTGACGAGGGTGAACACGCCGGTCTTGGCCAGCGAGCTCAACGTCAGCGGATCCTGGAAGATCTCGACGTAGTTCGCGAAGCCGACGAAGTGCGTCTTGGGCGACAGACCGTCGGAGTCGGTCAGGCTGAGCCAGAACGCGTACCCCAGCGGGAACACGGTCAGCGCGACGAACCCGATCAGCCACGGCGCGACGAACAGGTAGAAGGTCCGCGCCCGCCGCAGGCTCGGCGGCCGTTTCGGAGCCTCGACAGCCGGCGGCGCCTCCGGACGTCGTACCTCGGTCAGGACCGAGCTCACCGGAGCCGCTTCTTTCCGTCCTCGAGCTGCGCGTTGATCTGCGAGTTCAGCGTGTCACCGAGCTGCGCCGCCGAGAGCGTGCCCTTGATTGCCTTGGGCAACTCACGGCCGATCACGGTGTTGATCGCGTCCAGCCGCACGTACGGCGTGAACGACATCACCGAGAAGTGCTCCTTCTCGGCCATCTGCACTTCGTAGGCCTGCTTCTGGTACGGCAGCTTCTGCGGCATGAGCTTCTGCAGCGACTTCAGCGGCGGGATGCCCCAGCCCCCGGCCGCCCGCGCCTTGGCCGGGTCACCGGCCAGGAACCACTCCATCACCGCGAACGCGGCATCCTTGTTCTTGCTGGCCTTCGGGATCCACAGCCCGGTGCCACCGAAGCAAGGGCTGACCCGGCGGCCGGTGTCGAACTGGGGCGCCGGCGCGAAGCCCGCGACCTTGGCGGACTTGGCGTCGCCGGAGAACAGGCCGCCGAGCCAGTAGCCGCTCAGTGTGGCCGCCATCCGGCCGGCCTGGAACGTCGGCCCGTCCCAGCCGTTCGGGTCGGGGTTGAGGACGGTCGGGCCGATGCCTGCCTTGGCGTACTCCAGGTACCAGCTCAGCGCCCGCTGGGCCTCCGGGCTGCTGAAGTCGACCGACGCGAGGTCGTCGGCGGTGAGCTTGCCGCCGGCCAGGTCGGTCAGCCAGGTCAGCTGGGTGAACAGGCCGAGCCCGTTCGGGTTCAGGCCGTAGACGCTGACCTTGGCGCCCTGCCGCTTGGTCAGCTTCCGGCCCTCTTCGAGCAGGTCGTCGAGCAGCAGCGGCGTGGTCGCGCTCGGCCGGGCCACCTTGGCCGCGTCGAACAGGCCGCCGTTGTACCAGAGCATGCAGTCCTGCGAGTAGTCCTTCGCGAACCCGTACCGCGGCCCGCTGCCCTGCTTCTGGCCGTCGTACCGCCAGACGTCGTTGACCGGGTCGATGTCGTCGGCCTTGATCAGCGTGCTCTTCTCGAAGTACGGATCGAGGTTCTCCGCGACCTGCCGGGCCACCAGGTACGGCGTCTCGGTCGCGCCCATCCCACGGACGACGTCCGGCGGGTTGCCGCTGGCCAGCATCGCGGTCAGCTTGGTCAGGTCGTACTCGACCGTCTTGACCGTGATGCCGAGCGCCTGCGAGGCCGCCTTGGCCTCCTTCGGGCCGAACTCACCCGACTGGGACATCACGGTCACGGTCCCCTTGACGGCCGAACCCGAGCCCGTGCCCGATCCCGCGGCCGGCGTGTTCGTCGAGGACGCGGGCGAGCAGCCGACCGCGAGCGCGCCGCCGACGGCGGTCCCCGAGAGCGCGAGGAACCGGCGGCGGGAGAGCCCTGGATTCGTGGTGGTCATGTCGAACCTCTCATTCCGAAGTCATTCCGAAAAGTCGTCGAAGAGCCGGCAGACCGGACCGGAGGAGGGGCCGGCCCGGTCTGCCAGCGGCTCGCTGTCGTCCTCGGGCCGGTAGCCGAGCTCGTGCCGGGCCGAGGTGATGTCCCAGTGGTTGCGGGTGTTGGCGGAGACGCCGAAGTGCACGCCGTAGTGCTCCCGGGCGTTGAGCGCTGCGAGCACCAGTCGCCCGGCGTCGCCGTCGGACAGCCACTGGCCCAGGTAGCGCCGCTCGGTCAGCGGCCAGCCGGTCAGACCGAGTCGCAGGCAAGTGACCGAAGCACCGGTCCGCGCCGCGTGCGTCCGGCCCAGCGCTTCCAGCACGACCTTGCCGAGGCCGTACGGACAGCACGGGCGCGGATCGACCCGCGGATCGACCGGCCAGTACTGCGGCCGGTTGTACTCACCGACCACATGCAGGGAGCTGGCCAGCACGATCTTCGGTACGGCGTGGGCCGCAGCCGCCTCCAGCACGGCCTGGGTCGGCCGGACGTTGGCGGCGTACACGCTGTCCCAGGTCTGCCACGGGCTGCTGTTCGCGGCCAGGTGCAGCACGGCGTCGGCGCCTTCGAAGGCCCGGTACGCCGCATCTGGGTCGCCGATGTCTGCCTGCAGGACCTCCTCGCCGGACGCGGCCGGCGCAGACCGGTCGACGAGCCGGAGCCGGTAGTGCTTGCGCAGCTGAGGCAGCACCACCCCGGCCACCCGGCCCAGTCCGCCGGTGATCACCACCAGCGGCTCACGGTCGTTCCGCACAGCGCTCATGTCGTGCCATCCATGTCGCCCGGCCGGGACCGATACCCGATCTGTGTCGGGAATTGTTCGAGCAGTTCCGGGTCTGTGTCAAGAGTGTGAACACACTATGTCAATTTTGTTGACGTCGACCGGACCGGGCGTCGATACTCGACGACGTGGCTGCCAAGGACACCGGATCACTGCGAGCGCTACGGCGTACCAACTCCGAACGGATGCTGTCCGCCCTGATGGATCACGGGGCGTTGCACCGGGCGGAGCTGGCTCGCATCTGCGGCCTGTCCCGGACCACCGTGTCGACGATCGTCGCGGACCTGATCACCGGTGGGGTGGTGATCGAGGTGGTCGGCGACCAGGTCGCCCAGGCCGGGATCGACGCCTCCGAGGTCGACGGGCGGGCCCGCGGCTTCCTGCGGGCGAACCCGGACGCGGGCGCCGCGGCCGGCCTGGACTTCACCCTCGAGCGCGTCTGGGGTCACGTCACCGACCTGTCCGGGCGGACGCTCGCCAGCGCGGGCGTCACCACGCCGCGGGACACCCCGTGGCAGGAGCGGCTGACCGCCGGCGTCGCGCTGCTCGATGACCTGCTCACCGAGACCGGCCTCGATCGCCATGACCTGGTGGGTGTCGCGATCGGTGTCCCCGGTCCGATCGATCTGCAGACCGGAGTGGTCGGGCCGTCCCTGCCGGGTCAGGCCTGGGCGGGCGTGAACGTGTCCGCCGAGTTCGGGCGGCATCTCGACGTGCCACTGCTGGTGGACAACAACACCCGGCTCGAGGCGGTGGCCGAGTTCACCTGGGGCGCGGGCCGGGGTGTCCGGGACGTGCTGTTCCTCGGGCTGTCCACCGGGATCGGGGCCGGATTGCTTGTCGACGGCAACCTTCACCACGGGGGCGCCCGCGGCGGCGGTGGCGAGGCCGGGCACATCTCCGCGGACCCGGCCGGCGCCCCGTGCCCGTGCGGGAACCGCGGCTGCCTGGTGCAGTACGCGTCGCTGACCGCCGTACTGAAAGCCCTGCAGCTGAACGACATCGACGAGTTGCTCGCCTCGGCGAGCGCCGGCGACCCGGAGACGGTGCGCGTGCTGCGGGAGGCCGGTGAGGTGACCGGGCGGGTGCTGGCGAACATCTGCAACCTGATCAACCCGGGCGTGATCATCATCGGCGGCGAGCTCGCCCGGACCGGCGACCTGATCCTGGAGCCGATCCGGGCCACCCTGCGCCGGTCCGCGATGGCGCTCACCCGCGACGCCGAGGTGGTCGCCGCGGAGCTCGACCTCGGGGTCCGCGCGGGCGCGTCCGGCGCCGCCGCCCTGGTCCTGCGACAGACCGACCAACTCGTCGCCGCCCTGCTGGCCGGCGCAGAACTCCGAACGAATGAGGCCGTGTGAAGATCGTCGGATACGAGACCTTTCTGGTGGCGCCGCGATGGCAGTTCCTGCGGATCGACACCGACGAAGGCATCAGCGGCTGGGGTGAGCCGATCGTCGAAGGCCGGGCCGAGGCGGTGCAGGGGGCGGTCGGCGCGCTGATGGAGTACCTGGTCGGCACGGATCCGCTGCGCATCGAGGACCACTGGCAGACGCTCGCCAAGGGCGGTTTCTACCGCGGCGGTCCGGTGCTCTCCAGTGCGCTGGCCGGGATCGACCAGGCGCTGTGGGACATCAAGGGCCGCTACCACGAGACGCCGGTGCACGAGTTGCTCGGCGGTCCGGTCCGCGAGCGGGTCCGCATCTACACCTGGGTGCACGGCCGCGACAACGCGCAGATCGTCGACGACGCCCAGGCGAAGGTGGCCAAGGGATTCTCCGCGATCAAGCTCAACCTCGCCGAGGCGCTGCCGCCGATCCCGTCCGCCGCGCAGATCCATGCGATGGTGAGCCGGGTCGCCGCGCTGCGCGAGGCGCTCGGCGACGGGGTGGACATCGCGCTCGACTTCCACGGCCGGTTCAGTACGGCGGCCACCCGCCAGATCCTGCCGTTGCTCGAGCCGCTGCTGCCGATGTTCGTCGAGGAGCCGGTGCTGCCGGAGTTCGCCCGGGACCTGCGCCGGGTCACCGAGTCGACCAGCATCCCGATCGCGATCGGCGAACGCCTGTACTCACGCTGGGACTTCCGCGACGTCCTCCCGGCCGGAATCGCGGTCGCCCAGCCGGACATTTCGCACGCCGGCGGCATCTCCGAGGTCCGCCGGATCGCCGCGATGGCCGAGGCGTACGACGTGGCCGTCGCGCCACACTGCCCGCTGGGCCCGATCACGCTGGCCGCGAGTCTGCAGGTCGACCTGGCAACGCCGAACTTCCTGATCCAGGAGCAGAGCCTCGGCATCGAGTACGGCGGCGGCAGCGCAGGGCTCGATTACCTGGTCGATCCACAGGTGTTCGCCTTCGTGGACGGCCACATCGTGCGGCCCGCCGGTCCCGGCCTCGGCATCGAGGTGAACGAGGAGGCCGTCAGGGCCGCCGCGGCCGAGGGGCATACGTGGAGATCACCGGTGCTGCGGCACTCCGACGGCTCGTTCGCCGAATGGTGACCCGGGCGCACACCCCGCCGATGGGGTGGAACAGCTGGGACTGCTTCGGGACCACGGTCACCGAGGCCGAGGTGCTCGCGAACGCGCAGGTGATGCACGACAAGCTGCTCGGGTCCGGCTGGGACACCGTGGTCGTCGACATCGCCTGGTACGACCCGACCGCCCGCTCGCACGGGTACAACACGGACGCGCCGATCGTTCTGGACGACCACGGCCGCCAGTTGCCGGCGCCGAACCGCTTCCCCTCGGCGGCCGACGGCGCCGGCTTCCGGCCGCTGGCCGCCGCGGTGCACGACCTCGGCCTGAAGTTCGGTCTGCACATCATGCGCGGCATCCCGCGTCGCGCGGTCGAGCTGGATCTGCCGGTGTTCGGCACCGAGTGGACCGCGCGCGAGATCGCCGACCCGGAGCACGTCTGCGCGTGGAACCCGGACAACCTCGGCCTGAACCACGACCACCCCGGCGCCCAGGCGTACTACGACGCGCAGGTGGCGCAGTTCGCCGCGTGGGGTGTGGACTTCATCAAGGCCGACGACATGCTGGCGCCGTACCACGATCGTGAGATCGCGGCGTACGCGAAGGCGATCGAGCGCAGCGGCCGGGACATCGTGCTGTCACTGTCACCCGGCACGCACCTGTCGACACACCACCTCGACCACCTGCGGGCGAACGCGCAGATGTGGCGGATCTCCGACGACCTGTGGGACCGCTGGGAGGACGTGCACGCACAGTTCGCGCGGCTGGCGCGCTGGGCGCCGTTCCAGCAGGCCGGCGGGTGGGCGGATGCCGACATGCTTCCGCTCGGGCACATCGGGATCCGGGCCGAACGCGGCGACGACCGCGCCAGCCGGCTCACCTGGGACGAGCAGAAGACACTGCTCACGCTGTGGGTGATGGGCCGGTCGCCGCTGATGATGGGCGGTGACCTGCCGACGACCGATGACGAAACCCTTGCCCTGCTGGCCAACCCCGCGCTGTCGGAGCTGCTGACCTCGTCGTACGACGGCCGCGAGGTGATCCGCGAGCCGCTCGACGACGGCGAGCTGATCGTGTGGACCGCCCGATCGCAGGAGTCCGCCTACGTGGCGATCTTCTGGACCGGGGAGTCCGCGCGGAAGGTGTCCGTGCCACTCGAGTCCCTGGCAGCAGCATCCGGCCAGGCGCACGACCTGTGGGACGGGACTTCCCAGCCCGTCACCGGACACCTCGAGTACGACGTGCCCGCGCACGGCGTGCGCTGGCTGAAACTCAGCGCGGCGGCATCCTGAGGGCGCCGTCGAGGCGGATGACCTCGCCGTTCAGCAGCTGGTTGTCGATGATGTGACCGACCAGGGCGGCGTACTCCGCCGGGCGCCCGAGCCGGGACGGGTGCGGTACCTGCTGCTCGAGGACCGTGCGGGTCTCCTCCGGGAGGCCCGCCAGCATCGGCGTCTCCATCGTGCCCGGCGCGATCGTGACGACCCGGATCCCCTTGTCCGCAAGGTCGCGCGCCGCGGTCAGCGTGAGGCCGACGATGCCGCCCTTGCTGGCCGCGTACGCCGCCTGGCCGACCTGGCCGTCGTACGCCGCGATGGACGCCGTCATTACCACGACGCCGCGGTCACCGTCTGCGCCGGCCGGCTGCGCGATCATCCGCTCGGCGGCCAGCCGGAGCACGTTGAAGGTGCCGATCAGGTTCACCTCGACGACCTGCCGGAAGGTTGCCAGCGGCAACGGACCCTTCCGGCCGACGACTCGGCCCGGAGTGGCGATCCCTGCGCAGGTGACGACCACACGGAGGTCTCCCAGGTCGGCCGCCGCGTCCAGGGCCGCGGTCACCGCGGCCTCGTCGGTGACGTCGGCCGGGGCGAACACGACCCGGTCGCCGAGCTCGTCCGCGATCGCCTTGCCCGGGGACGACGGCAGGTCGACGATCACGACCCCCAGTCCGTCGGCGGCGAGCCGCCGTACGGTCGCCTCACCGAGGCCGGAACCACCGCCGGTGACGAGTGCGACGTCGGACGGGGCAAGCTTCATTTGACGCTCCTGAGCAGGTCGCGGCTGATCACCAGCCGCTGGATCTGGTTGGTGCCTTCGAAGATCTGGGTGACCTTGGCCTCGCGCATGTAGCGCTCGGCCGGGAACTCGCGGGTGTAACCGTACCCACCGAGGACCTGGACCGCGTCCGTGGTGACCTTCATCGCGGCGTCGGTGCAGACCAGCTTGGCGATCGCCGCCTGCTGGGTGAACGGCTTGCCGAGGTCGCGTCGCCGGGCGGCCTGCAGGTACGTCGCCCGGCCCGACTCGACCGCGGCCGCCATGTCGGCGAGCAGGAACTGCATGCCCTGGAAGTCCGCGATCGCGTGGCCGAACTGCTGCCGCTCCAGCGCGTAGGACGCGGCCACGTCGAGCGCAGCCTGGGCGAGGCCGATCGCTGCAGCGGCGATGCCGAGCCGCCCGGAGTCCAGGGCGGACAGGGCGATCCGCATGCCATCGCCCTCGGCGCCGATCAGGTTCGCCGCCGGGACCCGGACCTGGTCGTAGTTGACCAGCGTCGTGGTCGAACCGGTCATGCCCATCTTGCGCTCGGGCGCGCCGAAGCTGAGCCCCTTGGACGAGGCCGGCACGTGGAACGCGGAGATGCCGCGCTTCGGGTCGTCCGACGTCCGGGCGAAGGTGGTGTAGAAGTCGGCGTGCGAGCCGTGGCTGATCCAGGCCTTGGTGCCGGTCAGGACGTAGTCGTCGCCGTCGCGGACCGCCTTCGTGGTCATCGAGCTGATGTCGGACCCGGCCTGCGGCTCGGACAGCGCGTAGGCGCCCAGCTGCTCACCGCCGACCATGTCGGGCAGCAACCGGGCCCGCTGCTCCTCCGTGCCGAAGGTGGCGACGGCGTAGCTGGTCATGGTGTGCACCGACACCCCCACACCGACCGACATCCAGGCGGCGGCGATCTCCTCCAGCATCTGGAGGTACACCTCGTACGGCTGCTCGGCGCCGCCGTACTGCTCCGGGTAGGGCAGGCCGAGCAGGCCGGCCTTGCCGAGCGTGCGGAACGCGTCCCGCGGGAACGTCTCGCTCTCCTCGGCCTGCGCGGCGTACGGCGCCAGCTCGTGCTCGCACAGGTCGCGGACCAGGGCGAGCAGGTCAATGGATTCCTCAGTCGGCAACAGCCGATCGACAGCCATCAGGCACCCCTCTCAACGGCTGACGAAATGATACTCGTAACGATACTGAAGCCCAAAGTTCCGTATCGTTCTATGCTGTCTCGATATGACAACAGTCGTTCCGGGGCGGCGTACCCGCAGGCAGTCCGAGCTGCTCGACCGGCTCCTGTCCCTGTTTCTGACGCAGGGCTTCAGCCGGTTCACCCTGGACGACCTGGCCGCCGAGCTGCGCTGCAGCAAGACGACCCTCTATGCGCTCGCGCCGAGCAAGGAGCAGCTCGCCGTCGAGGTGGTGAAGCACTACTTCAAGAATGCCACCGCTCAGGTGGAGTCCGCGGTGGCCCGGCAGACCCGGCACGACCGGCGGATCGCGGCGTACCTGAACGCGGTCGCGGACGCGCTCCGGCCGGCCAGCCGGACCTTCCTCGACGACGTGGCCCGGTTCGCGCCGGCCCGCTCGGTGTACGAGCGGAACACCCGGATCGCCGCCGACCGGGTCCGGACGCTGATCGAGGACGGGATCAACCACAAGGCGTTCCGGCCGGTCGACATCGCGTTCGCCGCCGAGATGATCGCGCACACCATGCAGGCCATCCAGCGCGGCGACATCGCCCGCCGGACCGGCCTCAACGACGCCGAGGCCTACCGCGAGCTCGCCTCGTTCGTCCTGCATTCGCTGCGGTTGGACTGAGATTGTAGTTTTTCCGGATGGAACTCAGGTTGGGGCCGCTGCTGCGGTATGTCGACGACACCCGGGCCACCGTCTGGGTCGAGACCAGCGAGCCCTGCGAGGTCGAGGTGCTCGGCCACCAGGCCCCGACCTGGTCGGTGCACGGGCACCACTACGCGCTGGTCCGGATCGAGGGTCTGACGCCGGCCAGCGAGACGCCGTACGAGGTCCGGCTGGACGGGGCGAGAGTGTGGCCCCCCGAGGACCAGCCGTACGGCGCGAGCGTGATCCGGACACCGCGGGCGGACGGGACCTTCCGGCTGACGTTCGGGTCCTGCCGGCGGTCGGCGCCGTTCGACGCCAAGGGGTTCAAGGCGTTCGGCCCGGACGCGCTGGTCGCGCTGGCCGAGCGGATGGCGGCCGGCGTCGAGGAACCGCCCGACGCGATCCTGCTGCTCGGCGACCAGGTGTATGCCGACGACCCGTCGGACGTCGTACTCGAGAAGTTGCGGGAGGCGCACGGCGGGCGACAAGGGTCCGAGGTGGCCGACGAGATCGGCAACTACGAGGAGTACACCTGGCTGTACGACGACGCGTGGCTGACGCCGGCGGTGCGCTGGCTGTTCTCCACGGTCCCGCTGTGCATGCTGCTCGACGACCACGACCTGCGCGACGACTGGAACACCTCGCTGACCTGGCGCCGCTGGGTAACTGCACAGCCGTGGTGGCATGACCGGGTCGTCGGCGCGTACGCGTCGTACTGGGTCTATCAGCACCTCGGCAACCTCTCGCCGGAGCAGCTCGACCAGGACGCGACGTACCGGGCGATGCTCTCGATCGAGGACGACGAGGAACGTACGGCGTACCTCGACAGCTTCGCGTGGGCAGCGGACGAGGACCCGGCCTCCACGCGATGGAGTTTCGTCCGCGACTTCGGCGCAGCATCCCGCGGAGTCCGGCTGGTCGCCGTCGACTCGCGCTGCTCGCGGCACCTCGAGCCCGACGAGCGGGCGATGGTCGACGCGCACGAGTGGGAGTGGGTGCGCCACCACACCGTCGAGGCGTCCCGGTCGATCCACCACCTGCTGCTCGCGTCGACGCTGCCGTTCCTGCTCGCGCCCGGGCTGCATCACCTGGAGGGCTGGGACGAGGCGATCTCGTCCGGCGCCTGGGGATCGCGGGCGGCGAAGGTCGGCGAGCGGATCCGGCAGGGCATGGACCTGGAGCACTGGGCGTCGTTCCGGAAGTCGTTCGACGACGTGACCGATCTGCTGGCCGCTCTGGCCGGTGGCGAGGACCCGCCGGCCTCGATCCTGATGCTGTCCGGCGACGTGCACTGCAGCTACCTCGCCGAGGCCGACCTGCTCGCCATCGACCATCCCAGTACGGCGATCCGCCAGCTCACCATGTCGCCGTTCCGCAACCCGGTCCCCCGTCACATCCGATGGGCCAACCACCTGCTCGACAAGCGGTTCATGACGACGTTGCTGCACAAGCTCGCCCGGTCGGCCGGCGTCCGGGATGTCGCGGCCGAGTGGCGGATCGCGCGGGGGCCGTGGTTCGGCAACGGCGCGATGACGGTGACGCTGTCCGGCGAGGACTGGGCGGTCGACGTCGACCACGCCGAGCTCCGCGGCGACCGTCAGTTGCTCGACCGGACGTTGACCTACCGACGCTTAGACTCGCCTTCCAATCGTTTGATGTCCTGAAGCTGCCACGGCCGGTTCGCCCGCGGCTTGTCACGGAAGGCTTATGACATGCGATCTTCCACCCTCAGACGTACGGCGGCAGTCGTCGCCGCTACTGCTTTGTCTCTGGCTGCGCTGCCACTGGCGCAGGCCGACCCGGTCAAGCCGCCGCGGCTGTCCGCGGCCAAGATCACGTCCACGCTCAACGAGGAGGTACACACCCCCGGCACGGCCTGGATGACCCGGCCGGACGGCAAGGTGCTCGTCTCCTACGACTCCACCGTCACCGGTTCGAAGCTGACCGCCCTGACCAACGTCACCAAGAAGCTCGGCGAGAACGTCGTCGTCGAGAAGCTGCCCGGCAAGCTGACCAAGTACGTCACCGGCGGCACCGGCATGTGGGGTGGCGAGGTCAAGTGCTCGGCCGGCTTCAACGTCCAGCGGAAAGGCAAGTACTACCTGCTGACCGCCGGGCACTGCGGCAACGAGGCGACCACCTGGTACCAGGACGCCGACCACGACCTCTACCTCGGCAAGCTGCACCACTCCAGCTACCCGTGGAACGACTACGCCCTGGTCATCTACCCGACCGTCATCCGTCCGCCGGGCGGCGCCGTCTACCTGTACAACGGCCGCTCGCAGGACATCACCACGGCGATGAACCCGGGCATCGGTCAGCTGGTGTACCGCTCCGGCATCACCACCGGCCTGCACAGCGGCCGGGTGACCGGGCTGAACGCCACCGTGAACTACGGCGACGGCCGGGTCGCGGGCCTGATCCGGACCAGCGTCTGCGCCGAGCCCGGCGACTCCGGCGGCCCGCTGTTCTACCGGCACTGGGCCTTCGGCCTGACCTCCGGTGGCTCCGGCGACTGCGACTCCGGCGGTGTCACCTACTTCCAGCCGGTGGTCGAGGCCCTCAACGCGTACGGGGTGTCGGTCTACTAGACGCAGGATTTCCCTCACGCTCCGAACTCGCCTGAATACTCAGGGACAAAAGCGGGTACTAATGCACACGGTTTAAGTCAAGGACGCACCCGCCCCGAGCGCGTCCTCATCGTGAGGAGGCTGAAACCGTGAACATTCTGCCCATCCGCCGTACCGCTGCCATCCTGGTAGCAGCCGGACTGACGGCCGCCGGCCTGCTGTCGACGCAGGCCTCGGCCGCTCCGGTCGACCCGTCGACCCTGTCGGCCTCGGCCATCAGCGCGACCCTGTCCAGGGACGCGTCCATCCCGGGCACCGCCTGGCAGACCAACCCGGACGGCCGGATCATCGTCTCGTACGACGAAACGGTCACCGGTGGGAAGCTGACGGCGCTCACCAACGTCACGAAGCAGTTCGGCAACCGGGTCACGCTGGAGAAGATGTCCGGCAAGCTGTCGAAGCTCATCCGCGGTGGCGACGCCATCTACGGCGGGCAGTACCGCTGCTCGCTCGGCTTCAACGTCCGCAGCGGCAGCACGTACTACTTCCTGACCGCCGGTCACTGCACCAACATCGCGTCCAGCTGGTACGCGAACTCGAGCAAGACCACGCTGCTGGGCTCCCGCTACGGGACGAGCTTCCCGGGCAACGACTACGGGATCGTCCGGTACAGCACGTCGTACACCAACCACCCCGGCACGGTGAACCTGTACAACGGCTCGTCGCAGGACATCACCTCGGCCGGGAACGCGTTCGTCGGCCAGGCGGTCAAGCGCAGTGGTAGCACGACCGGTCTGCGCAGCGGCTCGGTCACCGGCACCAACGCGACGGTGAACTACGCCGAGGGCACGGTCACCGGCCTGATCCGCACCAACGTCTGCGCCGAGGGTGGTGACTCCGGCGGTGCGCTGTTCGCCGGCACCGTGGCCCTGGGCCTGACCTCGGGCGGCTCCGGCAACTGCTCCTCCGGTGGCACGACCTACTTCCAGCCCGTCACCGAAGTTCTCTCCCGCTACGGCGTCAGCGTCTACTGACACCAACGCAGAACAGCGCCCCGGATCCACCATGGATCCGGGGCGCTGCCCGCCTCGCGCTTCCCCACCGCACCTGCTTTTTGGTCTTGCTTTTCAGCTTGCTCGGCGGCGGGAGATCTCGTACAGGGCGACGCCGGTGGCGATGCCCGCGTTGAGGGACTCGGTGGCACTCGTCATCGGGATTGAGACGATCAGGTCGCAGTTCTCCCGGACCAGGCGGGCGAGGCCCTTGCCCTCGGAGCCGACCACGAGAACGAGCGGCTCGGTGGCGGCCTCGAGCTCGGGAAGCTCGACCGCGCCGCCCATGTCCAGGCCGACGACCAGCAGGCCGGCGTCCTTGTAGGACTTGAGCGCCCGGTTCAGGTTCGTCGCACGAGCGACCGGGATCCGGGCCGCCGCACCGGCCGACGTCTTCCAAGCCGACGCCGACATGGACGCCGTACGGCGCTCCGGCACGAGCACACCGTGGGCGCCGAACGCGGCCGCGGACCGGGTGATGGCGCCCAGGTTCCGCGGGTCGGTCACGCCGTCGAGCGCGACCACGAGCGGCACCTCCTGCGCGTCGTACGCCCGGGAGAGCAGGTCGTCCGGGTGCGCGTACTCGTACGGCGGGATCTGCACCGCGACACCCTGGTGGGCGCCGCCGGCCGTGACCCGGTCCAGCTCGGCGCGCGGAACCTCCAGGACCGAGATGCCGTGCTCGACCGCGACGTGCAGGGCCTCGCGCAGCCGGGCGTCCCGCTCGGTGCCTTCGGCAACATGCAGCGCCGCGACCGGGACACCGGCCCGCAACGCCTCGACCACCGGGTTGCGCCCGTACACCCACTCGACCGACGAGTCGGTGTCCCGCCGGGCCGGGCGACGGGTCCGCTCGCGCTCCTGCGCGCGCTCCTTCGCCTTCGCCCGCTTGTGCGCGGGGTGCTTGACCCGGTCCACCGCCTTCGGCGTCGGGCCCTTGCCCTCCAGGCCACGGCGGACCCGGCCACCGGACCCGGCGGTCGGGTTGCCCCGCGGCTTCTTGCGGATTGCTCCCTTGCGCTGGCTACTGCCTGGCACGTCAGCTTCCTTCGTTGTTGGTTGCCGGCCCGGAACCTGACACGGCGATCGACCAGCGTGGTCCCTGAGGGGTGTCCTCGACGACCACGCCGAGCGCCTTCAGCCGGTCGCGGATCTCGTCCGACGCGGCATAGTCCTTACGCTCCCGGGCTGCCTGCCGCTGCTCCAGCAGCGCCTTGACCAGCCCGTCCACCACCTCGCTGAGCTCTTCGGTGGCACCGGTCCGCGAGGCCCACGGCTCGGCCAGCGGGTCCAGCCCGAGCACGCCGAGCATCCCGCGCACCGCGGCCAGACTTTCCCGCAGGGCCGGCGAGTCCCCGTCCGCGACCAGCTTGTTCCCGTCCCGCACGGTGTTGTGCAGTACGGCGATCGCGGCCGGCGTCCCCAGGTCGTCGTCCATCGCGGCGACGAAGTCCGACGGCAGCTCGGCGGCCGGCTCGGCCCCGCCGGTCACCTCGGTGGCGCGGGTGACGAAACCCTCGACCCGCTGGAAGCTCTTCGCGGCCTCGTCCAGCGCCTCGAAGGAGAACTCCACCACCGACCGGTAGTGCGACTGCACCAGGTACCAGCGCAGCTCGATCGGGCGGACCCGCTCGACCACGTTGCGCACCACCGCGCTGTTGCCCATCGACTTCGACATCTTCTCGCCGGCCGTGGTGACGAGCGCGTTGTGCATCCAGAACCGGGCGAACTTCTGGCCGACCGCGGTCGACTGGGCCAGCTCGTTCTCGTGGTGCGGGAACCGCAGGTCCAGCCCGCCGCCGTGGATGTCGAACTCCGCGCCCAGGTACTTGCCGGCCATCGCCGAGCACTCCAGGTGCCAGCCCGGCCGGCCGCGGCCCCACGGGGTCGGCCAGGACGCCGTCCGCGGAGTGCCCTCGGTGTGGCCCTTCCAGAGCGCGAAGTCGCGTGGGTCCCGCTTGCCGCGCGGGTCCGCGTCCTCGGCGGCCTCCATGTCCTCGATCCGCTGGTTCGACAGCTCGCCGTACGACGGCCAGGACCGGACGTCGAAGTAGACGTCGCCGGACCCGTCCGGGGCGATGTACGCGTGCCCGCGCTCGACCAGCTGGTCGATCATCTCCAGCATCTCCGGGATGTGCCCGGTGGCACGCGGCTCGTACGTCGGCGGGCGGCAGCCGAGCACGTCGTACGCCCAGTGCAACTCGCGCTCGAACTCGTAGGCGTGCGCCCACCACGGGACGCCGCGGTCCGCGGACTTGGCGAGGATCTTGTCCTCGATGTCGGTCACGTTCGCGATCACGGTGACCTCGTACCCGGAGCGCTCGAGCCAGCGCCGCAGGACGTCGAACACGACCTCCTTGTAGATGTGCCCGACGTGCGGGGCACCCTGCACCGTCAGCCCACAGTGGTAGATCCCGACCTTGCCCGGCTGGACCGGCTCGAAATCCCTCACTGCTGCTGTCGCGGTGTCGTACAAGCGAAGTGTCACCGACCAAGGGTAACGGGATCGGATAGGGTAAATACTCACCGGCAGTCGAAGATCGAGGGTTGATTCTTACCAAAGCCGGGTAAAACCTCTGCCGAGCGCTCTGTTCCGCCCCTCATCGCTCTGTGGAGGTTCACCGTGAAGTCCGCCCTTTTCACGGGTGCCGCCGTCACTCTTGGCCTGCTCCTGGCCTCGATCGGCTCCGCCCAAGCCAGCACCACCGCGTCAACCGCAGCACCCCAGCCCACCCCGCAAGCCCGCCAGCACGGCATCACCAAGGCCGGCGAGGCCTACATGGGCTGGCTGCTGAACACCACGACCAGTGCGGCACCCGCCGTCATGGCCCCCGCTGCCACCGTCGAAGGCATCGACGTGTCCAGCCACCAAGGCAACGTCAACTGGACCACCCAGTGGAACAACGGCAAGCGGTTCGCCTACGTGAAGGCGACCGAGGGCACGTCGTACAAGAACCCGTACTTCGCCCAGCAGTACAACGGTTCCTACAACGTCGGCATGATCCGCGGCGCGTACCACTTCGCGCTGCCGAACAACTCCAGCGGCGCCACCCAGGCCAACTACTTCGCCACCAACGGCGGCGGCTGGTCCGGGGACGGCAAGACCCTGCCGGGCGCCCTCGACATCGAGTACAACCCGTACGGCGCCACCTGCTACGGACTGAGCCAGTCCGCGATGGTGAGCTGGATCCGGGACTTCCTGACCACCTACAAGTCCCGCACCGGCCGCGACGCCGTCATCTACAGCAACCTGGACTGGTGGACCCGCTGCACCGGTAACACCACCGCCTTCAACACGACCAACCCGCTCTGGGTGGCCCGGTACGCCTCGTCGCCGGGCACGCTGCCGGGCGGCTGGCCCTTCTACACCTTCTGGCAGTGGACCTCGACTCCGCTCGACCAGAACCGCTTCAACGGCGACATGACCCGCCTGGTGGCGCTCGCCAACGGCTAGCAGACAAATCGGTTGCGACGGTCGCATAGTCTCGATCGGTGAGCTACTCGCTGCCGATCGAGACTGACCGTCTGACCCTTCGCCGCTACCGCGAGACCGACTACGAAGCCCTCCTGAAACTGCAGTCCAACGACGACGTGACGCGCTTCCTGCTGTACGACTCGAAGACGCCGGAGCAGGTGCGCGAGTCGCTGGCCGACCGGTTGGCCGACGTACCGATGGACGAGGACGGCCAGGCGTTGACGCTGGCCGTGATCCCGCGCGAGACCGGGCAGCACGTCGGCGAGGTGTCGCTGTTCGTGCAGAACGCGGCGCACCAGGGCGGGGAGATCGGGTTCGTGTTCCACCCGGAGTTCCACGGGCACGGGTACGCCGCGGAGGCCTCGGTGGAATTGCTGCGGCTCGGGTTCGAGGAGCTCGGCATGCACCGGATCATCGGCCGGCTGGACGCCAGCAACACCGCGTCGGCGAACCTGCTGAAGCGGCTCGGGATGCGCCACGAGGCAACCTTCGTGAAGAACGAGTTCCTGAAGGGTGAGTGGACCGACGAAGCGGTCTTCGCGATGCTCGCGGACGAGTGGAAACAGTGCTCGTAAGTCGCTCGTAAGTATTTGACCGGACAAGACCACAACCGCGGCACGCGTTCACCGCGACAGCGGGGAGCGCCGGGTCTACGGTCGATTCATGACCGTGCTCATTGCCCCGCTGCCGCGCGGCGGATCATGGGGCTGTGACTCCCCATGATCGGCGCCCAGAGTCTCACCGCCTTGCTTGCCGGCGTGGTCGTGCTGACCTCCGGCACCTTGCCCAGCGAGGCCGCGAAGGTGCCGCAACTGCGCGACATCGCCTACCACACGTGGACGTCGACCGACGACTTCCTCGCCGGTGCCCACTCCGGCACCACCGTCGCCGACGGCACCCTGACCTTCGGGACGCCGGACGGCAGCACGTCGTACGTCGACCCGTTCGGTGACGGCGCCGCGAAGAGCTACGACCGGACCACCTGGACCTCGCCGGTCGTCACGCCCGGGTTCGGCCTGACCGAGCTGATCGCGTCCTGGAACGCGACCACTCCGCCCGGCACCTGGGTCGAAGTCGCGATGTCCGGCCGCACCGACCTCGGCACGTCGACCAAGTGGTACGTGCTCGGCCGGTGGTCGAGCGGCGACGACACCGCGGCCGGCGACATCCACCGGACGTCGGTGCCGTCGCAGGGCGACACGAACGGATCGGTAGCCGTCGACACCTTCGTCGCGGCCAAGGACCGGTCGCTCGACCGCTGGCAACTGAAGGTCTCGCTCTACCGTCTGGCCGGTACGACGCAGACCCCGTCGGTCCGGTCCGTCGGGGCAGTGGCGTCCCGGCTGCCCGATGCGAAGAAGGTTGCCGTGAGCCCCCTTGGCGGCGCCGAGGGGATCGTGCTCGACGTCCCGACGTACTCGCAGGAGACGCACATCGGGCACTATCCGCAGTGGGACGGCGGCGGCGAGGCCTGGTGCTCGGCGACGTCTACGGCCATGGTGCTGGACCACTTCGGCGCCGGCCCGACCGACGAGGAGACGGCCTGGGTCGACCCGGACGACGCCGATCCACAGGTCGACCACGCGGCCCGCTCGGTCTTCGACTACGCCTACGACGGCGCCGGGAACTGGCCGTTCAACACGGCGTACGCCGGGACCCGTGGCATCGACGGGTTCGTCACCCGGCTGCGGTCGCTGACCGAGGCGGAGCAGTTCATCAAGGCCGGGATCCCGCTGGTCGCGTCGCTGTCGTTCAAGAAGGGCGACCTGCCCGGAGCCGGCTACGGGACGAACGGGCACCTGATGGTGATCGTCGGGTTCGACGCCAACGGCAACGTGGTGGTGAACGACCCGGCGTCGCACCTGATCCCGAGCAACGACGAGGTCCGGACGACGTACGACCGGGCCGCTTTCGAGAACGCGTGGGTTCCGCACTCCGGCGGGCTCGTGTACGTCATCCACCCGGCAGGGATGCCGCTACCGCCGGCGGGGCCGCAGGCCAACTGGTGACAAGCGACGGCGCCCGCCACACCGGGGCGGTGTGGCGGGCGCCGTTCTCGACCTGGGCTCAGCGGGCGAACAGCGCGCCCGTGAGGTTCGTGGTGAGGTTGCGGAGCGAGTCCGGCAGGTACTGCAGGTGCCAGCCGCGCGGGCCGCGATACCAGGCGAAGCCCTCGTCCTCGTCGACGTCGTCGTCGGTCGCGACCAGCGCGTCGATCCAGCGCTCCGAGCCGCCGAGCACGACGGCGTACGGGAGAGCTCGCGAGCACAGCTCCGCGTGCTGGTCGTTCGGCAGCTCGCTGACGTCCATCTCGAGCAGCTCACCGCGGATCGCGGCGACCTGGCCGAGCACCCGGCCGGCGGCCGGAGCCTTGGCCGGCATGTAGCGGCCGACCACGATCAGGCCGACGCCGACGGCGGTGATCGCCAGGCCGACCAGGCCCCAGGTCGACAGCAGCGCGAGGAGGACGGTCAGCGCGACCCCCAGCACGGTGACGACGATCCCGATCGTCGCCCACAGCGAGCGGGTCCGGTCCGGCCGCTCGGTGAACCAGCCGCGCTTGACGACCCCGTCGTACAGGGCGTCCTGGACCTGGCCGAGGTTCGCCCGGACCTGGCGGCCGAGCTCGGAGACCAGCACCGAGTCGGAGTCGCCGAAGATCGCCCGGATCAGGACGTTCTCGTAGCGCTGCAGCTCCTCGGACGGGGCGTTCGCGACCCGGCGCAGCTCCCAGT
The DNA here is from genome assembly GCF_044458365.1 of Kribbella sp. NPDC050470. Taxonomy (NCBI): domain Bacteria; kingdom Bacillati; phylum Actinomycetota; class Actinomycetes; order Propionibacteriales; family Kribbellaceae; genus Kribbella; species Kribbella sp. NPDC050470. The sequence continues at coordinate 197,239 of NZ_JBITHV010000005.1, read as the reverse complement.
CCGGCCGCGCGTACTCGGAGTCGTGCTCCTGCTCGATGATCGTGATGTGCCCGCGGACGGCCAGGTCGATGATCGTCGCGGTCACGTCGACCGGGTCGATCCGCTCGTCGATCAGGGTGCCCACCTCACCGGGCCGCAGGTTCGACGGCGGGGTGAAGTCGATCCGGGTGTCGTTGCCGAGGCTGAACAGCGACGCCGGTACGACGCGGCGCGGGTCGACGCGGTCCTTGCCACGGAGCCGGTAGAGCACCACCAGCGCGATCGCGCCGAGCAGCAGCAGGCCGAGCGCGGTCAGCAGCTGCGCGGTGTCGGTGGAGAAGGCGCGCTTGAGGCTCTTGCGGTACTCGACGATCGAGTTCGCGGCCACCTCGCCCTCGGGGAAGCCGACCGTCATCCGGACGGTGTTGCCCGGCGGCAGGCCCTGCTGCTGGAACGTCGGCCCGGCCGTCTCGCCGATCTGTGCCAGCGTGCACGGGGTGTTGCTGTCGACCGCGCCGGCGAAGCAGGAGACGTGGGTGACCTCCGGCGTGCTGAAGACGATGTTCGCCTGCTGGACGGTCAGGTTGATGCCGGTCAGCGGGGCGAACCGCACCTCGGTGCCGTTCAGCGTCTCGGCGACCGCGCCCTTGACCGTGTAGGTGAAGTCCAGTTGGGTGCTGCCGCTGACGTCCGCGACCGCGATCGAGGTGACGTTGTCGTTCGTGCTCAGCTCGGTCTGCTTGTCCTGGCCGCCGGCCGTGACCTTCAGGTCGGAGATCTGCTGCACATGGTCGACGTCGTCGGGCAACTGGTCGCGGGTCACCACGAATCGGGTGAACGTCCCGGTCACGTTGCTGAGCTTCCAGGTCTCGGAGACCTTGAGCAGGCCGTCGCGTTCGACCCGGATCTGGCTGTCGAAGTTGGTCACGACCGGGTCGGCGGCACCGTGGGAACCGGTCGCACCGGCCGGGACGCCGGTCAAGGCGGAGAGACCGAGGGCACACAGGGTTAGCCCGAGCAGACGTAGACGCATCGCCCAATCACACCGTATAGAGAGGGTCAGTTGACTCGGGCACCATATCGTGAGCAGCGCCGGGGGCAACGTGATCCTCGGCTCCGCTAGCGTCTGGCGGGTGTCAGGCAACCAGTGGGGACCACCAACTGGCCCACCACAGGGCCCCGGGCAGTACGGACCACCGCCGCAGCAGCCGGGTCAGTACGGCGCACCGCCGGCGTATTACGGTCCGCCCCAACAGCCGCAGTACTACGGTCCGCCGCAGGGCAGCCCGCAGTACGGATGGGGCCCGTTGCCCGGTGGTCAGCAGCCTGGCATGCCGCCGAAGAAGTCGAGCGGCGGCAAGATCGCGGTGGTCTTCGGGCTGCTCGCCGTACTGGGTGCGGCGGGTGTGTTCATTGCCATCAAGGCCACGCAGGGCGGGGACGACCCGTCGGTGGCGCAGCCGGTGGCCACGAGCGCTCCGACGTACTCCACGCCTTCGGTGCCGGTGGCAACCACCTCTCGGCCGACGATCCCGCCGCCGACCCGCGCCACGACAACCCGAACGACCTCGCCCAAGCCGGTCGAGGTCGACCCACTGCAGTTCGTTGCCGCGCACCGGCTCTACAAGACCGGTGTGATGCGGCCGGTGAACTGCAAGGAGTCGCGGGGCGGCCTTGCCAACGGGTCCAAGGCGCACGCGTACTACAAGGCGATCAAGGGCTGCCTGGACCGCGCCTGGCCGCGACAGGTGGCGGCGTCCGGCCGCACCTTCCGGTCGCCGGGCCTGGTGTCCTGGGTCGGCTCGGCGAACTCGCCGTGCGGCAACTCCGACCGGAGCCTGTCGTTCTACTGCCCGTCGAACCACACCATCTATATGGACGTGGCGGACGACGTGAAGTACTGGAGGCAGAACCAGCCGTTCACCCGCGCGCTGGCCACGCACACGGTGGCACACGAGTACGCGCACGCGGTCCAGCAGATGACCGGCATCCTGCCTGCGTTCTACCGGGTCCGGTACGACGCTCCGAACCAAGCGGCGAAGCTGCTGGTGAACCGGCGGATGGAACTCCAGGCGTCCTGCCTGGGCAACGCGTTCCTCGGAGCCAATCGGAACAGCTACCCGATCAAGGGCGAGCTGTACCGGCAGTGGCTGTGGGTGGTGACGCAGAGCGGGGACGTGTCGTACCTGCCGCGCGACCACGGCAGCAAGGCCAGCCACGGGGCCTGGAGCCGGGCCGCGTACGCCAGCCGCAACCTGGGCAAGTGCAACACGTTCACCGCCAGCCCAGCCAAGGTCAGCTAGCTCATCTGTTGAGCAGGGCAACGGTTGGTGGACCGGGGCTCGGATAGCGTCTGCCCCGTGTCAGGCAACCAGTGGGGCCCGCCGCCCGGGCCGCAGCAGCAGCCTCCCTACGGTGCACCCCACGGTGGACAGCCGTGGCAGCAGCCTCCGCAGTACGGCGGTCCGCCGCCGGGCGCGCCGTACCAGGGCATGCCTGCGCAGGGTCCGCCGTACGGGCAGCCGCAGTTCGGCTGGGGCGCGCCGCCTGGTGGGCCGGGTGGACCTGGTGGACCGCCGCGGAAGAAGGGTGGTGGCGGGGGCAAGGCTGTCCTTGTCGTGCTCGGCGTCGTGGCGCTCGGGGCGGTCGGCCTCTTTGGAGTCTCCAACGCGCTGAAGGGCGACGGCGACCCGTACACCAGCCCGACGTACGGGACCTCCAGCTACAGCCCGACGTACGGGCCGTCGAACAGCCCGTCGGTGTCGCCGACTCGGACGACCAGCGCGCCGGCCCGGACCACGACGCGGCCGACCGCGACCAAGCCGACGGCGCCGCGGACGACGTCCAAGCCGAAGCCGAAGCCCGGGCCGACCGACACCGACCTGGTGCTGCGCAACCAGCTGTACAAGGCCGGGGCGATGAAGGCGGTGAACTGCAAGGAGTCCAGGTCCCGCCCGTCGAACGTGTCGGGCGCGCGAGCCAACTACGCCAACCTGCTGAAGTGCCTGAACCGCTCGTGGCCGGCGCTGGTCGCCAAGTCCGGCGCCCGGTTCCGGCCGCCGACGGTGCAGCCGTTCAGCGGGACCGTCAGCACGCCGTGCGGGATGGGCAACGACTCCGGGCCGCCGTTCTACTGCGGCAGCAACGAGACCATCTACATGAACCTCAGCGAGGACATCGGCAACTACAACCGCTACCCGCAGGCGTACCAGAAGGTGTGGGCGCGGATGTGGATGCTGCACCAGTTCGCGCACGAGTACGGCCACCACGTCCAGAACCTGACCGGCATCCTCGCCGCCAACCACCGGATCCGGTACGAGGCCCCGACCCAGGCGCTGGAGCTGGAGGGCAGTCGGCGGCTCGAGCTGCAGGCGTCCTGCTTCGGCGACATCTTCATCGGGTCGAACCGGCGCACGTACCCGATCACCGGGGAGGCGCTGTTCCAGTGGAAGTGGCTGATCCTGCACTGGACCGACCACAACAACGACCACGGCGACGGGGTGAACCACCGGTACTGGGCGACCCGCGGGTTCAACAGCCGCAACCCCAGCGTGTGCAACACCTTCGCGGTGGGCTCTGCGAAGGTGCAGTAGGGCTGGTCGCTGTGCCTTTGGAACGGGTGCGGCACCTCACAACGTCATGACCGGGGCGGTGCGGCGGGGGAAGGAATTCGGAGTGGTCTCGGTCACGAGGCGGCGGGCTGCAGACGGCGACCTGCCGGGCTGGCTAGCCTGGTGCGCCCCGGATCCCGCAAAGTATGTCCGGGGACCTGCATCTGTCCGGGGGGATCTAACGACCGGGCGCGGCGTCGGCACCCCGAACAGCGCCGGATGCACCACCGTGACGGCTACACCCAGCAAGGTCGTGAGGAGTATCGATGTCGGACAACTGGAATCCACCCCCGGAGCGCGAACCGGCTGACGGCGACCAGCCGGCCGGTCCGCCGGAGCAGCCTGCCGGGGATGGCCAGTCGCGCAGGTGGTGGAGCGACAGCACGGACGCCAAGCGCGAGTTCCAGGACCCCAACCAGTCCCCGGACGAGCCCCCCGCCAACAACTGGTTCGGCCAAGGCTGGGAAGGCCGCCGCCCCCCAGGCCAGGACGACCCCTCCACCTGGCAAACCCACCCCAACCAATCCCGGCCAACCATGCCAGGCCCCAACCAGCCCCGCCCCGAGCAGCCGCGGACTGAGCAGTCCGGCGTGGACCAGCCCCGGCCTGAGCCCTCACGCCCTGACCAGGCTCGGCCCGACCAGTCCAGCCTGGACCAATCGCGCGCCGACCAGCCTCGTCCCGAGCAGCCCGGCCCCACGCAGCCCGGCCCTGCCGAGCCTGGTCCGGCCCAGTCCGGCTCTGCCCAACCCGGCCCAGCTCAGTCCGGCTCAGCCCAGTCCGGGTCGCAGTCGCGCCCGGGGCAGCCTGCTCCGTGGGCGCGTGAGCAGGGCCCAAGCCAGCCCGGCCCGCAGTCGGGTTCCGGTCGCCCCACTCCGCCGCCAGGCCCCAGCTGGTCCGGTCCGCACCCGGGTCCGAACCAGCCCGGTCCGCAGCAGGGTTCGACGTGGTCAGGTCCACAACCAGGTCCGAGCCAGTCCGGTCCCACCGCCAACCGACCTGCGCAGGGTCAGTTCGGTCCACCTCAACCCCGCTCGGGCCAGCCAGGTCCGGGACAGGCCGGGGGTGGGTTGGCGGGTTGGCAGCCTGGGGGTCCGGAGCGGGGTGAGTCTTCGGGGCCGCACTCGGAGGGGTCGTACCTTTGGGCGCCGTCGCAGCCGCCGCAGCAGCAGCCGCAGTCGCCGTGGAGTAATGCACTGCCGCCAAACCGGCAGCAGGGCGGGCCGCGGCACGCGGCTCCGCGTCAGCAGCAGATCGGTCCGATGGGTCAGCCGGTCCAGCAAGCCCCGACCTGGCAATACCCGCCGATCCCGATTCCGCAGCCACCCGGCCCCGGCCGCCGGCGCAAGCCGAGGACCCGCACCCGCGGTCTCCTGATCGGCCTCGTCGTACTCGCCGTGCTCGTCGTCGGATCCGGCGTCACGCTCCTGGTCCGCAACACCGGCAACGACACCCCACAGACGACCGACAGCCCCTCGCCGACGCAGAGCCAGTCAGAGTCGCCGTCCCCGAGCCCGACGCCGACCGAGGCCCCCGCACCGGCCGAGGACGAGATCCTCACCGCGAACAAGCTGTACACAGTCGGTCCGATCGCGGCCTCCAAGTGCGCCGAGCCGCCGTTCGCACCGGTCAACATCACCACCGCCCGGGCCTACTACGCCCGCCTACTTCCATGCCTCGACCGCACCTGGTCGCTGGCGCTGAAGAAGATCGGCGTCGGCTTCCGCTCCCCGAAGGCAGTCGTGTACGTCGGCAAGCTGTCCTCCCCCTGTGGCATGCAGCGCAGCGTCCGGTCGTCGTACTGCGCCGCGAACGCGACCATCTACATCCCGTTCACGGTGGACAACCGGTACTACCGGTCCAACCCGGTCTACGCGCGGGCGATCATGCTGAACACGTTCGCGCACGAGTACGGCCATCACGTCCAGAACCTGTCCGGCATCCTGATGGCCTCGGTGACCCGGCAGCAGAAGCTGACGCCGAACCAGAAGCTGCTGGAGAGCCGTCGCCGCGAACTGCAGGCCACCTGCCTCGGTGCGGCGTACCTGGGCGCCAACGCGGCGTTCATCCCGATGCGTAAGCCGCTGCTGGACAACTGGCGGTTCCTGATCGCCCACAGCGGTGACGACTACGCCCGCCCGCGGATCCACGACCACGGCAACCGCGTCAGCAACTACCAATGGTCGATTGCCGGGTACAACAGCAAGCAGCCCAACTCCTGCAACACCTTCACCGTCGACGAAGCCCGCGTGGCGTAGTCAGCGCCGTGTAGTCAGTCAACAGAGAAGCCCCGGATCCGCAGTGGATCCGGGGCTTCTCTGTGTTCGTCTCAGAACAGGCGGCGGGCCGTGGTGAGCGAGCCGCCGAACGAGGTGACGAAGTTGCTGAGCGACTCGCCGATGTCGGACAGGTGCCAGTTCTCCGGTCCGGAGTACCAGCCGATCCCGGCGTCCGGATCGTCGTCGTCATCGGTCGCCGCGATCTCCAACGCCCACTTCTCGGTCAGCCCGAGCACAGCGGCGTACGGGAGGCACCGGGACGCGAACTCGAGCCGGTGGCTGTGCGGCAGGTCGGCCGACGTCTCGTCGAGCAGGTACTGCTGCAGGCCGGCCACGCGTCCCAGCACGGCCGCACCACGCGCAGTGCGGGCCGGCGCGACCTGACCGACGAGCGCGAGCACCAGGCCGGCCAGCATCACCGCGAGGCCAACCAGTGCGTACTTGCTGACGATGGCAAGCACGATCGTCAGTACGACGCCCGCACCGAGCAGCACCACGCCCGCAGTGGTCCAGCGGTTCCGCACTGCGTCCGGCCGAGTGGTGAACCAGCCCTGCGTGACGACGTCGGCGTACAGCTGCTCACGCACCAGGTTGAGTCGCGGCCGCAGCGACGGGCCGAGCGCGGAGACGACCACCGAGTCGCCGTCCGCGAACACCGCGTCGAGCAGCGCCTTCTCGTACGGCAGCAGTTCGGGACCGCCCTGGTTGAGCCGGTGCAGCTCCCAGTCCAGCTTGCCGAACTGGCTCTGCCGCGGCAGCTCCACGATGGTCAGGTAGTTGCGTACGGCGAGGTCCAGCAGCGTCGCGGTGATGTCCACGACGTCGGCCGTCTCGTCGACCACGGTGCCGACCTGCCCCGGGCGAATACCGTCCGGCGCAGCGAACTGCGGCCCGTCCGAGCCGTCCAGCACCGGCCGCTCCGGCGCACCGCCACCAACCTTGTCCGCGTCGCGACCGCGGAAGAACCACAGCGCCGCGGCAGCAAGCAGCCCGAGGCCGAGCACGACCGCGGCGAGACCGAGCGTGCCCGAGTCGACCGTGAACGCCCGGCCGAGGCTCCAGCGGGTGCTGAACTCGGCGTTCGGCTGCACGGTCGCCTGGTCGCTCAGCCCGGTCAGGAAGGTCAGCCGTCCACCCGCGGGTACGCCGTTCTGGTCGATCTGCAGCGCCGCCGACTCGGCCAGCTGGGACGACGTGCACGGCATGCTCGAACCGACCCGGCCGGCGATGCACGTCACCCAGGTCGCGAACGGGACGTCGACGGTCACCGAGGCCTGCGGGATCGCCGTACCGAAGCCCTGCACGATCGGCCAGCTCACCTCGCGGCCCTCGGTGGACTCGGCCACCACGTTGTCCACGGTGTAGCTGTAGACGATCTTCGACTGACCGGACACGTCCAGCGTGAGCCGGCGGCCGTCGTCGATGCTCTCGTCCTGGAACCCCTGAGCCGGCTGGCCGTTCACGGTCGCCGACACGTCGCGGACGTCGTACGTCCGGTCCCGCTCGGCGTCGGCCCGGACCCGGGTGGCCAGGGTGCGGCTGAACGTCGCACTGCCCGCGGTCAGGTCGACTGTCTCCTTGACCTGCAGGACGCCGTCCTTGGTCAGCGTCGCCTGGGCGGAGTAAGCCGTGATCTGGTCGTCGGTGGCGCGCGTCGGCGCGGCCTGGGCCGGCAACATGCCGAGGGCAACGAACGGGGCGGTCAGGGACATCAGCAGGGCAGCCGGCAGGATGCGGCGCTTCAGTGACATGGGTCGAGAGTAGTCTCGTGCCGGTTCGTCCAGCGAACTCGAGTCAGGACCGTCCAGCGGCAGGAGGGCAACACCGGTGAGCAGCCCATACGGCTACGGGGGCCGGCCACAGGATCGGCCCGTGGGTCCACCGCCTGGCGTCCTCCCACCTCCGCAGGCCGCGCCGTATCCCCAGCAGCACGGGCAGTTCCAGGGCGGGCCAGGGCAGTTCCAGCCGGGGCCGCCGCCGGGACAGGCGCCGTACCCGGGTCAGTGGCCGCAGCCGTACTACGGGGGTCCTGGGCAGTTCAACGGGTTCCAGCCGCCGAAGCGCCGCGGTGGCGCGACCCGGCTGATCCTGTTCGGCTTCGCGATGCTCGTCATCGTCGGCGGCGCGCTGGCCGCGATCAGCGTGATCCTGACCGGCGGTGACAGCGACGACAACGCCGCCACTCCCGAGATCACCGGCCCTTCGATCGTGCCGACGCCGACCAGCAACCCGCAGAAGGGGTCCGCCGAGGACTACCTGCTCAACGCCCAGATCTACCGTACGGGCGCGCTGCCGGAGCAGAACTGCAAGGCCGCCAGCCTCGGCAGCGGCAACCTCGCGGCGCAGAAGGTCTACTACGAGAAGTTGTTCGCCTGCCTCAACGACGCCTGGCGGCCGATCTTCAAGGAGCTCGGCGAGGAGAAGGAGGACCCCGGCCTGGTCGTGTTCGACAAGCCGGTCGTGACCCCGTGCGGCAACTTCGCACCGCTGTCCGGTCGCGTCCTCGCCTTCTACTGCTACGGCAACTCGGTGATGTACACCGACGTCCAGCAGATGAACAAGGCGTTCGGCCCGCAGCAGGATCTCGCCTACCTGATGACGATCGCGCACGAGTACGGCCACCACGTCCAGGGCGTCACCGGGTTGTTCTACGCGCGAGCGGCGTACCTGCAGGACCATCCCGACAAGAAGCTCGAGTACTCCCGCCGCAACGAGCTCCAGGCCTCCTGCTTCGCCGGCGTCTTCAGCAAGGCCGTCGCGTCGACCTACCCGCTGACCGACCGCATGTCCGAGTTCCGCGAACAGTCCAGCAACAGCTTCGGCGAGTCTCCCAGCGCCCCCGAGGACGAACGCACCCACGGTCTCGCCACCAGCCAAGGCTTCTGGATCCAGAACGGCTTCAACATCTCCGAAAACAAGGCCTGCAACACCTACGCCGCCCGCACCGACCTGGTCAAGTGACCCACCCCCTGCGCTGACTTGTGGATTTCGGTCGTTCAGAGGGCTCTGGATCGACAGATTTCCACAAGTCGGCGAGTTGTCCGGGTGTTAACCCGGGGGCGTATTATCCGGGCGTGACGTTGCGACGCGGGGAGGCGGCGCCGCACGCGCGGACGCTGGTGGATGTGTTGCAGGAGACGGCTGCTGCGTTTGCGGCCGAGCCGGCACTGGATGACGGCAGTGTGAGTCTGAGCTACCGGGAGCTGCTGGAGCAGACGGGGAAGTTCGCGGCACGGTTGACCGAGGGTGGGGTCGGGCCGGGCGACCGGGTCGGGGTGCGGATCTCGTCGGGTCACAACGACTTGTACGTCGCGATCCTCGGCACACTGCAGGCCGGGGCGGCGTACGTGCCGGTGGATGCGGACGATCCGGACGAGCGGGCGGAGCTCGTGTTCGGCGAGGCGTCCGTGGCGGCGATCGTCACCGACGACCTCGAGCTCACCTTGATGCGTCCGACGCCGGGACCGCTGCCGGACAACGACAACGCCGACGGGTACTACGACTATCCGTACTCGGCCCGCATGGACTCACCGCAGACCGCGGCACCCCGAGCCGACGGCCCCGAGCCGGGCGACGATGCGTGGATCATCTTCACCTCAGGCTCGACCGGCGTACCCAAGGGTGTCGCCGTCTCGCACCGATCGGCCGCGGCGTTCGTGGACGCGGAGGCGCGGATGTTCCTGCAGAAGGAGCCGATCGGCGCGGACGACCGGGTCCTCGCCGGCCTGTCGGTCGCGTTCGACGCGTCCTGTGAGGAGATGTGGCTGGCCTGGCGGCACGGGGCCTGCCTCGTCCCGGCGCCGCGGTCGCTCGTGCGTAGCGGTATGGACCTGGGCCCGTGGCTCGTCGCGCAGGGCATCACCATCGTGTCGACGGTGCCGACGCTTGCGGCGCTGTGGCCGCCGGACGCGCTCGACCAGGTGCGGCTGCTGATCTTCGGCGGTGAGGCCTGCCCGCCCGAGCTCGCCGAGCGCCTGGCGACCGACGGCCGCGAGGTCTGGAACACGTACGGCCCCACCGAGGCGACCGTGGTCGCTTGTGGCGCGCAGCTGACCGGCGAGGGACCGGTCCGGATCGGCCTCCCGCTGGACGGCTGGGACCTCGCCGTGGTCGATGCCGAAGGCAACGAGGTGGAAGAGGGCCAGATCGGTGAGCTGATCATCGGCGGTGTCGGCCTGGCCCGGTACCTGGACCCGGCGAAGGACGCGGAGAAGTTCGCCCCGATGCCGACACTCGGCTGGGACCGCGCGTACCGCAGCGGCGACCTGGTCCGGTACGAGCCCGAGGGACTGCTGTTCCAGGGTCGCGCGGACGAGCAGGTCAAGCTCGGCGGTCGCCGGATCGAGCTCGGCGAGGTCGACGCCGCCCTGCAGGCGTTGCCCAGCGTGTCCGGTGCAGCCGCCGCGGTCCGCGCCAGCGCCGCGGGGAATCAGTTGCTCGTCGGGTACGTCGTACCAGAAGACCCCACGCAGTTCGACCAGCAAGCGGCCACCGAGCAGCTCCGCAAGGCCCTGCCCGCGGCGCTCGTCCCGCTGATCGCCGTCGTCGACACGTTGCCGACCAGGACGTCCGGCAAGGTGGACCGCAACGCACTCCCGTGGCCGCTGGAGAACCTGGACGCCGAGGGTCCCGCAGCCGAGCTCGAGGGTACGGCGGGATGGCTGGCAGAGCGTTGGACGAAGGTCCTCGGCGCGAAGGTCACCGGACCCGACAACGACTTCTTCCTGCACGGCGGCGGCAGCCTGGCCGCGGCGCAACTGGTGTCGGCCTTGCGCGAGCGCTACCCGGACGTCACGGTCGGGGACATCTACGAGTACCCCCGGCTCGGCGCGCTCGCCGACCGGCTCGACGAGGCGACCCCGATGGTCGCCGAGCCCGTCGAGCTCCGCGAGATCCGGCCGACGCCGAGGGCGACCCAGCTCCTGCAGACCGCGCTGACGCTCATCCTGCAGACCGTCGTCGGCGTCCGCTGGCTCGTCTACCTGTTCACGCTGAACAACCTGCTCGCCGAGTTCGCCGGCCCGCTGCCCTGGCTGCGGACCGTGTCCTGGTGGTGGATCCTGGCCGGCTGGCTGATCCTGATCACGCCGGCCGGGCGGATGGGGATCGCCGTCGTCGGGGCCCGCATCCTGCTGCACAACCTGAAACCCGGCACGTACCCGAGAGGCGGCAACGTCCACGTCCGGCTGTGGGCGGCCGAGAACCTCGCGGACGCCGCCGGCGCCGCCAACCTCGCCGGCGCACCCTGGATCGCCTACTACGCCAGGGCGCTCGGCGCGAAGATCGGCCGCGGCGTCGACCTGCACACGCTGCCACCGGTGACCGGCATGCTGACCATGGGCCGCGGCGCCTCGATCGAGCCCGAGGTCGACCTGGCCGGCTACTGGATCGACGGCGACCAACTGCACGTCGGCCCGGTGACCGTCGGCGCCGAGGCGGTCGTCGGCTCGCGCAGTACGCTCCTGCCCGGCGCAGAGATCGGCCGGAACGCCGAGATCGCCGCCGGCTCGGCCGTGTCCGGCAAGGTGCCCGCGAGCGAGCGCTGGTCCGGCTCCCCCGCGACCCGCATCGGCCGTGCGCGGCACCCCTGGCCCGACCACCGCCCGAACCGCGCGCCGTGGTGGGTTCTCGCGTACGGCGCTCAGTCCGCCCTCATGTCGTTGCTCCCGGTGGCCGCGGCCGCGGCGGCCCTCGTCGTACTGGGCAATGCGCTCGAAGGCACGACGACGCTGCAGGCTGCAGCCCTCGAAGGGCTCAAGGCCGTGCCGCTGATGACGGTCGTCGGCTTCGCGACGCTGGCCGTGCTGACGCTGATCGGCGTACGGCTGCTCGGCATCGGCATCAAGCCCGGCCACTACCCCGTCCGGAGCCGGATCGGGTGGCAGGTGTGGGCGACCGAGCGGCTGCTGGACGCGGCCCGCACCCTGCTCTTCCCGCTGTACGCGAGCCTGCTGACTCCGTGGTGGCTGCGCGCGCTCGGTGCGAAGGTCGGCCGCGACGTCGAGGCGTCGACGGTGCTCCTGCTGCCGAAGATGACCACCGTCGGTGAGGGCGCTTTCCTGGCCGACGACACGATGATCGCATCGTACGAACTGGGCGGCGGCTGGCTGCACGTGGCCGGCGCGAAGGTCGGCAAGCGCGCGTTCCTCGGCAACTCCGGGATGACGGCACCCGGCCGCAGCGTGCCGAAGAACGGTCTCGTCGCGGTGCTGAGCGCGGCCCCGAAGAAGTCCAAGGCCGGTACGTCGTGGCTCGGATCGCCGCCCGTGAAGCTGCGGCGCCAGGCGGTCGAGGGCGACCAGAGCCGGACCTTCAACCCGCCGGGCAAGCTGAAGGTCGCCCGGGCGCTGGTCGAGCTGTGCCGGTTCGTGCCGATGATGTGCACGGTGGCGATCGCGCTCGGCGTACTGTTCACCTTGCAGGCGCTGGACGTGTGGATCGGCCCGTGGTGGACCGTGCTGCTGTCCGGTGCGGTGATCCTCGCCGCCGGCGCGGTCGCGGGCGGGATGGCGACGGTCGCCAAGTGGCTGATCGTCGGCCGGACCCGAGCGGTCGAGTACCCGCTGTGGAGCTCGTTCGTCTGGCGCAACGAGGTGGTGGACAGCTTCGTCGAGCTGGTCGCCGCGCCCTGGTTCGCCAACGCCGCCGCCGGCACGCCGGTCCTCAACCTCTGGCTGCGGACGCTCGGGGCCAAGATCGGCAAGGGTGTCTGGTGCGAGACGTACTGGTTGCCGGAGGCCGATCTGGTCACCCTCGGCGACGGCGCCACGGTGAATCGCGGTTGCGTGCTGCAGACGCACCTGTTTCATGATCGAGTTCTCTCCATGAGCACAGTCACCTTCGGGCCGGGAGCGACCCTCGGGCCCCACGGCATCGTCCTGCCGGCCGCCAGTGTGGGAGCAGGAGCTACCATCGGGCCGGTGTCTCTCGTGATGCGTGGTGAAGGTGTGCCTGCCGGGACGCGCTGGGCCGGAAACCCGATCGCACCCTGGCAGGGCTGATGGTTGCCCGCAACATCGGGCAGCCGGGTGCGTCGAGCGCAGGCGACCCGTACGTGCCCTCGCACGGCAACGGCGGCTACCACGTCGAGTCCTACGAGCTCGACCTCGACTACCGGGTCAACAGCAACCGGCTGACCGGCAAGGCGACCATCACCGCGGTGGCCAACCAGGCGCTGTCCCGGATCAGCTTCGACCTGGCCGGACTGCGGGTGTCGAAGGTGTCGGTGAACGGCCGCCGCCCGCAGCGCTACACGCACCGGGCCGGCAAGCTGCACATCTCGGCGAACATCATGGACGGCGCCGAGTTCGTCGTCGACGTCCAGTACGCCGGGAACCCCAAGCCGGAGGACAGTCCGTGGGGTGAGCTGGGCTGGGAGGAGCTCACCGAGGGCGTGATCGTCGCCAGCCAGCCGAGTGGCGCGGCGACCTGGTTCCCCTGCAACGACCACCCCGGCGACAAGGCCCACTACCGGATCTCGGTCACCACCGACTCGCCGTACCACGTGGTCGCGAACGGGCGGCTGGTGTCCCGCCGGGTGAAGGCCAGCCGGACCACCTGGGTCTACGACCAGGCTGCGCCGATGGCGACGTACCTGGCGACCGTGCAGATTGGCCGGTACGACGCGATCGAGCTGGCCGCTTCACCCGTGACGACCCGCGCTGTCCTTCCCACCTCGTTGACGCGCAACGCCCGAGTGGATCTCGGCCGGCAGCAGGACATGATGAAGCTGTTCTGCCGGCTGTTCGGGCCGTACCCGTTCGGCGCCTACACGGTCGTGGTCACCGACGACCCGCTGGAGATCCCGCTGGAGGCGCAGGGCATCTCGGTGTTCGGCAGCAACCATCTCGACGGCCGGCGCGGGTCCGAGCGGCTGGTCGCGCACGAGCTCGCGCACCAGTGGTTCGGCAACAGCCTGACGCCGGCGAGCTGGCAGCACATCTGGCTGAACGAAGGATTCGCCTGCTACGCGGAGTGGCTGTGGTCCGAGGCGTCGGGTGGCCTGACCGCGACACAGCAGGTGTCGAAGGCGCACACGCGGTTGCGGGGCCTGCCGCAGGACCTGCTGCTGTCGGATCCCGGTCCGGAGCTGATGTTCGACGACCGCCTCTACAAGCGCGGCGCGATGACGCTGCACGCGCTGCGCCAGCACCTCGGCGACGACGCGTTCTTCGAGCTGCTGCGGACCTGGACCAGGACCTACCGGCACGGCTCGGTGACCACGGACGACTTCATCACGATGGCCGTGTCCTACAGCCCGGACGAGGACGCCGTACGCGAGCTGTTCGAACAGTGGCTGGACGCAACGGATCTGCCGGCGCTCAAGACGACCGGGCGACCTCGGCAGCGGCCTTGACGAAGCGCTCGGTGAGCGGGGTCCGCGTGGCCCAGGCCGCACCGATCCACCAGGTTGCGGCCCGGCCGCTCAGTGGCACGAGACGGAGCCCCGACGGCGCGATCCGCTCGGCCGACACCGGTACGACGGCCGGCCCGGCGCCAGCCGCGACCAGAGCCAGCACGGTCTGCAGGTCGGCCGCCTCCTGAAGGACACCGGGATGGCAACCGAGCTCGGCGTACAGCCCCTGGATCTGCGCGGTCAGCCCCGGACCGCGCGCCGGGACGAGCCGGACGAGTGGCCGCCCGTCGAGCCAGGAACCGACATCACGCGGTACGTCGACACCGTCAGCGACCGCGAGAGCGAGCCGGTCGCGTCGTAACCGCAGGTGTTCAAGGCCGGCCGGCACCGGCAGCCGGACGAATCCGATCTGCAGGCTGCCCGCGAGCAGCCGCTCGCACTGGACCGCCGACGACATGTCGTCCAGTGACACTGCGACACCAGGCCAACGGCTGCGGAAGAGCGCGACCGACCGTGGCGCGAGGTCGATCCCGGACAACCCGAACCCGATCGCCAGCGACCCCTCGCTACCCGCTGCGACCAGCGCCGCCCGCCGATCGAACGCCTCGGCTCGGTCCAGCAACTCCAGAGCGTCAGGAAGCAGCAGCTCCCCGGCCGGGGTCAGCCGGGCGCCGTGCCGGCCGCGGCTGAACAGGACCGAGCCGACCCGCCGCTCGAGCACCTGGATCTGCTTGGTCAGCGCGGGCTGGCTGGTCGACAACTCCTCGGCCGCGGCCCCGAAGTTGTGCAGCCGGGCGACCGTGACGAACGCCCGGAGCAGTCGGAGATCCATAACTCCACGATATGGAATCTGACCAAACAACTATTGGACGTGATGGAACGGTCGGCGTTTCGATAGGGGTATGAACTTCTTTCGGAGCGCCGTCGTCCAGTTCGAGCCGGTGCCGGACCAGCCGGCCGCCAACCTCGCGATCGTCGAGCGGCTGGCCCGCCAGGCAGTGGCCGACGGCGCCAAGCTGGTGGTCTTCCCGGAGATGTGCCTGCTCGGCTACTGGCACCTCCGCCGGCACACCGCCGAGCGGCTGCACGAGCTCGCCTCGCCCGCGGACGGGCCGCTGGTCGACCGGGTCCTCGCCCTGGCCAAGGAGCTGGACGCCGGGATCGGCGTCGGGTTCCTGGAGGATGCCGACGGCAAGCTCTTCAACTCGTACGCCGTCTGCCTGCCGACCGGAGCAGTCCACGTGCACCGGAAGCTGCATGCGTTCGAGCACGAGGCGATCGCCAGCGGGTCGTCGTACACGGTGTTCGACACGCCTTGGGGGTTCCGGGCCGGGATCCTGATCTGCTGGGACAACAACCTGGTCGAGAACGTCCGGATCACCGCGTTGCTCGGAGCAACCGTCCTGCTGGCGCCGCACCAGACCGGCGGCACCAGCTCCCGCAGCCCGCACGGGATGAAGCCGATCCCGCTGGAGGTCTGGGAGCGCGGGGACCGGACCGAGCTGGCGGCCGCGTTCAACGGCCCGAACGGGCGCGGCTGGCTGCTGCGCTGGCTGCCGGCGCGGGCGCACGACAACGGCCTGTTCGTGCTGTTCAGCAACGGGGTCGGCCGGGACGACGACGAGGTCCGCACCGGCAACGCGATGATCCTGGACCCGTACGGCCGGATCGTCGCCGAGACCCCGGCGCCGGCCGAGTCCGTGGTGGTCGCCGACCTCGACCTGGACCTGGTGCCGCTGGCAACCGGCCGCCGCTGGCTCCGCGGCCGGCGTCCCGAGTTGTACGGCGTCCTGACACAACCGACCGGGGACGAGCTGGACCCGCGGGCCGCCCGGTTCTCACCCGATCCGGTCAGCCTGCGAACGCTGGACGGTCAGTAGACGAGCGCGGTGGCGATGGCCGCGACGCCTTCGCCGCGGCCGGTCAGGCCGAGCCCGTCGGTCGTCGTCGCACTCACCGAGACCTCGGCGTCGCACGCGGCGCTCATCGCCTTCTCGGCCTCCTCGCGGCGACCGGCGAACCGCGGCCGGTTGCAGATGATCTGCACCGACACGTTCCCGATCTCGAACCCCGCGGCGCGCACCCGGCGAGCGGCCTCGGCCAGCAGCGCGGCCCCCGAAGCACCGGCCCACTCGGGATCCGACGTACCGACGTTGGACCCCAGGTCGCCCAGCCGCGCCGCGCTGAGCAGCGCATCGCAGACCGCGTGCGCCGCGACGTCGCCGTCCGAGTGACCTGTCGGTCCGGACGTCTCCTCCGGCCACAGCAACCCGGCCAGCCACATCGGCCGGCCCGCCTCCAGCGGATGGACGTCGACGCCGGTCCCGACCCGGGGAACCTTCACGTCAGCCTCCTGTCCGCCAGTAACGCCTCGGCCAGCAGCAGGTCCCGCGGCCGTGTCACCTTGAACGCGTCCTCGGACCCTTCGACCGTCAGCACGGTCACGCCGAGCCGCTCACACAGCATCGCGTCATCCGTCGCCCCGGCGCCACCGGCCGCATGCGCACGGCGCAGCACCGCGGGGTCGAACCCCTGCGGCGTCTGTACGGCGACCAGCGTCGAGCGATCGGGCGTGTCCACGACCTCGCCGGCCCCGGAGACCTGCTTGATCGTGTCCGTCACCGGCACCGCCGGTACGACCGCAGCCGCCCCGCCACGCACCGCCTCGACCACCCGCTCGACGACCGCCGCCGGGACGAAGGCCCGGGCCGCGTCGTGGACCAGGATGCAGTCGATCCCGTCGGCCGGGACCAGGTCCAGGGCCGCCCGGACCGAGTCGGCCCGCTCGGCGCCGCCCGGGACCACGAGCAGCCGGGCGGCACCGGCGTACGGCTCGAGCTCCTTGTGGACCGCGTCCTCGGTGCCGGGTGGAACGGCGACCACGAAACACGTGAGGTCGGCGGCGGTCGCTGCCCGCAGTCCACGAACGGCGTGGACCAGCAGCGATTCGCCACCGACCTCTCGAAATGCCTTCGGGGTCTCACCACCGAGCCGGAGCCCGAGACCGGCCGCCGGGATGATGGCCGCGGTGCTCATCGGGAGCAGTCCGCGCAGGGCGGCAGGATCACGTGTTCCGTCTCGGTCTGATCGGGTGGATCAGGAAGCGAGAACCTCGTCGAGGATGGCTTCCGCCTTGTCCTCGTTGGTGTGCTCGGCCAGGGCCAGCTCGGAGACCAGGATCTGGCGAGCCTTCGCCAGCATCCGCTTCTCACCGGCGGAGAGACCGCGGTCACGTTCACGGCGCCACAGGTCGCGAACGACCTCTGCCACCTTCATCACGTCGCCCGAGTGCAACTTCTCGAGGTTCGCCTTGTACCGTCGCGACCAGTTGGTCGGCTCCTCCGTGTGCGGTGCGCGCAGCACGTCGAAGACGCGCTCCAGGCCAGCCTGATCCACGACGTCACGCACGCCGACGAGATCGAGGTTGCACGCGGGGACCCGGACGACCAGGTCGTTCTGAGCGACGATCCTCAAGACCAGATAGGTCTTGTCCTCACCTTTGATCTGACGGGTCTCGATGTCCTCGATGACGGCCGCACCGTGATTGGGGTAAACAACCGTCTCGCCGACTGTGAAAGTCATATGTCACGTGCCCCTTTCCAAGGTCCATCCTACCACGTGGCAAATGGTCCGGCCGGGACGTTTGCGCTGGTCAGGGGCCACTTCCCGCCTTGACAAACGCTCTCACCCGTGCCTCGTGCGCGCGTGAAAGGTTGCCCGGGACACCGGTGCGACGGACCGTGACAGCCAGCCCGCCGTCGAGCCCGGACGAGGCGAGAGCTACGCTTTGACGCGCCGGAGGCCGCTGCCTCAGGGCGTCGAACAGCTTTGCAGGAGAGGGATCCCAGTGCCGATCACGTTGTCCTCGCGGTCCGTCCGGCGCGCCGCGCTGGCGGGTGCCGCCGCCACCCTGAGTATCGTGCTGACGGCCTGCGGCGCGAACTTCAACGCCCAGACGCTGCAGCCCTACCAGGCCGCCGAGGGCGCCAACGCCGACTCCGGCTCGATCGCGGTCCGCAACGTCCTGGTGATCGCCTCCGAGGACGGCAAGGGCGAGTTGCACGCCGTCATCGTCAACAACGGCTCCGAGGACGACACCCTGGTCGGGATCGCCCAGGCGCCGGCCCAGACCCAGGACGGGCAGGCCGGCGGCGACCAGCCCGGTGAGGTCACGTTCGGCAACGTCAAGGAGCTGGACCTCAAGGCCGGTACGTCGACCCTGCTCCCGCCGGCCGCCGGTGAGGGCACCGAGGCCACGGCGACGCCGACCCCGAGCAGCACCGAGACCCCCGCGGCCCCGGGCGAGCCGATCACCGTGACCGGCGCGAAGCCCGGCCAGATGGTCAACGTGACGATGACCTTCGGCAAGGCCGCCCCGATCACCACCTACATCCCGGTCCTCGCGGAGGACCACTACTCGCCGTCGCCGCGTGCCGACGGCGAGGGCGGCCACGGCTGAGCCTGACCTGACCCGGCCACCGAACAGCCGAACGGGCCGCCCCGGCGCGGGACGGCCCGTTCGTCGTGCCGGCGGGACCTGTGGCCGAGGTCCCGGCGGACGGATGCGGCCCGGTACGACGGATCGGTCGTCGTACCGGGCGGGTTCGCGGGTCAGCCCGCGGACTCGGCGGCCTTGGACAGGCTCGGGATGATCTTGTCCAGCACCCACGGGACGCTCAGCACGCTGACGGCGCTCATCCCGGAGATCACCTGCTGGTCCTCCATCACGTAGGCGCTGCCGCGCTTGACCGCGGCCAGCGAGGAGTAGACCGGGTCGGCCTGGAACTTCTGCGCGCCCAGCCCGTCGACGTACGCGACCACCACGTCGGCGTCCACGTCGGTCACCTTCTCCTTGCTGATGGTGAGCGCGAACTCCTTCTTGGTGTTGGTCTTCTCGAGCGCCTCGACACCCGGCGCGTTCACGAAGCCCATCTCGTTCAGGATCTGCACCCGCGGGTCACCCGGCATGTACACGTAGTTGTCGGCGCCGAACGAGCCGACGGTGATCGTCTTGCCCTTGAACTCCGGGTGCTCGCTCGCGACCTGCTTGATCCGGTCCTGGATGCCGCTGATCAGCTTCTCGGCCTCGGCCTTCTTGCCCAGCGCCTCGCCGACCAGCAGCGTCTGGTCCTGCCAGGTGGTCTGCCACGGGGCGCCCGGGTAGGCGACGGTCGGCGCGATGTCCGACAGCGTCTTGTACGTCGCCGCGTCGAAACCCTCGTACGGCGCCAGGATGACGTCCGGCTTCAGCGCCGCGATCTTCTCGAACGGGAACTTGTCGCCGGTGTCCAGCAACTCGGTCTTCGACGCGTCGAACTTGTCGGCGTCCCACGCGGTCACGCCGGCCGGGGTCGGGCCGTAGGTCACCTTCGGCATCCCGACCGGTGTCTCGCCGAGCGCGTAGACCACGTCCTGGGCGTTCCAGCCGAGTGTGACGATCCGCTCCGGCTTCTTGGTGATGGTGGTCTCGCCGAACGTGTTCTTCAGCGTGACCGGGAACCCGGCAGCCGCCGTACCGGCCGAACTGTCGGCCTGCTTGTCGGCGTCGCTCCCGCACGCGGCCAGCGAAGTGGTCACGACCAATGCAGTAGCGATCGCGGTGACGGCCCGGGTACGGGACCAGGACATGGGACTCTCCTTAGTGACGGCTTGCCTCAACTAAGGAGAGCCTAAGCTAACCCCACGAGCCGTGGCGACTTGTGGGGATGTGACTCAGGACTCGAACTTGTAGCCCAGGCCACGCACCGTGACGAGGTGTTGCGGATTCGACGGGTCCTTCTCCAGCTTGGACCGCAGCCGCTTCACGTGCACGTCCAGGGTCTTGGTGTCGCCCACGTAGTCGGCGCCCCAGATCCGGTCGATCAGCTGCCCGCGGGTCAGCACCCGGCCGGTGTTGCGCAGCAGCATCTCGAGCAGCTCGAACTCCTTCAGCGGGAGCCGGATCTCGGTCCCGGACACCGTCACCACGTGCCGCTCCACGTCCATCCGGACCGGCCCGGCCTCCAGCGTGTCCGGCAGCAGCTCGACGTCCTGGCCGCGCCGCAGCACGGCGCGGACCCGGGCCAGCAGCTCGCGCGGGCTGTACGGCTTGGTGACGTAGTCGTCGGCGCCCAGCTCGAGCCCGACCACCTTGTCCACCTCGGTGTCCTTGGCGCTGACGATGATCACCGGGACGTTGCCCCGGCTACGCAGCGCCCGGCACACCTCGGTGCCGGACAGCCCCGGCAGCATCAGGTCGAGCAGGACGATGTCCGCACCGGCCCGGTCGTACTCGTCCAGCGCATCCGGCCCGGTCTCCGCGACGGCGACCTCGAACCCTTCCTTGCGCAGCACGTACGACAACGCGTCGCTGTAGCTCTCTTCGTCTTCGACGACCAGCACTCGGGTCACGAAGCTGTCTCCTTTGCGATCAGGGGGCCTGCAAGGCAGGCCGCTCACCTGACGGGGTAGGCGTCAGGTTTACGGCCGGCTCCTCCTGGCTGGGGGAACCGGTCTGGCCCGGCGCGGGTTCGAGCCGCAACGGGAGTCTCACAGTGAAGGTGGAGCCCTGGCCCTCGACGCTCCAGACCCGGACATCGCCCCCGTGGATAGAGGCGATGTGCTTGACGATCGAGAGGCCGAGGCCGGTCCCACCGGTCTCACGGCTCCGGGCCCGGTCGACCCGGTAGAACCGTTCGAAGATGCGTTCCAGGTCGCTGCTCGGGATCCCCACGCCCTGGTCGCTGACGGTCACCTCGACCAGGTCGCCGATCGGGTGCGCGGCGACCGCCACCCGGGTGCCGTCGGGGCTGTAGTTGACCGCGTTCTCGACCAGGTTGCCGATCGCCATCGCCAACTGGTCCGCGCTGCCCATCACCTCGAGCTCGGGCTCGGTCTTGACGATGATCTTGATGTCGCGGTCCTCGGCGTCGATCTGGCAGCGGTCCACCGCGCTCTCGATCACCACGTTGATGTCGACCGGGCCGGGGTTCTCCAGCGGGTCGTCGCCCTGCAGCCGGGACAGCTCGATGATCTCCTTCACCAGCCGGCTCAGCCGGGAGGCCTCGACCCGCATCCGGTCCGAGAACCGCTGCACCGCCTCCGGGTCGTCGGACGCCTCGGAGACCGCGTCGGCGAGCAGGATCAGCGCGCCGACCGGGGTCTTCAGCTCGTGGCTGACGTTGACGGTGAAGTCCCGCCGGATCGCGTCCAGCCGGCGCTCCCGGGTCCGGTCCTCGACCAGGACCAGCACCAACTGGCTGCCCAGCGGCGCCACCCGGGCGCTCACGTACTGCGTCGCGCCGAGCCGGCCGCGGACGATCTCCAGGTCCTGCTGGCGGATCTCACCGTCCCGCCGTACCGCCCGGACCATGGTCAGCAGGTCGTCGACGACGAGCCGCTCGCCCCGGACGATGCCGAGTACGTGCGCCGGGGCGCTGGCCTGGAGCACCTGGTCCTCGGGACCCATGACCACCGCGGACGACCGGAGCACGGACAGGACGGTGGCGACGCCGTTCGGGACGATCGGGTCCGGGGACTCCGGAATCTTGCGCTGGGAGCGTTCGCTGAGCATCATCGCACCGAGCGAAAGCAGGGCCAGGGCCGCGCCGATGACGCCGCCCAGCACCGCAGCCAGCGTGGGGTCCACGGCAACGATGCTACGCGGGCAACCA
Organism: Kribbella sp. NPDC050470; assembly: GCF_044458365.1. Taxonomy (NCBI): domain Bacteria; kingdom Bacillati; phylum Actinomycetota; class Actinomycetes; order Propionibacteriales; family Kribbellaceae; genus Kribbella; species Kribbella sp. NPDC050470. The sequence continues at coordinate 175,362 of NZ_JBITHV010000005.1, read as the reverse complement.
GCAGGGAAAGACCGAATGATCACCGGATGACCGGGGGACGACCTAACTGTTCATCATGCGTTCACCACTCGTCGCCGTCCGGCAACCTCGACGGCATACGGTCACGATGTGGCGGGTACCAGGTGCGTGCCTCCCACTCCGCCCACCGTGGCACCGGACACCACAGATCGGAAACGAACACAATGCGTGACACCTACCACGAGCAGCTCGACGACATCCTCGCCGAGCTGGAGCGGATGACCCGGACGGTGTCCACCGCCGTACGACGCTCGACCGCCGCGCTGCTGGAGGCCGACATCCGCAAGGCCGAAGAGGTCATCGCGGCCGACATCCAGCTGGACGCGGCCGGCGAGGGCGTCGAGGACAAGGTCTTCGAGCTGATGGCCCGGCAGTCCCCGGTCGCCAACGAGCTGCGGATGCTGGTCGCCGCGCTGCGGATGGTCGCCGACCTGGAGCGGATGGGCGACCTGGCCGCGCACGTGTCGAAGATCGCCCGGATGCGCTACCCGGCGCCGGCGATCCCGGACGAGCTGCACACCGTCATCGCGGAGATGGGCTCGGTGGCCGGCAAGATGGTCGACGCCGCCGGCGACGTGATCCAGACCCGCGACGTCGAGGCGGCCGGCCGGCTGGAGGCCACCGACGACCAGATGGACAAGCTGCGCACCAACCAGTTCCGGCTGATGATGGACGACTCCTGGCCGCACGGCGTCGAGGTCGCCGTCGACATCGCCCTGCTCGGCCGCTACTACGAGCGCATCTCCGACCACGCCGTCTCGATGGCCCGCCGCGTCGTCTACCTGGTCACCGGCGAGCTCCCGGTAGCCGTCGGCGGCACCGCCGCCGGCTCCGGCGCCGGCGCCTCCACCCCCAACCCCAACGGCAACTGACCTCCAGCACTAGGCGCCCCCGGCAACCACTGCCGGGGGCGCCTGCTGTTGTGCCTGCAACACCTGGAGAACCGGGCCACCGGGTCGCGATCATCGACCAGCCCGCCCGCGCCAGGTGCCGGACGACGTCCCGGGCGGACCCTCACCACGCCACGGCCGGCGAGCCGCACGAGCAGCCCCACCCGACCGCCCCCGCCCCCAGCAGCTCCGGCGACGGCAAGCCAGTCGCGGCAACCACCCCAGCCAACGGCCGCCACCGCGTCAACCCCAGCCGAAGGCCTCGCCGTGGCAACCACCCCAGCCGAAGGCGTCGCCTCCACCCTCGCTGCTCGCTCTCGCCCCTCGCCCTTCGCCTCTCGCCCTACGAGCGGATACCCGGCTCTTGTGACGGATGTGTCGGCGCGGGTTGAGCGGGCGCACACCGTTGGGTTGTTGTCGGGTTTGTGAGCGTCGAGGGCGGACCGCCGGGCCATCACAATCGGCTGACGTCGGCGGTGCCAGGCAGGGTGCCGGGTCGTAGGTGGTGATTGTGATGGCCTGGCGGTCCGCAGCATCGGGATCCCATTCGCGGGCGGTCCGACTGGCATGGGCCCGGTCCACTCGACCGCCCCGGTGGCGAACTAGGGCACCAACCTGACCCACACATCAGTCAGAAGACCCGGATATCCCCTCAGGTAGTGGGTTCTCTGCTCGCACACGAGGGGAGAACGCCCAACGCCGACAGCTATCCCCTGATGTGAGAGGCGGACTGCGACACCCGAGCCCCGAGCCAGCCAGAGCCCGAGCGCGCCCGAGACCGCGCAGCCGGGGGCCTGGCCGAACGTGATCGGCGCGTGGCCGAACGTGATCGGGGCCTAGCCGCCGTGGTCGAGGGCTGGCCGCCGTGATCGGGGGCTTGCCATTGTGGTCGGGCCTGGCCGACGTGGTCGGGGCCTCGCCAACGGCGTCGGGGCCTCGCCGACGTGGTCGTGGGCTTGAACACGCTATTTCCTGTTCAAGCCCACCAGTCCCCGCCTGCACCCACGACCGCTGGCACAGCACCAACCGGAATCCACCACTGCGCAGGCCGGACAGGATGTCCTCCGGTCTGGCACACGTCCGGGTCGGCCATTTCCCCAACCCAGCGGCTCACATCCACACCGGTCGCAGATGCTCACCGCAGCAAGCGCCAGCTCGTGACCGGCCCGCGCCCCGGCGAAGCCGGCAACAAGACAGCCACGCCGAAGGCGTGCCCTTCCTGCGGAGCCGACCCGATTGCACACCGCCGAAAGCGCCGGTCCGTGATCACCGTCCGCGGCCCGGCGCAGCCGGCGATCAGGCAGCCGCGCCGAAGGCATGTCCGTCCTGCGGAGCCGACCCGATTGCACACCGCCGAAAGCGCCGGTCCGTGATCACCGTCCGCGGCCCGGCGCAGCCGGCGATCAGGCAGCCGCGCCGAAGGCGTCGCCTTCCCGCGAAGCCGACCTGGTTGGTTGCCGCCGCAGGCCCCGGCTCGTGACATCGTCCGCGGCCCGGCGGAGCCGGCAACAGAACAGCCGCGCCGGAGGCGTGTCCTTTTGGGGACACAGCTGGGCTGTGGGTTAGCGGCCTTGGTTTTTTACGGCTTCGATGGCGTCTTTGGCTGCTTGGGGGTCGAGGTACTCGCCGCCGGGGGTTACCGGGTGGAAGTCGTCGTCGAGTTCGTAGTAGAGGGGGATGCCGGTGGGGATGTTGAGGCCGACGATGGTGGCCTCGTCGAGGTTGTCGAGGTGCTTGACCAGGGCGCGCAGCGAGTTGCCGTGGGCGGTGACGAGGACCGTCTTGTTGTCGGCCAGGTCGGGGACGATCGCGTCGTACCAGTAGGGCAGCATCCGCTCGACGACGTCCTTCAGGCACTCGGTCGCGGGCAGCAGCTCCGAGGGGAGGGCGGCGTACCGCGGGTCGCCGGCCTGGTCGTACTCCGAGCCGCGCTCGATCGGCGGCGGCGGGGTGTCGTAGGAGCGGCGGAAGAGCATGAACTGCTCCTCGCCGAGTTCCTCGAGGGTCTGCTTCTTGTCCTTGCCCTGCAGCCCGCCGTAGTGCCGCTCGTTCAGCCGCCAGGAGCGCCGTACGTCGATCCACTGGCGGTCGGCCACCTCGAGGGCGATGTTCGCGGTGCGGATCGCCCGGCGCAGCACCGAGGTGTGCAGTACGTCGGGGAGCAGGCCGCGGTCGCGCAGCAGCTCGCCACCACGCTGGGCCTCCTCGACGCCCTGGGCGTTGAGGTCGACGTCCACCCAACCGGTGAAGAGGTTCTTGGCGTTCCAGTCGCTGTGGCCGTGGCGGAGCAGGATCAGACGATAGGTCATGGCGCCCAGACTACTGGGGCTCCAGCCAGCCCTTGAAAGCGTCCAGATTGCGGGTGGACTCGCCGCGGGAGACCCGCCACTCGTACTCCTTGCGGATCGAGGAGGCGAAGCCGAGCTCGAGGATCGTGTTGAACGACGAGTCGGCGTACTCGAGCACCGCGCCGAGCAGCCGGTCCACCTCCGTCGGGGTGATGGCGTGCAGCGGCACCCGGCCGTCCAGGTGGATGTCGCCGAGGTGGTCGACGGCGAACGCGACGCCGTACATCTTCAGGTTCCGCTCCAGCAGCCAGCGGTAGACGGCCTCGTGGTTCTCGTCCGGACGCCGGGCGACGAACGCGTGCACGTGGACCGACTGCGGCCCGACCGTCAGGGTGACCGTCGTCTTCAGCTTCCGCTCCCCGGGCAGGTCCGCGGTGAACGCGCCGGGCTCGCCCTCGGTGAAGTCGAGCTCGTTCTCCTTCAGGACCTGACGGATCACGTCCGCCGCCGACACTCTCATCCGGCTACCTCCGCGGCCAGTTCGGTCGCCATCGTCTGGGTTGCGACTCGGTATGCGGCGACTGTCTTCTGCGCGGTCAGCTCCCAGCCGAAGCCTTGCGCGTGCTTGACCGCCGCCCGGCCCATGCTCTCGCGGGTGTGCGGATCCGTCGCGATCCGTGTCAGCGCGTCGGCAAAGTCGTCCACCCCGTGCCCGGGCACCAGCAGCCCGGTCTGCCCGTCCACGACCGCGGTGGTCAGCCCGCCGACGGCCGCCGCGACCACCGGCGTCCCGCAGGCCTGCGCCTCCAACGCGACCAACCCAAAGGATTCCGAGTACGACGGAACACACACGACCGACGCGGATCGGTACCAGTCGGCCAGCCCAGATCGCTCCATCGGCTTGACGAACCGGATCACGTCGTCGACCTCCAGCGCCCGCGCCAGCTCGGCGTGCGACTCGGGGTGCTCCATGCCGTTGCCCGACGGCCCGCCGATGATCGCCACCACCAGCCGATCCCGCAGCGACGGGTCCCGCTCGAGCATCCGCGCGGCCGCCCGGATCAGCAGGTCGGGCGCCTTCAGCGGCTGGATCCGCCCGACGAACGCCAGTACGACGGCATCCACGGGCAGCCCGATCGCATGCCGGGCCGCGGCCTGGTCGCCGGGGCTGAACATGTCCAGGTCGACGCCCGGGTTGACCACGCCGACCTTCGACGGCTGGGCGCCGTACAGGGTGATCAGCTCGTTCGCCTCGTCGTCGGTGTTGGCGAGCAGCCGGTCCGCGGCCTCGACGACCTGTTCCTCACCGAGCAGCCGGGCGGGCGGTTCGGGTACGTCGTCGTCCGCGAGGCTGGCGTTCTTCACCTTGGCCATCGTGTGCATGGTGTGGACGAGCGGGACGGCCCAGCGGTCGCGGGCGAGCAGGCCGACCTGGCCGGACAACCAGTAGTGCGAGTGGATCACGTCGTAGTACCCGGGTTCGTGAATCGCTTCCGCCCGCAGGACCGCGCGGGCGAACGTGCACAGCTGGGCGGGCAACTCGTTCTTGGTGAGGCCTTCGTACGGACCGGCGGCGACGTTGCGAACCATCACGCCGGGCATCAGCTCCACTCGCGCGGGCAGGGCCGACGCGGTCGCCCGGGTGAAGACGTCGACCTCGACCCCCAGGTCCGCGAGGCGCTTCGACAGCTCCACCACGTAGACGTTCATCCCACCGGCGTCACCGGTCCCCGGCAGGTCCAGCGGCGACGTGTGCAGGCTGATCATCGCGACCCGCCGGAGAGGACGGTCGGCCGAGGGAAGGCTCACCTGGTCAGAGTAACCCTGCGCGGTCAGTCGGTCTTCCGGGTCGGCAGGGCGAGGGTCTGGCCGGTCTCGAGGGCTGCCGCGATCCGGCGGGACAGGGTCGCGTTCAGGTCCGCGGTCTCCTGGCTGAACTCCTCGATCAGGCCGCTGTGGCCGGCGACCTCGGTGCTGGACAGCAGCTCGACGTACCGGTCGCGGTCCTGCAGGGCCCCTTCCAGCAAGGTCTCCACCCTGAGTACGGCGTCGGCCTCGCGGACCTGGTCGGCGTACCGCTCGAGCTTCGCGACCTTCGTCTCCATCGCGGTCGCGGACAACTCGAGAGCCTCGCGCTGCGGGCGGAGGACCGCTTCGAGTCGGGCGGACTGCAACTGGTCCTCGATGTCGGCCTGCCGGGACCGCAGCGCGGACAACTGCTGGAGGACGCGGCCTATATCCCACAGCTGCTCGGGCAGGACCACGTCGTTCTTGGCTGCGTCGAGCAGGCCGCGCTTGTTCACCTCGGAGTCCTGGATGGTCTCGACCGCGCGCTGGGCCCGCTCCATCAGCGCGGTGGCGTCGCCGTCCCAGTCCTCGGCGAGCAGGTACTGGCCGTGGTGCTTGCGGGCAGCGACCCGGGCCCTGCCCTCGCCTGTCATCGCGGCGACTCCTGCGACCAGCAGCAGTACGCCGAACACGCCGGCGCCGAGGCTCAGCCAGAAGGCCAGGCCGTCGGGGAAGATCGCGTAGACCAGCCAGCGCAGCGCGAACCAGAGGCCGACCTCGATCCCGGCGAACACCACCAGACCGCCGATCGTCTCTCCCGCCGCCTGCCGTCCGACGGCGTCCTGCTTCGGCGCACTGGCCGGCAGCAGCACGCTCGGATGCTCGCTCAGCAAGGACCGGACCGCCGGCGGTACGTCGGGCGCGAAGAGCACCGGACCCGGCGGCGTCTCGTCGTCCGGCTCGGTCGCCATGCGCTCGCCCCCTGTGATCCGCTCCCCAAAGTCCCGACGTTCTACTGTGCGGACTGGTTCCCGCCGATGGCAACCGGGCTGGGAGACTCAGAGGCATGACTTCGAATGCGCGTCCTCTAGCCGTCGTCACCGGAGCGAGCAGCGGGATCGGTGCCGCGTCGGCCCGGCACCTGGCCCGCGAGGGGTTCGAGGTGATCTGCGCGGCCCGCCGGCTGGACCGGATCGAGGCGCTGGCCAAGGAGATCGACGGCCGTGCGGTCCAGTGCGACGTGTCCGTGGCCGCGGACGTCGCCGCCCTCGCCGACGCGGTCGGTGACCGGCTCGCACTGCTGGTGAACAACGCCGGCGGCGCGTTCGGCTTCGAGCCGGTCGCGGAGGCGGACCTGGAGGCCTGGCGGCAGATGTACGAGGTGAACGTGATCGGTGTCGCGGCCGTCACGAAGTCGTTGCTCCCGGCCCTTGTCGCCGGCCGCGGCACGATCATCGTGATGGGCTCGACGGCCGGCCAGGTCGCCTACGAGGGCGGCGGTGGTTACGTGGCCGCCAAGCATGCGGCCAAGGCGATCGTCGACACTCTCCGGCTGGAGCTGTACGACCAGCCGGTGCGGGTCTGCGAGATCGCGCCGGGCATGGTGCGCAGCGAGGGGTTCGCGCTGACCCGGTTCGGCGGCGACCAGGACAAAGCCGACGCCGTGTACGCCGGCGTGGCCGAGCCGCTCACCTCCGACGACATCGCCGACATCGTCACCTGGATCGCGACCCGGCCGCCGCACGTGAACATCGACCGGCTCACCGTCCGTCCCCGGGCGCAGGCCGCCCAGCACAAGGTGCACCGCGTTCAGTAGCCACGCACTGCAGTGACCCGGCGGCAGTGGACCAGTACGTCGTACCACTCGGCGATGCTGCCGCCGGTCATCCACGACGACGCCCCGGCCTCCGGGTAGCCGCGGGTCTTCGCCGTCGCGTCGAGCCAGTCCTGTACGGCGCCGTGCGCCGGCCTGCGCAGGTCCAGGCTGAACACGTCGGTCCCGCCCGCTCGGAGCTGGTACTCGAACCAGTCCGGTGCAGCCGGTGGCATGTCGATCGGTCCCATCGGGCCGAGCGTCGTCCCGGTCTCGAAGGTGAAGCCGAGGATGCGGTACCGGTCGCCGTACCAGCGCTTGAGGTAGGAGCCGGCGCTCGGGAAGACAGTGTCCGGGTACGGCGGCGCCGTGATGCGCAGACCGGGTGCGTTGGCGGTGTGCGCGCTCGCTGCCCAGTAGACGACCTTGTCGCCGGTGGAGCGGCGCACCCACCGGACATTCTCCGCGGCGCGGGCGTCGCGGTAGGCCGGGATCTCGGCCTCCGGCAGGCTGAACGCCTCGTAGAACGAGACGATCTGCCGCGCGTGATGGACGATCTCATCGTCCGGCAGGTCGCGGACCAGCTCGTAGACGGCCTTCGCCTTGCTGATGTACGGCGCCTTGTCGTCGACCTCCTTCCAGTACCACTGGACGTACTTGCCCATGTCCGTGGTGTTCGGGCGGATCGGCCTCAGACTGCGACGCAATTCGGCCAGGCGGTCGGGTGCGTGACGGGCGACGTACTTGTCGATGGCGTCGTACGCCAGCGGCCGGGTCGCGTAGTACTCGACGCCGGCGAAGTAGACCTTGTCGCGATGCCTGGCGTTGTAGGCGCGCACGTACTCGAGCACGTCGGCGAGTTCCTGCGAGCGCCAGGCCGGACTCATCTGGCCGATCAGCGCCTTCAGGTCACCCCGACCGGTCCGCACGTACTCGTTCACCTGGGTGCACAGCGACCAGTCCTCCTCGAACGCAATCGCCCGGAAGCCCATCCGCTCGACGAGGTGCCGCAGGACGCGGTGCTTCAGCCGGGTGATCTCCGCCGTACTGTGCACGGCCTCGCCCAGCCCGACGATCTGCGCGCCACCGATGGACCGCCGCAGCTGCGTCAGGTCACCCAGCGGCACCGCATTCCGCCGGATCCATTCGGCTACCGACTCGTCCACCCGGCCGGCATATCCGGGCGACGCCACGCCACCAGCGACAGCCACGCCGGCCAGCGAGCCGGCCAACAGTGTTCTTCGGGAAACCCCACTCTTTTCCATACCTCACAACCCTGGCGTCGAGTGGCGGCCCGAACATCCCACAGCGGGCGGCTCTGCTCGTACGCCGTACGTCGTACTACTTGGCGCGGAGGCGGTGGACCGGAGGCGAGCTGATCGGGAGTGGGGCGGCCGGCTCGGGGAGGGCGTAGCCGGCGTAGAGGCGGCGGCGGACGTCCTCGAGGGGAAAGCTGTGCGAGTAGATCGCGAGCTTGACGGTGACGCCCTCCAAGGTTGCCCGGAGCAACATTTCCTCGACGGCCGGGTCGGCGGCGCCGCGGGCCACGAAGATCGAGCGGATCGCGTCCTCCACCTGGCACAGGCGGGCGTTCTTCTCGGCCTCCACCTGGGCGAAGACGTCGTGTGTGGTGGGCTGCATCATCAACGTGATGGCCAGGCGCTGGATCGGCAGCGTGGTGGCGGCCGCCATCAGGGCCCCGTCGATGATCGCGGCCAGGCGTTCGTCCGGGGTGCCCTCGATGCCGGTGATCGCGGTGATGCCGTCCAGCCAGCGGTCCAGGAGCTCGGCGGCGAGCCGGTCCTTGGACGCGAAGTAGTAGGCGACGAGTCCCCGGGACACGCCCGCCCGGCTGGTGATCTCGGAGATGGACGCGGCCTCGTACCCGCGCTCGGCGAAGACCTCGAGCGCGGCGGCGAGGATGCGTTCGCGCGAGCGTTCCCGCATCTCCTGGTTCACGGTGGCCGAGCGCGGCACGGTTCCTTCCACGTTGCTGGTCTGGGCCCTGGAGGTCCGAGCAACCCCCCACTCATGCTCGGCCCTCCGGGGCCTGACCCCCCGTGGTTGCGGACCCCTCCCCAGGCGTCCCGTCTATAGACTGGACGTCCAGTCAACCAATGTCAAAGGGTTGCCCGATTCGTGAACACAGTCCGTCACCGGTAGGATGAAGGGGCTGCGCCCTGTGTCGAGTGGCACGTGAAACAGCCGTAGCCACCGCCTGAAAACCCTCTGACTACTTGGAGCGCTTCCCCATGCCTGTCCGTAACGACCTGCGCAACGTGGCGATCGTCGCCCACGTCGACCACGGGAAGACCACCCTGGTGGACGCGATGCTGTGGCAGTCCGGCGCCTTCGGGGCCCACCAGCACGTGGACGAGCGGGCGATGGACTCCGGCGACCTGGAACGTGAGAAGGGCATCACGATCCTGGCCAAGAACACCGCCGTACGGCACAAGATGGCCAGCGGCGAGCAGGTCACCATCAACATCATCGACACCCCCGGTCACGCCGACTTCGGCGGCGAGGTCGAGCGCGGCCTGTCGATGGTGGACGCGATCGTGCTGCTGGTGGACGCCTCCGAGGGCCCGCTGCCGCAGACCCGGTTCGTGCTGCGCAAGGCGCTGGCCCGGAAGATGCCGGTGATCCTGGTGGTCAACAAGGTGGACCGGCCGGACGCCCGGATCTCCGAGGTCGTCGACGAGACCTACGAGCTGTTCCTCGACCTGCTCGACCACGACGCCGACCAGAGCGCGCTGGACTTCCCGGTCGTGTACGCCTCCGCCCGGGCCGGCCGCGCCTCGCTGACCCAGCCCGCCGACGGCGGCCTGCCGGACTCCGAGGACCTCGAGCCGCTGTTCGAGACGATCCTGGCCAACGTGCCGGCTCCGACGTACGTCGAGGACGCGCCGCTGCAGGCGCACGTCACCAACCTGGACGCGTCGCCGTTCCTCGGCCGGCTCGCGCTGGTCCGGGTGCACGAAGGCACGCTGAAGAAGGGCGCGCAGGTCGCGTGGTGCAAGCACGACGGCAGCGTCGAGCGGGTGAAGATCACCGAGCTGCTGGTCACCGAGGCCCTCGAGCGGGTGCCCGGCGACTCCGCCGGACCCGGTGACATCGTCGCGATCGCGGGTATCCCGGAGATCATGATCGGCGACACCCTCGCCGACCCGGAGGACCCGAAGCCGCTGCCGCTGATCACCGTGGACGAGCCGGCCATCTCGATGACGATCGGCACCAACACCTCGCCGCTGGCCGGCCGGGTCAAGGGCACCAAGGTCACCGCCCGGCTGGTCAAGGACCGGCTGGACAAGGAGCTCGTCGGCAACGTGTCGATCCGGGTGCTGCCGACCGAGCGGCCGGACGCCTGGGAGGTGCAGGGCCGTGGTGAGCTGGCGCTGGCCATCCTGGTCGAGCAGATGCGCCGCGAGGGCTACGAGCTGACCGTCGGCAAGCCGCAGGTGGTCACCCGCGAGATCGACGGCAAGCGGCACGAGCCGGTCGAGCGGCTGACGATCGACTGCCCGGAGGAGTACCTCGGCACGGTCACCCAGCTGCTCGCGGTCCGCAAGGGCCGGATGGAGCAGATGACCAATCACGGCACCGGCTGGGTCCGGATGGAGTTCCTGGTGCCGGCCCGCGGGCTGATCGGGTTCCGGACCGAGTTCCTCACCGACACGCGTGGGACCGGGATCGCGCACCACGTGTTCGAGGGGTACGAGCCGTGGTTCGGCGAGCTGCGGACCCGGCCGAGCGGGTCGCTGGTGGCGGACCGCGCCGGCGCGGCGACGTCGTACGCGATGATCAACCTGCAGGAGCGCGGCACGCTGTTCGTCGAGCCGACCACCGAGGTGTACGAGGGCATGATCGTCGGCGAGAACTCGCGCTCGGACGACATGGACGTGAACATCACCAAGGAAAAGAAGATGACCAACGTCCGGTCGTCGACGGCGGACGAGTTCGAGAAGCTGGTGCCGGCCCGGAAGCTGTCGCTCGAACAGTCCCTGGAGTTCTGCCGCGAAGACGAGTGCGTCGAGGTCACCCCCGAGGCCATCCGTATGCGCAAGGTAGCCCTCAACCAGGTAGACCGCGCCAAACTGGGCCGCAAGAACAAGGCCTGATCACGCCCTTGGGCGCAGACCGACAGGACGTATACGCCCATTGCGGCCACGTTCTGCGGTCACCTGAGCGTGCGTCACGCCGTCCGTAGCCGACACCTCCTGTCGATCTGCCCCGGCGCCTCGGGAACTACAGCGGTGTGATACACCATTGGTCGGTCGGGGGCGGGGGAAGTTGTTCCGGATCGTTACCAACCAGGCGTGCGGTGCTGACGTCTGTCATGTGCAAGCAAGACTTCAGTTGGGGGAAGGACAAGAAAACATGGGCATTCTGCGTAAGCTCGGCGCCACCGTCACGGCTGCCGCGTTCGTGGGTGTGGGCGCTCTGACCGCCACCACGACGGCCGAGGCGGCCACGGTGGCGCCGAAGGTTGCGCCCCAGGTCGTGGTCGCGCCGCAGGCGGCGACGGCGGCGGCCGGTTCGACCGCGGTCGTCCCGGGGAAGCTTCGGATCGACAAGCGGTGCATGACCCGAGGCCGGGTGCTGTGCCTGAACAAGCGCACCCGCAAACTGGTGTACCTGGTGAACGGCAAGCCGATCCAGATCGCCGACGCACGGTTCGGCGGTCGCAAGACCCCGACCCGCAACGGCGTGTTCAAGGTCTACCGCAAGTCGAAGAACCACGTGTCGTCGCTGTACAAGTCGCCGATGCCGTACGCGATGTTCTTCAGCGGCGGCCAGGCGGTCCACTACTCGTCGGACTTCAAGGCCCGCGGGTACAACGGCGCCTCGCACGGCTGCGCGAACATCCGGGACAAGAGGAAGATCGCCTGGATCTTCGCCCGGGTGAAGATCGGCGACAAGGTCGTCGTCTACAGCGCCTGATCTGCAGTCACAGCGGCCGGGGAGTCACTCCCCGGCCGCTGTCGCGTTCCGGAACGCCTTGTACAGCCGGGGTTCCACGAGACAGAAGGTGGCCGTCACGACGTCGGTCGCCGTACGACGCAGCGTCTGTACGGCGATGTCCGCCGCGGACTGCGCCGGCCAGCCGTAGATCCCGGCCGACACCGCCGGCAGCGCCAGCGTCTTCACACCCAACTCGTCCGCGATCCGCAAAGCGTTGCGATAGCAGGACTCGAGCAGCGCCGGATCCCGTTGCCCTGCGGTGTAGTTGGGCCCGACCACATGGATCACGTACGACGCCGGCAGCGCACCCGCAGTCGTCCACGCGGCCTCACCAGTCGCGGCACCGTCCGGATAGCGCTCGATCAACTCGGACAGGATCTCCGGCCCGCCGGCTCGATGGATCGCGCCATCGACCCCACCGCCGCCGCGCAGGGCGTGATGCGCCGCGTTGACGATCGCATCCGCGGGGACCGTGGTGATGTCCGCAGTACTGAGAACGATGTCCATCGACGATCTCCTGATCAGCAGGTCGGGATCCAGTCGAGCAACGCCGCGGCAATCTCGTCCGGCGAGTCCTCCGGCAGGAAATGCAGGCCGTTGACCGTCACCTCTCGCTGGTTCGGCCACTGCCGGCACTGCTCGCGAAGCGGGCCGTTGAGTAACGCCCCGGGCTCGGCGTTGACGAAGAGCTTCGGAATCGGGGTGTTCGCCATCCAGATGGCGTTGGCGGCAACGATGTCGTGGACGTCGGCCGGGGTTCCGTCGATGGGGATCTCCCGCGCCCAGGTCAGCGTCGGGCGCCGCGATTCGCCGGCCTCGGCGAAAGGAGCGCGGTAGGTGGCGTGTTCGTCCGGTGTCAGCTCACGCAGGATCCCGCTCGGGAGAACCGTTTCGACGAACACGTTCTGCTCCAGGACCAACTGCTCCCCTTCCGGGCTCCGCAGTCTGCGGAAGAGCTCCGGAGCCGGCGCGTTCGGGCTGTCCCAGGTCACCGGCGCGACCAGCGTCTCCAGGTAGGCGATCCCGCGTACGGCGTCCGCGTGCCGACGAGCCCAGTCCGTCGCGAGAACCCCACCCCAGTCGTGACCGACCAGGATCACCTGCTCGGTCAATCCCAGTGCTGCCAGGAATCCGTCGACGTACCGCCGGTGGTCGACGAAGCGGTACCGCAGCGCCTCGTCGGCAGTCGACGTACCGGAACGGCCCATCCCGACCAGATCGAGCGCGATGCAGTGAGCGATCCGCGACACCGGGCCGAGGACGTCACGCCACAGGTACGACGAGGTCGGGTTGCCGTGCAGCAAGACCACCGGTGGTCCGGCGCCGGCCTCACGGTAGGCGAGCCGGACACCGTCGACGTCGATCGACTCGTAACTGCCTGTCGTCACGGGCATCACGGTATACGCTAGGGCGCCAACCAAAAGGCCGGTGAGGACGTCCTATCAGTGTGGGACGGGGTCTATCCAAAGGGGTGTCCGATGCGCGGACTGATCGTTCGGAAGCTGGTGACCGGGCTGGTCGCGGGCGCCGCCATTGCGGCACTGCTGAGTTCCGGAAGCCTCGCCACCGCGCGTCCAGCCGCCACCACCGATCTGAAGACGGTGCCGTTCGAGGTCAGCGGCGAGCTGCCGATCTATCCGAAGGCCCTGTGGAAGAACGGTTCCACCGGGACGAACGTGCGCAAGGTCGAGGCCCGGCTGGTCCAGCTGAAGCTGCTCGAGAAGCGCTACCTGGACGACGAGTTCGGCACCATGACCCGGTCCGCGGTGAAGAAGTTCCAGAAGTCCAAGGGCGTTCCCGAGCTCGGGTACGTCGACCAGAACACCTGGAACAAGCTGGCCGCAGTCACCCACGAGCCGACCCAGACCGAGCTCTACCCGCCGGCCCCGGTGGTGAACGGCAAGAAGCTGGACGCCCGCTGCGCGACCGGCGTCGTACTCTGCATCGACAAGTCCACCCGCAAGCTGCGGTACGTCGTCGACGGTGTGGTGAAGATGCAGCTGGACGTGCGGTTCGGCGCGGTCAAGACGGCCACCCGCGAAGGCAGCTTCACAGTGGGCTGGAAGAGCCGCAACCACGTGTCGAAGCTGTACGACTCACCGATGCCGTTCGCGATGTTCTTCAGCGGCGGCCAGGCGGTGCACTACTCCTCGGACTTCGCCGCCCGCGGGTACAACGGCGCCTCGCACGGCTGCGTGAACGTCCGGGACCTGGGCAAGATCAAGCTCCTGTTCGACCAGATCAAGGTCGGCGACAAGGTGATCGTGTACCGCTCGTAGTGAACTACAGGGGACGCGGACCGCGCCGGCGCCGGATCCCCCAGCCACCCCGGCCGCGACCGGTGGCGGCGCGCAGGGCCGGGCGGGCGTCGACCAGGTAGACCGCCGAGGCGACGATGCCGATCAGGCCGAAGAAGCTCAGCCAGCCCTGGAAGATCTGACTCAGCGTGAACACGACCAGGATCAGCACCCAGCCGGGCTTGGTCAGCTTGTCCGCTGCGGTGAACACCGCCCGCGGCCGGAAGGCCGCGTCGAGCAGCGCCACCAGCTTGATCCCGAGCAGCACCCACCAGATGATCTCGAGCGGACCGGCGAACCCTGGGAACAGGTTCGGGAACGTGGCGAGTGGGACCATGCGTACGAGCCTACCGAAAGACCGGGCAGCCTACCTCTGCTGAGCGCAGATTGGGGGCTGCCCGGCCTCAGGATTCACCCAGGTGGTGGGTGTTGTTACTCTCAGTCGCCGATCTTGGAGGCGGCGTCCGAGGCGGCCTTGGAGGCGGTCTTCGCGGTCTTGCGGGCGCTGGTCGCGGTCGCCTTGACGTTGCGGGTCGCGCTGTCGGCGGTCTTCTTCGCGGTGGTCCGGGTGGCCTTGGCCTTGCTCGCCGTGGTCTTGGCCTGGGTGACCAGGTCCTCGGTGGCCTTCTGGCTGCGGATCCGCTCGACCAGGCCCTTGCCGCGGCCGGCCAGGTCCTCGTAGGTCTCCTCGGCCTGGCCCAGCACGGTGGTGAAACCGGCCTGCGCGGTCTTCGGCAGCTCACGCAGCTTGGCCGGGGCGGTCTTCGCGTCGGCGACGATCGCCTCGAACCGCTTGGCGAGCTCGGTCTGCGCCTTGGTCAGCTCGGTCTGCAGGGCCTTCTGGTCCAGCTTGGCGAGCTCCAGCTTCGCGAACCGGGCGGTGACGTCGTCGCTGACCGCGCGGAACTTCTCCACGGCCAGGTCGCCGGCGCCGGCGATCACGTAGAACGGGGTGACGGGCGTACGGGTAGCCATCAGGCTTCTCCTCGGGATGTCTTTCAGCAGGAAGGTGTTACTTGCGCTTGCTTGCAGGGGTCTTCTTGGCCGCAGGCTTCTCGGCGCCAGCCGGCTCGGCCGGCTCCGGCTCCACCGCGGCGTCGTCGTCGGGCGTGTTCTCACGGACGAAGGACGCGTAGACGTCCAGCAGGACACGCTTCTGCCGCTCGTTCAGCGCCGGATCGAGCAGTACGGCGTCGACCACGCCGGCGGCCCGTCGGCCGTCCGAGCTGTCGTCCGGGTCGAGGATGCCGGCCCGCACGTACAGGGTCTCCGCGGAGATCCGCAACGCCTTCGCGAGCTGCTGCAGCACATCGGCCGACGGTTTCCGCAGGCCGCGCTCGATCTGGCTGAGGTACGGGTTCGACACACCGGCCAGGTCGGACAGCTGCCGCAACGACAACTGCGCATGCCGCCGCTGCTCGGCGAGGTACTCCCCGAGGGAGCCCACCGCCCCAGCCGCACGATCACTCAACCTGGCCATGCGTCCAGTGTGCTAGCAGAGTGCTTGCAATTGCAAGCAGGACCACCGTGACCCGCCTCACGCGGGGCGGCGAGCCCGATTCAGCTGAAGGTCGAGGCGTGTGGCTGGACCGCGCCGACGACGGCGCCACCGCCGTACAACGGGAACTGGGACTGCTGGTCGAGCACCTCGTGCTCGAGGCCGAGCATCTGCAGTACGGCGGCCATCACCACGGCTCGCGCTCGCGGCGTACCGTCCTCGATCTTCACCGCGATCCCGCGTCCGTCCTCGAGGCCGACGGCGTACACAGCCTCCGCGCCGACCTTGCAGAACAGGCCCGGGATGGCCCGCATCAGGGCGGCCTCGTCGCGCATACTCCCGCTGGCGTACTCCGGGTATCCCCGGAACGCGTCCTTCACCTGAGCCTCGAGCGTGCCCGGCGCGGCGGCAGCGAACAGGCCGAACGACCGAGCGAGGCCGGCCAGGCTGATCGCGAGGATCGGGGCGCCGCAGCCGTCCACGGCGACGTACGAGACCTTCTCGCCGGCGGTGTCCTCGACCGCGGTCCGGATGACCTGCTGCAGCGGGTGATCCGGCGCGCGGTAGTCGTCCAGCGGCCAGCCGTTGATCACGCAGGTGAGCAGCATCGCCGCGTGCTTGCCCGAGCAGTTCATGACGATCCGCTCCTGGCCGTGGCCCGCGCGAACCCAGGCGTCCCGGCCGGCATCCTCGAGCGGGTACGCCGGCGGCGTCCGCAGCGCCGACTCGTCCAGCCCACCCAGCGCGAGGATCTCGCGGACGCCGTCCAGGTGGATCTGCTCGCCGGAGTGCGACGCGCCCGCCAGCGACAGCAGTTTGCCGTCGAGCGGCAGCCCGTTGCGGAGCATGCCGAGGGCCTGCATCGGCTTGTTCGACGAGCGCGGGAACATCGGCTGGTCCACCACACCAACGGACCACTCGACCGCGCCGTCGGGGTTCGTCACCACGACGGAGCCACGGTGGTGGCCCTCGACGAAGCCGCTGCGGACGACGTCGGCCAGGATCACAGGTTCGGTCACGGCAGAACTGTACAGGTGCAAAATGCGGCATTGCGAATGAATCGGTTCACAGCCGGGCGCGGACGTGCAACCCCACCTCAGGGTCGACCAGCAGCTCCTGGGTCGCGGTCACCGTCGGCTGGTCCTCGGCGACGACGTCGAGCACAGCCGCCGGATCCACGTTCCGCTTCACCAGCGCGAGCGCGATCGGGCCGAACTCGTGGTGCCGCGCCGCCGACCCGACGAACCCGACCTGCTTGTCTCCGACGCGTACGGCGTACCCGTGCTGCGGCAGGTGGTCGACCGAGCCGTCCAGGTGCAGCCGCACCAGCCGCCGCGGCGGACGGCCGAGGTTGTGCACCCTGGCGACCGTCTCCTGACCGCGGTAGCAGCCCTTGTTCAGATGTACGCCGACACCGAGCCAGCCCAGCTCGTTGGGAATCGCCCGCTCGTCCGAGTCCAGGCCGAACCGCGGCGCACCCGCCTCGATCCGGAGCGCCTCGTAGGCCCAGATCCCGGCCGCCGGACCCTCGAGCCCGGCCAGCTCGGCCCGCGGCAGAAAGACCTCGTGCCCGCCGAGCGAGTCCTCGCCGCTGCGGGTCAAGAACTCTCCCTGAGCCGGACCGGGACGCCAGATGATCGCGTAGTCGTCGGTCACGTCGGTGATCTCGACGCGGGACATGAAGACCATCTTCTGCAGCCAGTCCACGAGCGCCGCGGCGGCACCCGGCTCGGTGTGCAGCCAGAACGTCTCGCCGTCGTCGACGCCGTACATCACGTGCTCGACGTGACCGGTCGGCGACAGCAGCAGTGCGGTCGTCGACGTACCGGGCTTCAGGCCCTCGAAGTACTGCGTCGTAAGCGCGTGCAGCCAGGTCAGCCGGTCCGGACCGGTGATCTTGACGACCTCGCGGTGCGACAGGTCGACGAACCCGTCACCGGCCGCGAGCGTCCGCTGCTCCCGCAGGTCGGAGCCGTAGTGGGCCGCGACGCCGGCGTCGAGTCCGTCGGCCTCGACCGCGCCGGGCCGGTCGAGCAGGGGGCTGCGCTTCCGTGACATGTCACCAGAGTACGTCGAGCGGCGTACCGCGAACGCCTCCCACCGTGGGATGTGGACAACACCCGGTCCCGGACAGCCTGGAGGTACCAAATCTCGAAGGGAGCAAGGCGATGAGCGACAGGCGATTCCGGTTCGGCGTGGTGGGCAGCCCGGCGACCGCGGAGCAGTGGACCACGACCGTACGGCGGGCGGCCGACCTCGGCTACTCGAGCGTGCTCATGCCCGACGGACTGCAGTTGCCGTCGCCGTTCGCCTCCCTCGCGATGGCAGCGACGCTCGCAGACATCCGGGTCGGGACGTTCGTCGCCGCCGCGCCGCTGCGGACGCCCCGGCAGGCTGCCTGGGACGCGCACACGCTGACCGTGCTGACCGACGGGCGGTTCGACTTCGGCATCGGCACCGGGCGGCCGGGCACCGACCAGCAGGCCGCCGAGCTCGGGCTGCCGTTCGGCTCGGGCAAGGAGCGCCGCGACCAGGTGCGCGAGACCCTCGACATCCTGGAGCGGCTCGACGGCGAGCGCCGTACGCCGATCATGCTGGCGGCCGGCGGACCGCGGGCGCTGGCGCTGGCCGCGGCCCGGGCGGACATCGTGTCGATCGCCAAGGACGCGATGACACCGCGGGCGGAGATCCAGCGGCTGGTCCGGGACCTGCGCGAGCTGGCCGGACCGCGGGCGGAC
Organism: Kribbella sp. NPDC050470; assembly: GCF_044458365.1. Taxonomy (NCBI): domain Bacteria; kingdom Bacillati; phylum Actinomycetota; class Actinomycetes; order Propionibacteriales; family Kribbellaceae; genus Kribbella; species Kribbella sp. NPDC050470. Next base: position 157,070 of record NZ_JBITHV010000005.1, on the reverse strand, counting down.
CGGATCGAGCTGGCGATGAACCTGTTCGCGGCCGGGACCCGCGAGCTGCCGCCGTGGACCCGGCAGGCCGCGGGCGTGTCCCCGGAGGAGCTCGAGGCGAGTGACTCGCTGATGATGCTGCGCGGGACGCCGCAGCAGATGGTCGACGAGCTCGAGCGGCGCCGCGACGAGTTCGGTACGACGTACATCACCGTCAACGCGACGTACGTCGAGGACCTGGCTCCTGTGGTCGAGAAGCTCGCCGGCAGCTAGACGTGGCACTGCCCGTCAGCTGCAGGAAGCTGACGGGCAGTGCCGGAGGGGTGGAGAGGTGGATCAGTGGCGGGAACCGCTGTCTACTGCGGGCGCATCCGCCAGAGGTACGTCGCCGGCGTGCGTGTCACCGGCGGCGAAGGCTTCCTCGTCGAACGGGTCCTCACCGGCGAAGACCTGCTTGGCCTGGGCCTTGTCGAACTCACCGACCCAATGCCCGATCAGGACGGTCGCAACCGCGTTGCCGGCGAAGTTCGTCAACGCCCGGGCCTCGGACATGAACCGATCGATGCCGACGATCAGGCCGACGCCGTCGACCAGCTCCGGCCGGTGCGACTGCAGGCCGCCGGCCAGCGTGGCCAGGCCGGCGCCGGTGACACCGGCGGCGCCCTTCGAGGCGACGATCATGAATACCAGCAGCGAGATCTGCTGGCCGATCGAGAACGGTTCGTCCATCGCCTCGGCGATGAACAGCGACGCCATGGTCAGGTAGATCGCGGTGCCGTCCAGGTTGAACGAGTAGCCGGTCGGGACGGTGATGCCGACCACGGACTTGTCGACGCCGAGGTGCTCCATCTTCCCGATCAGCCGCGGCAGCGCGGTCTCCGACGACGATGTCGAGACGATCAGCAGGAACTCGCGGCCGAGGTAGCGCAGCAGCTGGAAGATCGACAGCCCGGTCACGACCCGCAGCAGGGTGCCGAGCACGACCACCACGAACAGCAGGCAGGTCACGTAGAACGCCAGCATGATCTTCAGCAGGCTGACCAGCGCGGTCGAGCCGGCCGCGCCGACCACCGCGGCGATCGCGCCGAAGGCGCCGACCGGGGCCGCCCACATGATCATCGACAGCACCTTGAACACCAACCGCTGCAGGTGCCCGATGCCGTTCAGGATCGGCTGCCCGCCGGCGCCCATGGCCTGCAGCGCGAAACCGATCAGCAGCGCCACCAGGACGGTCTGCAGCACCTCGCCCTCGGTCACCGCGGACACGATCGTCTTCGGGATGATGCCGAGGATGAAGTCCGTGGTGGTCTCGTGCGCACCGGCGGCCTGCTTCTGGCCGGCCTCCCGCAGCTTGTCGGTCAGGTCCAGGCCGGAACCGGGCTGGACCAGGTTGCCGACCACCAGGCCGATGGCGAGCGCGGCCGTCGACATCACCAGGAAGTAGGCGAGCGCCAGGCCGCCGACCTTGCCGACACTGGCGGCCTTGCGGACCGAGCCGATGCCGAGCACCAGCGTGCAGAAGATGACTGGGCTGATCATCATCTTGATCAGGTTGACGAACCCGGTGCCGAGCGGTTTCAGCTCGACCGCGAAGTTCGGGAACAGGAAGCCGACACCGATGCCGAGCAGGACGGCGACGATGACGGCGATGTAGAGGAAGTGGGTGCGATCGTTGCGGACCGGGGTGGGCCGCGATTCTGTCGGGCTCGACATGGGGGACACTCCTGTATCGGCCGGGCGGGCTGTACCTGAGTAACTGTGACGTGACGCACAGGGGAACTGCGCATTTCGTTCATATCGTTCGCAACACCGGACCAGTGGGCCCGCTGGAATGCACAAATCCGGCCCATCCTGTGCACACTGTCGGCATGAAGCGTCGGCCGTGGGAACTGCGTCGCCAGGTGCTCTGGCTGCAGACCGTCACGGCACTGGTGTTGATCGCGGTCGTCTGGCTCACGATGATCGCCCAGTCCCGCACGCAGGCCGACCGGGACGCCGCGGCCGCCGGGGTCGAGCCGCCCGGCTGGGGCGAGCTGATCCGGCTCGACATCCGCTCGATGCTCGGCGTCGCAAGCCTGATGCTCGGCTTCGCGATCGCCGGCAACGCCCTCGTCTCCTGGCGGGTACGACGCGCCACCCGAGGCATCGGCACGCAGGCGCTGGCCCGGATGCTCGACTTCTACGAAGGCGTACTGCGCGCCGCCCGCGAGGGCCTGGTCCTGCTCGACGCGGACGGCAGAGTCCAACTCGTCAACGACGAGGCCCGTCGGTTGCTCGGTTTGCAGACGGTTCCTCCTGGCACTTCGATCCGGGAGCTCCACCTGGGCAACACTTTGTCGGAGCTGCTGACGGCGGGTCGAACGGCGTACGACGAACTCCACCTCGGCGCCGAGGGCGTCGTGGTCGTGAACCAGCAGCCGGCCCGGTCCGGGCGGATCGTGACACTGCGGGATCACACCCAGCTGCAGCGGCTGCTCGGTGAGCTGGACGCGGTCCGCAGCCTCGCGGAATCCCTGCAGGCACAGAACCATGAGGCTTCGAACCGCCTGCACACAGTGGTCAGCTTGATCGAGATCGGCAAGCCGGAAAAGGCCCGCGAGTTCGCGGTCTCCGAGCTGCAGTTCGCCCAGGCGATGACCGATCGCGTCGTCGGCACGGTCGGCGATCCGGTGCTCGCGTCACTGCTGCTGGCCAAGCTGTCCCAGGCCCAGGAACGCGGTGTCGCCCTCACGCTGGAGCTCGGTCACGAAGCCCTCAACACCCGCCTGCCTGCGCAGGACGTCGTCACCGTCGTCGGCAACCTGCTCGACAACGCGATCGAGGCCGCCCGCGGTGGATCCGCACCCCGCCGGGTCGAGCTGAGGGCGAGTACGACGCCGGACGCGATCGACCTGGCCGTCACCAACACCGGCGCCGAACTGGGGTCGGCCGAGCTGGCGCACATGTTCGACCGCGGCTGGACCACGAAGGCCGAGCCGGGACACGGACTCGGGCTCGTACTGGTGCGCAGTACGGTCGAACGCTGGCAGGGTTCGCTCATGGTCGACCCGGATTCCGAGCTGGACGACGTACCGGCGCTGACCGTGCGGGTCCGGCTGCCGCGGGCGGTGGGCGTCAGTGCCTGACCTGCGCGTGCTCGTCGTCGAGGACGACCCGGTCGCCGCCGAGGCCCATCGCACGTACGTCGACCGGCTGCCCGGCTTCGCGTGCCTCGGAGTCGCCGGTACGGCGGCCCGCGCGCTGCAGGTGCTCGCCCGCGGCGACGTGGACCTGGTGCTGCTCGACATGAACCTGCCCGATGGGCACGGTCTCGACGTGGTCCGGCGGATGCGGGCCCTCGGCAACCAAACCGACGTGGTCGCGGTGACGTCGGCCCGCGAGGTCGCCGCAGTACAGGCTGCAGCCCGGATCGGCGTGGTGCAGTACGTGCTGAAACCCTTTGCCTACGAGACTTTGCGCGACCGACTGACGGCGTACGCACGACAGCGCAAGGCCGCCGAGTCCGGCCAGGTGGTGGCGGATCAGGACGAGGTCGACCGTCTGTTGCACCCGGCAACCGTCTCGTCAGTGCCGAAGGGACTGGCCGGATCCGTGCTGGATCGCGTCGTCCAACTGCTCGGCGATCGCGAGGGCTGGACGGCTGAAGAAGTCGCGGCGTCGCTCGGCACGTCCCGGATCACCGCGCGGCGCTATCTCGAGCACCTCGCCGACCAGGGCCAGGCGCTCCGCACGCAACGGTACGACGGCCGCAGCGGGCGACCGAAAGTCGAGTACTCCTGGGTGGCGGAGAGTTAGCTCGACCGGACCAGAGTGGCCCAGAGGTGGGGCTGGAGCGGGTGCCCCTCGGCGGCCATGTCGTAGGCCCACATCAGCTCGCCCTTGACCAGGCCGTAGAGCCGGTGGCCGGCGCTGACCTCCTTGGCCGTCTCGGTGCGGGCGACGACGTCGGTCCGAAGCTCGATCTTCGCGCCCTCGATCTCGCCGTACCAGATCTCGGCGAAGCCGGTCGGGTGGGCCAGGATCACCTCGAGCTTGTTGTCCGGCTTGGGCCGCCAGAACCCGGTCTCGACCGCGAGCGGGCGCTCCTTGGTGCCGCCCGCGCCGACCACGTAGGTCTGGCTGACGTAGTGCAGGTACGGCTTGCCGTTGTGGCTGAAATCGATCTGCTGGCCGAACTCGAACTTCTCGATCGTCGGGTAGTCCCCGTGACCGCGGCCCTCCCAGCGACCGAGCAGCCAGGCCAGCGGCATCAGGTCGGGGTGCAGGTCCTGCGGGATCTCGAACGCCATCTCAGTTCGCACTGCGGCCGCGGTACAGCCGGTAGACGACGAACGCGGAGAACCAGCCCATGAAGACACAGACCAGGACCAGCAGCGTGGTGAAGATGACGTGCAGCACGTCGGCCAGTCTAGAGGATCGGCGCCGGGGTCTCTGGGCTACCGTGGCGTGATGTCCCGCACGCTGGTGATCAAGCTGACCGCAGGCGCCGAGGAAGCCGAGCGCGCCAACCAGGCCTTCACCGTCGCGGCCACGGCGGTCGCGGCCGGTGCCACGGTGTCCCTGTGGCTGACCGGGGAGGCTGTCTGGTTCGCCGTACCCGGGCGGGCGGAGGAGTTCGACCTCCCGCACGCCGCGCCCCTGGCCGACCTCCTGACCGCCGTCCTCGAAGGCGGCCAGTTGACGGTCTGCACCCAGTGCGCCAAGCGCCGCGACCTGACCGAGCCCGACCTTCGCCCCGGCACCCGAATCGCCGGCGCCCCCGCCTTCACCGAAGAAGTCCTCACCGACAACACCCAAGCCCTCGTCTACTAACCGCCGACCGCTCCCGCGGGGGCGGCCGTGCTCCCCACGCGTTCCATCCCTGGGGCGATCGCGCTCCTAGGTGTGCCGCTTGTGGGTTGGCGGGGTTGGTCGGGTGTCAGCGTTCCTGGCCGGGGCCGTCGGTTCGGCTGCCTGGGCCGCGGCTGGCGCCGGCGTGCACCTGGGCTGCGGTTTGGCCGCCGCGGCCGCCTTCGAGTGTGCCCGGCTCGGGCCGCGTCGCCGCACCGCCGGCAGGCGCACGGCCGCTGGAGTAGACAGTCTCGTTGCGCTGCCGCTCCGCATCCGGTACGTCGCGACCGGGCCCACGCTCACCTTGCTGCGCGGCCCGCTCGGCCCGCTGCCCTTCGAGATTCTGCTCGACCGGGTGGTACTGCTGCCCGTCGATCCACACCTCCCCACTACCGACGTTCTGGACGTTGGCCCCATCCTGACGCCCCTGCGTCTGGCCAGGCCCGTCCTGCCCCTGATCAGGCCCGTTCACCGTGAACGTCGCGTTGTTGATCGACCCGTCCTCCTGCATGACGTCCCGATAATCCTGCCCCTCCTGCCCCTGCAAACGCTGAGGCCGCTCCCCCTGCTCTCCTAGCTCACCCTCCCGCTCCGGCTCCCGGTCGTCCCGGGCTTGGTCAGCCTGCTGGTCCAGCTCCGGCTCCCGCCCCTCCCGGGCTTGCTCCGCCTGCTGATCCAGCTCCGGCTCCCGCCCGTCTCGGGCTTGCTCGGCCTGCTGGTCGAGCTCGGGCTCCCGGTCGTCCAGCGTCTGCTGTGGCTCCTGGTCGAGCTCCCGGTCGTCCCGCGCCTGCTCTGCCTGCCGGTCGAGCTCGGGCTCTCGGTCGTCCTGCGCCTGCTGCTGTTCTTCTCGGTCGTCGAGTTCGTCGGCGACGGCGGCTGCTGTGCCTGCGGCTGCTACCGGGGCCGTCGGGTCGACGGCCTGATCGCGGCGGCGTTCGTCCTCCTCGCGTTCCCGCTGCTCACGAGCGTCGCGCTGCCGATCGGTCTCGTCGTCCCGGTCGCGGTCAGCCTCAGCCTCCTGGTCGTCCTCGACCCGATCGAGGACCCCGTCTTCGTCCCGATCACCCTGCCGCTCGTCGACCTCGGCGTCTTCCTCGCGCTGCTGCGCGTCGTCGACCGCCCGGTCCCGATCGTCGATCTCGTCCGGCTGGAGATTGTTGTTCAGGTCGCCGTTGGCCTCCGCCTGCCGGTCGGCCTCCTCCTGCAGCCGCTCGAGCTCGGCCCGCCGCTCGGCGTTCTGCTCCGCCAGCCGCGCGTTCTCCTCCTCGAGCTGCCGGACCTGCCGCTCGTGCTCGTTCCACTGGTCGGCCCGGTCCGGGTTCTCGTTCAAGTACCGGTCGAGGACCGGGTTCTGCTGTCGCGCATTGCGCATGTGCTCCAGCGCCGCGCGCGCCCGCTTGCGCCGGTCGAGCGCCTCCTTGACCAGCTTCAGGTTGTTGAGCAGCCGCCGGACCTCGTTCAGGGTCTGCTGAAAGATCTCTTCCGCTTCGTCGGCCATCACGCCACCTCACTCGCATAGACGGAGTACCCGAAGCCGGCCTGCGTGTTCTCCGGCCCGGGCTGTGTCGCGTACAGGTGGATCTCGGCGCCCGGCCGCAACCAGACCGCCAGGTGCCGACGGCGGCCCCGCCACTCCACAGGCACCCGCGGATCCGCCCCCGGCCCGACGAACACCGGATCGCCCCAGTACTTGCGCCCGAGCGCGAGCTGCGCGGGCCAATGCGTGTCCAGGCCCTCCTCGGCATCGGCCAGCTCCGCCGACCCGATCTCGTACGCCGACCACCCGCTGCGCGGACTCTCCGGCAGTACGGCGTCCGGCAGCACAAGCATCACGGTCTCGCGCGGAGTGACAAGACCCCAGGTATAGCGGTCGGGATCGATGTTGCCGGGGGCCCAGGGACGCCAGCCGGTGACCGCGGTGACCCGGGACACCAGCGCCCGGATCGCGTCCAGGCCGGTTCCCGGGGGTCCCCAGATCGATCGCCAGTCGGAGACCTCGGCCAGGTCGGCCATGGCGCGTTCGTCATCGTCGGACGACCGCAGCTGCGTCTTCACCCGCCGACTCCTCTCATCGACAACCCGCACAGCCTATGCCCGCCCCGGTGCATCCGGTTCAGACCGACAGGACGTATATGCCCACTCGGCGGTTCCACGACGCCTGGCCTCGCGGAGCGCTCGACGAGGTGAGGCGATACCTCCTGTCGTTCGGCACCCGTAATCGCACGACGGCCCACAGATCGTCTCACCTGGGTTCTAGTGGAACCATGAAGATCCCGACGGAGCAGTCGTTCCGTTCCGCGCTGCACCATCCGCGGGTGGCGGTCGTGATCGGCCGCTGGCTCGGCGTCGCAGTCGCGGTCTGCTTCCTCACCGGCCTGTTCAGCCATCTGCAGCAGACGACACCCGGCTGGCTCGTCATCCCGAGCCGGCCGGCCTCGCTGTACCGGGTCACGCAGGGACTGCACGTGCTGACCGGCCTCGTCGCGGTTCCGTTGCTGCTGGCAAAGTTGTGGACGGTCTACCCCAAGCTCTTCGCCAAGCTGCCCTGGCCGCCGAGCCGGCAGGCGCTCGGCACGGTCCTGGAACGCCTCTCGATCCTGGTCCTGGTCGCCGCGCTGGCACTCGAGCTGTTCATCGGATTCGTCAACACGATCCAGTGGTACCCGTGGCCGTTCCCGTTCCGGCAGACCCACTACGCCCTCGCCTGGATCATCGTCGGCGCCCTGTTCGTGCACATCGCGGTCAAGCTCCCGCTGATCGCCACGCACTGGCGTCGCACCCCCGAACCGTTGCCAGCCGCAACCACCGGGATGACGCGCCGCACCTTGTTCCAGACCGTGGCAGGCGCCGGCGCGCTGGTCGGCATCACCTCGGCCGGCCAGTCCGTCCCTGCGCTCGGGCGGGTCGCCGTCCTGGCGCCACGGAAGCCGGGCATCGGCCCCCAGGGCCTGCCGGTCAACCGTACGGCGCAGGACGCGGGCGTCACGCCGATCGGCGCGGACTGGCGCTTCACGGTCGACGGTCCACAACCGCTGTCCTACACGATCGACGACTTGCGCGGGCTGCCGCAGAACCGCTCCGACCTCCCGATCGCCTGTGTCGAGGGGTGGAGCCAAGGTGCGCGGTGGGAGGGCGTCCGAATCCGCGACCTGCTCCGGCTGTGCGGTGCGCCCGAAGGATCGCGGGTCCGGGTCGTGTCGATGGAGCAGGGCGGCTTCTACGCCACGAGTGAGCTGCCGCCCGAGTTCGCCGACGACCCACTCACCCTGCTCGCACTGCGCCTCAACGGCAGCGAACTCGCGCTCGACCACGGATACCCGGCGCGGATCATCGCGCCGAACCGCCCCGGCGTACTGCAGACCAAGTGGGTGCACCGGCTGGAGGTCCTGTCGTGAAGGCCCGGGTCGCGCTTGCTGCGGTAGGCCTAGGCGTCGGGCTCTGGGGCCTGTGGCTGTTGCTGGATGCCCTGGACCCGCCGGCACTCCTCCGCCTCCCGCTGTGGCTCGGCGGCGCCGTACTCGCCGACGACTTCGTCCTCGTCCCGCTGACGCTTGCTGTCGGGTGGCTGCTGACGCGGCGGTCCGGCCTGGGCGCCGTCCGGACGACCTTGACGTACGTCGGCCTGACCACGCTGATCGCGATCCCGCTGCTGCTCCGTCAAGGCACCGGCGCCAACCCGACCGTGCTCCCCCGGAACTACCTGCGCGACTGGTTGCTGCTCGAGGCCGCGATCATCACGGTCGGCCTGATGGTGTTCGCCGCTCAGCGCTTGACGTTGAGGAGGTCGCGGGCCTCGTCCGGGGACATGGGCGGGCGCTGAGCCATCGTCGCGAGGGCGGCGGCGCGCTCGACCAGTTCGGCGTTGTGGGTGACCGGCTGACCCTTCGCCAGGGTCAGCGTGTCCTCCATGCCGACCCGGAGATGCCCGCCCTTCGACAACGCGGCCAGCGCGACCGGGAGCGCCGTACGCCCGATTCCCGTTGCGGACCAGGAGGTGACCGCGTCCGGCAGTGCGTTGACTGCGGCAACCAACGCGTCCGTCGTGCCGGGCATGCCGCCCGGGACGCCCATCACCAGGTCACAGTGCACGCGACCGCCGTACGGGAGGCCGTACTTGTCGAGCAGCCGGTGCAGCGCGGCCACGTGCCCGAGGTCGAACAGCTCGAACTCCGGCACCACCTCGCGCTCCTGCGACAGCTGGTAGAGCTCGGTGACGAACGGCCACGGGTTCATGAAGACGTCGTCGCCGAAGTTGACGGTGCCCATCGTCAGCGAGCACGAGTCCGGTACGGCGTCCAGCACCCGGAGCCGGTGGTCGAGCGGATCGGTCACCGCGCCACCGGTGGACAGCTGCACGATCAGGGCCGTGTTCTGGCGGACCGCGGCGACCGACTCGGTCAGCCGGCCGAGGTCGAGCGTCGGCCGGTGCTCGGCGTCGCGGATGTGCAGGTGGATCATCGCGGCACCGGCGGCCTCGCACCGCTTCGCCGTCTCGACCAGCTCGTCGAGCGTGGTCGGCAGCGCCGGGCAGTCCGCCTTGGCGGTCTCGGCGCCGGTGGGTGCAACAGTGATCAGGGTCGAAGCCATGAAGAGATCTTGCCAGATCCGGGGCAGTGACGGGACATTTGCCTGCCGGACGGCCTGATTACCGGACGATCTCCCGCGAGGCAGGATGGTGGCATGAGAGCCGTCGTACAGCGAGTCAGCCAGGCATCGGTCACCGTCGAGGGCGAGGTGGTCGGGGCGATCCACGAGCCCGGGCTGCTCGTCCTGCTCGGCGTCACCCACGACGACACCGACGAGAAGGCGAAGGCGCTCGCGGCGAAGATCTGGACGCTGCGCATCCTGCACGACGAGCGCTCCTGCTCCGACGAGCACGCGCCGATCCTCGCGATCAGCCAGTTCACCCTGTACGCCGACACCCGCAAGGGCCGCCGCCCGTCCTGGAGCGCCGCCGCGCCCGGCCCCGTCTCCGAACCCCTGTACGACGCCTTCTGCACAGCCTTGGAATCCCTCGGCGCCAAGGTCGAACGCGGCCGCTTCGGCGCGCACATGGACGTTGCCCTGACCAACGACGGCCCCGTCACCCTGATCCTCGACGCCTGACAAGACGAACTGCCCCCGGCGGGATCCGTGGATCCCGGCCGGGGGCCGGTGTGTTGTGTTCTGAATCGGTGAGGTTCGACTCAGAAGGGTGCGTTCGGCTGGATCAGCCGATGACGCCGGCGGCCGAGTGGCCGACGATGACCTTGGTGTTCAGGCTGTAGACGTCGATCACCAGGGCGTTCACCGCGACGTACCGCTGCTGCTTGACGACCTGGTTGAAGGTCAGCTTCGCGACACCCGGGATGTCCAGCGTCTGGTTCACACCGGTCTTGACCGGGTAGACCTTGTTGCCCACGCGGATCGAGGCGATGCTCGAGGAGTGGTCCAGGCCGACCTTGCCGTCCTTGGTCTTCCAGGCCGCGGCCGAGGACTCGATCGCGCCGATCGACAGCGTGCCGACCTTCACACCCGCGACGTGCGAGGTGAACTTCACGGCCGACTTGTCCATGCTCATGAAGCCGTTCTTCGTGGTGTAGACCGCACCCACGTAGGCGACCTTCGGGATGTTCAGCTCGCCGACCGCGTTCCGGATCGTCTTGCCCTCAGTGCCCTGGCAGGTGGACTGGTAGGAGGTCGGGCCGGAGACGACCAGCTTGTCCGCGTGCGCCTTGGTGCCGTACGCGTCACCGATCACCATCGCGGTGGCCGGCTTGGTGATCTCGGCGCGGGTCTTCAGCACCGCCACGTCGACACCCTCGGGGATGTACTGGTTCTTCACGTTCGCGTGCAGCACGACGGCCTGCGCGTACGAGTAGATGCCGGTGTTGGTCTTCACTCCACCGACGCGGTTCAGCACCATGTAGCCGAGGCCCGGGATCGCGACCTTGGTGTTCGGCTTCGGGTTGAGCAGCGACGGCACCGAGACGGCGCCGATCTTGACGCCGGCGAAGGTGGTGCTGCCGGTGTAGGACAGCTTGCCGTCCTTGTAGACCGACGTGGTGGTGGTCTTCACACCCGTCAGGTGCAGCAGGCTGCCGAGCTTGATGTCGACGGCCGTCGCGTTGCTGGTGACGCCGTTGCCGTGCTTGTTGTTGAACGAGTGGGTGTCGGTCCGCACGGTGCGGGCGATCGCCTGGTTGTTCACGTTCGCGGCGGCGAGGTCGTTCTTGTCGGACCGGTTCGAGTCCGTGGTGCAGCTGATCTGGCTGACCACCTGCGGGCCGCTGTTCGCCAGGCCCGACTGGACGTCGGTGCCGAACGCGTAGCCGCTGTACCCGAAGACAGGCGACGCGGACGCCGAGCCCGAGGTCAGCGCGATCGTAGAAGCCACGCCGACAACCGCCGCAACACCGACGGCAGCGAGCTTCTTGTATCCGATGCGGGGTCTCATGACCCCTCCTCCCTGAGTGATGACGTGACCCGGATGGCGGGCCAGGACACAGACACAACTCAGTCGGTTGCGGTAGGTAACGAGAAGGTTCCACTCCGAGATCAAACCGTTACATCACCGCCCGATGCGCGAGATTTCCGGGTCGGACCCGTAACCCCGGGATGATGCCGAAAACCCCTGTGGACAACTGGATTCCGGACATGCCGAAGGGTCCGGACGCGCAAGGTCCGGACCCTTCGGGGCTTGCATCAGGGTGGGCCGCCCTCGGTCGGAGGCGGCACCATGAGTAACGAACGAATGCTCAGACGGCTACGGCCACCTCGGCGACTTCGCCGTACTGGGCGACCACCTGGCGGTCGACCGGCTCGGCCTTCGGGGCCAGCGTCCGCAGCGTCCAGCTGCCCGGCGCCGCGAAGAACCGGAAGTGCCCGGTCGCGGACGTCGGCACCTCCGCGGTGAACTCACCGGAGGCGTCCAGCAGCCGCACGTAGGCGCCGCCGACCGGCTCCTCGCCGCGCAGCACCTGGCCCTGGATCACTGCTTCCTTGTCGACGTCCACGCCCTTGAGGTCGAGACCGCCCTGCTTTGCTCCGCACATGTGTCAGGCCTTTCCGGGTTCGTCGCCGAGGGCAACGGGTACGCCGACCAGCGAACCCCACTCGGTCCAGGAACCGTCGTAGTTCTTGACGTTCGGCTGCCCGAGGATCTCGTGCAGCACGAACCAGGTGTGCGCCGACCGCTCGCCGATGCGGCAGTAGGCGATGGTGTCCTTCCCGAAGTCGACTCCGGCGTCGGCGTACAGCGCCTGCAGCTCGTCGTCGGACCGGAAAGTGCCGTCGTCATTGGCGGCCTTGCTCCAGGGGATGCTCGCGGCGGTCGGGATGTGACCCGCACGCTGCGCCTGCTCCTGCGGCAGGTGGGCCGGGGCCAGCAGCCGGCCGGCGTACTCGTCGGGGCTGCGGACGTCGACCAGGTTCTTCACGCCGATGGCGTCCTTGACCTCGTCACGGAAGGCGCGGATGTTCAGGTCCGGCTCCTGGGCCTGGTACTCGGTCGCGTCCCGCTTGACGACCTCGTCGGTCAGCTCGCGGCTGTCCAGCTCCCAGCGCTTGCGGCCGCCGTCGAGCAGCCGGACGTCACCGTGGCCGTACAGCTTGAAGTACCAGTACGCGTACGCCGCGAACCAGTTGTTGTTGCCGCCGTACAGCACGACCGTGTCGTCGCTCTTGACGCCGCGGTCGGACAGCAGTGCCTCGAACTGCTCCTTGTTGACGAAGTCCCGCCGGACGTGGTCCTGCAGGTCTTCCTTCCAGTCCAGCTTGATCGCACCGGCGATGTGGCCGGCGTCGTACGCCGAGACGTCTTCGTCGACCTCGATCAGGACGACCCCGGCGTCGTTCTTGTGCTCCTCGACCCAGTCGGCCGAGACGAGCGCGGATTCCCTGCTCATGGTGTGCTGCCTCTCAGTGGTTGGTAGCGGTGGTTGGCGTACGAATGCGGTGGATCAGCAGAAAGGCCTCGCAACCGAGGCAGAGCCCGACGGCCGCGTTCACGAAGGCGGCGACCAGCGCGAATCCGGTGGCGACCACGCCGAGCACGGTGACGCCGGTCAGGTACCCGATCAGACCGGCGGCCGCGAAGACGAGGCCGACCAGCTGGGCGAACCGCGGCGGCGCCGCGTCCTCCAGTTCCTTGGGCGGACCCAGCCGGGGCCGGATCAGCCGCTTGAAGAGCTGCCCGTACGGCGACGCCTGGACGCCGAACGCGACGGAGACCGCGAACACCACGGCCTGGACCGCGAGCGGCCAGGCGCTGTTCAGGATCAGCGTCAGCGCGAGCAGCACAGTGGTGATTCCCGCGGCGAAGCGGAGTCCGCGGGGGTCGACCTTCGCTGTCGTTTCGGACATGCACACTCCCGAAGGAGGAGGTGGATCGAGCCGGACCCGCCCGGGTACGCGGGAGGCGGCGTACGCGAAACCGTGCTCAGCTACCGGTTCCGCAGCGCTCGGGACGCCGCCTGGTCAGCGGCGACGACACAGCGACGAGCGCACCCGGCAGTTGTCCACTGCCCGGCGCTTGGTCAGCCATGTCGTGTAAGCCACGGATCGAGAGTACGGAAAGCGGGCGGGTGCACCAGCTGTGGTCCCATGTTATGAGACAACTGTTCACATCGCGGTCAGGTGCGGACCACGTTGGTGTCGGCCACCTTGTCGTGCAGGGCCTGCTTCTTGTCGTCCCACAGCGGCCACAGGTAGTTGATCAGGCTGAGGAAGCTGAACAGGGTGCCGACCACTGGGATCGCGCTGAGCAGGCTGAGCCCGGTGTAGACGCTGAACCGCTTCGCCACTGCCGAACCCGGTGGCGGACCAGGCACGTCGCGTAGCCGGACCGCGATGCCGACCGCCTTCTTGCCGGGCGTGGCGCCGCTGCGGGTGAGGAAGAAGTACTCGTAGACGAACGAGACGGCGATCCCGATCAGCACCGCCGGGATCATCCACTGGTAGACCTCGCTGGGCAGCGCGAAGGTCGACTGCGGCGTGCCGGCGGCGGCAGCGTCCATGGTGTCTTCCATGTAGTCCCAGATGACCTGGAAGTACTGCCAGTAGAAGTAGCCGGTGAAGGGCAGCCCGATGATGCCGACGATGATCCCGTCGATGATGCGGGCGAACACGCGGCGCCACCAGCCGGACAGCGGCTGGCCGTCGGGGGTGGTGGCGACCCGCTGGCCGGGGTAGCCGAAGCCCTGCCGCGGGTACTGCTGTCCGTGCTGCTGGGGGTATTGGGGCTGGCCGTACTGCGGCTGGCCTGGCTGACCGTACTGGGGCTCGCCTGGCTGACCGTACTGGGGCTGGCCTGGCTGACCGTACTGGGGCTGGCCTGGCTGGCCGTACTGCGGTTGGCCCTGCTGACCGGGCTGGGGTTGGGCGTACTGCGCCGGCGTCGGCTGCGCGCCGCCGTACACCTGACCGTGCTGCATCGGCTGGCCGAACTGCGGCTTGCCCGCCGCGGGCTGACCGAACTGGCCCTGGTACGGCGGTGGGCCCTGCCGTGGACGGCGGTTGTCCGTCCACGTGCTGCCGTCCCAGTACCGCTCTTGGGACTGGTCCTCGGGGTCGTCGTACCAACCGGCTGGAGAGCTCACCGGCAAAGTCTCACCCAACTGGTGGTCCATCCGCCATCCGGTGGCAGTTACCGGACGCGGCGGTTGACCCGGCTCAGCGCGGCGCGTGCTCGATCGCGGTCGCCAGGGCGGCGATCACGTCCGGTTTGCGCGGGGCGCCGCTGGCGCGCTTCACGATCGCGCCGGTGCGGTCGAGCACGAGCGTCGTCGGGGTGCGCAGGATGTCGAGCCGCCGGACCAGGTCCAGGTGCTTCTCCGCGTCGATCTCGACGTGCCGCACGCCGTCGACCATGCCCTCGACCTCGGCCAGCGTCCGCCTGGTCGCCCGGCACGGGGCGCAGAACGCGGAGGAGAACTGCAGCAGCGTCGCGCGCTCGCCGAGCTCGTCACCGATGTCCGCAGCAGACACCCGGTCCATGCTGTCCACCTGCTCGGTGTCCGCCTTTCGCACCACGTGGGTCCCTCGGAACCGGCCGTCGAGTGTGGCCTTGAACACACTGAGGACGACGCCGGCGGCGACTGCGCCGACCAGCACCCACATCCCCAGGCTCATGACAATCCAGAGTACGTCGCTCGCCTTTGGGCTCAAACGGTCGTTCACCCCTCGGACGGCGGCCGCGACCGCAGGCGCTTGGTGTCACCCCGGCGCTTCTTGTCGTCCAGCCGCCGACGGACCGACCCCTTGCTCGGCTTGGTCGGCCGCCGCTGCCGTGGCGGCGCCGCGATCGCGTCCCGCAGGAGTGCCGCCAGCCGGGTCCGCGCCGCCTCGCGGTTGCGCCACTGCGACTTGTGCTCCGACGCAGCGACGGTCAGCACGCCGTTCACGAGCCGCGACCGCAGTCGCTCGAGCGCGCGATCCCGCAGTACGTCGGACAGCGCCGTCGTACTCGCGACGTCGAAGCTCAGCTCGACCCGGCTGTCCGTCGTGTTCACCGACTGACCGCCCGGCCCGCTGGACCGTGAGAAGCGCCACCCCAGCTCCGTCTCCGGGATCACCACCCCGGCGCGCACCTCCAGCCCGCTGTCCACACACCCATTCAACCGGACCCTTCGCTGGTTAGGCTTCTGCCCGTGCAGGAAACGGGGAGCGGGGACGGGGGCCGGGAGGAAGAAGAGCTCCCGGAACTGAAGGACATCAGAGTGCGCGGCCGATCGGTCCGCACGTGGGTGATCGGCGCGGGCGCGCTGATCCTGGCGGTCTCGGCCGCGTTCGGCGGGCTCAAGAGGGCAGCCGACGAGACACCGCGAGTCGACGCAGGCACGGCGATCGATGCCGGCCGCTACGAGGTGACGATCCAGCGGGTGGTCACGGTCGCCGACCTGAAGCCGCTGTTCACGCCGGACGACGGTGGCGCGCTGATCGCGGTGGTCACGAAGCTGAAGGTCACCGACGACCTCGGTACGGCGCCGTCCAGCGACCTCATCCGGCTGGTCGGCGTACCGGGGATCGAGGACACCGCCGCACCACTCGGCACCACCAACCTGCGCGACGCGACGATGAACCCGGTGCTCACGCCCGGTTTCGCCGAGGAGGTCGCCTACGTCTGGAAGTTGCCCAAGGCCACCGAATTGCCGGCGTCGGTCGAGCTCACAGTGCGCGGGTACGAGCACCAGGAGCAGTCCCTGCTTGATCACCACGAGAAGTGGCTGCCGGGCGAGGTCGCCGCCGAGAGCACCGTCACGGTCAAGGACGACACCAGATGAGCAGCCGCCAGGCGGTCAACGTGGCGCTCACACTCGCCGTACTGACCGGGATCGTCGGGCTGTACCGGCTGACGCCGACGCAGAAGGACATCCAGGAGCCGGTCGCGGTGAACGGCGTCGTCGGCCGTGCGGTGAAGACACCGCGGTTCGAGCTGACCATCGAGGGCGTCCGGGTCGGTCGCACGCTGCGGCTGCCCGGCGCCTCGAAGGCCCGCGACACGTTGTCGAACTTCGTCGTCGTGGACGCCGTCGTCACCGCGACTCGCGAGCCAATCCACCTGGCCTCGATCCGGGTCCAGGCCGCGGACGGGGTGACCTATCTCGGCGCCAACCGCAGCGGCCTCGACCGGGTGGACCTGACCGGGATCGAGTTCGCCCCGGACATCCCGGTGCGCGGATCGTTCGTGGTCGAACTGCCGGCCGGCCAGTTGCCTGGCGCAACGTTGCAGGTGATGGAGAAGTCGATCTTCAACGACTTGGAGGCGCAGACGACGATCCCGCTTGGAGTCGACGCGGAGCCGGCCGTCGAGGACGTGGTGACGCTGACCAAGGCGAGCGAGTCATGAGCGGCGCACGCCGGGCCCGGCGGGGATGGTTGCGCAAGAACACGGCCGCGTTGGCGGTGCTGGTGGTCGCCGTACCGTTCGCCGGCTGGTGGACGACCCGCAGCGACTACAAGTCCTGGTACGACGCCGAGCCGCGCGACCCGATCGCGGTCGCCGCGGGCGGGACGTCGTACGCAGGAGCCACCTGGTTCGCGGCGAGCGTCGAGGAGGACCCGCAGGCGCGTGCTGGTCGTGAGGTCGAGCCGACGCCTCCGGGGACCACTCGGGTGCGCGTGTACCTCCGGCTGCAGGTCGACGACCTGGCTGCGCTGGAGGGGCTCGGTGGCTGCCGCGTGCAGTTGCGTGCGCCGGACGGGCGGCTGTGGAGCGAGTCGTTCACGGCCGGCGACTTCCAGGATCGGCCGTCGGGGTGCACTGGTGGGGACGACTCGTCTCTGCAGAGCTGGCGTGGGACGTCGGCGCAGTACTACCTGAAGCCGGTGGCCGGGAAGCCGTTCGAGACCGTTGCGGTGTTCGTCGTACCCGCTGCGGTCGCGTCCAGCGTGCAGCCGACGGTCACGTGGGCTACGAAGCTCCCTCAGTACTTGGCATTCCCGAGGTAGCCGCGGTCAGGTCGGTGACGCCCTGGTCGCCCTCGGGCTGCTGGTGGACGGCGCGCGTCCACGGGGTGAGGTAGCCGGCCAGGCCACCGACCATCCGGTCGTACGCCGCGGCCAGCAGGCTGACCTGGAGCATGATCTTCAGGCCGTCGGTGACCAGGTCGAGCGGCTCGTCGATGACCTGCCAGAACTGCAGCGAGTGCGGACCGAGCACCCACAGCTTCAGCGCGATCCACACGCCGCTGGCTGCGAACGTGACGACCGCCCAGGCCAGGAAGTAGCCCAGCATCGGCCGCAGCCCGGAGCGCACCACCAGCCGGAACGCATCCACGACCGGCGTCCACCGGTCCCGCCAGTCCGACACCACCGAGTTGCCGGCCGCCCGGACGATCCGCGGCGTCTGCTGCCAGCGCTGCGTGATCCGGTCGAACCGCCAGCGCAGCTGCGCCTTCGCGGGCTTGTGCACGACCCGGCCGTAGATCACCGCCGTCATCGTGATCCACATCAGCGGCAGCACCGCGGCGTTCCACAGGTCACCGATGCCAGCGGCAACGAATCCGGTGACGGCGTCCCAGATCTCGCGGACCTGCGAGATGCCCAGCACGTGGTCCAGCACCCAGCCGTACCCGTCCTTCACCCACAGCCAGACCTGGCGCTCCTCCAGCCACGCCTGCGGCGACGGGATGAACGAGGACGCCTGGTACGCGACCACGAACAGCCACAACGCCTCGAGGTAGGTGACGAACAGCTTGCGGACCGGGCCCTCCTTCTCCTTCTTCCACTTCTTGAAGCCGAGACGGAGCAGGTACGCCGAAGCGCCCAGGCCGATGAACAGCCAGGTCGACAGGGACTGCAGGCCCTCGGACTCGCGTGGCGCCGTACCGCCGGTCAGGACGGTTGCCACCGTCTCGTTCACCTTGTGGACGGCCAACTGGTACTCGTAGTCGAGCGCCTCGGCCTGCAGGAACTTGTAGGCCGCATAGAACGCCAGGAATGGCAGCAACGCCGCGGCGAGCGCGTCGAGCGCCCGGTGCTCCTTGCCGGGCTCCACGCCCTCCGGTGCCAGCATGCCCTCGGCAACGGCCCGCTGGTGGAACGGCAGCTCGCCCCTGAGCACCAGGAACATCGCCACGTACATCGCCAGCGACAACAGCACGAGCAACGCCAGTACGGCGATGCCGGCCGCCTCAGCCTTCGCCCCCGCTTGCACCGCCACCCACTGCAGCCCTCGATGAGCCAACTGCGCAAGCAAGAACACCGCCAGCAAGCGAGGCCAAGCCCTCGCGAACAGTCCCCCAGCCCGCCCCACCGTGGTGAGCAGGCTCCCCGTTTCCACTGCCACGCCCGCAATCTACCCGCCCAGAGCGTCACCCAGCCCGCCTCGACCACGCATCCCACCGCCGCCGGCATCTGCCCACCCGGCGCCTGCATGCCCCGGACAACCAACAAGCCGCCGGGAGCGAGTTCCGGCGGCTTGCTGGTGAGACTGGGTCAGGCGGTGGCGTCGGCGGTTTCCCGGGTGGTGCTGGGCGGGATGACGAAGCGGTACCCGACGTTCCGCACCGTCCCGATCAACGATTCGTACTCCGGGCCGAGCTTCGCGCGCAACCGCCGTACGTGAACGTCCACCGTCCGCGTGCCACCGAAGTAGTCGTACCCCCACACCTCCTGCAGCAGCTGCTCCCGGGTGAACACGCGCCCCGGGTGCTGCGCAAGGAACTTGAACAGCTCGAACTCCTTGTAGGTCAGGTCGAGCGCCCGCCCGTTCAGCTTCGCCGTGTACGACGCCTCGTCGATGACCACGTCACCGCTGCGGATCAGCGTGCTGTCGGGCTCCTCGTTCCGCGCCGCGGCGAGCCGGCCGATCACCAGCCGCAGCCGGGCCTCGATCTCGGCCGGGCCGGCGGTGTCGAGCAGCACGTCGTCCGCGCCCCAGTCCGCGTTCACCGCGGTCAGGCCGCCCTCGGTTACGACCAGGATCAGCGGCACGTCGATCCCGGTGGTCCGGATCAGGCGGGACACGCCACGCACCGCGACCAGGTCACGGCGGGCGTCGAGCAGGACGGCGTCGGCGTCGGGGGCGTCGACCAGTGCGGCGACCTCGGCGGGAAGGATCCGGATCTGGTGTGGCAGCAGGGCGAGTGAGGGCAGCACCTCGGTGGAGGCCTGCAGCGCGTTCGTCAGCAGAAGCAACGTACTCACGCTGTCTCCTTGTGCTGGTCGGCGGATCCCCGGTCAGCGATCCGGTCCTTATGCACGTCAGGCCCCGACGGCGTCATTGCCGGGGGGCCTGAGTCACACTGGATAGCAACAGCAAGCTGACATAATAGCGGAAGACTTAGCCGACTAGTGAGGCCTTCTCCCAGATGCCGGAAGTGACCATCAGGTACTTCGCCGCCGCCCGCGCGGCCGCCGGCGAGTCCTCCGCGACCGCCGAAGCCACCTCGATCAGCGACCTGATCAGCACCGTCTCCGCCGACCGCCCCGAGCTCGCCCGCGTCCTCACCATCTGCACCTTCCTCCTCGACGGCGAACGCGCCACCCCCACCACCCCCCTCCACCCCGGCGCCCAAGTAGACGCCCTCCCGCCTTTCGCCGGCGGCTAACCCCCCACCTCCTGCCCCGGGCCCCGGCGGCTACCTCCGCCTCCCGGCACGGACCCCGGTGGGTCACCACCCCGCCCCAACGACTCACAACCCGCCCCCGGACGCGAACACGCACGACAGCCCACCACCCGCAGCGACGCGGACCCGGGCGGCTATCTCCCGGCGGAGACGCCCGGCCGCTAACCACCCACCTCCGGCGCGGAGAGGCCCGGCGGCAGCTAACCACCCGCCTCCCGGGTGCGGAGACGCCCGGCAGCTCGCATCCTGCTCAGGCGCGAAGACCCCGGCCGCTGGCCGCCCACCTCCCGGGGTGCGGAGATGCCCGACGCCGACGCGGACCACCCGGGGCACGGGTGCGGAGAGGCCCGCCGCTGAACCGTCCACTCCCGGGTGCGGGAGGTGTCGTGGGTGGGGTTTAGGTGAGTGGGCAGCTTTTTGTTCTGGGCGGGATGCTGGTACCTTGCGTACTCGGTCTTTCACGGAAGGTGACCGATGGCGCACGTTGCTCCGACTTCGCATCGCCGTGCGGCCCGCGCGTCGCATCGCGGACATCGCAGTGAGGACGGGCCGATCCAGCTCACCACCTGGCTGGGGCTCACGTTCGCGATGATTCTCGGCCTGGTGCTGACCGCACGGTCGCACGTAGGTGTTCACGCAGCCGGCGTGACGCTGCTGGTGATGCTGGTGCCGTTGACCATTGCGGTGTTCGGTGCCGCGTTCAAGCGCGGGATCGGCTCCGGCAAGGCGGCGTTGACCACAGCCGTCGCCCTGACCTTCGTCCTGCTCAAGTTCTTCCTCTGAGCGAACCGCCTCAGTTCTTCTCCTGGGCGACCGCCTCAGTTCTTCTCCTGGGCGACCGCCTCAGTTCTCTTCTGAAGCGAATCGCCTCCGCGACTTCACGAACCACCGGACACCCGGCTCCCCCGGGATGCCGGTACGCCGTCCCTGGACGACGTACCGGCACCTAGTCAGCTCAGGATCCGGTGGAGATCCGGTCGGTGGCGACCGGGGTGTACGGGTCGTGCGCGGTCAGGTAGTTGGCGAAGGCGTCGATGTCCAGACCGCCGAAGAACTTGTTCGTCGCGGTGGTGAAGGCCGGGAAGCCGTCGCCGCCGTCGGACAGGAAGTTGTTCGTGACGATGCGGTACGTCGTGCCGTCCACCAGCGGCTGCCCGGCGATCATGATCGACCCGGGCACCACCTTCGAGCCCGCGGCCGCGGCCGGGTTCCAGGTGTAGGTGATCCCGGCCACCTGGAGCACCTTGAACTTCGGCGCCTCCGGACCGTTCACCCCGGAGAACTGCTGCTCCAGCAGCGCCTTGATCTGGGTCCCGGTCATGTCCATCGATACCAGGAAGTTGTTGAACGGTTGCACGGTGAACGCCTGTCCGAAGGTGACCTCACCCGCGTTCGACGCCAGGTCGGCGCGGATACCGCCCGGGTTCATGAACGCCACCACCGGCGTCTTCCCGCCGGTCACCACCGACGGGTCCGCGAGCTGGGCGTCGGCGATCAGGTTGCCCAACGGCGATTCGAGCGACGCGTCCGCCGTACGCGAGACCGAGGTGTTGCCGGCGGCCAGGTGCCCGATGACCTTGTTCGCGATCGGCGCGACCAGGGTCTGGTACTTGGTGATCAGCGTGCTCGTGCGGGGGTCCTTCGCCACGTCCTGGGTGACGATCTGGTTGTTGGCGACCGTGTTCGCCCGGTCCACGTCACCGGTCGTATTGTCGATGCTCAGCCGCACCTCGGTGACCAGCTTGCCGAACGAGGACGCGCTGGTGACGAGGCGCGGCTGGCCGGCCTTGTCCTGCAGCGTGCAGTTGTAGCCCTGGTGGGTGTGGCCGGAGATGATCGTGTCGATCTCCGGGTCCAGGCCGGCGTTGATGTCGACGACCGGGCCGGAGATCCCCGGGCAGCTGTTGTACGCCCGCGGGTCGGCCGGGAAGCCGCCCTCGTGCAGCAGCACGACGATCGACTCGGCGCCCTTCTGCTTCAGGATCGGGACGAGCTTGTTCGCGGTCTCGATCTCGTCGGTGAAGGTCAGGCCCTCGACGCCGGCCTTGGTGACGATGTTCGGCGTGTCCTCCAGCGTCATGCCGATGAAGCCGACCTTGCGGCCGTCCTTGAAGGTCTTGATCTTGTACGGCGCGAACAGCGTCTCCTGGGTGTTCTCGAAGAACACGTTCGCCGCGAGGTACTTGAACTTCGCGCCGGTGAAGGGCTTGCTCGGGTCCGGGCAGGAGTTCTGGTTGTTCTGCCCGTCGCCGTCCGGCAGGCAGCCGCCGGTCTGCATCCGGAGCAGCTCATGCCAGCCCTCGTCGAACTCGTGGTTGCCGACGGAGGCGATCTCCAGGCCCATCCCGCTCAGCGCCTCGACCGTTGGCTCGTCGTGGAACGCGGCCGACAGCAGCGGCGAGGCGCCGATCAGGTCGCCCGCGGCGACGGTGACCGACTGCTGGCCCTTCGCGGCCGCGGCCGCGCGCATCTGCTTGAGGTGGGTCGCGAGGTACTCGGCGCCGCCCGCGGGAGTGCCGTTCACGTTGCCGCTCGAGCTGGTCGGGCTGTTCGGCGCCAGGTTGCCGTGGAAGTCGTTGATGGCGAGCAACTGGATCTGGGTGTGCGTCGGCGTGGGTTTCGCCGTCGCCGTCGTGGTCGCTGCCTGGGTCACGGTTCCCCCCGTGGCCAAGCCGAGCACCGCGGCGGTCCCCGCGGCCAGCAGGCCGATCGCCCGCCGTCCCCGCAGCCGCGTCCTGTCTCGTCCTGTGAAGGCCATGTCTACTCCGTCGTAGGTTTGGTCCGCTGGTGTGCGGTTCCGAGAAATTACCCGACGTGACGCGGCCCTTCCAAGGACCTGAGCATGAACTGCCCCGGACCTTTTACGGTATTCCGGTGACCCTCGAAGCCGTTCCCTCACCGTTGCCCTCGGCCACTGCCTCGGCCGTCACGGATCTCGCCCGCGCGGCCGCACAGAGCGACGGCGTGAATCCGCTGTCCGAACGCACACTGCTCCACCTCGACGGCGAACACCCGGGCGACGTCCACATCCTCGCGTACGAGGGCGACCCCGGCACGATCGAAGTCTCCGGCCTCCAAAGCGCCCGAAACCTGATCGGGTACGCCGCCCTGTCACCAGACGGCTCGGCCGAGCTGGTCGTCACCCCTTCAGCCCGACGGCAAGGCATCGGTACGGCGCTTCTGCGCATGCTGATCGACCACGGTGGAGCACGGCTCCGCGTGTGGGCGCACGGACGGCTGCCTGGCAGCGACGAACTCGCACAGCGGCTCGGTCTGGAAGTGACACGGGAGCTCTACTTCCTCCGCCGCACCAGGGCCTCTCTTCCCGAACCGGTGTGGGCGGACGGGATCGCCGTACGGACGTTCGTCCCCGGACAGGACGAGGCGGCGTGGCTGGAGGTGAACAGCCAGGCCTTTGCGGACCACCCGGAGCAGGGGAGCTGGACGGCAGCGGACCTGGCCGAACGGGTCCACCAACCGTGGTTCGACGCAGCCGGCTTCTTCCTGGCCGTGGACTCTTCTACTGGTGCACTGGCCGGCTACCACTGGACGAAGGTGGAGGAGGGAGTAGGAGAGGTGTACGTCGTCGGCGTCTCCCCCGCCTACCAGGGCCGCGGCCTGGGCAAGGCCTTAACCCTCCAGGGCCTGCACTACCTCCAGGAGGACCGCGGCCTCGACACCGTCGTCCTCTACGTAGACGGCACCAACACCCCCGCCCGGGCCCTCTACACCAACCTCGGCTTCACCACAGCCGCAGTGGACGTCCAGTACGCCCCCACCGCTTCCCTGTGAACGACATCACAACGAATCCACCCGCTCACCTCGCGTCATAATCCCGACCTGCCTCCGTCTCACCAACACCAGGAGCCGTCCGAGCCTCTAACCCCCCAGCCGGGCGGCTCCTGGCCCACCCCCACTTATCCACAGCCCCCGAATTCCCCACCCACCCCGCCCCGGCCCACCGTTACGATCACATCGACTACGGAGGGCAAACACCCATGACTACCCGCAACAGGCCAAGACCACTCCTCCTGGCCTGCCTAGCCACCACCACACTCCTAACCGCCTGCACCACGGGCAGCCCCGAAGCAGGCCGCCCGAATACCAATCCGACGAGCCCGTCCACAGCCACATCGAGCGGCTCGGACGGAACCGCTCCTCCAACGGCGACTTCGACGCCGAGCGGCCC
The DNA here is from genome assembly GCF_044458365.1 of Kribbella sp. NPDC050470. Classification (NCBI taxonomy): domain Bacteria; kingdom Bacillati; phylum Actinomycetota; class Actinomycetes; order Propionibacteriales; family Kribbellaceae; genus Kribbella; species Kribbella sp. NPDC050470. Next base: position 133,022 of record NZ_JBITHV010000005.1, on the reverse strand, counting down.
ACCAGTGCGTCCGGCGGCAGCGAACGGCCTGACCCTTGCGGCCGCCGAAGCCTTCTACCGGTACTACGTAGATCTCAAGAACTACGCCGCCACGACCGGGGACACCGCGGCCCTGCTGAGCGCCAGCGAGGCTGGTTGCGAGGGTTGCAAGGAGTACGCCACCTATGTAGCCGAGGTGAATGCCGCAAACGGGGGCCTGACCGGGGACTACCAGGAGCGAGTCAAAGAACTCTCGGAGCTCGCCCGCGGTGACAGCGGCCGCCTGGGCGGCTCGGCTGTGATCGCCGTCGGGACCTACACGACGAAGAACACCCCCTCGGCCAAGCCCATCGTGAGCAAGGCCGCCGAGTTCACCGACCAGATCGCGTTGTCGCCGAGCGGGGGGAACTGGGTCATGTACGAGACACAGTTCGAGGCACGATGAGACCCCCGCACCTGATCGCCGTCGCCTCCCTCATAGCGGGATGCGTCTCGCTTCCGGCGATTGGTGCGGGTGCCGTCGATGCATCCGCGCTGACTGCCCTCGCAGTACCAGTGGCTGTGGCCACGCCGACGCCACCGAGCGTCATTGGCGGAAAGACCAAGACCGGGGTCGAAATGCGAGGCAGTGCAAACAAGTCCAACAGACTGAAGCGCAACGGCCAGACCCAAAAGAAGGCTCCCGTGAAGGGCGCGAATGCCGAAGGACCGGCAGGGGACAAATCGAAGCGTCCGAACTCACCGGAACAACGGAAGCCGTTCAGGCTGAACGTCGGGATCTGTGGGATGCCTGAGGCGGATGGGAATCGGGTTGGGCCGGGTAGGTGTCAGGTGGCGGAGCAGCCGGCTATGAATCGGCGGACGATTGCGCCGCCGTCTGTTGTTCAGCCGCGGCCGCAGGATGTGGTGTGGGAGGACGTCCGTACTGAGGTTAAGGACGTGCTGTTTCCGAAGTTGGTTGTGCGGGTTCAGCCTCGGGGGCGGACTTTGGTTAATTTGGACACGATTGTTTATACCGAGGATCGGGGGGTGACGACGGCGACTGTGGAGTTGCTGGGGTTTCCGGTGATGGTTGAGGCTACGCCGATGAGTTATGTGTGGCGGTTCGGGGATGGGGCGTCGTTGGTGACCACATCGCCTGGGAAGCCGTATCCGGCCAAGGAGATTACCCACAAGTACATGAAGCGGGCGTCGGTCGGGCTGACGGTTACGACGAACTATGCCGCGCGGTTCAACGTTGCGGGGACGGGTTGGCAGTACGTCGACGGGCTGGTCGGCGTGACTGGGCCGGTGACACCACTCACGGTTCGGGAGGCTGTGCCGGTGCTGGTCGAGCCGGGTCGCTAGCCGCTCAAGACTTCTTTGAGGTGGGCGGCCTGGCCATGTTTAGCCGCAACCTGCTATCCCACAAACCCGCACTGGCCTGCTTAGCCACCACTGCACTCCTAGCCGCCTCCAGTCAGGCTCCGACACCGCTCCAGCCTCTGTTCAGGCAGGCCGGGGGTTAGGGGTTTAGGGCTTGGTTCAGGTGGGTGGTTAGGGCTTTGTGGGCTTGGCGGGTGGGGCCGGGGATGGACTGGAGGTTGTAGTGGCCGTGGGTGAGGGAGGGGTGGGGGTGGTGGGTTACGTCGACGCCGGCGGCGGTGAGGGCTTCGGCGTACTCGGTGCCTTCGTCTCGGAGGGGGTCGAAGCCGGCGGTAGTGATGTATGCGGGTGGGAGGTTGGAGAGGTCTTCGGCCAGGATGGGTGAGATCAGGGGGTCGGGGCGGATCGAGGGGTCCGGGGTGTAGTGGTCGCGGTACCAGATGATGTCTTCCTCGGTGAGGAGGAAGTCGCCTTCGCCGAAGAGATCCCGGCTCGGACGGCGGCCGACCAGGTCCAGGGCCGGGTAGAGGAGGACTTGGAGCGCGGGGCGTGGGAGATCGCGCCATACAGATTGCTGGGCGACGACGGCGGCCAGGTTGCCACCGGCACTGTCGCCGCCGACGGCCACGAAGGCAGCATCGGCGCCAAGGTCCTCAGCGTGGTCGACGGCCCAGGTGAACGCGGCGATGGCGTCTTCGGCCGCGGTCGGCGCGGGGGCCTCCGGGGCGAGGCGGTAGTCGACGGACAGCACCCGGATGCCGGCGTCATCGGCGATCGAGCGGCAGAGCGAGTCGTGGGTGTCGAGGTCGCCGACCACCCAGCCGCCGCCGTGGAAGAAGACGAGCAGGCCGCGACCGGCGGAGCGTGGGACGTAGAGGCGGGCCCCGAGTTGGCCGTCGGCACCGCGGACGGTGAGCTCGGTCACACGCTGTAACTCCGGTGGGTGACCCGCGACGAGCTTGCACAGGAACCGCAGGTGCGACCGGGCCTTGGCGACCGAGGATTTAGGTGCATTCGGCAACAAACCCTTCACCCGCAGGAGCAGCTGCAGCTCCGGGTCGAGGATGTTGCCGTCGATCTGGATCGGTGCACCGGCGAGCCGGCGCCGGACGGCCGTGGGCAACGCGAACAACGGCGTCAGGGCGTTCGTCTGTACGGCGTTGGCCGTGCCACGCAGCACCGAGTCCAGTCGTGGGTTCACAAGGAGTGACGCTAGCAACAAGTGCCGGGCAATCGACACAAACCACCATGTGATTCGGCTACCGATAGTTCACCAAAGGATGGGATGCTGGTCAACGTGGCTGGAGACTTGCTGGCATCCCACAACCGGGAGTACGACGTCGAGCCGCCGTACGACATCACGGCGGCCGGAGACCTTCCCGCGGACCGGTTCTCGGACCGGGAGTTGAGCTGGCTCGCCTTCAACCAACGCGTCCTCGAGCTCGCCGAGAACGACCGGATCCCGTTGCTCGAGCGGGCGAAGTTCCTGGCCATCTTCGCCAGCAACCTGGACGAGTTCTTCATGGTCCGGATCGCCGGCCTGAAGCGCCGGATCGCGGCCGGGGTCGCGGTGCGGGCGGCCAGCGGCCTGCTGCCGCGCGAGGTGCTCGACCGGAGCCTGGCCCGCAGCCGCGAGCTGATGGACCGGCACGCCGAGACCTGGCGGAAGGCGGTGCAGCCGGCGCTGACCGAGCAGGGCATCGACATCCTGCGCTGGGACGAGCTGGAGCACTCGGAGCGCGAGGACATGACCCGGTTCTTCCGGGAGCGCGTGTTCCCGGTGCTGACTCCGCTGGCGGTCGACCCGTCGCACCCGTTCCCGTACATCTCCGGACTGTCGCTGAACCTGGCCGTCGTGGTCCGCAACCCCGACACCGGCGGCGAGCACTTCGCCCGGGTGAAGGTGCCGCCGCTGCTGCCGCGGTTCATCCCGGTGGCCGAGGGCCGGTTCGTGCCGCTCGAGGACGTCATCGCGACCCACCTGGGACAGCTGTTCCCGGGTATGGAGGTCACCCAGCACCACACCTTCCGGGTCACCCGCAACGAGGACCTGGAGGTCGAGGAGGACGACGCCGAGAACCTGCTGGCCGCGCTCGAGAAGGAGCTGCTGCGCCGCCGGTTCGGCCCGCCGGTCCGGCTCGAGGTGGAGGAGTCGATCGACCCGCAGGTGAAGGCGCTGCTGCTGTCGGAGCTGGGCGTCACCGAGGCCGAGGTGTTCGAGCTGCCCGGCCCGCTCGACCTGCGAGGCCTGTTCGCGATCGCCGGCCTGGACCGGGCCGAGCTGAAGTACCCGGCGTTCGTCCCGTCCACGCACCCGCACCTGGCCGAGGTCGAGACCTCGAACCCGGCCGACATGTTCCACGCGCTGAAGCAGCGCGACGTCCTGGTGCACCACCCGTACGACTCGTTCTCGACCAGCGTGCAGCGCTTCATCGAGCAGGCCGCGGCCGACCCGCACGTGCTCGCGATCAAGCAGACGCTGTACCGGACCAGCGGCGACTCCCCGATCGTGGACGCGCTGATCGACGCCGCCGAGTCCGGCAAGCAGGTGCTGGTGCTGGTGGAGATCCAGGCGCGTTTCGACGAGCAGGCGAACATCAAGTGGGCCCGTCAGCTGGAGCATGCCGGCTGCCACGTCGTGTACGGCGTGATCGGGCTCAAGACGCACTGCAAGCTGTCGATGGTGGTCCGCGACGAGCCGGACGGCCTGCGCAGATACGCCCACGTCGGCACCGGCAACTACCACCCGAAGACCGCCCGGCTGTACGAGGATCTCGGGCTGCTGACCAGCGACAAGGTGGTCACCGAGGACGTCGCGCACCTGTTCAACCACCTGTCCGGCTTCGCCCGCAGCGCCGGCTACCGGCGGATCCTGGTCGCTCCACAGTCGGTACGGCGAGGGCTCGTCGAGCGGATCGACCGCGAGGTGCAGCACCATCTGGCGGGCCGCCCGGCCCGGGTCCGGTTCAAGGTGAACAGCCTGGTCGACGAGGCCCTGTGTGACGCGCTCTACCGAGCGTCGCAGGCCGGCGTCCCGGTGGAGCTGTGGATCCGCGGCATCTGCACGCTCCGTCCCGGTGTCCCAGGGCTGTCCGAGAACATCCAGGTGCGCAGCATTCTCGGCCGGTTCCTCGAGCACAGCCGGGTGTTCTCCTTCGAGAACGGCGGTGAGCCGGAGGTGTGGATCGGCTCGGCCGACCTGATGCACCGCAACCTGGACCGCCGGGTCGAGGTGCTGGTCCAGCTGAAGGAGCAGGACCACGTCGCCGAGCTCCGGGAGATGTTCGACCTGGCCGTCGACGAGAGCACCGGCTCGTGGTGGCTGCAGCCCGACGACACCTGGCAGCCCAGACTCACCCAGCCGGACGGCGAACCGCTGCGCGATCTGCAGGAAAGACTCATCGCCACGCGTGGCCGCCGCAGAACTGCTGACCCCATTACCTAGGGTTGATTCCATGAACAACCCGGCGACCGTCATCGCCGCGGGTGGTGTCGTGTGGCGTGAGAGCCGCGGCACCCGGCAGGTGCTGCTCGTGCACCGGCCCCGGTACGACGACTGGTCCCTTCCGAAGGGCAAACTCACCACGCACGAGCACGTGCTGGTCGGTGCGCGCCGCGAGATCGAGGAAGAGACCGGGCTGCAGGTCGTCCTCGGTCCACCGCTCGGCGTGCAGCGCTACACGGTCCGCAAGAACGGCGGGACCGCGCAGAAGCTCGTGCACTACTGGTCCGCCATACCGCTCGACGACGCCGAGTTCGAGCCGAACAGCGAGGTCGACGAGGTCGCGTGGCTGCCGGTGGACAAGGCGCGCACCAAGCTCAGCTACCCGCGTGACGTGGACATCCTCGACGAACTCGGTCGCGTCGTACCTGTCGTCTCGACACTGGTCCTGCTTCGGCACACCGAGGCCATCAAGCGCAAGGACTGGGAGAGCAAGGACACCTCCCGGCCGCTCAGCACGAACGGGACCGGTCAGGCCGACCGACTGACCGCCGTACTCGGTGCGCTCGGGGCGGACAGGCTGATCAGCAGCGACGCGGAACGGTGTGTCGCGACAGTCACGCCGTACGCCGCTTCTATCGACAGGCACATCCACCTTTGGCCGGAGATCTCCGAGCGTGGGTACGAAGCGGATGCTGGCGCGATCAGCGGGCTGGCCGAGAAGGCGTGGAAGGCGGACAAGGTGACGGTCGTGTGTTCGCACCGGCCGGTGCTGCCGGCACTGGCGCGGGAATTCGGCCTGCGGGTGGGCAAGTTTTCGCCGGGGGCGTTCCTGGTCGCGCACCGGCTGGGTGACGGACGTCTCATCTACGAGCGGTTCAGCGCTCCGTAGGTGCGCACCCCGCAGCACATGTCGGTGACGATCCAGGCACAGCCGCCGGGGCGGCCGGATGACTCTGGAGGCGCCGGGTATGTTCCTACGGAGGAACCTGGCGCCCCACCGGGCCCGGGTCTGAGGAGAGGTTCGGGTCGCACCATGACGATGATGCGAGAACTGACACTGATCGGGATCCGGATGGAATCGCCCAACCGGGCCCCGGTCATGATGCTGCGCGAGACCGAGGGCTACCGCTACCTGCCGATCTCGATCGGCTCGGTCGAAGCGACCGCGATCGCCTACGAGGAGCAAGGCCTGCGGCCGTCGCGGCCGCTCACCCACGACCTGATGCGCGACCTGATCCAGGCGTTCGGGGTGCACATCGAGGCGGTCGAGATCGTCGAGCTTCGCGACGCGGTGTTCTACGCCGAGCTCGTACTGGCCAACGGCGCCCGGGTCTCCGCCCGGCCGAGCGACTCGGTCGCGCTCGCGGTCCGCCTCAACACCCCGATCCGCTGTACAGAACAAGTCCTCCGCGAGGCCGGTGTCGCCACTCCCGAGGAGGAGCAGGCCGAGCTCGAACGCTTCCGCCAGTTCCTCGACGGCGTAGCCCCCGAGGACTTCTCCAGCTGACTCCCCCGCTTCCGGCCCAGTGCGCGCTTCACGTCGTACACCTTCGGGTTCCAGGCACAGTCCGTTGCGACCGGCCGCCGGGTACGGTCATGTACGTGCGGGCGGCCGGGCGTGGCACTACGACGTACTACCGTGTGGCCGTTCCGGGGATGACGTACTACGGGCTGCCGATCGGCACCACCGGGAGCAAGGCGTTCACGTTGACAGTGCGCTGAGCGTTACCGAAACGTGAGCCAACAGCCGTTTGGATCGACGCAGAGTCACGGCTCTTAACTCAGTTCACCTGTTGGCCGCCTGGCGGCACGCCAAGCGTCGCCGACGCTATCGAAACCGTTCACCGCTCGTTCACCAACGACGGACCGGTCGGACACCTGCTCTCCCTACCGTCTGTGGAAGTTCAAGAAGTCTGATTCCCGCAGAAGGGCAACACTCTCGTGTCCGTCAATCGCCTGCTCCGCGTCGGCACCGTCGCCGTGGCTTCCCTCGGCGTCCTCGCTCTGAGCGCCTGTGGCAGTGACCCCGAGCCGTCCGGTTCCACCAGCCCGGAGGGTTCGGCCTCGACTGCCGACTGCCCGCAGGGCACCCTGAACGCAGAGGGCTCCTCGGCACAGAAGAACGCCATCGAGGAAGTCATCGCCAAGTACAACGAGAAGTGCGCCGACGTCACGGTGAACTACAACCCGACCGGTTCCGGTGCGGGTATCAAGCAGTTCAACGCCGCCCAGGTCGACTTCGCCGGTTCGGACTCCGCGCTGAAGACCGAGGCCTCCGACGGTGACTCCGAGGCGGCCACCGCGGCCAAGCGGTGCCAGAACAACCCGGCGCTGAACCTGCCGATGGTGATCGGCCCGGTCGCGATCGCCTACAACCTGGACGGCGTCGACAAGCTGGTCCTCGACGGCGCGACCGCCGCGAAGATCTTCCAGGGCAGCATCAAGACCTGGAACGACCCGGCGATCGCCAAGCTGAACGCCGGCGTGACGCTGCCGGGCGACCCGATCTCGGTCTTCTTCCGGTCCGACGAGTCGGGCACCACCGAGAACTTCACCAAGTACCTGGCCGCCGCCGGCGGTGGCGCCTGGACCGGCAAGCCTGCCAAGAAGTGGACCGGCACCGGCGCCGGCAAGGAGAAGTCCGCGGGTGTCGCCGAGGGCGTCAAGAGCACCAAGAACTCGATCACCTACGTCGAGTGGTCGTACGCCGTCGACAACAAGCTCGGTGTCGCGCAGGTCGACAACGGCTCCGGCTCCCCGGTCGAGCTGACCGCCGAGTCCGCCGGTAAGGCGCTGGCCGCCGCGAAGGTGAAGGGCACCGGCAACGACCTGTCGATGTCGCTGGACTACGCGACCAAGGAGGCGGGCGCGTACCCGATCATCCTGGTCACCTACGAGATCGCCTGCAGCAAGGGCCTGGCGGCCGAGAAGACCGCGCTGGTCAAGAGCTTCCTGAGCTACTTCGCCAGCACCGAGGGCCAGGCCTCGCTGACCGAGCTGAACTACGCGCCGCTCCCGGACGAGATCCGGACCAAGGTCGACGCCGCCGTTCAGGCGATCAGCTGACGACGAAACAGCAGTGATGCGAGCCCCGGCCGGTCCGAGTCATCGGAGGCGGCCGGGGCTTCGCCTCGTCGGACCCGAAGCACACAGAGCCCACGAACCAGGCGCTTGGAGCACCATCGATGAGTAGTCCAGACGGCACGGAACCGCCCGGCCGGCCCGCCGGCGAGGCCGCCGCTCAAGAGGACCCCCGGATCGAGGACCTGGTCCACGAGCCGGCCGGACCCACCCCGCACTTCGACGGGCTGGCCGACAAGCACGCCGAGGAGCAGCCCGCCGAGACCGCCGAGACCGGCACGGCCGCGGCGGAGGCCAAGGGCCCGAAGCTCGACCTCGGCCCGGTCGGTCACCTCGGCGACCGGCTGTTCGCCGGCCTGGCCCACGGCTCCGGCGGCCTGGTGATCGCGATCGTCGCGTTCGTCGGCATCTTCCTGCTGGCGCTGGCGGTCCCGGCCCTGATCGACGACCAGAGCAGCTTCCTGTTCTCCCGGGTCTGGGAGCCGGGCGGCGAGGAGCCGCGGTTCGGTATCGCGGCGCTGTTCTACACCACCGTGATCAGCTCGATCATCGCGATGCTGATCGCGGTCCCGATCGCGGTCGGCGTCGCGCTGTACATCACGTACTACGCCCCGAAGCGGCTGGCGACGCCGGTCGCGCACGCGGTCGACCTGCTGGCCGCCGTACCGTCGATCATCTACGGCCTGTGGGGCATCCTGTTCTTCGCGCCGATCCTGCGCCCGGTGATCGACGGGCTGTCGACGGCGCTCGGCTGGCTCCCGGTGTTCGAGAAGCCGCCGGGCGACAACGTCGGCGTCGTGTTCACCGTCTCGGTGGTGCTGGCGATCATGATCCTGCCGGTGGTCACCGCGATCAGCCGGGAGATCTTCGCGCAGACCCCGATCGCGCACCGCGAGGGCGCCCTCGCCCTCGGCGCGACCAAGTGGGAGATGATCCGGATGTCCGTGCTGCCGTACGGCCGCTCGGGTGTGGTGAGCGCCTCGATGCTCGGCCTCGGCCGGGCGCTCGGCGAGACCGTCGCCGTGATGATCATCCTCACGGTGCCGAACAGCAACGACCCGTGGAACTCGTCGATCTTCGCCGGTGGCGAGACCTTCGCGTCGAAGATCGCCAACAACGCCGCCGAGTTCGACTCGCCGGAGAAGACCGGCGCCTACATCGCAGCCGGCCTGGTGCTGTTCGTCGTGACGTTCCTGGTCAACTCCGCGGCCCGGATCATCGTCGCCCGCAGCGGCCCGGGCGGGAAGCGGCCGCGCCGCAACAACCGTAGCGCCGCGGGAGCGGCCGCGAAGGAAGGAGCGGTGGCATGACGACGCTCGCTGCGAACAAGCCGGCGTACGACGGCCAGACGCTGGACCTCACCGGGAAGTCGGGCGCTCGCGCCTTCCGGAACACCCTGGCCACCGTGCTGATCACGCTGGCCTTCGTGATCGCGCTGATCCCGCTGATCTGGATCCTCTGGACCGTGATCAGCAAGGGCTACAGCCTGCTGCTCGACGCCGGATGGTGGGGCGAGTCGCAGCGCGGCATCACCGTACGGCGGGAGGGCGGCGGCGCGTACCACGCCATCATGGGCACGCTGATCATGGGCCTGATCACCGCCCTGATCGCGGTTCCGATCGCCGTCATGGGCGCGATCTTCCTGGTCGAGTACGGCAAGGGCACCAAGGTCGCCCGCGCGGTCAGCTTCATGGTCGACGTGCTCACCGGTGTGCCGTCGATCGTGGCCGCGCTGTTCATCTACGCGGTCTGGATCACGGTGTTCGGCTTCAACCGGGTCGGCTTCGCCGTCTCGCTGTCGCTGGTGCTGCTGATGCTTCCGGTCGTACTGCGCTCCACCGAGGAGATGCTGAAACTGGTGCCGGACGAGTTGCGCGAGGCGTCGTACGCGCTCGGGGTGCCGAAGTGGAAGACGATCCTGAAGGTGGTCGTGCCGACCGCGTTCGGCGGCATCGTCACCGGCGTGATGCTCGGCCTGGCCCGCGTGATGGGTGAGACCGCGCCGCTGCTGATCCTGGTCGGCTACTCCAAGAACATCAACCTGAACCCGTTCGACGGTTTCATGGGCGCGCTGCCGACGATGATCAACCAGGACCGGACCGAGCTGGCGCTGGAGCCGGCCGCCGACCGGGTCTGGGCGGCGGCGCTCACGCTGATCCTGCTGGTCCTTGCCCTCAACCTGCTGGCCCGGCTGATCGCCCGGTTCAGCACCATCAAGTCGAAATAGCCAGAGAGGTTCTGAGTCGATATGGCAAAGCGCATCGAGGTCAGCGGCCTCAACGTCTACTACGGCGACTTCAAGGCCGTCGAGGACGTGTCGATGACGATCGAGCCCCGCTCGGTCACGGCGTTCATCGGCCCGTCCGGCTGCGGCAAGTCCACCTACCTGCGGACCCTGAACCGGATGCACGAGGTGATCCCCGGCGCCCGGGTCGAGGGCAAGGTCGTCCTGGACGAGCAGGACCTGTACGCGACCGGGATCGACCCGGTGGCGGTCCGCCGGGTGGTCGGCATGGTGTTCCAGCGGCCGAACCCGTTCCCGACCATGTCGATCTTCGACAACGTCGCGTCCGGGCTGAAGCTGAACGGGGTCAAGGACCGCAAGAAGCTCACCGAGGTGGTCGAGCGGTCGCTGAAGGGCGCCAACCTCTGGAACGAGGTGAAGGACCGCCTCGACAAGCCCGGCGCGGGCCTGTCCGGTGGTCAGCAGCAGCGGCTGTGCATCGCCCGGGCGATCGCGGTCGAGCCCGAGGTGATCCTGATGGACGAGCCGTGCTCGGCCCTGGACCCGATCTCCACGCTGGCGATCGAGGACCTGATCGAGAAGCTGAAGGACCAGTACACCGTGGTGATCGTCACCCACAACATGCAGCAGGCGGCCCGGGTGTCGGACCAGACCGCGTTCTTCAACCTGGCCGCGACCGGCAAGCCCGGCCGGCTGATCGAGATGGGCCCGACCAAGCAGATCTTCTCGAACCCGAACGAGAAGGCGACCGAGGACTACATCACCGGCCGCTTCGGCTGATCCTCGCCGTACCTCTGCACAGATCGGCCCCCGCGGGATCCCGCGAGGGCCGATCTGCCTTTACACGCAGAGCGTCCGGGCAAAGTTGACCCGGGCAAGCGTGTCGGCGACCTCGCGGGGTGAGCTCACGCCGACGTGGGTGTTGTGGGTGCGGTTGCCGTTCTGCACCGTGACCTGGACGAAGCCCGTGGTCTTGCGCTCCTTGCAGAGCAGGAACAGCAGGCCAAGCAGGCAGGCGAGCGCGAACACGATGGCCAGGATGATCGCCCAGGCCGGGATCTTCTCTTCGGTCCGGGACATGTCCATCGCGGACCAGTTCGTGCCCTGGGTGGGCAGCACGCCCGCCGGGGTGACGATCCGGAACTGCTCGACCGAGATGTCGCCGACGGTCACCAGCACCGGCCCGGTCGGGAACCCCTGCAGAGGCTGGGATTGCGCGGGCTGGTACGGGCCGCCGACCGGTGCCTGGTACGGCCCCGCCGGTGGCCCGGGCTGCGCGGGCGGCGCCGCCTCGAACGTCGGCGTCGGCGGCTCGTACTGAACCGGGAGGTGGCGGGTCGGGTCCGGCGCGGGATCCCCGGGACGGCCGTCGGACGCCGGGGGCTGAGGGGGTTGAGTCACCCGGCCAACTTTAAGTGTTGAAGGGATCCGGAGTGGGCACGTGACCACCGCCCTGTGGAAAAGATAACCTGCGAGGATCCTCGACGTTCTCAGAAGGGACCGCGGTGAGCACTCCGACGCCTCCGGGCGACGACCCGAACGACCCGAACCGGCCGCAGGACACCCCTGGTGAGACCCCTGGAGAGCAGCCCGGCCAGTACGGCGAGCAGGACAGGCCCAGCCAGTACGGCGAAGCACCCGGCCAGCCGGACGACGACCAGCCGGGCCAGTACGGCCAGCAGCCTGGTCAGTACGGTCAACCGGGCGGGTACGGGCAGCAGCAGTCCCCGTATGGACAGCAGCCTGAGTACGGACAGCAGCAGCCTGAGTATGGACAGCAGCAGCCTGGTTACGGGCAGCAGTCCCCCTATGGCCAGCAGCCCGGGCAGCAGCCTGGCTATGGCCAGCAGCAGGGTGGCCAGTACGGGCAGTCCCAGCCGGGCCAGTACCCAGGCCAGCCGGGGCAGTACGGTCAGCAGCCGGGCTACGGCCAGCAGCAGCCGGGTCAGTACCCGGGTTCCTACGCCCAGCAGCAGCCCGGCGGCTACGGCCAGTACCCGGGCGGCCAGGGCGGTTACGGCTACGGCAGCGGCGTTCCGCAGAACAACACGCCGCAGACCCTGTCGATCATCGGCATCGTCTGCTGGTTCTGCTGCGGCCCGGCCTCGATCGTCCTCGGACTGATTGCCCAGAGCAAGTTCCGGGAGCAGGGCCGGCCGGACACGCTGGCCAAGGTGGCCTGGATCGGCGGCATCGTCTCGATCGCGGTGTCGATCGTGTCCTACGCCACCGGCCTGGTCAACTACTGAGCGCGACGCTGAACCGCCGCCCGGTCGTGGCGGCGGTTCAGTTCAGGTTGCGCGCGACGCCGTACACGACGAACAGGGCGATCAGGCCCTTGACCACCCAGTCCACCGTGCGTGGGCTCATGGTCAGCCGGGGCAGCCGGACCAGCCGGAGCGACTCCAGCGACCAGGCAAGCAACTGGTAGCCGACGGCAACACCGATCAGTGGGCCGAGCACCAGCACCACCGGGTTGAAGTACCAGGCGGCGACCAGATCGCCGCGCAGCAAGGCGGCAGCCATCCTGGTGGCGCCGCAGAACGGGCAGTTCAGGCCCGTGGTTGCGTGCAGAAGGCAAGGAATTCCGATCCGCCCGCCGGTCAGCTGGTAGACGGCGGCGAGGCCCAGGCCGCCCACTCCTGTCGCGGCCAACCCCAGCACCCGCCTGTCCACGGGCTGGACCGGTCCGGTCGGCCGCAGTACGACGTTCAGCGAAAGGCTCACCGGACAACGGTAACTCTCATCTCGTGGGATCCGTCAGGGTGTGTGAGCCGTCGGACCACTAGCCTGCAACTCACTCCTCAACAGCAATTCACCAGAAGGGATCGTCGTGAGCTCTCCGACGCCACCGCCGGGTTACGGCCCGCAGGACGCGCAGCAGCCGGCTCAGTACGGCCAGCCAGGCCAGTACGGGCAGCCTGGGCAGCAGCCGGGCCAGTACGGGCAGCAGCCCGGCTACGGCGCTCAGCAGCCGGGCTACGGCCAGCAGCAGCCTGCTGAGTACGGTCAGCAGGCTGGCCAGTATGGGCAGCAGCAGACGCAGTACGGCCAGCAGCAGCCGGGCCAGTACGGGCAGCAGCCGGGTTATCCGCAGCAGCCGGGCCAGTACGGCCAGCAGCCGGGCTACCCGCAGCAGTACGGCCAGCCGGGCTTCGGCGGCATCCCCGGTAACCTCGCCGCCTGGCCGAACCGGGTCGGCGGCGCGCTGATCGACGGCCTGATCGTCGGTGTGCCGTACGGCATCGGCAGCGCGTTCTCCGCCAACGAGAACCTGGCCGTCGTCGCGATCATCTTCTACCTGATCGGCATCGGCCTGGCGATCTGGAACGTCGTGATCCGCCAGGGCAGCACCGGCCAGACCGTCGGCAAGCAGGTCCTGGGCCTGAAACTGGTCGGCGCGGACACCGGTCAGCCGGTCGGCGCGGGCAAGGCGTTCATTCGCCAACTGACCCACATCCTGGACAGCGCCGCCTGCTACATCGGCTACCTGTGGCCGCTGTGGGACGAGAAGAGGCAGACCTTCGCGGACAAGATCAACAACACCTACGTCATCAAGCTCTGACGTAGTACTCCGCAACACCGGACGCCGTGGCCGCTTGTGGCCGCGGCGTCCGTCGTTCCGGGCCGATCCGCGATACTCGTCCCTGCGGATCCGGACGCGCCCCAGAAAGGACCCCCAGTTGAGCACCCCTCCGTACCAGCCTCCGCAGGGCTACAACCCCTACGGACCAGGCGCGGCCTACGGCTACGGCTATGCACCACCCGGGCAGCTCGCCGGCTGGCCGATCCGGGTCGGCGCGTCGCTGATCGACTCGCTGATCCAGTTCATCCCCACGATCACCGGGGTCATCGCGGCGCTGGTCATCGACGGTGACCAGGAGGAACTGGGCGCCGGCGGCGGGATCGCGATGCTGAGCGGGTTCTTCGTCGCATTCCTGGTCTGGGTCGCGAACCGGGTCGTCCAGCAGGGCCGCACCGGCCAGTCGTTGGGCAAGAAGGTCACCGGGCTGAAGGTCGTGCACGCCCAGACCGGCCAACTGATCGGTATCGGCTCGACTTTCGGCCGCGAGTTCTGCGCGGTGCTGTTCAACAACATCTGTACTCTCAACGTGCTCTGGCCGCTGTGGGACGAGAAGCAGCAGACCTGGCACGACAAGGTCGTCAACGACGTGGTCATCCGCCGCTGACGCTGGAAGAGATGGACTCGATGAGTACACCGCAGGACCGCACGCCGTACGGACAGCAGCCGCAGTACGGCCAGCCCCAATACGGCCAGCCCCAATACGGCCAGCCCCAGTACGGGCAGCAGTACGGGCACCCGCAGCAGCCGGGTTACAACCCCTACGTCCAGCAGCCGCAGTACGGCTACGGGTACGGCGTACCGCAGGCACCACTTGCCGACTGGGCCCCACGCGCCGGCGCCTACCTCATCGACGGCATGATCAGCGGCGTCCCGATCGCGATCGGGTACGGCGTCTTCATCGCCGACATCGCGATGCGCTCCGACGACCTGTCGTCGTCCAATGACGCACCGGGCGCGTTCGCGATCATCCTCTTCCTGCTCGGCATCGCCGCCAGCATCGGCCTCGGGCTGTGGAACCGGGTCTTCCGCCAGGGCAAGACCGGGCAGAGCGTCGGCAAGAGCGCGCTGCACCTGCGCCTGGTCGACGCCCAGTCGTTCCAGCCGGTCGGCGCCGGCAAGGCGTTCCTGCGCGAGTTCCTGAGCGGGCTCTTCAACAACGCCTGCTTCCTGAATCTGCTCTGGCCGCTGTGGGACGACCAGAAGCAGACCTGGCACGACAAGGTGATGTCCACCTACGTGATCAGGTCGGACTAGCGCGACAGCAGGAAGGCGGCGCCGGTGACCGACCACAGGACGCTGGTGAAGGTGCCGATGATGAAGCGCTCGGCCACTGCCTGCGGTGTGACCGAGGCGGGCTGATCGGGGCTGCGGAGCTCGGGGTAGCGGGCCAGCCCCTTGATGGCCAGCACGATCGCGAGTCCCTCCGGCCAGCCTGCCACCAGGGCTGCGTAGATGGCGCCGCGCTCGAGTGAACCGATCAGCGCGCCGCCACGCAGTACCTCACCGGCCTTCTGCGTCGACTGGGCTCTCGTGTTGCCCCGGTCGACCAGAGCCAGCACAGAGGTCGTCAGCGGCCCGCCACCGGTGACTGCGAGCCCGCCGGCCAGCAGGAGCAGCACGTTCCACCAGCGCTCGCGCCAACCGTCCACGCCGTCGCCTGCGAGCAGCAGGAGGCCGACGGCGATCAGACAGGCCAGCATCACCCCGCTGAGCACGATCTGCACCGTAGAGCCGGCCTTGGGCACCCACGCCAGTACGGCGAGGACCAGGGCGGCTGCGGTCAACGACAGGATGAGTGCCGTCACGCAGCGGCCCCTGGTCCCAGCAGCTCGGCTGCCAGCTTCCGTCCGCGTTGCTCCTCGGCGAAGCCGGCCGCCTGGGCCCGTTGCGTCACCGCCGACTGGCTGATCCCCAGCTTCACGCCGATCTCCCGCCTGGTGAGTCCCTCGGCCAGCAGGTCGGCCACTGCCCAGCCGCGTTCGCTACGCCGCCGCAGCACCGACGCCATCAGCCACAGCACTGTCTCCACCTGCTCCGCGACGCGGGAGTCGGAGCCGACCACGTTGACATGGTGCGGGCTCGACTTCGCCCGGTTCACCGCCTCCCGCGCGTTCACGAACGCCTCGCCGCTGCCTGCCCGCGTGCTGCGGGGCAAGGGCTGGGCGACGTCGCCTACGCCGAGACCGACGTACCAGGTGTCGGAACGCAGCAGCTCGACGACCACGTCGATGGTCGGGCGCGCCTCCGAGAGCACCCCTTGCACCTCGTCGCCGGCCGTCCGCTCGAACTTCCGGAGCAAACCGGTCCGCCGCGGCCGCCGGTTCAGCGTGTTCAGTAGCTCGGGTACGAGATCGGTCATGCTTCGGCTGCCCCGCTGATCTACCGTGAGAACGAAGACCACCGCCACACCTCCTTCCCAACGCATTAAGGCTACAGTCTTATTCACGTAGAGTGAAGGAAAAAACCTGAATCGGTTCACCCAATCACTCCCAGTGACCGCCCCGCAGGCCCGCCGATCTCCCCAATTCTCCGCTGGATCCGGCCTGCTCGGCATCTCGACTCGCCCCGCGACTTCACGCGGAGTCAGCACGATACGAACCGCCAGGCCATCACAACCGGACCCTCTGAGACGACTCCAGCGGGCGCCGGCCGAATGGCCGGCGATTGTGATGGCCTGGCGGTCCGGTACTCAGTCCGCCAGCGGCAGGTACAGCTTCTTGTCGTGCGACTTGAACGTCTCCGACATCTCGGCGAAGCCGGCCTCGATCGCCTCGGTCGAGGTCAGGCCCTTCTCCTCGGCGTACGCGCGGATGTCCGCGGTGATCCGCATCGAGCAGAACTTCGGCCCGCACATCGAGCAGAAGTGCGCGGTCTTGGCCGGCTCGGCGGGCAGCGTCTGGTCGTGGTACGACCGCGCGGTGTCCGGGTCCAGCGATAGGTTGAACTGGTCCTCCCAGCGGAACTCGAACCTTGCCTTGGACAACGTGTCGTCCCAGTCCTGCGCACCCGGGTGCCCCTTGGCCAGATCGGCTGCGTGCGCGGCGATCTTGTAGGTGATCACGCCGGTCTTCACGTCGTCGCGGTCCGGCAGGCCGAGGTGCTCCTTTGGCGTAACGTAGCAGAGCATCGCCGTACCGAGCCAGCCGATCTGGGCCGCGCCGATCGCCGAGGTGATGTGGTCGTAGGCCGGCGCCACATCAGTTGCCAACGGCCCCAAAGTGTAGAACGGCGCCTCGCCGCACAGCTCCTCCTCGAGCCGGACGTTCTCAGCGATCTTGTGCATCGGCACGTGTCCGGGACCTTCGATCATCACCTGGACGTCGTGCTCCCAGGCGATCTTGGTCAGCTCGCCGAGAGTCCGCAGCTCGGCGAACTGGGCCGCGTCGTTGGCGTCCGCGATCGACCCCGGCCGGAGCCCGTCGCCGAGTGAGAACGTCACGTCGTACGCACGGAGAATCTCGCAGAGCTCGGCGAAATGCGTGTACAGGAAGGACTCCTGGTGGTGCGCCAGGCACCACGCGGCCATGATCGAGCCGCCGCGCGACACGATCCCGGTGATCCGCTGCGCGGTCAGCGGGACGTACCGCAGCAGGACGCCGGCGTGCACGGTCATGTAGTCGACACCCTGCTCGCACTGCTCGATGACCGTGTCGCGGTAGACCTCCCACGACAGCGCGGCCGGGTCGCCCTTCACCTTCTCCAGCGCCTGGTAGAGCGGGACCGTCCCGATCGGCACCGGCGAGTTGCGCAGGATCCACTCGCGCGTCTCGTGGATGTTCTTGCCGGTGGACAGGTCCATCACGGTGTCCGCGCCCCACCGGGTCGCCCAGACCAGCTTCTCGACCTCTTCCTCGATCGAGCTGGTCACGGCCGAGTTGCCGATGTTCGCGTTCACCTTCACCAGGAACTTCTTGCCGATGATCATCGGCTCGGACTCCGGGTGCCGCCGGTTCGCCGGGATCACCGCCCGGCCGCGCGCCACCTCGTCCCGGACGAACTCCGGGTCGACGCCCTCCCGGACCGCGATGTACTTCATCTCCTCGGTGATGGTTCCGGCCCGGGCGTGCCCGAGCTGCGTCAACGGCTCGCGGCCGGCGATCCAGTCCCGCCGGAGCGCGGGCAGACCGGCCTGTACGTCGATCCGCGCGGACGAGTCGGTGTACGGACCGGACGTGTCGTACAGGTCGAAGTGCTCGCCGTTGGTGAGGTGGACGCGGCGGGCCGGAACGTTCAGCTCGCCGCGGTAGATCTTCTCCGAGCCCGAGATCGGGCTGGTGGTGACAGTAGGTCGGACGTTATTGCCGATGGTTGTCACGTTGCTGCTCCCTACGCCGGAATTACCCGGACAGGTTCGGCGGTCGGCGGCGCCGGGATCCACCCAGCCGCCCTCTCAGCCCACTTCGGTGCGAGCTCCCGCGATCTAAAGTTGTCGCGGTCCACCCTAACGAACAACTGCATACGGGATTCCGTGGGGCGCGTCACGTCCGCCGGTTGACCGGAGCCGGTAGCGTTCGGGAATGCGCGACCTCGTGTACCCGCCGGTGATCGGCTTCGCGAAGACGGCGTTCAAGGTGCTGGACCTGAAGTTCCAGCTGACCGGGACGGAGAACGTGCCGCGGACCGGCGGCGCGGTGATCGCGATGAACCACATCTCGTACGTCGACTTCGTGCTCGGCGGGTTCGGCGCGCTGCCGAGCAAGCGGCTGGTGCGGTTCATGGCCAAGGAGGTGCTGTTCCGCAGCCGGGTCTCCGGACCGCTGATGCGCGGGATGCACCACATCCCGGTGGACCGCGCGGCCGGTACGGCGTCGTACCGGCAGGCGATCGAGTACCTGAACGCCGGCGAGGTGGTCGGCGTGTTCCCGGAGGCGACGATCAGCCGGTCGTTCGAGCTGAAGGAGTTCAAGTCCGGCACGGTCCGGATGGCCGCCGAGGCCGCCGTACCGGTGCTGCCGATGATCCTGTGGGGGACGCAGCGGATACTGACCAAGGACCATCCGCGCGACTTCTCCCGGCACCGGACGATCGCGATCACCGTCGGCGAGCCGATCACGGTCACCGCGGACGACGACCCGGCCGAGGCGACCGCGCACCTGCGCTCGACCATGGCCGGCATGCTCGACCGCACCATCCGGGCCTACCCCGAGCAGCCCGCCGGCGCCTGGTGGCTGCCGGCCTCGTACGGCGGGAGCGCGCCGACGCCCGAGGAGGCCGAGCGGCTGGACCGGGAGGAGCTGGCCCGCCGGGCGGCCCGGAAGAAGTAGTCGGCTACCGGACAGGACCTTGACCCCGGTACGGCGTGGGGGTACTAAGAGCACTTGTTGGAAGTAGCAGGTACCTGGGGGGTCCCTGTGTCTCGGCCGCGTGGTGGCGCGCGTGGCCGTCGTACTCAGGTGGGCGGGGGAAGCGTTGGTGAAGTCACCCGAAGAGCTGCATCTCTTCGAGCCGGGGATACTGACCGTGGCTCCGCACGTCGCGGAGGAGATCCCCGATGTCGGCGCGTTCTTCCTCGACTGGGCGGTCCGGGGCCTGACCTCGGGGCAGGCCCGCGAGGTGGAGTCCGCGATCAACGGGCGGCGCTGCCAGAACGGCTGGTTCCCGCTGGAGAGCCTGGACACCATCGGCAGCCGCGGCTTCTGGCGTGGCCCGCTGACCTACCTGGCCCGGATGACCGCCGACGACGGCGCGATCGTGCAGGACTGGGCCGCGAGCGGGCTGGACGGCGAGAACCGGAGCAAGCTCGAGGCGACCGCGGACCACCTGCTCTTCCAGCAGGGCCATGCAGCCGCGGCCACCTGGGTGGTGGCGGTGCGGCCGCAGGCCTACCTCGACCTGGCCGAGCTCGGCGACCGCCTGGCCGCCACCTGGGAGCTCAACCTCGGCGCCATCCGCCCCAAAGACGTGGCCAAGGCCGTACGCCGCTGGAACCGCTGACCGGGGTCACTCCAGGATGAAGTGGGCCAAGCCGTAGCAGAGCGCGGCGACCGCACCGGCGGCGGGGATGGTCAGGACCCAGGCGGTGACGATGCCGCGCGCGACGCCCCAGCGGACCGCGGACAGGCGCTTGGTGGCGCCGGCGCCCATCACCGCGGAGGTGATCGTGTGCGTGGTGGAAACCGGCGCGTGCAGGCCGATCGCCATCACGTACAGGACGGTCGCGGCGACCGCCTCGGAGGCGAAACCGCGGGCCGGGTCCAGGTGGATGATCCGGCGGCCCAGCGTCCGCATGATCCGCCAGCCGCCGGAGTACGTCCCGAGCGAGATAGCGGTCGCGGCGGCCAGTTTGACCCACAGCGGGATCCCGTCGCCCTCCTGGACGTACCCGGTGGTGAGCAGGGCCAGGAAGATCACGCCCATCGTCTTCTGCGCGTCCTGCAGACCATGGCCGAGCGCCATCGCGGCGGCGGACAGCGACTGGGACAGCCGGAAGCCCCGGGTCACCTTGCCCGGGTGGGCCCGCCGGAACACCCAGAGGATCGTGAGCATCAGGACGAACGCGCCGAGGAAGCCGACTGTCGGCGACAGCACCATCGGGATGACGACCTTGTCCAGGATGCCGGACCACAGCACCGTGCTGGCCGAGGCGAGCCCGGCGCCGACCAGGCCGCCGATCAGAGCGTGCGACGAGGAGCTGGGCAGGCCGAAGTACCACGTGATCAGGTTCCAGGTGATCGCGCCGACCAAGGCGCTGAGCACAACCACCAGCCCGTGCTCACCGGACGGCACACTGATGATGCCCTTGCCGACCGTCTCGGCGACCTCGGTGCCGAGCAGAGCCCCTACGAAGTTCATCACCGCGGCCATCGCCAGCGCCACCCGCGGGGTCAGCGCGCGGGTCGAGACCGAGGTTGCGATCGCGTTCGCCGCGTCGTGGAAGCCGTTGGTGTAGTCGAACACGAGCGCGATGACGACCACCGCGACGACGAGCGCGAGCTCCACGCTCAGCTCTCCTTGACGGCGATCTGCTCGACCGTGTTCGCGACGTGCTCGAAGGCGTCGATCGCGGCCTCCAGCAGGTCGACCACGGTCTTCACCTTCATCACCGTCAGGGCCTCGTACTCGCCGCTGAACAGCTTGGCGATCAGCCGCCGGTGCACGGCGTCACCGGTGTTCTCCAGCCGGTTGATCTCGATCCAGTACTCGGCCAGGTCCTTCATGGTGCGCAGCCGCGGCATCGTCTCGGCGGTCAGCTGGGCGGCCCGCTGCAGCACCTCGATCTGCTCGGCGATCTCCTCCGGCAGCTTCTCCAGGGCGAACAGGTGGACGGCGTCCACCGCCTCCTCCATGTAGTCCATGACGTCGTCGAGGTCGGAGGCCAGCCGGTAGATGTCCTCGCGGTCGAACGGCGTGACGAACGTCGAGTTCACCCGCCGGATGATCGAGTGCGTGGTCTCGTCCGCCGCGTGCTCGGCGTCCTTCATCTGGGCGGCGATCTGGTGGCTCGACGAGAGCCCGGTTCCCGCCGTACTGCCGAGCAACTCGGCCAGGATCCGTGATCCGTCCACGAGGTGGTTGGCGGACTCGGTGAAAAGGTCGTAGAACGTCGGGTCGTTCGGACGCAGACGTAACGGCACTTCAAGCTCCGGGTGAACGAGGGACAAACCGTGAACATGCTAGGGGGAACGGACCGTTGACGCGGCATCCGCCTGGCCAACGTACCGCGTCGCGGTGAACTCGGCTGCCTGGACACCACCGGCGAGTAACCGATCGGTCTCAGCGCGTGAGCACGGCGTAGAGGTCGAAAAGCCCCACCACGAGCACCAGACCGGCTGCCGCCCGGAGCACCCGTTGGTGGCCGAGGGCATGCACCGGCGCGCCCTTCGTACGGCGGTAGACGGCGCTCACCGCGGCCCAGCAGGCCAGCGACAGGACCAGTACGACGACGCCGAGGCCGGTGCGGACGTCCGACGTACCGTGGCCGGAGGCAAGCAAGAGGATCCCGTTCGCAATCAGGCCGAGCGCAGTCCGCCGCCAGGCGAGCAGGGTCCGCTCCGGCTGCAGCCCGGGATCGCGGTTCATTCCCGCCACAGGCTGAAGACCAGGCCGATCAGGCCGACCACGATGATCGTTGCCCCCAGCACCACTGGGAGCCTGGTCACCGGGAGCCGGCCGCCGTTGCGCATGGCGGTCAGGTTCTGCTGCCAGCGGCGGAAGGCGCCGGCCGTGGTGACGATGCCTGCAGTGACCAGAACCACACCGATGATGCGGGCCGGCCAGCGATCCGGGCCGAGGTCGAGGAACTGCACTGCGGACAGCCCGCCCGCGTAGCAGGCCAGCGACGTCCGCAAGTACGCCAGGTACGTGCGTTCGTTCGCCAGCGTGAAGCGGTAGTCCGGTTCCTGCTCCTCTGTCATCCGCAGCTCACCAGGCCGTGGCTCTCCTTGAGTGTCAGCACACGCCTCACGCTACTCGTCAGCTGCGCGGCGAAGGCCTTGTCCTGCTCGGCCTTGGAGACCAGAGCGTTCACCATCGTGGCGGTCAGCCCGGCCGTGGCGTTGATGACGATGTCCCCGCCGGCCGCGACGAATCGGGTCGCCCGTTGACCCGCCGGCACCGACGCCACCTCGGCAGCCGCCCCGACGTCGTCGGTGATCACCACACCGGCCCACTTCAGGTCACCGCGCACCATTCCCCGGATGACCGTCGGCGAGAACACCGCGCGGTTCCTCGGGTCGATCTTGGTGTAGGTGGCTGTGGCGATCATCACCATGTCGGCGCCGGCCTCGAGCCCGTCGGCGAACGGCTGCAGGTTCGCGTCACCGCGGACGGTGACATTGTCGACCACTCCGGACGAGAAGTCGGTGTTGCCGCGCACGCGCCCGAGTCCCGGGAAGTGCTTGACCGACGTCATCACGCCGGCCTGCTGCATGCCGCGGACGAATGCCTGCACCGGCGGCCCGACCTCCTCCGGCGTGTTGCCGTACTCACGGTCCAGCTCGCCGATCGGAGCGTTACTGTCCTTCTGCGAGCTTGGTACGACGTCGGCCACCGGCGCGAGGTCTACGTTGACCCCTGCCCGCTTGAGCTGGTTCCCCCACCCCTCGGCCTCGGCGGTGAGCTTGGAGCTGGACCAGCCGCCTTGCACAGTCGCTGAGGGGATGCGGTCGAAGCCGGAGCCCTTCAGCCGCTGGATCTGACCGCCTTCCTGGTCGGCGGCGATCAGTGGGCGGATGCCCTTGACCGTGGCGGCTGAGTTGACGGTGGCCATCGCCGTACGCGTGTGGGAGAGGCTGCCGCCGCTGCCGAGCAGCAGGATGCCGCCGGGCTTCTGCTTCTGCACGATGGGCCGCTGGGACGACGTCATGCCGTTCGCGCTGATGCCGGTCATGATCAGCTGGGCCGCCTGCTCCCTCAGCGTGAGCGCCTGCAGCTTCTGGTCTACACAGCTGACCGGAGTCGGCGTCGGCGTTGGCGTAGGGGTTGGTGTCGGCGTTGGGGTGGGGGTCGGGGTTGGCTCGCGGGCGATCGGCACTGACGATGACGGCACTGTGCTGGGGCCGGCGGTGGGTTCGTCGGTGTCGCTGCAGCCGGTCAGCAGGAGCGCCGTCAGCAGGACGGCTACTGCAGTGCGCTGCATGTCAGCGGCGCTCCCAGGCGGCGCGGTCGACCGTGTCACCCGAGTGCCTGGCCAACGTCGCGCAGATGTCGTAGAGGTGCTCGACCTGATCGTCGTCCAGCGCGTCGAAGATCGCCTTGCGGACCTCCTCGACATGACCGGGCGCGGTCTCGACCAGCTTCTGCCGTCCGAGGTCGGTCATGATCGCGACCTGGCCACGGCGGTCCGACTCGATGCCCTCCCGCCGTACCCAACCGGCCTGCTCGAGCCGGTTGACCGCGTGCGAGAGGCGGCTGCGCGATCCCTGCGTGGCCACGGCTAGCTCGCTCATCCGCAGCCGGCCGTCAGGCGCCTCGGACAGCCGGACCAGGATCTCGTAGTAGGTGTGCGGTATCCCTGCGTCGCGTTGCAGCTGCTGCTCGATCCGGGTGTTCACCACACGCTGCGCCGCGATGAACGCGCGCCACGCGTGCTGCTCTTTCTCGTTCAGCCACCGGGGTTCCGCCATCCCCGCAGCGTAGCGTTCCACCTGATCAGGAGTACGGCGAGCGCGCACACCAGCATGCCGATCACGGCAAGTGGTCCGATGGTCTCGCCGAACATCACGAAGGCGAACACCATCGTGGTCGGCGGCACCAGATAGAGCAGGCTGCTGATGCGGGTCGCACCGGACAGCCTGAGGTTGACCAGGTAGAGCCCCCAGCCACCACCTGTTGCCAGCAGCACCAGCCAGACCACGGCACCGTAGAACCCTGGTTCGTGCGGGACCGTCAGCTGGTCGGTCGACGCAGCCAGTGCGATGAAGAACACACCGGAGACGACGCTCTGCAGGCAGAGCGCGTCGAGTGAGCTCGTGCTGGGCTTGCGACGGCGATCGAGGCAGGTGCCGATGACAAGGCCGAGCAGGCCACCGAACGGCAGCAGGAACAGCAACGGCGAGCCGTGCAAGTCGTCTGCCACGACCAGACCGACTCCGACGACACCGATGACGAGACCGATCCACTGACGCCGGCTGACCGGCTCCCCGAGCAGCGGTCCGGCGACTGTGGCGATCAGCAGCGGCTGCAGTGAGCCGATGAGCGCGGTCACTCCGGCCGAGATGCCGTGGTCGATGCCGGTGAAGATCAGGCCGAGGTACACACACTGCGTGAGGAAGGCCATCCACACCTGGGTGGCCAGGTCCGCACGACTGATCGTCGGTCGCCGTACGGCCAGGATTGCCGCTCCGACCGCGCCTGCGACCAGGAACCGCCAGGCGAGCAGGTCGAAGGCGTTCGTGTACTCGGTGCCCCAGCGCGCGCCGATGAAGCCGCAGCTCCAGAGCACGACGAAGCCTGCGCCCGCGATCAACGGGAGGTAGCGCGTCCGCCGTACCGGGAGCGTCACAGTGGTCATGATCGGGAGAGTAACCACACCGGTCGGTATACTGTCAGTATGCTCGATCAGCAGGTGAGACTGCTCGTGGACCGCCGCGTGCCGGAGGCCACCCGGCTGACGCCGGCCGGCGAGCGGATCCTGGTCGCGGCGTCGACCTTGTTCTACGAGCAGGGCATCCGGGCGGTCGGCGTCGACACGATCGCGTTGGCGGCCGACGTGACGAAGAAGACGCTGTACGACCGGTTCGGCTCGAAGGACCGGTTGATTGCGGCGTACCTGGAGCGACGCGACCGGGTGTGGCACGAATTCCTGGATGAGCAACTCGCAGTCCGGCGTCCAGCGACGCCGGAAGACGTGATCCTGGCGCTGTTCGCGGCGCTGACGGACTGGGTCGCGGGCGCGCGGAACGGATGTGGCTTCATCAACGCCAGCGTCGAGCTCGCGTCCCCCGACCATCCGGCGATGCCGGTCATCGTCGGGCAGAAGCAGTGGATGCGGGCCGAGTTCGAGGCCCAGGCGACGCTGGCCGGTCTCGCCGACCCGTCCGAGCTCGCGGACCGTCTCCTGATCCTCCACGAGGGCGCGCTCGTCACCTACCGGGTGGCTGCGATGCCGCACGCGCCAGAGGTGGCTCAGCGGGCTGCCGCGGACTTGCTGGCCGGCTGGCCCAGGGCTTAGGTGCTGCTTCGCCTGGTGATGGTGAGTCCGACCAGGCGGGACACGACCATGGCGACGTACCCGAGTCCTGCGAGCTGCTCGAGCATGACGACCGACCTCCCCCAGGCTGTGACCGGGACGACGTCGCTGAGGCCGGTGCTGGACAGTGTGGTGAAGCTGAGGAACAGCAACTCCATCCAGGTCCGGTCGCTGGCGGGGTCGAGTGCCGCGATGAAGCTGCCTGGCACCAGCACCTGCACGAAGGTGTAGACGTACGCGAACCCCCAAGCCACCAAGGTGAAGGTCGCACCGGTCGCGTAGAGCTCGTCCGTGCTGACCTCGTGGTCGGCCAGCATGTACCGCAGCAGGCTGTAGGCGGCGTAGAAGTAGAAGGCCGCATGCAGTACGGCGGAGATGGCCACGACGGGCTGCGTGGGATTGAAGGCGTCGACCAGCGAGAGGACCACGGCCGGAATGCCCAGGCCGATGCTGACCCAGGTCAGGCCGGGGGTGGAGCGGACCGAGAAGATCGCGAGCACCAGCACGAAGATGCCGAGGATCTCGAACGCGACGCGGCCGCCGCGGGAGCCCTCCATGGCCGGGTAGACCAGGACACCCAGCAACTGCACGAGCAGCAGGACCGCCGAAGGATGTCGTCGCGCGCTGGCGAACCAGGTCATTTGGTGTCGCCTTCAGCTGCCCGCTCTGCGTCTTCTTCGCGGGAGGCGATGATCGCGGCCCGGCGGGCGAGGCGGTGGCTGCGGCGGATCTCGGCCTCGCGCAGCCGGCGGCGGTCCTCGTCGGTCTCCGGCATGACCTGCGGGACCTCGCGGGGCTTCCCGTCCGCGTCGACCGCGACGAACACCAGGTAGGCCGACGCCACGTGCACCTCCGGCCCGACGGAGTCCCACCGGTCGGCCGTGATCCGTACGCCGACCTCCATCGAGCTGCGTCCGGTCCAGTTGACCTGGCCGCTGAAGTGGACCACGTCGCCGACCCGGACCGGCACCAGGAACGTCATCTCGTCCATCGACGCGGTCACCGCGGCCCCACCGGAGTGCCGCGCCGCGACCACGCCGGCGACCGAGTCGACCAGCGTCATGATCACGCCGCCGTGCACGGTGCCCAGCAGGTTGGTCTCGTTCTGGGCGGTGATGTGCGACAGCGACAACCGGGTCACCGAGGTAGGCCGCGACGACGGCGTGCTGGTCATCCTGCTCGTCTCCTCCGGGATCCGACGGGTGTTGCCGCAGACTATCCCGGGCGGTTGTCCACAGGTTCGGAAAGACCGGCCGGAACGGGTGCCATTCCTCGTACTTTCTCTGCCGAGGAGGTGGCCACGATGACCATCGACAGCTCCACCGAACGTGCCCAAGGCAACCACTCCGACCGGCCCCACCCGGTCCTGATCCCGCTCACCCGCGGCCAGGCCGCGCGGTTCGTGCGGCTCGGCATGACCGCCGCAGCCCACCTCGGCCTCGACCTGACCTACGAGGGCGGCGCGGCTCTCGTCCCGGTCGCACCGACCGCGGACAGCCCGGTGCTCGGCCTGAGCAACCTGGCCCGCCGGGTGTCCAAACACGCCGAGAATCGCTGGCCGGAGTTGATCGAGGACCATTTCACCCAGGTGCTGCACCGCCTGCGCCACGGTCCGCCTCGGCCGCCCGACGATCCAGAGCGGGAGCTGATCCAGCGGCTCGTTCCGCGCCGCTCGCTCCCCGGCGAGTGGGGCGCGGACCGGGTGGACTACCTGCCCGGCCTGCTGTCCGTGCCCGCCACTGCACAGGACGGCGTTGTGACGATGTACCTCGACCCGGGTGACTTCGGGCTGACCTGGTCGGATGCCGAGCGTGTCGGCCTGGCCAACCTGCGTCGTCTCGAGGACCACGTCGAGTACGTCGAGCACGACGGCATCACCATCGCGCTGGTCACCGGCAGCATCTTCTCCGCGTCCCGGGCCCTGGTCCTCGACACCGTCCTGCGCGAGTCCCTCCACCTCGAGCTTCCGGAGTACGGCGTGCTCGCCGCCGTCCCCGCCCGCGACCTGCTCCTGATCCACGTGATCCGCGACCTGTCCGTCATCCCGGCCCTGGGCCTGATGCTCAACCTCGCGGCCCGCTCCTACACCAACGATCCGGGGCCACTGTCCCCCGACGTCCACCTGGTCACGCCCACCCTCGAGTGGCATCCCGCCACCACGTCGTCCCCCGACCGCACCCCGCTCCGCCTGTCGCCTCAACTCGACGCCCTCGCCAAGGTGGTCGCCCGCAAAGAGCCCCCACCCGCTGCTAGGCCGGTGGTGTGAAGTGACCAGGCCAGTCGGAGTGGCGGATTCGGGTGATGTCGCGGATCTCGCCGAGGGTCGACCATTCGTCCTTGCCCAGGCGGGCCAACGGGCGCAGCAGCCGGACCTCCGGGTGTCCGTCGACCATCACCGCGGCGTCGACCGCGAGGTGGCGGACCCGGCCGATCACGACGGTCGAGTCGCCCAGTTCGAGGGTGGTGTGGAGGGTGCATTCGATGGCCACCGGGGACTCCGCAACCCGGGGCACGGCGACGGTGCGGGACGGTTCGGTGGTCAGCCCGACGGCTTCGAACTCGGAGATCTCCGCCGGGAAGTTCGTCCCGGTCGCGTTGATCTGCTCGAACAGCGGTTCTGCCGCGAAGTTCACCACGAACTCGCCGGTCGACTCGACGTTGTTCAGGCTGTCCTTCCGCCCGACCGAGGTGAACTGCACCATCGGCGGCTGCACACACGCCACGGTGAAGAACGAATGCGGCGCGAGGTTCAGCACGCCGTCGGCGGACCGGCTCGACACCCACGCGATCGGCCGGGGCACCACCACGGAGTTCAGCACCGCGTAGAACTCCCGCCGCCCGAGCGCTTCCGGATCCAGATCGACACGCACGCCCGCAGTACATCAAATGCGGAGGACGCATCGCGCCCGGGCACGAGGATCGTGGGACGGACCACGCGACGACGAAGGGGGCATGGCCCGGTCAATCACCCGCACCGGACGATGACGCAGGGGCCTGAGACTCCGACGATGGCCACCTGGCCAGTGCCGTACGTCGTGCTCCACACGTGTGGCGTGCCTCGGTGCCGTGATCGGAACAGGGACATGACGGAGCGACGCGAGGTCTACGAAACGCTCGATCTGGCGCTGCGCGTCGGCGAGGTCCTCCTGTCGTCCGGGGCCGGGGCAGCCGACGTGGCGGCGGCCATGCTGGAGGTGACCCGGGCGTGCGGGGTGCGCGACGTGACCGCGGACGTGACGTTCGTGGACCTGACCCTCCGGCACCAGCCGACCAGCCACGCGCCCGCCGCCATTCAGGTTCGCCGGGTGACCTGGCGCCCGCTCGACTATGCGAAGCTGATCGAGGTCGACGAGACGGTGAGCAGCCTCGTCGCCGGAGATATCACCCGGTCCGAGGCTCGTGACCGGTTTTCCCGGATCGTTTCCACCGGCCACCGCCGGCGCCGCTGGGCGGTGACCCTCGCCTGGGGCCTGATGGGAAGTGGCATCGCGCTCACGCTGGGCGGCAGCCCGCTCGTGTGCCTGCTCGCCTTTGTGGCGGCCTGCGCGATCGACGGAACCCAACTGCTCTTGCCCCTGCACCGCATCCCGGCCTTCTACCAGCATGCGGCGGGAGGCTTCGTGGCCACACTCATCGCGGTCACCGCCTCGGCCACGGAGCTCGACGTGGACCCGTCCCGCGTGGTCACCACAGGGATCGTCATGCTCCTGGCGGGAGTCGGCATCATGGGTGCCACCCAGGACGCCCTGAACGGCTTCCCGGTCACCGCCAGTGCCCGGTTGATCGACGCCGTGCTGAACACCGCGGGCATCATCGCCGGGGTGGGGGCCGGGCTCACCGTCGGCGACCTCCTCGGGGTGGGCCTGACAGCCTTCACTCCCGGCGCGGCCGGCCTGGCGGAGGTCGGGGTCACCGTGTTCGGCGCCGCCCTGGCCGCTGCGGCCTTCGCGTTCGCGTCGTACGCACCGCTGCGCGCCGTGGTGGCGGTGGCACTGGTCGCGGCGCTCGGGCAGGGGGTCCTGCTGGCCGTCGACAGCTCTGACGTCGGCCGAACCTGGGGTTCGGCGGTCGCTGCCGTCACCATCGGCGCAGTCTGCTATCTCGTCGCAGGTCGTTTCCGGGCCCCGCCGCTTGTCGTGGTGGTCCCCGCAATCGTGCCGCTCCTGCCGGGACTCGACATCTACCGCGGTCTCGCTCTCTTTGCGGAGGGCAAGGACGGCGTGATCGAGTTGGCCGCCGCGCTCGCCACCGCGCTGGCGCTCGCAGCTGGCGTGATCCTCGGTCAGTACCTGGCACGGCCGCTCAAGCGTGAGGCGCGTCGATTGGAGACCCGGCTCGCGGGCCCACGCATGGTCGGCGCGTTCCGGCGTCGTGGTGCCCACAACACGTAGCCTGCACCCACGGCGGGCGACGCACGAACAGGGTCACGAGTTGGAGGCCACAGCGGGGCGGCTCTGTCGTTGCCAGTGGTCGCTGAGAATGACCCCGGCCGCGATCGCCAGGGCGACGGTGGGGACCTGGAGGGCGAAGTCCGCCAGGTTTTCCAGCCCGGTCACTACGTCTCCGCCGAGCAGCGAGGTTGCGCCCCGGACGCCGAGCCCGCCAACCGTGAGGACGAAGAACCCGCCCAGCAGCAGGACGAGGCGCGGGGGGCGTCGGGGGTGTGCGCCCACCAGGTTGGCGCAGGCACCGAGGGCGGCACCGGCCACGAGTGTGCCGATGACCGCACCGGCGAGGTAGGTGACTCCCTGCTGGACGAGGAAGGTGCCGATGACGCCGGGCACCAGCCAGACGAGCACGCCGGGTTCAGCGTTGAACGCGAGTACCAGGCCGAGGGAGAACACCACCCACCCGGCCAGGATGATGACGAAGGGAAGCTCCGGCGCAGGCAGCGTCTCGACGAGCGCGTCTCCTCTGCCGGTGACGCCGGTTGCCGCGACGATGCCGATCACGATCAGGCCCAGGGTGACGAACCCGAACACGAGCCGGATCGACCCCGCGGTGAGCCGGCCGCCCAGAAGCTCTGCGGCGGCTGCGGACAGGGTGTCGCCGGGGACCACGATGAACAGTGCCGGCAGCACCATGAGCGTTACGCCCGTGCGTTGGGCGAGGCCCGACATCACGGTGAGCCCCAGCGTCGTCACGATGAAGGCTCCGAAGAACGGGAGCAGCCCCTCCAGGGGGCGCCCGGCGGTCAGGACGACGAGCAAGCCCATGACCAGGCCCAAGAGGGCGGCCGCGCCCGCCTCGCCCCAGGTCGCCACCACACTCGGGGCGAACCCCGCCGCGAACAGCGCTACCCCGAGCACCCGCGCCCACGCGGGCCAACGGGGCTTCGACTGCGCGATCGCGTCGAGGCGACGGCACGCCTCGTCGGGGTTCATCGGCTGATGCTCTGCCTGGACGAGAAAGCGCTTGAGGGCAGCGACCCGGTCGAGCCGGAAGATACCGGGGGCCGCCCGCACCACCGCCGCCCGGCCGACTTCCCCGGACGACCGCTCGGTCAGAACGATCTGCTCGGGAAGGACGACCAGGTCAACACCGACGCCGTAGGCCGAGGCGACCTTCGCGACTGAGCGCTCCAGCGTCTCGACGCCCTCGGCACTGGACTCCAGGGCGAGCCGGGCGACGCGGAGCACGACGTCGAACGCGGTCACGTCGCCGCCGATCTCAGCTACCCATGGCAGCGTGGCACCGGAGGAACAGAGCCTCGGTCGGTCTGTCGGCTGCGCTCACATGTGGCCGCTGGCACCCCACCCGCCCTGCTCTTGACCTGCACTGCGTCGTTGCCCATGCGCTTCCTTCCCCGTGACCAGGCGGAGCCGGAACCAACGGTAGGCCGGACGCCCCGCAGCAGCCTCACCCACTGCGGACGACCCGCGGCACAAGGATCATGGGGCGGATCACGCGACGACGAGGGAGGTCCAAGTGGGCGTGGACGACGAGTTCCTGGGCCGTGTCACCGAGATAGGCCGGCGGCATGGCGCTTCGCCGGAGCAGGTGACCGAGGTGGCGGGTGGCGTCGCCAACCGCGGATTCGTGCTCGGCGACGCATTGTTCCTCCGAGTCGCGCGACCGGGATTCGAGGACGACCTGCAGAAGGAGGCCGGCGTCGTCCCCGTCGCGCGGTCGGCCGGCGTCCTGACTCCGGCGATCGTCGAGTACGACGACAGCCGAGGGCTGATCGATGCGCCGTACGTCGTGATGGAACGCGTGCACGGGATCGAGCCGACCGAGGTGCCGGCCGGCCTGGCGGAGCAACTGGCCGTGCTGCACGGCATCGAGGAGACCGACCTTCCCGGCGTACCGCAGGACGACAGTCGCGATCCGTGGCAGACGGTCGACGATCTGGCGGAACGCGGCTACCTCGACCTCGAGACGGCGAACTGGCTGAGCGACTGGTTCACCCGGCTGGCCGACCGGTTCGACCGGAACCAGCCGAAGGTGCTGATCCACGGAGATGTTGCCGCGCACAACCTTCTCGCCGGGCCGGACCGCGAGCTCCGGGCCCTGATCGACTGGGGCGACGCGGCCTGGGCACCCCGCGCCATGGACTTCGCCAAACTCCCCCTCGAGCAGGTCGCCGCCATCCTCCCCGACTACATCCGCCGGACCTGCACCTCCGGCACCGGACGCCCGGCCGCGCGGGAGGACGAGGTAGCCGCGGCTACCCTCTGGTTCCACCTGCACTGGGGCCTCGGCAAACTGACGGCGAACCCCTGGCCCGGCCAGCGCCACTGGACCGCACCCCCGGCGAGCCGCATCCTGGCCCTTCTGAGGTTCGTCACCACCAACCCGCCTGCGCCCTGGTCGGCCCTGACCTGACCCAGCCTGATCAAGAAGGCCGGGTTCTGGGTGTCAGTGATCGGGTTTCTGCTGTAAAACAAGGGGGTTTGAACTTGTCGTGACATGAGGCAGACTGAGGTCTCGTGACTGATTACGTAGCCGCTCAGGACCGGTACGACGACCAGATGGCCTACCGGCGGACGGGGCGCAGCGGGTTGATGCTGCCGGCGATCTCGCTCGGGTTGTGGCACAACTTCGGCGACGACAAGCCGTTCGCCACGCAGCGCGACATCCTGCGCCGGGCGTTCGACCTCGGCGTCACGCACTTCGACCTGGCCAACAACTACGGTCCGCCGTACGGCTCCGCGGAGACGAACTTCGGGACGCACTTCGCCCGCGACTTCGCCAAGTACCGCGACGAGCTGATCCTGTCGACCAAGGCCGGCTACGACATGTGGCCGGGTCCCTACGGCCAGGGCGGCGGGTCGCGGAAGTACCTGCTCGCCTCGCTGGACCAGTCGCTGAGCCGGATGGGCCTGGACTACGTCGACATCTTCTACTCGCACCGGTTCGACCCGGACACCCCGCTCGAGGAGACGATGGGCGCGCTGGACGCCGCGGTCCGCTCGGGCAAGGCGCTGTACGCCGGGATCTCGTCGTACTCGGCGGACCGGACCCGGGAGGCGGCCCGGATCCTGCAGGAGCTCGGGACCCCGCTGCTGATCCACCAGCCGTCGTACTCGATGCTGAACCGCTGGATCGAGGAGGACCTGCTGGACACCGTCGGTGAGCTCGGGGTCGGCGTGATCGCGTTCTCGCCGCTGGCGCAGGGTGTGCTCACCGACCGCTACCTGGACGGCGTCCCGTCGGACTCCCGCGCCGCGCAGGGCAAGTCGCTGAACCCGGACTCGCTCACCGAGGACACGCTGAAGCACGTCCGCGCGCTGAATGAGATCGCCAAGGAACGCGGCCAGTCCGTCGCCCAGCTCGCCCTCGCCTGGACGCTGCGCGACGACCGCGTCACCAGCGCCCTGATCGGCGCCTCCAGCGTCGCCCAGCTCGAGAACAACCTGGCCGCGGTGAACAACCTCAAGTTCACCCCCGAGGAGCTCGAGGCCATCGACGCCGACGCCGTCGAAGCCGGCATCAACCTCTGGAAGAAGAGCTCCGACGCCTGACGCCCCTGCATTACCCGCGATACCCCGCCCGGGTTCGACCGACAAGGTCGAACCCGGGCGTTTCAGTTACCAGGGATCCAGCTGGGTGCCTGCAAGATGGCTACTTGGAGGTGGTCTTGTGGGTGAGGGGTTGTCGGGACGGCTCTTGGCAGTGGTCGAGGCGTTGCCGCTGCGGGTGGGGATGCGCGTGCTGGAGGTTGGGTGTGGGCCAGGCGCTGCGGCGCGGGAGGTGGCTCGGCGAGTGGCCGGCGGCGCGGGTGGGTCGGCCGGGTCGGGTGGGTTTGTGCTGGGGGTTGATCGGTCGGGGAACGCGGTTCGGTTGGCCGAGGCGGGGTCGGGGGAGCTGATTGCCGCTGGAGTGTTGGGGTTTCGGCAGGTGGCGGTCGAGGAGTTGGAGTTGGGCCCGGGTGAGGCGGGGTTCGACCTGGTGTTCGCGGTGCGGGTGGGGGCGCTGGACGGGCGGCACCCAGAGTTGGAGCAGGAGGCCCGGCGGCGGATCGCAGCGGTGTTGAGGCCGGGTGGGCGGTTCTTCGTCGACGGTGGCGACCCGCTACGGGAGGTCCAGCTTTGACGGGTGGCGGGCCAGGGGTGTCACCTGGATCCGCATGTACGGGAACAGCGGCAGGCTGGACAGCACCGAGTGCAAGGTGTCGTTGGAGTCGACGTCGAACACGCTGAAATTCGCGTACTCGCCCACGATCCGCCACAACTGCGGCCACACACCGGCGCGCTGCAGCTCCAGCGCCCGCTCCTTCTCCCGCGCGACCAAGTCGGCCCGCACCTCCGGATCGAGATCCGGCGGCAGCGAGACGTCCATCCGGACATGGAAGAGCATGCTCAGTCCTCCCGACTCAGCCCGGTACGGCGAAGCGCCGCAACCGCATCCAGGTCGAGCTCGACACCGAGCCCCGGCCCGTCCGGCAGGTGCAACGCGCCGTCCGCGTAGCGCAACGGCGTACGAAGGATCTCCTCGGCGAACAGCTTCGGGCCGAAGAGCTCGCTGCCCCACGTGACCCCCGGCGCCGCGCATGCCAGCTGCAACGAGGCGGCCGTCCCGATCCCGGTCTCGATCGAGGTGCCACCGTGACACGGAATCCCCGCCGCGGCAGCGATCGCGACGATGTCCCGGGCCCGCCGCAGTCCGCCGACCTTCGTCGTCTTCATCGACCACACGTCGGCCGCGCGCAGCTGCACCAGCCGGAGCGCGTCGACCGGCGTACGCAGGCTCTCGTCCGCCATCACCGGGATCGGCAGCAGCGCGTTGAGCTCGGCCAGCGCCTCCACCTGCTCCCCCGGCACCGGCTGCTCGATGAGCTCGACACCGGCCGCCGCAAGGCGCGGCAGATAGGTCCGGGAAGTGCTCAGATCCCACCGAGCATTGAGATCCACCCGGACGCCGGCCGACCCGCCCAGCTTCTCGGCGATCGCACAGATCCGGCGGGTGTCGGCCTCCGGGTCGAGAGCACCCATCTTGAGCTTGAAGGTCTTGTGCTCACCGGACTCCAGTTTGCCCAGCGCCTCCTCGACCACCACCTCCTCGGGCTCGGCGCCGAGCGCCCAGGTCACGTCGATGCTCGTCCGGGCGAGGCCGCCCAGCAACGTGTGGACCGGGACACCCAACGTCCGCGCCCACGCGTCGTGCAGGGCGACCTCGACCGCGGTCTTCGCGTACAGGTTGGCGTTGACGTGGTCCGCGATGTCCCGCCACACCGCCTCGATCCGGTCGACGCGGGCGCCGGGCAGCAGCGGGGCGACGTACGTGTCGAGGGTGACCTTCATCGACTCGACCGACTCGCCGCCCCACCAGGGCCCGCCGGGCACCACGCCTTCACCGACGCCGACCACGCCGCCGCGGGTGTGGACGAACGCGAGCAGGACCGGTTGCGCCGTCATCGTGACCCGGGCGAACTTGTGCGGGCGCCGCAGCGGCACGTCGATGATGACGGTCTCGAGCCGCTCGACGACCAGGTCGTCCTCGGACACGGAGGTCTCGGAGCTGGACACAATGGTGCCTTTCACAACGAAGTAGCAGAGAACGACGAAGTAGCAGGGAACGTGGCGGGGATCAGGCCGGCTCGAGCTCGAAGTCGTACGTCGCCCGCCGGGTGCCGGCGCCGTCGTCGACCGGGTCGAGGATCAGCTCGGGCTTGGTCGCCTCGGCGACGTCGGAGTCCAGCCACTCACCACCGGCGAAGTACAGCTGCGTCGTGATCGTCCGGTGCCCGTCCGCCCGCACCATCAGGTGCAGGTGCGCCGGACGCCACGGATGCCACCCGGCGGCCTCGATCAGCTTGCCGGTCGGCCCGTCGGTCGGGATCTGGTACGGCGCCGGCTGCACGGTCCGGATCGCGAAGCGGCCATCGCCGTCGGTCACCACCGTGCCCCGAAGGTTCCCGTCCGGAAGGTGCGGCGCGAACCCCGAGTAGTAGCCGTCGGCGTCCGCGTGCCAGATGTCCACCTCGGCGCCGGCCAGCGGCGTCCCGTCGAGGTCCCGGACCTGACCGCTCAGCACGAGCGGCTCGCCCTTCTCGTCCGGCCGACGCGGAAGCTCGCAGGACGCGTCGAGCCGCACCTGGTCGGGCAGGTAGTACGGGCCCTCGATCGTTCCGAGCGTCCCGCGCTGCGACGTGGCCGCGACCTCCTCGACCACGTGCTCCACGAACACGTCCATGAACAGCGGCCACTCACCGACCTCACCGACCTCCATCAGCCACGCCTTCGCGGCCTGGAACTCCGGATAGGTGACGTTGTGCTCGCGGATCGCCGCATGCACGCCCTGGAGTACGGCGGTCACCACCGCACTCACGCGCTCGGGCGACGACCCGGCGTCGGCCAGCGCCTTCGCCTTGAAGTTCGAGCTCGCACTCGCGCCGGAGCCGGCGGCGGTCGGGGAATCCTGCACAGTAGTCATGATGCGCTCCTTCAGCGATTCAGGATCCGGCTGACGTCGGTGGGGTTGATCAGGTCGGGGACGGTCCAGCCGTCCAGGTCGTACTCGGCGAGCATCGTCTCGGCGAAGCCCTTCATCGCGGCGGTCTCGCCCTGGGCCTCGGCGGCGAACAGGATCTCGGCCTTCACGTTCTCGTGGTTGCCGGAGTAGTTGCGCTCGTACAGCTCGTGCCGGCCGCCGAACTCGGTGCCGACCGCGTCCCACAGCGCCTTCATCAGCTTGGTCCGCTCGACCGCGTCGTACCCGTTGGAACCGCGGACGAAGCGGTCCAGGTACGGGCGCACCTCGGGGGTCTTGAAGTCGACCGCGTTGGAGTTCAGGTAGATCAGCCCGGACGCCACGTCCTGCTGGATGATCTCCTTCACCCGCGGGTAGCCGCTGATCATGAACTGCCGGTAGACCAGGCCGTAGTCCAGCTTCGGCAGCACGGTCCCGTTCGGGCCCGGGTCCGGGTTCATCGTCATCGCGTCGGCCAGCGCGCGGAACAGGTTCCGCCAGCCGATCACCTCGCCGACCCGGGTCTGCACCCCGCGGAAGTCCTTGCTCCCGGTGCATTCCAGTGCCTTGAGCAACAAACCGGCGATGAAGTCCAGCTTCACCGAGAGCCGGACGCAGCCGTGGAACGTGAACCGCGGGATGAACCCGGACTGCGGGAAGAACCCGTTGATCTTGTCGACGTCGCCGTACAGGAAGATGTTCTCCCACGGCACCAGCACCTTGTCGAAGACGAAGATGGTGTCGTTCTCGTCCATCCGGCTGGACAGCGGGTAGTCGAACGGGCTGCCCATCACGTCGGCCTGCATGGTGTACGACGGCCGGCAGATGAGCTTCACACCAGGAGCGCTCATCGGCACCGTGCAGATCAGCGCGTACTCCTTCCTCTTGATCGGCAGGCCGTAGTGCGCGATGAAGTTGTAGTTGGTGATCGCCGAGCCGGTCGCCACCACCTTCGCGCCGGACACGATCACGCCGGCGTCGGTCTCCTTCTCGACCCGCATGAAGATGTCGCCGGCCTCGTCCGGCGGCAGGTTGCGGTCCACCGGCGGGTTGATGATCGCGTGGTTCCAGTACAGGACCTTCTCCTGCGACTCCTTGTACCAGCGCTTCGCGTTCTCCTCGTACGGCGCGTAGAAGTCGGTGTTCCCGCCGAGGGTGCCGAGGAAGCTGGCCTTGTAGTCGGGGCTGCGGCCCATCCAGCCCCAGGTCTGGCGGGCCCAGTGCTCGATCGCGACCCGGTCCTTCTGCAGGTCGGCCGAGCTGTGCGGGGTCCGGAAGAACGGGTGCGTGTAGCCGCCGTTGCCGGTGTCGGTCGGGACGGTGATCTCGTCCTTGGTGGCCGGGTCGTGCAGGGCGTCGTACAGCCGGGCGGTCATCCGGGTGGGGTTGCGGAACGCCGGGTGCTCGGTGACGTCCTTGACCCGTTCGCCGTAGATCCAGATCTCCCGGTCGTCGCGGATCGAGTCGAGGTACTCGGCGCCGGTCATCGGGCGCGTCGTCGGCGCAGTGTCCTGCTCGACCGAGGCAGCCGTGGTCGTGGTCATGGAAGGTCCTTTCAGGCGTGGGCCGCCGCGGCGAGCGGCGTGAAGACGGCGCTGGCGTCGAACCAGCCGCGGTCGGGGCAGTCGAGGGATCCGGACCAGTGGGACTCGACCGGTCCGAGGTAGCGGAACCGGCCGCCGTGGAACAGCAGCGGGTCCCGGGCGGTGATGGCGACCGCGGCGACCTCACCGATCACGATGAGGTGGTCGCCGCCGTCGTACGTCCGCCACGGCCGGCACGAGATCGTCGTGGCCGCGCCCTCGAGCAGCGGAGCGAGCGGACCGTCGACCCAGCCGGGCGTGCGGTCGGCGGGCCGCCCGGCGAAGTGCCAGGCGACGTCGAGCTGGTCGTCGGCGAGCACGTTGATCGCGAACGGCTTGCCGGCCAGGTACTGGCAGGCCTTCGAGGACCGGGTCAGCGTGACCTGGGCCAGGGCCGGCTCGAGCGAGACGGCGGTGAAGGCGTTCACGGTGGCGCCGTGCGGACCGCCGTCGTCGCTGACGCAGGTCACCACGGTCACGCCGGTGGCGAACTGGCCGAAGGCGTTGCGGAGCTCTCGTGAGTCCATCGTGCGTCACCTCTTTGTACGCTGTGCGTACAATCTGTACGCGGTGCGTACGGCTCACCATGACGTCGGCGACAGCCGACTGTCAAGAGCTCAACTACAAAAGAAGGAGGCTGCGAGAATGACCGCCATGAGTGAGGAGCGTGACTTCATCCGCAGCATCGAGCGCGGGTTCGCCGTCCTGCTCGCGTTCGACGCCGACCACCCGACGCCGACCCTGGCCGACCTCGCCACCGCGACCGGGCTCTCCCGTCCGGCGGTCCGCCGGATCCTGCTCACCCTGCAACGACTCGGGTACGTCGCCGCGCAAGGCAGCCGGTGGTCGCTGACCCCACGCGTGCTCACCATCGGACAGCACTACGCCGCCACCCACGGCTTCGTGGAGACCGCGCAACCCCACCTGCTCCGACTCGCCGAGGCGACCCAGGAATCCGCGTCGCTGGCACAGCTCGACGGGACCGAGGTCGTGTACGTCGCCCGTGTCCAGGTGCGCCGGATCATGAGTGTCGCCGTGGACGTCGGCAGCCGCGTTCCGGCGTACGCGACCTCGATGGGCCGGATCCTCACCGCGTGGGCGGACTCCGCGGTCGTCGACGCAGTCATTGCGGCCGGCCTGCCGCGGCTCGCACAGCGGACGATCACGGATCCCACGGTCTACCGCGACTCACTCCACAAGGTCCGCACGCAGGGCTTCGCGGTGGTCGAGTCCGAGCTCGAGGACGGCCTGCTGTCGGCGGCAGTCCCGGTCCGCGATCCGCGCGGCGGCGTCCTCGCCGCGCTCGCCTACTCCACGACGTCCGGGCGGATGACAGCTGAGAAGGTGGTGGCCACCGTCGTACCCCTGATGCTGGAGACCGCCGCGGCGATCACCGACGACCTCAAGCTGGTCGGGAACCCGCGTCCGGTGATCCCGGCCCGCGATGGCTTCTTCTGACCAGAGCCGTCAGTACGTCGAGCGCACGCAGCAAATGTGGAGCGTCGTCATCGGCGCGCGTCCCGACCACCAACTCGACCTGAGCGCGACCGGTCAACGGCCGATACGCGGCCCCCGGCACCCTGAGCTCCGCGACCGGCGCGGGCACCAGCGCCACACCTAGTCCGGCCGCCACGAACGTCACGAGCGTCGACGTCTCGGCAACCTCGTGCCGAACCCGAGGCTCGAACCCCGCCTCCCGGCACAACGCCAGCACGGTCCCCTGTAGCGCGGACCGGCCACCACCCGCATGCATCACGAAGTCCTCGTCCGCCAAGTCCCGCAAGCGCACTCGCTTCCGCGACGCCAACGGATGCCCATCCGGTACGGCGACGATCAGCCGCTCGGCCCGTATCGTCTCCAACCGCAGTCCCGCCTCGTCGACGGGCCGGCGCAGCAAGGCCAGATCGATCTGCCCCGCATGCAGAGCGGCAACCTGAGCCGGCGCCAGCATCTCCCCCTGGACAGCCACCTCGACACCGGGCAGCTCCTCGTGCAGCTTGCGCACCAGCGGTGGCAGCAGGCTGTACGTCGCCGAGCCCACGCACCCGATCACGAGCCGACCCTGCGATCCGGCCGCGACGCGCTGCGCCTCGAGACCCGCAACCGCGACCGCTGACAGGATCTCCCGCGCCCGCACGAGGTACGCCTCCCCCGCCGCGGTGAGCTCGACCCGCCGAGTGGTCCGCCGCAGCAACCGCAGGCCGAGCTCGTCCTCCAACTGGCGAATCTGCTGCGACAACGGCGGCTGGGCCATGTG
This sequence comes from Kribbella sp. NPDC050470, assembly GCF_044458365.1. Lineage (NCBI taxonomy): Bacteria > Bacillati > Actinomycetota > Actinomycetes > Propionibacteriales > Kribbellaceae > Kribbella > Kribbella sp. NPDC050470. Next base: position 92,941 of record NZ_JBITHV010000005.1, on the reverse strand, counting down.
CAGCCGTGCCGCCGCCCGGCCGAAGTGCCGTTCCTCGGCGACGGCGACGAAGTACCGCAGATGCCGCAGTTCCACGGATTCATACTCGCAGAGTCTTGATCGAGCCGAAATGGATACTTCTCCCTCTCGGTCCGGACTCCTACTGTCGGGGGATGAGCGCTGTCCCGGTCGACCACGTCGTCAGCGGGCGGGCCGACGGGCCGGTCGTCGTGCTGTCCAACTCCCTCGGCGCCACCTGGGCGATGTGGGACGCCAACCTGGCCGAGTGGGGGCAGCACTTCACCGTCGTCCGGTACGACACCCGCGGCCACGGCCGCTCACCCGCGCCGCCCGGCCCGTACACCATCGACGACCTCGCGGACGACGTCATCGCCCTCCTCGACCACCTCGGCCTCGACCTGGTCCACTTCGTCGGTCTCTCGCTCGGCGGCATGACCGGTATGCGGTTGGCCGCCCGCGCCCCGGAACGGATCGACCGCCTCGTGCTGCTCTGCACCGGCCCACGTCTCGAGCCCGCGCACCTGTGGACCGACCGCGCCGCCACCGTCCGAGCCGAAGGTGCACAGGCGGTTGCCGAGACCGTCGTACGACGCTGGTTCACCACCGAGCGCCACGAGGAGCTCCGGGCCGAGGCGGAGAAGATGGTCGGATCGACGTCGAGAGAAGGCTATGCGGCCTGCTGCGAAATGATCGCGACGATGGATCTCCGGCCCGATCTGCCGTCCATCTCGGCGCCCACGCTGGCGATCGCCGGCGCCGACGATCCGGCCACTCCACCGCATCATCTGGAGCACATCGCGACCACGGTCCAGCGCGGCCGACTGCTCGTCGTACCGCGGGCCGCGCACCTCGCCAGCGCCGAGCGCGCCGACGTGATCACGCCGGCCGTCACCGACCACCTGCGGCGGTTGCACTCTGCGGTGGATGGGCACACGCTGGATTGAAGACCCCCTGGAGGTGGTTGTCATGACCGCTTCGACGCTCGAACTGGCCCTGACCTACGAACACGCCCGGATTCGTGAGCTGGCCGGTCCGGCTCAGCATCCGGCCGCCGCGCACCCGGAGCGCAGGCATCAGACCGACTGGTTCTACGCCATCGCAGCCCAGCACCTCGCCGCGGCCGAGGACGTCCTCCTCCCGCACGTCCGCCGCCTGCCCGACGGCGACGACCTGGTCACCAGGTACGTCGGCAACGCCAAGGAGCTGGAGCGGTCGCTGCGATTCCTGAAGGGACGCCAGTACGGCGACAGCCGCATGCAGGACCTGTCGTCGGACGAGGTGTGGCATTCGATCGACCGGCTGCTCGCCCAGCACGAGCTCATGGAGACCGCGTACAGCCAGCGGCTCAGCGAGCAGATGGACGACACCGAGGTCAACACGCTGACCGAGGAGCTGCTGGAAGCCGAAGAGGTGGCTCCGACCCGGGCACACCCGTACTCGCCACACACCGGTATGGCCGGGCGCCTCGCGCATCGCATGTGGCGGATGGCCGACACCGCGTGGGACAGCGCCGAGGGCCGCGTCGTACCGACGAAGTACCACGTGCACCCGAAGCGCGACTCGGCGCTGTCGCACTACCTCTACGGCACGCCGCTGCCGGAGACCGAGGAAGACGCCAAGTAGGCCGCGTCGGACACGGCCTGGGAAGTGACCAGGCCCGGCGTCCTCCGGATGCCTCCGGAGGGCCGGGCCCGGCCTGCCTGCTCTCACTGCGCCTGGTTGTGAGAGCCGGCTCGGTCCCGCCTTCGCTGCGCCTGGTTGGCGAGGGTGGGACCTGACGTCCTCCCCCGCTGCGCCTGGTGTGCGGGGGAGGACGGTCCGGTTACTTCAACCCGTCGATCGCCTTCTTCGCGCCTGGGTGCACCGGCACCGGGTCGGTCTGGTCGGCGTTCGCGATCTCGATGCCCTTGGCCGCCGCGTTCACCGCGACCAGGGCCTGCTTGTTCTCGTAGACGACCTTGGTGAGCTGCTCGGCCAGGTCGTCCTTCATGTTCTTGCGGACCAGCAGCACGTTCGGCACGACGATGGTCGGGACGTCGGCCGGCTGCTTGTACGTCGCCGCCGGGATCGGCGCCTGGCTGTAGACCGGGCCGTACTTCTCCTGCATCTTCGGCAGCAGGTCGACGATCGGGATCAGCTTCACGTTCTTGCCCATGCTCGTGGTCAGGTCGGTGATGCCGCCGGTCGGCAGGCCGCCGGACCAGACCAGTGCGTCGATCGAGCCGGACTTCATCGCGTCCACCGACTCCGGCAGGCCGAGCCGCTGCGCGGTGACGTCCTTAGCCGGGTCGAGACCGGCCGCCTCGAGCAGCCGGCGGGCGATCACCTCGGTGCCCGAGTTCGGTGAGCCGGTCGAGACCCGCTTGCCCTTGAGGTCGGCGATCGAGTTGATATTGGCCGACGTCCGCACCGCGACCTGGGTGTAGTTGTTGTAGAGCCGGGTCAGGGCGACGACGTCCTGCGGCTGCTGGAAGCTGTTCTCGCCCTTCACTGCGTCGGCGGCGGTGTCGCCGAGCGAGAACGCGATGTCGTAGTTCCCCGCGACCAGGCCCTGCACGTTCTGCACCGAGGCGCCGGTCTCGCTCGCCGTCGCGCGGTAGCCGGAGACCTTCTGCGAGATCAGCGACGCCAGCGCGCCGCCGAGCTGGTAGTAGACGCCGGTGGTGTTGCCGGTGGCAATGGTCAGCCGCCCGCCGTCGGCCGAGCCGGATCCGGACGGTTCCCGCTGGCCCCCACAGGCGACCAGGGAGACGGATGCGGCGAGCGCCACCAGGGCGGCAGGGAGGCGACGGATTCTCATGAAGCGACGGATCCTTCCGTTGGTCCGGCCCCTGACCGGGGCGGCGGGGTGGGGTCAGCGTTTGTACCGCGTGAGCGCCGGATCAGGTTGATGGCGACGGCAACAAGTAGCAAACAGATTCCGGCCGTGATGGTTACGGGCGCGAGGTAAAGCAGCAGTACGGCGGCCGGCACGCAGACGGCCCGCTCGAGCCAGCCGGTCTGCACGACGATCCAGCCGCCGGTCACCACCGCGAGCGCCGCGACGGCCAGCATCGAGACCGCCAACGTCCACAGCATGCCGCCGAAGGCGCCCTGGCCGAGCAGGTGCGCGCCGTTGTCGGTGAGCACGAACGCGAACGGCACCAGGAACGCGGGCAGCGTGTACTTCCACGCCTGCCACATCGTCGGCATCACCTTGCCGCCGGTGATCGCGGACGTCGCCACCGCAGCCAGCGCGGTCGGCGGCGACACCTCCGACAGCACGGCGTAGTAGAAGATGAACATGTACGCCTCGGGCTGTGTCACCCCGAGCTGCACCAGCGCCGGCGCGATGATCACCGCGGCGATGATGAACGACGCCGTCACCGGCACCGCGAGGCCGAGGATCAGGACGGCGAACGCAGACAGCACCACGGTCAGGATCAGCACCACGGTGTGGTTGTCGGTCAGCCCGCGGGCCGCGCCGACGATGATCTCGGCCAGGTTCAGTCCGAGCCCGGTCTGCGTGGTGACCGCGACGATCACGCCGGCGGTCGCACAGGTCGCCGCCACCGGCAGCACCGAACGGGTGCCCTGGGCAAGCGCCTTGAAGAAGGGCTTGGCAGTCAGCCGGTGCTCACGGTCCAGGAACGACAGCGCGAACTGGACGACCACCGCGTAGACCACGGCCTTGAACGGCGGCACATCGACCGCCATGAAGCCGATGATCACGAACAACGACAGGAAGTGGTACCCGAACCGCAGCAGCAGCCGCAGGGCCGAGTCCTGCGACGTCTCCGCCGACCTGGTTCCGTGCCGGCGGGCGTCGATCTCGATCGCGAGCAGGATGCCCAGGTAGTACAGGATGGTCGGGATGACGGCGTACCCGAGGACGGTCAGGTAGGACACCTGCAGGAACTCGGCGATGATGAACGCCGCCGCTCCGAGGGTCGGCGGCGACAGGATCGCGCCGATGCCCGAGGCCGCGAGCATCCCGCCTGCCGGTTCGGCCGGGTAGCCGGCCCGCCGCAGGATCGGCCACGACACCGTGCCGAGCGAGACCGCGGTCGCCGTACCCGAACCCGAGACGCTGCCCAGCAGGAAGCCGGCCAGCGTGACCGTGCGGCCGGGCGCCGTACGGCTGCGCTTGAAAGCGGCGAACGACAGGTCGATGAAAAACTTGCCGGCACCGGAGTAGTCCAGTACGGCGCCGTAGATCGTGAACAGCACGATGTAGCTGGCAGCTACGGCCAACGGCGTCCCGTAGAACCCGGCCGTGCCCATGGTGAACTGCGCGATGATCGCGTCGAAGTTGAAGCCCTGGTGCGCGAGCGACCACGTGTAGGGCAGGTAGCCGCCGTAGTAGGCGTAGGCGATGAACAGCAGGCTGAAGGCCGGCAGGACCCATCCAGTGGTACGACGGCATGCCTCGAGCAGAAGTAGTAGCAGCAGTGCGCCGACCACCACGTCCAGAGCCGTCGGCGCCTGCCGGCGTTCCAGGTAACCGTCGAAGTCGAGCAGTGGGTAGACACAGACCGCGAACGCGAGCCCGGCCAGGATCCAGTCGGTGATCCCGGGGTCGTCGTGCGGCCGGCTCTTGAACGGGTTGAGGAACGGAGGGACCTTCCAGCCCCGGTAACAGAGCAGCGTGATCGGCAGAACGGCTGCGAGAAAGATCACCAGGTAAAACTGGGTGCCTTGTGGTAGAGGGAAGAACACCTGCAGCAACACGCCGACGCTGACTATTGCGCACCAGACCGAAATCCCCAGGTTCAGGGCAGGCCGAAGCCGCCGAGCGGGGCGTTCCTGCTCGTACTCGGCGAGTTCTTCGTCGGAGGGCGCGGCCGAGCGGCCCCCCGTACCGATACCGACAGTCATCCACCGGTTCCTTCCTGTGCCCGGAAGGCTAATGTTGCCGAACACTGCGTGGAGTCGCGTGATTACGTCTTTACCAAGATCTGACACACATGAGCGTCTCCTGGCCTACGATCACCGCATGAGTGGCGCGGTCAGGATCTTGTTGGTCGAGGACGATCTCGATATCGCGAATGCCCTGATACCCGCGTTGCGGCGCTACGGCCTGATGGTGACGCACGTCCGGACGGCCGCGGACGCCCTCGCGGCGGACCCCGGCGACCTGGTCCTGCTGGACCTCGGCCTGCCGGACGGGGACGGTATCAACGTGTGCCGGCAGATCCGCACGGTGTCGGACGTGCCGGTGATCGCGGTGACCGCGCGCGGCGAGGCGGCCGACCGTGTCCGCGGGTTGCGCAGCGGCGCCGACGACTACGTGGTGAAACCGTTCGCGATATCCGAGCTGCTGGCCCGGATCGATGCTGTACTTCGTCGTACCGGCCTCTTGCAGCCCCGCCCCCGGGTGACCGTCGGCGACCTGACCGTGGACATCGAGGCCCGGACCGTCCAGGTCGCGGACAAGCCCATCGCCCTGACCCGCAAGGAGTTCGACGTGCTAGCTGTGCTGGCCGCCCACCACGGCCGGGTGGTCCCGCGCGAACAGGTCGCCCTGTACGCGTGGCAGTCCGTCTTCGAGGCCTCGTCGCGCACCATGGACGTGCACGTCGCCAGCCTGCGCGCCAAGCTCGGCCGGCCCGAGCTGGTCCAGACCATCCGCGGTGTCGGTTACCGCCTGGGTTCGGACTGACCGTTGCGCCGTCGCCTGCTGCAATCGCTCGTGCCGATGGTGGTCGTCCTCGCCATCGTCGCCGCCGTACCGCTGGCCAACTACATCGCCACCAGTACGTCGCGGACGTTGTTCCTGTCCCGCAGCAACGACGCGGACTGGTTCGCCACGATGGCGGAGTCGCCGCTGCAGTCCGGTGACATCGCCAACCTGCGTGAGCTGGCCGTCCGCTACCACGAGCTCTACAACACCCCGGTGTTCGTCGTGGACGTCGACCGCAAGGTGGTGGCCACGTCCCGCTCTGGTGTGAACGTGGACGAGCCGGACCTCAAGATCGCCCTCGACAGCACGCTGGCCGGCCGGCTGCCCGCCGAGCCGCCCGCGCTGTTCCCGTGGCGCACCGGCGAGATGGTGGTCGCCCGCCCGGTCGTCAACAACGGCCGCGTGCTCGGTGCCGCCGTACTGCGGGTACCGACAGAGAAGGCCCGCGACCAGGTGGAGCGCGGTCTGCTGCTGCTCCTCGGCGGCCTGCTGATCAGCATCGGCGCGATCGTCATCGGCATCGTCCGGCCGATCACCCGCTGGGTGCTGCGGCCGCTGAACGACCTGGACAACGCGACCCACCAGATCACCCGCGGCGCCCTCGACACCCGGGTGTCCACCGACGGCCGCGCCCCCGAGCTCCGCCGGCTCGGCGACAGCTTCAACTCGATGGCGCTCAGCCTGCACCAGGCCCGCCAGCGCGAGCGCGAGTTCGTCGCCGACGCGTCGCACCAGCTCCGGACGCCGCTCACCTCGGCCCGGATCCACATCGAGGGCCTGTCCCGGCTGTCGCCGACGGCGCGGTTCGCGCTCAGCGACATCGACCGGCTCGGCCGGATCGTCCAGCGGCTGTCCCGGCTGGCCGGCTCGGACCGCCCCGGGGCCGATGCCGACGGCAACAGCGAGGAGCCGCTGGACCTGGCCCAGGCGGTCAAGGAGCGGCTCGTCGGCTGGAAGGCCGTGTACGCCGCCGACGACCTGGAGCTGATCATCGGCGAGATGGTGCCGGGTGGTGTCGCCCCGGAGCTCGAGGTCGACGACATCCTCGACGTACTGCTCGACAACGCCTCCAAGTACGGCGCTCCGCCGGTCGAGGTGTCGGTGACCCGGGACGGCACCGAGGTGGTCATGTCGGTCCGCGACCACGGCCTCGGGCTCGGGTCACGCGACCTGAAGAAGGTTGGCGAGCGGTTCTGGCGCAGCGCGCACCACCGGGAGATGCCGGGGACCGGCCTGGGACTGGCGATCGTCCGGTCCGAGGCGGCCCGGGTCGGCGGCCGCGTGGTCGCCCGCCCCCCGATCGGCGGCGGCCTAGTCATCGAGGTCCGAGTCCCCCTGATCGACGACTACGACGCCTGACAACCCGACAGCCTGACACCCCGACAGCTCCAGGGGAGGATATCCCCTGGAGTTGGGGGTTCTCCCCTCGTGGACGGCCGGAGAACCCCCACGCCCAGCGGATATCCCCTCGAACGGGGCAGGTGGGGAGCGGGTCAGGTGGGGAGGGGCAGGTGGGGAGCGGGTCAGATGTGGTTGGCGCGGTACCAGCGTTCGGCGGCTGGGTGGAGGGGGATGGGCATGGTGGCGATCGCGGAGCGCGGGTCGAGTGAACCGGCCTCCGGGTGGGCGCCCATCAGGTCGTTCTGCCGGCGGAACATCGTGTTGACCGTCCACCAGGCCCACGAGTCGGACAGGTTCGGCCGGGCGATCAGGTAGTTCGGCACCGCCAGCGTCGGCACCGAGCTGGCCAGGCCGTACACCGACGGCGGGATCGAGGACACGATGTAGCCGCCGAACCGCTTCAGCGAGATCTCCTCGGCGACCACGCCGATGTCGACCAGCCGGAAGCCTACCGACTTCTGCAGCAACGCGATCGGCCCGGTCGGCAGACCGCCGCTCCAGATCAAGGCGTCGATCCCCGGGCCCTTGCCCATCCGGTCGGCCTTCTCCTTCAGCGACTTGACGGCCTCCTCGAGCGAGAGGTTGGTCGTCTTGACCTTGCGGAGCTTGGCCGCGTCCAGGATCAGGTCCGCCACCACCTTGGTCCCGGAGTTCATCGGGCCGACGTTGACGGTCAGGCCGCTCAGGTCCTTCAGGTGGACGGCGTTCGACGCGGTCGGCACCACGACGTGCACGTAGTTGTCGTAGGTCCGGGCCAGCGCGCTGAACTTGAGCCCGCCGGAGCTGAACAGTCCGGTTCCCTCGTACGCGTTCAGCGCGGTGTCGGAGGTGGTGAAGCCCATGTCGACCTTCATGCCGGCCACCTTCTGCAGGTTGTCGACCGACCCGCCGGAGGACTCCGTCCGCATCTCCATGCCGGTCACCTCGCTGACCAGCCGCGCCAGACCGCTGCCGAAGACGTCGTACACCCCGCCCTTGTTGCCGGTCGCAAGCGTGGCCGGCCCGGCCGGGGCGGGCTCGTCGGAGCGGCCGCGGGAGCAGCCTGGGACGAGCAGCGCGGCCGCGGCGGCGGCACCGAGTCCGAACATGCTGCGGCGAGTCATTCCGCTCGGTGTGAGGAGGCCGTTCCCGGGAGGGGTCAGGAGGCGGGGGCGATCCATGCAGGACAACCTAGACGGCAACAGGTTCGAACCGGTAGCCGCCGCCGCAGACTGCAATCCGGCCGCTACCAGGAGTGCAACGATGAACTGCGTCTGGACGGGCCCGGGGTGGGTGTGACAGCGTTGTCATCGCAGCGGCCGCGTGGTCGCAGGACTAGGCACGGCAGATACCCCCGGAGGATGATTTCGTGCACGACGACCGTCAACTCATCGAGGAGCGGCTCCAGCGCGCCCTGCGGGAGCGCATCCGCCCCGCGATCTACGGCGCGGCGGTCCCGCTGGACATCCAGGTGTGGCACGCCCCGGGTGAGCCGGTGCCGGCCGCCGAGGCGATCGCGGCGACCTACGAGCCGGCCGCGCTCGGCCTGCCCTGGGGTCCCGCCTGGGGGACCGCGTGGTTCAAGTTCAGCGGCCAGGTGCCGGCCGAGTGGGCCGGCCGTGAGATCGAGGCCGTCGTCGACCTCGGTTTCAGCGGCGGCCCCGGGTTCTCCGCGGAGGGCCTGATCCACACGACGTCCGGGGTGCCGCTCAAGGGCCTGCACCCGCGGCAGACCTACGCCCCGCTGTCGATCCTCGGCCCCGACGGTACGGCGGCCTCGCCCGGCGACCGGATCGAGTTCTACGTCGAGGCGGCCGCCAACCCCGAGGTGCTGGGGTCGAACGCGTTCGCGCCCACCGACGTCGGCAGCAAGCCGGAGCCGGGCGGCACGCCGATCTACCGGCTGGCCCGCGCCGACCTGGCCGTCTTCAACGCCGAGGTGTGGGACTTGATCCTCGACCTCGAGGCGCTGGACGGTCTGCAGAAGGAACTGTCACCGCAGGAGCCGCGTCGCCGCGAGATCCTGCGCGCCCTCAGCCGCGCACTGGACGCGCTGGACTACGAGAACGTCGCCGGCACCGCGGCCGACGCTCGCGCCCAGCTGACCGACGTACTGAGCCGCCCGGCGCACGCCAGCGCGCACCAACTGTCAGCGGTCGGGCACGCGCACATCGACTCCGCCTGGCTCTGGCCGCTGCGCGAGACCCGCCGCAAGGTGGCCCGGACCGTCTCCAACGTCGCCACCCTGGCGCAGGAGTACCCGGAGCTCGTCTTCGCGTTCTCGCAGGCCCAGCAGCACGCCTGGGTGAAGGACAACTACCCGGAGGTGTGGGAGCGGCTGAAGAAGGCCGTTGCCGACGGCACCATCGTCCCGGTGGGCGGCATGTGGGTCGAGTCCGACACCAACCTGCCCGGCGGCGAGGCGCTGGCCCGGCAGTTCGTGCACGGCAAGAGGTTCTTCCTGGACGAGTACGGGATCGACACCCAGGAGGTCTGGCTGCCGGACTCGTTCGGCTACACCGCGGCGCTGCCGCAGCTGGTGAAGCTGTCCGGCTCGAAGTGGTTCCTGACCCAGAAGATCTCCTGGAACAAGGAGAACAGGTTCCCGCACCACACCTTCTGGTGGGAGGGCCTGGACGGCACCCGGGTGTTCACCCACTTCCCGCCGATCGACACCTACAACTCCGACCTGTCCGGCCGCGAGCTCGCGCACGCGCAGCGCAACTTCGCCGAGAACGGCGCGGCGACCCACTCGCTGGTGCCGTTCGGGTACGGCGACGGCGGTGGCGGCCCAACCCGCGAGTTCGTCGCGACCGCGCGCCGGGTGGCCAACCTGGAGTCCTCGCCGCGGGTCACGATCGAGTCCCCGACCGAGTTCTTCACCGCTGCCGAGGAGGAGTACCACGACCACGCGCCGGTCTGGTCGGGTGAGCTCTACCTGGAGATCCACCGGGCGACGTACACCTCGCAGGCCAAGACCAAGCAGGGCAACCGGCGCAGCGAGCACCTGCTCCGCGAGGCCGAGCTGTGGTCCGCCGCGGCTGTCGTCGCGGGCAAGCTGGACACGTACCCGTACGAGGACCTGGACCGGATCTGGAAGGCCGTGCTGCTGAACCAGTTCCACGACATCCTGCCGGGCTCGTCGATCTCCTGGGTGCACCGCGAGGCCGAGGCGACGTACGCGAAGCTGGCGGCGGAGCTCGAGGCGATCATCGCGACGGCGCAGCAGGCGCTGGCCGGCTCCGGCGACGCGCAGATCGTCTTCAACGCGGCGCCGCACAGCCGCAACGGCATCGCCGGTCTGGGCGCCGGTGTCACAGCCGGCGAAGGCCAGTCCGTCTCGGTCGAGAACGGCGTACTGGACAACGGGCTGATCCGGGTCACCATCGACGAGCGCGGCCTGATCACCTCCCTGTACGACGTGGAGGCCGCGCGTGAGGTGATCGCTCCGGGCACCACCGGCAACCTGCTGCAGCTGCACGTGGACACCCCGAACCACTGGGACGCGTGGGACGTCGACTCGTTCTACAAGAACAACGTCCGCGACGTGACCGAGGTGGACAGCGTCGACTTCAGCACGGTCTCCGGTGTCGCGACGGTCGTCGTGAAGCGGTCCTTCAACCGGTCGTCGGTCACCCAGACGCTGCGGCTGCGGCCGGGCGCCAAGCGGGTCGACATCGAGACCACGATCGACTGGCACGAGGCGGAGAAGTTCCTCAAGGCGGCGTACCCGGTCGACGTGCACGCCGACCGGTCGGCGTCGGAGACCCAGTTCGGCCACATCTTCCGGCCGACCCACCAGAACACCTCGTGGGACGCGGCGAAGTTCGAGATCGCGGCGCACCGCTGGGTGCACGTCGGCGAGCCCGGGTACGGCGTTGCCGTGGTCAACGACTCGACGTACGGCCACGACGTCAACCGGACCGCCCGCGAGGACGGCGGCACCACCACCACGATCCGCACGTCGCTGATCCGGGCGCCGCGGTTCCCCGACCCGCAGACCGACCAGGGTGTGCACACCGTCAACCACGCGCTGGTGGTCGGCGCCGGCATCCCGGAGGCGATCGAGGAGGGCTACCGGATCAACCTGCCGGAGCGGGTCGTCACCGGCGCCGACGGGGTCGCCCCGATCGTTGCCGTCGACAACCCGAACGTCATCGTGGAGGCGCTGAAGCTGGCCGACGACGAGTCCGGTGACGTGGTGGTTCGCCTCTACGAGTCCACCGGCGGACGCTCCCGCGCCACCATCACCCCGTCCTTCGCGGCCGCGTCGGCAGCCGAGGTAGACCTCCTCGAACGCCACCTCGCCGACCGCGAGCTCACCGACGGTGGAGTCACCTTCGAGCTCCGCCCCTTCCAGATCCTCACCCTCCGCTTCAAGCGTTCCTGACCCCCCACCCCGACGAGGGCCCGCCCGGCAAAGCCGAGCGGGCCTTCGCCCTTCTCACCCAGCGGCTGCGGCGACGATGGTGCCGAAGGCGGCCATTCCCCGGGCGCTCGGGGGGAAACGCGCGCAACCGGCGGCAGACGGCGGCCGACCTGCACGTCCACGCCAACACCGTCGACTACCGGCTGCGCCAGGTCGGCCCTGGATCCGGTGCGCGACGACCAGCTACCTCGGCTGGTGGCCGCCCTTGTCGCATTCGACGCCCAGACATAGGCAACAGTTCACCCAGCTGACGTAGGTTGGAGAGACCCCGGCTTGGAGGTGGCATGGCCTCGACACCCTTGCTCGGCTCCCGGACGCTCGACCGGCAGACGGCGCGCACGCTGCCGCCGGGTCCGCGATTGCCCACGCTGGCTCAGACCGTGCTGTTCGCGAGTCACCGCAAGACGTTCTTCCCGCGGATGCGCGAACGGTACGGCGACGTGTTCACGATCCGGCTGGTGCCGTCCAGCCGCGTGGTCGTCGTACTGAGCAGGCCGGAGCACATCCGGGAGGTGTTCGGCAGCCCGCCGTCGGTGATGCACGCGGGTGAGGGCAACACGGTGCTGGAGCCGATCATGGGCGCGCACTCGCTGCTGCTGCTGGACGACGAGGACCACGTCCGGATGCGGCGGCAGCTGATGCCGGCATTCTCCGGGCAGGCGCTGCGTGGGTACGCCGGGATGGTGCACGAGCTCGCCCGCGCGGAGGTCGACACCTGGCCGGTCGGCAAGCCGTTCAAGGTGCACCAGCGGATGCGGGAGCTCACGCTCGAGGTGATCCTGCAGGTCGTGTTCGGCGTGACCGACTCGGACAAGCTCAACCGGCTCCGGCCGCTGCTGGACAAGATCGTCTCGGTGTCGCCGGTGATCATGCTCGGCGGGTTCTACCCGGCGCTGCTCCGGGTGCCGCCGTGGCGGACGTACCTGACGGTGCAGCAGCAGGTCGACGAGATCCTGTACGACGAGATCGCCCGGCGGCGCGGGAATCTTGCCGGGCGCAACGACGTACTGTCGCGGCTGCTTGCTGCGGGCAACTGGTCGGACGTGGAGCTGCGGGACCAGCTGGTCACGCTGCTGCTGGCCGGGCACGAGACGACCGCGACGGCGCTGGCGTGGGCGTTCCACGAGCTGGCGCGGCGGCCGGAGGACCTGGCGTTCGGGCAGCGGGCCGCGGACTCGGGGGCCGACGACGAGTTGGAGGCGATCGCCAAGGAGGCGATGCGGCTGCATCCGGTCGTCTACCAGGTCGGCCGGCGGCTCACCGAGACCGCTGACGTGGCCGGCTACCGGCTGCCGCGCGGGACCACGATCATGGCGGCGATCGGGCTGGTGCACCGCGACGGCGAGCACTTCCCGGTGCCGGAGGACTTCCGCCCGCAACGCTTCCTCGACGACGACCCGCCGGCCCCCGGCACCTGGATCCCCTTCGGCGGCGGCGCCCGCCGCTGCATCGGCGCCGGCTTCTCCCTGATGGAAGCCACCGAAATCCTCCGCGCAGCCCTGACCACCCACAGCTTCACCGCCCCCCACCCCGCGCCCGAACCAGCCAAGCCCAAGAACGTCACCCTGGTCCCGGCCCGAGGAGCCGAGGTGACCGTCACCCGCCGCTGACCCCGCTGCCGCGCGAGCCGGGCACACCAACACCACCCGGCCGAGCGGAGCGAGGGCGGTTCAGTCTTCCTGGTCGGTGACGTCGCCCAGGTCGACGTCCTGGTAGCTGGGGAGGTCGGACTCGTCGTCGTCGGTGAGCTCGAAGTTCTCTTCGTCGTCCACCACGTGGACGGCGGCTTCCTCGGCCGAGGCGGCGGCGCCGGCGAAGCCGACGTCTTCGGCGACCAGCTCGTCCTCGTCGTCGCTGTGGGCGCCCTCGTCGGGGGCGACCAGGCGGCCGGACCGCTCGACGCCGACCTCGGGGCCGCCGACGTCCTCGCCGTCCTCGGCGTACGGGTCGACGTCCGGCTCCTCCTGCGCGATCCGCTGGTCCAGCGACTCGCCCTGCAGCGCCTCGTCGGCCGTCGTGCCGAACCCTTCGCCCGCGGACCACTTCTCCGGCGGCGAGTAGCCCTCGTCGAGCAGATCCTCCACACCCCGGTCGTTCAGGGTGTCCTCCGCCTGCAGCTGGTCCTCGTCGTCCACGCTGTAGCTGCCGTAGTCCTCGCGGTTGTTCTCACTCATGCCCACAACCCTGTCCGTCCAGAGCGGGTGAATCAAGCCGGAGGGCGGTTGCCTGGACAATGGGGTCCGTGGATCCGGTCCGGCTGACACTCGAGCAGTTGCGGGAGCTGCGTGACGACATCGCGCCGCGGGCCGCCCGCCGCTCGCGGGCCTCGGTCCGCCGCCGGGTGGACCGCTGGTGGGACCGGCTGTTCTTCATCTCCCAGTGCGCGCTCGCCGCCGGCGTCGCCTGGGCGCTGGCCCGGTACGTCCTCGGCCACCCGACCCCGTTCTTCGCGCCGGTCGCGGCGATGGTGTGTCTCGGGTTCAGCTTCGGCCAGCGGTTGCGCCGGGTGGCCGAGGTGATGGTCGGCGTGGCGGTCGGGGTCGGGGTCGGCGACCTGATCGTCCGCTTCTTCGGCACCGGCGTACCGCAGATCGTCTTCGTGGTCGCGCTGGCGATGAGCGTCGCCGTACTCCTCGGCGCCGGCACGCTGATGACCACGCAGGCCGGTGTCCAGGCGGCGATCGTCACCACCCTGCTCCCGAACCCCGGCGCCGGGTTCAGCCGCTGGCTCGACGCGGTCCTCGGCGGCCTGGTCGCCCTCGCCGCCGCGACGATCGCCCCGGCCACCGCGATCAGACGCCCTAGGCAACAAGCGTCCGGAGTGCTGAACGAGCTGGCCGAGATCCTGACCGAGACCGCCGAGGGCCTCGAGCACAAGGACGAGGCGGCCGTCACCGACGCGCTCCGCCGGGCGCGCAACAGCGAGTCCCTGCTGGACAACCTGCGCAGCGCGGCCGACGAGGGCGTCGCGGTGGTCCGGCTGTCGCCGTTCCGCCGCCGGCACCGCGGCCGGGTCCAGGAGATCGCCGACCTCGTCGTACCGCTGGACCGCGCGATCCGCAACATCAGGGTCCTGGTACGGCGCTGCGCCGTGTCGGTCTGGCGCGACGAGCAGATGCCGGCCGAGTACCCGGTGCTGCTCGAGCGGCTCGCCGACGGCACCCGCCTGATCGGCGAGTCCCTGTTCGAGCCGCACGCCGACGTCGCCGCGCACCGCGTCCTGGGCGAGCTCGGCCGCCGTACGGCGGAGCTGCCGCTGCCCGCCGGCCTGTCCGCAGTCGTCGTCCTCGGGCAGATCCGCTCCACCGTCGTCGACCTGCTCGAGCTGACCGGCACGACGTACGACGAGGCCCGCGCCCTGGTCCCGCTCCGCCCCGATGGACTGGATGAGAAGTAGGTCACATCAAAAGTCGGGCCGAATTCCCGTCATAACCGATGACCGCGTGCGTCTCACCGGCATGACGATCCACCGACTGATGTCCACGATGGCCAACGAGCAGGTCCGCCGGCTCGAGGACCTGCTGGCCGTCGAGATGACCCAGACCGCTGACGACCGGAGCGACGCCGCCGCCGAGCAGTAACGGCGCGTACCGGACGAACGGATCCAGGCGGCGCACCCGGACGGTCTTGCCCACCGAGCTAGACCGCACGGATGTCGCACAACGCAAGAGGCGCCCCGTGCGAGGCGCCGCCGGATCTGTGGTGCACCGCCACAGAGGTGCACCGAGAACCACCCGCCGGCTGTCCTGACGCCGCTTGCGCGAGGCTCAGGCCAGGCCGGTGGGTGGTTTTTTTGTTGCCCTAAGCCACCGTCACCTCGGTGGTGACCGAGTTGGCGATGAAGCACTCCAGGTGCGCCCGGTGGTGCATCCGCTCGATCGCCTCGGCGTCCGGCTCCGCGCCGCCCCAGACGATCTTCGGGTGCAGGGTCACCTGGGTGATCGCCAGCCGGCCGGCCTCGTTCTTCGCCATCACGCCGACCGCGTGGTCGTCGTACGCGTCCACGACCAGGCGCTTGCGGGCCGCGATCGCCAGGAAGGTCAGCATGTGGCACGACGACAGCGCCGCCACGAACGCCTCCTCCGGGTCGACCGGGCCCGGGTTGCCCAGGTACGTCGGGTTGGCCGACGCCGGCACCGTGATCCCGCCGTCGAAGCGCCACTCGTGGTCGCGGTTGTAGGTGTCGTAGGTGAACTCGTGCTCACCACGGCTCCAACTGAGATCGACCACGTGCTCCGACATGCTCAGGTCACCTCTCCGCGACGTTCCCGCGGCACCACTGCGGCGCCGACACCGGATTGCATCGTACCGGGGTGTCCCCCGGCAGCTTCGCGACGAAGTCGCTGTCGTAGCGGGCCGCCATCCCGGCGACCGGGAAGTCGGTGGTGACCACCTGGGCGCCGCTGGCCAGCGCGATCCCGACCCGGCTGAAGTCCTTCTCGCGGATCGTCGCCATCGGCTCGTCGGACCGGGTCCGGATCAGGTAGCCCTTCGACACCAGCCGCTGGATCTCGGCCTGGTTGGCGCCACGCGGGTCGTTCACCTGCGTGATCGCGGCGTCCGGCTGGCCCTCGGGACCGCGGGTGAAGACCGCCCGGCCCTCCAGGTTCGGCTTGCCGGCCCGGTACAGGTCCCGGATCGTGCCGGCGCCGCCGTTGTCGAAGTAGAACAGCACCTGGCCGCGGACCGAGTCGACCTTCGGCCAGCCCTTCGTCAGCACGGACTGCTCCAGCGTCAGGCCCGGCTTGCGTACGTCGTCCGGCGTCAGGATCTCCTTCGCACCGAAGACCGACCGGATCTCGGCGTCGATCTTGTCCAGGTTCGCCGCGTCCCACGGCGGGGACTGCACACCGCCGGCCGCGACCACCTTCGGGTCGGACTGCTTGAGTTCGAGGCTGATCGTGATCGGCGCGTGGTCCGGGTTCTGGTCCGACCAGGCCTTCACCTGCTGCAGGCAGACGACCAGCGACTTGCAGGTGCCGTTGTAGTCGAAGTCCGGGATGTGCATGACCTTGATGCCGGGCTGGGCCATCACCGGGTCGGTCAGCGGTCCCTGCCCGGTCAGCTTGCGGATCAGCGGGTACGTGTACAGCCCGCCCTCCGGGGAGTCCGGGACCAGGTCGAGCTCGAGGGTCCGGATGTTCTGGTCCTCCAGTTGCGCCGGGATGGCTGCGTGCGAGTACCAGAGGTCGACCGAGCCCGGGTTCTGGGCCTGCTGGACCTTCTGCTCGGCCGGGCTGAGCTCGCGGTGGTACGAGTTGTGCGAGCCGATCATCTGCAGCTGGTTCAACCGCAGGCCCGAGCCGTTCTCCTGCTGCTGCGACTGCGGGCCGGCCGGTGCGGACTGCGAGGTCGTAAGCGCCGTACCGGCGAGTCCGGTCGCGGCGATCGCGGCGGAGGCCAGGCCGGCGACCACCGTTCTGCTGATACGCATGACGGGAATTCCCCTCCTGTGGGCGGACACCAGGTTGTCGGCCGTCGGTGCCGAGGCCGATCTGTCGGCAATCTGTCACATCCGGGTGGCAACGTTGTCCCCCCGGAAGATGGACAATGAGCGACATGGTGACATCGGGGGCGTATCCACTGCGCCGGACGCCGACCCAGGACCGGGCCAGCCGGCAGGTCGAGCGGATCCTGGACGCGGCCTGCGCCGAAGTGGTCGAACGCGGGTACGACGCCGCGTCGACGAGCGGGATCGCGAAGCGGGCCGAGATCGCGGTCGGCAGCGTGTACCGGTACTTCCCGGACAAGCGGAGCCTGATCCAGGCGATCGAGCGCCGGAACCAGGCGCGCTACTCCGAGGCGGTGCGGGAGCGGCTCGGGTCGGTGACGACCTGGCGGGAGTCGGTGGACGTCACGCTGGACACGTTCCGGGAGATGCACCGGACGGATCCCGGGTTCCGGGCGGTGGTACTGAGTGGGCTCGGCGACCCGGACCTGGAGACCCAGCCCGGCGAGTACGACGACCAGCACGCCGGCGAGTTCGCCGAGCTCCTCACCGCCCGCTTCGGCGCCCGGGACACCCACGAGTTCCGTCTGGCCGTCACCTTGAGCATCACCATGGGCGAAGCCCTGGCCCACCTCGCCGACCGCCTGGATCCCTCCGAAGCCGACTACGTCCTGTCCCAAGGCCGCCCGGTCCTCTACAACCTGCTCGCACCCCACCTCCCCGCCTAGGTCCTGTCTGCTGATCCCGCGCAGTAGGCGGGGGATCAGCAGACAGGACCTGGAAGCGCAAAAGCCCTCGCCGGAGGCGAGGGGTGGGCGGAGCAAGCCGTGGGAGGGCGACTTGCTTGAAGACGTGCTCTAGGGCTGTGGAACCGGGTCCGAGCTCCGCGGCCCCAGCTGCGGCCAGTGGCTGACCCGGCCGGCGATGCGGGCCCGGCGCGGGCTCCGGACGTCGTAGCTGACGATGACCCGGTCGCCCTTGGTGTAAGTAATCCTGCTGCCCACCGGGAGCTTGCGGGAGACCTCGAACGGTCCCTCACCCCGGCGGGTGCAGTACTCGACGGTGACCTCGGTGTAGACCGTCGATTCGCCGCCGTCCAGCTGACCGCGGACCGGGCCACGCACCCGGATCACCTGACCGGCCGTCTTCTCTTCCGTGCCCGAGGGGATCTCGTCCCGCCGGAGCCCGGCGAGCACATCCAGCACGATGCATGCCGTGACCAGCAGCACCAGGCCGAACCCACCGAGCACAACGATCGTCAACATGGCACTCACCCCCGACGCGCCGCCCGCGAGCGACGCGGTCGTCGTTGGTCGATGTCTCTGGGAGACACCTTGCGCGGCCCTTGCCGCACAACGGTGAGACGACGCCTGGAGGCACTCGGTTCCCACGTCCTGACAAAGTTTTCGAGAAGTCAGTGACCGCCCATCCCGAACTCATATTGCGAGGGCACCGGCCGCCGGGTGCCGAGCGCTTCCTCGGTCTCCACCCACAGGTCCGCCAGCGGGTTCGCGCCCTCACGAACGGTCGGCAACTGGATGCCGTCGGCCAGAAACGCGGCGGCCGTCTGCGGGTCGCCGGACAGCAGCGCGTGCCGGATCCGCAGCAGCCGGATCCGCGGGTCATCCGCAGCCTGGACGCGCGCGAGCATCCGGCCGGCCCGCGGTACGTCGGTTTCGAGCGCAGCAGCGACCGCCTCGACCTGCAGCTCGACCAGGTCCGGCAGCAGCTCGGCCGCCCGCTCGTAGTACGACAGCTCCCCGGTGACGAAGCCAAGGTTCCGCAGCGCCCACGGATTGTCCCCCGACCGCCGCCACGCCTCCACCGCACCATCGACGTCTCCGGCGTAATGGCGCGCGACACCGCGGTGGTACCAGACGAGCCAATTGTCCTCAGCCTTCTCCAGCTGCTCCCGCCAGCTCACCAGCGTTCCATCAGGTACGGCGTCAGCCGCCGGCAACCGCCCGTCGAGCAAGGGCAACCACGCGCGTTCCCGCGATGTCATGGTGTCCTCGTCGAACGGCGTACCTGCCGAGACCGTCCACCCCGTCAGGGTCAGCTCCAGCGCACCCCAGCCCGAGCCGACCGCGAGGCTCTCGACCGGTGCCGCGTCCACAACCGTCAACCATGCGCGCTCGCGCTCCGGCAGCTGATCCAGGACCGGACGCAGCGCTTCGGTGCCGGCCGTCCGGGCCGTCACCCAGTCCTCGGCGTGCGCGGCCACGGGGTCCACCGACAGCCGGCCGTAGGCCTCGAGCCAGTGCCAGTTCGTTGCGGCCGGCAACTTCAGGTGCTCCATCTGAGTCCGGGCAAGGCCGGCCTGGATCTCCGCGTAGCCGTGGCCCTGAAGACCCGGCGCCAACCACTCCTGCCATCGCCGTCCGCCCGTGCCTTCACCCCAGACGAAGAGCTTCCGGCCCTGCAGTCGATCGGTCGACGCCTGAACCAGACCGTTGCCCGCACCGTTCACCGACGCGATCCACGGCCGTTCGTCCGCCAGTGGTTCGAAGAAGAAGTCGACCGCCCGGCTGTGCTGCATCGGGTAGGTGAGGTCGGTCCCCTCATACAGAGGTACCTCGATGAGGTCGAGTCGTTTGCCATAGCCGAACCGCCAGGCCTGGTCGGCCGGCACCAGGACGCGGGTGTCCGGCGACTGCTCGACGGCGATGTTCGACCACCAGTAGGCCGGGACGTCGGCGTCGGACGGGTTCTGCAGGCGGACGCCGACGTACAGGAAGGTCGAGTCGGCCGGGAGCCAGAAGTCGAGTTGGGTGACGAGGTTCCTGGTCCGTTCCAGCTCCCAGAGACGCAGTACCGGCGTACCGTCGGGGCCGTCGATGCGGGCGGCGTGCATCGGGGCGCAGGTGCCGGTCCAGTGGCCGGTGCTGCCGACGTTCCACTCGACGCCGCCGGCCCACCACGCGTTGCGCAGCGCGAGGTTCGCGGGCTGGAACACAGGATTGCGGTAGAGCAGTTCGTCGCCGCTCGCCTTGTCGACGAGTGAGTAGAGCCGTCCGCCGAGGCTGGGCAGCACGGTCGCTCGGACGTGGTCGTTCTCCAGCACCAGCGCCGGAAGGGCGCGGTCCACCAGCGAACGGTCGTACCCGTCCTGGTTCAAGCAGGGCAGCGGGCTGTGCAGGCGGCCGTACTGGATGTTCTCGCGCAGGTCGGCCGGGAGCTCGGCGAGGTTCTGGACCTGGTGGAGCTCCTGTTGGCTGCGCAGCGGCGCGAGCGGGTTCTCCGGTCCGAGGGAGGCGGCGGGCAGGACGAGATCTTGCGCGGAAAGGGTCGTCACAGCACTCATCCTCACAATTCCGCACAAGCCCGTCCATCCGTGCCACCGGTCCGCTATACATGGACACCATGGACGCGGATGTGATCGTCGTCGGGGCGGGTCTGGCCGGACTGGCCGCGACTGCCGAACTGGCCGACGCGGGGCGGAAAGTGCTGCTGCTGGACCAGGAGCCGGAGGCCTCACTGGGTGGGCAGGCGTTCTGGTCGTTCGGCGGGCTGCTGTTCGTCGACTCCCCCGAGCAGCGCCGGATGGGCATCAAGGACTCGCGCGATCTCGCGCTGCAGGACTGGCTCGGGTCGGCCGGGTTCGACCGGCTGGACGACGAGGACCGCTGGGCCCGGCAGTGGGCCGAGGCGTACGTCGACTTCGCGGCCGGCGAGAAGCGTCCGTGGCTGCACGCCCAGGGTGTGCGGTTCTTCCCGGTGGTCGGCTGGGCCGAGCGCGGCGGCTACAACGCGGACGGCCACGGCAACTCGGTCCCGCGGTTCCACATCACCTGGGGCACCGGGCCGGGCCTGGTCGCGCCGTTCGAGCGGCGGGTCCGGGAGGCGGTCGCGAAGGGCCTGGTGGAGTTCCGGTTCCGGCACCGGGTCGACGAGCTGACCGTCACCGGCGGGGTCGTCGACGGGGTCGCGGGCAAGGTCCTGGAGCCGAGCGACGTCGCCC
The DNA here is from genome assembly GCF_044458365.1 of Kribbella sp. NPDC050470. Classification (NCBI taxonomy): domain Bacteria; kingdom Bacillati; phylum Actinomycetota; class Actinomycetes; order Propionibacteriales; family Kribbellaceae; genus Kribbella; species Kribbella sp. NPDC050470. The sequence continues at coordinate 72,060 of NZ_JBITHV010000005.1, read as the reverse complement.
GCGGGGTGGCCAGTTCGCGGGCCGAGGTCGGCGACTTCAGCCTCACCGCGCAGGCGGTGATCGTGACGTCGGGCGGGATCGGCGGCAACCACGACCTGGTCCGGTCGCAGTGGCCGAAGCGGATGGGCGAGCCGCCGAAGCGGATGATCTCCGGGGTCCCGGCGCATGTGGACGGCCGGATGCTGGCGATCACCGAGCGGGCCGGCGGCCGGTACGTGAACCGGGACCGGATGTGGCACTACACCGAGGGCATCCAGAACTGGGACCCGATCTGGCCGATGCACGGGATCCGGATCCTGCCCGGACCGTCGTCGCTGTGGTTCGATGCCACCGGCAAGCGACTGCCGGTGCCGCTGTTCCCCGGCTTCGACACCCTGGGAACGCTCGAGCACATCATGCGGACCGGGTACGACTACACCTGGTTCGTGCTCACCCAGAAGATCATCGAGAAGGAGTTCGCGCTCTCCGGCCAGGAGCAGAACCCGGACCTGACCGGCAAGGACATCCGCGGCGTGCTCGGCCGGGCCCGCGGCGGTGCGACCGCACCGGTGCAGGCCTTCATGGACAAGGGCGCCGACTTCATCGTCCGGAGCAACCTGCCCGACCTGGTCCGCGCGATGAACGACCTGACCGGTGACAAGCTGATCGACCTGGACGACCTGGAGCGCCAGATCGTCGCCCGGGACCGGGAGCTCACCAACACCTTCACCAAGGACCTGCAGATCACCGCGTTGCGCGGGGCCCGGAACTACCGCGGCGACAAGCTGATCCGGGTCGCGTCACCGCACCGGATCCTCGACCCGAAGGCCGGCCCGCTGATCGCCGTACGGCTGAACATCCTGACCCGGAAGTCGCTCGGCGGCCTGCAGACGGACCTCGACTCGCGAGTGCTGCGGCCCGATGGCGAGCCGCTGCCGGGTGTCTACGCGGCCGGCGAAGTGGCCGGCTTCGGCGGTGGCGGCATCCACGGCTACCGCTCGCTGGAGGGCACGTTCGTCGGCGGTTGCCTCTTCACCGGTCGTACGGCGGGACGCGCAGCAGCCAAGGCTGTGTCGTAGGACAACACTGGTGAGCCGGCGCATGTGTGCCGCGACCCCCTGTCTGGTCGTGACACCGGCTTCTAGCGTGACGCCATGCGCCGCCTCGCGTTCTTCTCAGCCACCGTCCTGCTGTTGTCCGGTCTGACCGTGCCGGCCGACGCCCATCGACCGGTCCGGGTCCCGGGTGCCGAGTATCAGCAACTCGCGCGCCTCGACGACCTGACCACGACCGGCACCGTGGCGTCCGGCCACACCAACCCGGCCGACTATGCCGGGCTCACGCACTCCGGTCTCCCGACCCCGGGGCCCGTGCCGGGCGTCCAGATCGACGGCTACTTCCCGGACTCGTCGCACACCAATGCCAACCACGGCTGGAACCACGACTCCCAGTTCGTGATCCGGCTGCCCGAGCAGTGGAACGGCGGCCTGGTCGTCTCCGGATCACCTGGCGTGCGAGCGCAGTACGCGAACGACAGAGCGATCTCGGACTACGTGCTGTCCCTGGGCTACGCCTACGCGGCGACCGACAAGGGCAACACCGGCGCCGCCTTCTACACCGACGGTGTGCGGCCGGGTGACGCGATCGTGGAGTGGAACCTGCGGACGACCCAACTGGCGAGGGCCGCCCGCGCCACGGTCGCGAAGTACTACGGGAAGCCTGCACGCGAGGTGGTTGCCGCCGGGATCTCCAACGGCGGCTACCTGGTCCGGTGGCAGCTCGAGAACCACCCTGAGCTGTTCACGCGCGGCGTCGACCTCGAAGGCACGCTGTGGACGGCGAACGGGCCCAACCTGTTCACGTTCCTGCCGCCGGCGATCAGGGGCTACGAGCAACAATCACCGGAGCTGATCGCGAAGGCCGGGTTTGACCCGCGGTCGGACTTCCTGTGGGACTACCACTACTCGGTCTACTGGAAGCTGACCCAACGCATCTACGCCGCCGAGCTCGACCCGACGTACACCGGCAGCGAAGCCGACTACGACTACGCCGAGCGGACGCAGGCGCACCAGGCTGTTGCACGGATCGCGCTGACCGGGAAGATCCGCCGGCCGCTGGTCACCATCCACGGGACGTTCGACAGCCTGCTGCCGATCACCCAGGACTCGGACGTGTACGCGAACATGGCGCGCCGGACCGGCCTGCACACCTACCAGCGGGTCGAGGCAGGCAACCACGTCGACGGCCTCGTCGACGCCTACCCCGGCCGGCTGGTCCCCCTGGTCCCGCTGTTCCAGAGGGCGATCAGAACACCATCGTGAGCAGGTCGGCGAACAGTTCCTGCTCGTCGATCTCCAGCCCGCGGTTGGTGAACCAGGTCGCCATGTTGTGGCAGTCCCGGAGCAGGAAGTCCATCCCCTTCGGGTTGCCGACGATGTCGACGACCTGCGGGAGGTCGATCATCACGATCCGGTCGCCCTGGGCCAGTACGTTGTACGGCGAAAGGTCGCCGTGCGCCAACCCCGCCCTGGCCAGCTCGCGCATCCCGTGCCGCAGCTGCTCGAAGTACTGACCGAGCAGGTCCTTCGGCGGCCGGACCTGGGCGAGCCGTGGCGCGGCCCCGCCCTCTCCGTCGTCGATGAACTCCATCAGCAACTCGGTGCCGTCCACCTGCACCGGGTACGGCACCGGCACACCGGCCTTCCACAGCCGGCACAGCGCGTCCCACTCAGCGTACGCCCAGTGCCCCGCGGCGACGCTGCGACCGTGGGCGGTCTTCTTCGCCATCGCGCGGCTGTCCCGGCTGTTCCGGGTCCGGCGCCCCTCGACGTACGACGTACTGCGGTGGAACGACCGGTGTTCCTCGGTGCGGTAGCGCTTGGCGGCCAGCAGCGAGGACCGGGCCGGGTTATCGCCGATGGCTTCGACGGCCCGCTCGACCAGGAAGACGTCGGCTTCCTTGCCGGTTTTGAGGACGCCGAGCTCGGTGTCGATCGCGGCCTGTTCCGTCACCACCCAGTCCGGGCGGGGATCAGGTCCGCGAGAACCGCGCTCGACGTCCAGCCAGGTGGACCAGCGCTGATCCGGGCCGAGTTTCTCGTCGACCGCGTGGAACTGGAAGACGAAGGCGTCGGCCGGATCGGGTTGGGACTCGTCACTGGTGAGTTCGGCCCAGCGGGAGTCGAGGTCTGAAAGGTCAGAGAATTCTGAGTCGGTGCGAAAGACGTCGGAAGACATCCGGGGTGCTCCTGAACGGTGAGGTGGGACTGACGCGGACATGCCGCAGCACAGTGATGGCCATCCGTCAGCCCTCCTTAGGTCCAGGCAGCGCTCGTCGCTACACGGGTCGACTCAGGATGCCGGGCGGTCGCCCGGCCGCGCAAGCTATTTAAACTGCGACCGGCTGGTCGGCCGCAGCCGCAGCTCCTGGACCGGCTTGACCGACCGCCGCTCCAGCTCCGGCAGCACCTTCTGCTGCCACGTCGGCGACCCCGCGAGCTGCCGGCGATGCTCGTCGTACGCCGCGTCGTCGGCGAACCGGGCGAACCACGCCAGCACCACCTCGTCGCGCAGCGGCAACGCGGGAAAGTTGTTCTCGGCAACCAAGGTCTCGAGCACCGCGACCGGCTCGGCGCCGGTCTCCACCAGCACCGGGGCGACGTGGTCGGCGAAGAACTCGACGAACCCGTCGGCCGGCGAGCTCCGGTGGTACACCGCCCCGGCGATCACGGATCCGGGCACCTCCGTCGTACCGACAGGCGCGCGGGGTGCGTCGAGCCGCGGGTAGCCGTCACGCAGCTCCACCGGCTGCAGCAGCAGCGCGTTGTCGGAGTCGACCATCGTCGCGTTCGCGGCGCCGGAGTGCGCACGCCAGATCGGCCCGGTGTAGAACGCCGTCAACGCCTCCGCACGCGACGGCAGATCCGCGAAGCCGCGGATCCACACGAACCGGTCCGGTTCGTCCAGGTCGCGGAACTGGCCCACGATGTGCATGCCGGTCGCTTCCTGCCCCTCGACCAGGTGCTCGTCGAACACCTCGATCAACGCATCGCGCCGGCCCGGGTGCAGCGTGTACTGGCGCAGGTCGACCACCGCGCAGCACTCCTCCATCTGGCTCCTCCTCATCAGTCGGCCACGGTCAGTCAAGCAGGGATACCTGACGACGCATGTCAGTGATTCACCGTTTGCGCGGTGGGCACTGGAGGTGCAGCACGGGGAGTTCAGCCGCCGGGTGCCCGCCCGGCCTTAGAGATTGGAAGGACCATGGGTCTCATCCTGTGGATCATCGCGGCGATCCTCGTCATTGCCGGGATCGTCTCTCTTGTCCGCGGCCAGCTGCTGTGGGGCGCCGCCCTGATCGTGATCGGCCTGCTGGTCGGTCCTGGTGGCGTCAGCATCTTCACCTGACCACCAAACCCCTCGAACCGTCGTCGCCCCACGCAGCTCCCGCGTGGGGCGACGCCCCCGTTCAGCGCAGTCGGCGCAGCGCCTGGTCGAGCCGCTCGACGCCCCGCACGATCTCGTCGGGCGATGCGGCCGCCACGTAGCTGAGCCGAAGGTGCCGCGTCGGTCCGCCCGGGAGGTGGAACGCACTTCCGGGACTGACCGCGACCGAGTGCCGCAAGGCTTCGGCCGTGGCTTCGTCGTCTTGTACGCCGTCGGGCAGCGACGCCCAGACGTGGTAACCGCCGGGCCGAGCGGCGTGCACCGTCAGGTGTGGGCAACGCTCCGCCAGGCTTCGCGTCGTCGTCTCCCGGCGGTCCCGCAGCGCGGTCGCCAGCCGGCGCAGATGCGTCGCGTACGACGGCGCCGTCATCAACTCCAGCGCGGTCTCCTGCATCGGCCTGGGGACGAAGAAGCTGTTGACCACATGCGTGGCGCGCAGCCGGTCGAACGCGACGCCACGCGCGGTCAGCGCCGAGATCCGCAAGCTCGGCGAGGCCGGTTTGGTCAGCGACCGGATGTGGACGACGTGACCGTCCGGATCATCGGCCGCCAACGGCTGCGGCAGGTCGGGAGCGTCTCCGTGCACCAACCGACGCGTGAAGTCGTCCTCGACGACAAACGCTCCGGCCGCTCGTACGGCGTTCATCAGTTGCGCCCGCCGCCCAGGCGCGAGGACGGCGCCGGTCGGGTTCTGGAACAGCGGCTGGACCACCACCACCCGCGCACCGGAGCTCGCGAACGCCTCCGCGAGCAACTCGACTCGGATACCGTCCGCATCGACCGGAACAGGAACACAACGCAGCCCGGCAGCAAGGGCCGCGGCCAGCGTTCCCGGGTACGTCGGTGACTCGACAAGCACACTGTCACCCGGGTCGGTCAGGGCTCTGAGCGCCGTGACCAGCGCAGTCTGCCCACCCGAGCTGATCAGCACATCGTTCGCACCGAGCGGCCCGTCCCGGCCGGCGATGTCGGCGGCGAACCAGGCTCGGAGCTCGGGAATGCCCTCCGCCGGCGCGCGCGTCCAGGTCCCCGGCCGGCGTCCTGCCCGTGCCATCGCGTCGGCCAGCGCCTTGCTCGGCTGCAAGGACTCGTGCAGGTAACCGGTCGACAGGTCGATCACGTCGTCGCCCGGTGTCGCAAGCATGCGCAGCATCGCGGTGATCGGCGGTCGTTCACCGGTCAGCGCCTGCTCCTGCCACGACAGGTCAGCCGCGGTCTCTGATCGGCGCGGCGCTCGGTCGCTGATGAAGACCCCCGCGCCTGGCCGCGAGACCACGACGCCCTCGGCCACCAGCACGGTCACCGCCCGCGAGAGGGTGATCGGGCTGATCCCCCACCGCTTGACCAGCAGCCGGCTCGAGGGCAGTCGATCACCGGGGCTCGAGGCGGCCGCCTGGGCCCGCAACCGCCCGACGACGACATCCAGACTGCTATCGTCGTTCATGACAGCACAGAATAGCGCTATCGCTCCTGGCCGAGAAGCGGTATCGACTCCCCGCACGGGGACCGTCGCCGCGCTTCTAGGGGTGGCGTCGTTCTCGCTGAGCGCCCCGGCCACCGTCTGGGCCACTCAGGGCATGGGCCCGTGGACTGCGACCGGCGTCCGCGCACTGCTCGCCGGGGTGCTCGCGATCGCGCTCCTGGCCGGCCTGCGTGTTCCGTGGCCGCGCCGCGAGGATCTCCGGGGTCTGCTGGTCGTCACCGGCGGCTGCGTGATCGGCTTCCCGCTGCTGTCAGCGTTGGCGTTGCAGACCGCGACGACCGCGCACACCGCGGTCGTCACCGGCCTCTTGCCGATAGCAACCGCTTCCGCGGCGGCACTGCTGACCCGCCGCACATTGTCCTGGCGGTTCTGGGCGGCTGCCGTGACCGGCGCCGCGGCCGTCCTGGTGTTCACCCTCACCCGGCAACACGGCGCCGTCTCGATCGCCGACCTGTACCTCGTCGCAGCGCTGGTCGCCTGCGCACTCGGGTACGCCGAGGGCGGTCGACTGGCCGCGCACCTGCCCGGTTGGCACGTCATAGCCTGGGCCGTGGTGCTCGCCCTGCCGGTCAGCCTCGCGATCACGCTGATCGCCGTACCTCGGGAACCGATCGACCTGAGCCCGATCAGCATCGTGGGGCTGGCCTACATCGCCGGGATCTCGCAGCTCGGCGGCTTCGTCGTCTGGTACCGCGGGATGGGGATCATCGGCGTGGCCAAGGCCAGTCAGCTCCAGTTGGCCCAGCCGTTGCTGACTCTGGTGTGGTCCGTCCTCCTGATGGGCGAGCACCTGCCGGTGGCGGCTCCGATCACGGCTGTCGTCGTACTGCTGTGCATCGTGGTGACACAGCGATCGCGGTAGCTTCGGGTCATGGGAGCCGCGGGTGAGACGATCTCGATCGACCAGGCGCGGCGGATCGCGCTGACGGCGCAGGGCTTCGCCGAGCCGCGGCCCGGGCGCGTCGACGCGCGGCATCTCCGGCGAGTTATCGAGCGGATCGGCGTTCTGCAGGTCGACTCGGTGAACGTGGTGTGCCGCTCGCACTACCTGCCGCTGTTCGCCCGACTCGGCTCGTACTCGCGGACGACGCTGGATCGGATGTGCTGGGGCGCGGACCGGGAGCTGTTCGAGTACTTCTGGGCGCACAAGGCAAGCCTGATCCCGCTGAGTAGCTACCCCTTGTTCCGTTGGCGAATGCGGGCTGCCGACCTCCAGGACTGGGGTCCCGCCGCCGACCTGGATCCCGCGCTCACCGCGCCGTGGTCGGTCGTCACCGGCATGCGCAGGCTGACCGCCGAGCGACCCGGGTACGTCGACGACGTGCTGGCTCTGGTCACCGAACGCGGGCCGATCACGGCCGGCGAGGCCAACCCGGACGGGGTACGGCGCAAGCGCACCGACCCGGACCCGGATCCGAGCACCGGGAAGATGTGGAACTGGCAGGACGCGAAGATCGCGATCGAGTACCTGTACTGCACGGGTCAGGTGACGATCGCCGGCCGGCGCAACTTCGAGCGGCTCTACGACCTGACCGAGCGGGTCCTGCCACCACAGCCCGAGCTGAGCGCCGAGGAAGCGCGCCGGGACCTGGTCAGGATCTCGGCCCGGACGCTCGGGGTCGCCACCGCGCGCGAGCTGTGCGGCCAGGGCGGCGGGCACTTTCCGTTGCCGAGAGCAACCGCCAACCAGGTCATCGGTGAGCTGGTCGACGCCGGCGAACTCGTCCCGGTTCGCGTGTCCGGCGTGCCGCAGCAGAGCTATCTGTGGTCGGCGGCCCAGGATCGGCCGGTCCAGGCACGGGCGTTGCTGTCGCCGTTCGACACTCTGATCTGGAACCGCGACCGGACCCATCGGCTGTTCGACTTCTTCTACCGGATCAGCATTTACACGCCCGCGGCCCAGCGCGTGCACGGCTACTACGTGCTGCCGTTCCTGCTCGGCGACCGGATCGTCGCGCGGGTGGATGTGAAAGCCGATCGCCGGAACTCGGCCCTCGTCGTCCCGACCGTGACCGCCGAGGACGGCGTACCCGACATCGTGGAACCGCTCAAGGCCGAGCTCGACCTGATGGCCCACTGGCTGGAGCTCGACCGCGTGCTGGTGACCGCGGACGGCAAGCTCGGCAAGGCCTTGTCCCGTGCATAGCGCCGCAGGTCCGGGGCACCGGGCCGGTAGTGCAGCCGATGTGAGCGGGAGACGAGATGAAGATCGGATACTTCCTGTCCAGTGAGGAGTACACCCCGGCCCAGCTGATCGAGCAGGCACGGCTGGCCGAGGAGGCCGGGTTCGACGCACTGTGGATCAGCGACCACTTCCACCCCTGGAACGACGAGCAGGGTGAGAGCGCGTTCGTCTGGTCGAGCATCGGGGCGATCTCCCAGGTCTGCGAGCTGCCGGTGACCACCGCGGTCACCTGCCCGACGGTGCGGATCCACCCGGCCGTCATCGCCCAGGCGGCCGCGACCAGCGCCGTCTTCCTGAACGGCCGGTTCACCCTCGGCGTCGGGACCGGCGAAGCACTCAACGAGCACGTCCTCGGCAGCGTCTGGCCGACGGTCGACGTCCGGCTGGAAATGCTCGAGGAGGCGGTCGAGATCATGCGGCGGCTGTGGACCGAGGACGGTTTCGTCAGCCACCACGGCAAGCACTACACCGTCGACACGGCCCGGATCTACACCCGGCCGGAGACGCCGCTGCCGATCTACATGTCCGGGTTCGGGCCGGAGGCAACCGACGTCGCGGCGCGAATCGCGGACGGGTACATCACCACGTCGCCGGATGCCGAGCTGCTGCAGCGGTTCCGGGACAACGGCGGTGGCGACAAGCCCGCGCAGGTCGGGTTCAAGGTCAGCTACGCGCCGACCGAGGAAGAGGGGATCGAGCAGGCGCACCGGATCTGGCGGAACTCGGGTCTGCCCGGTGAACTGTCGCAGGTGCTGCCGTCGCCGCGGCACTTCGAGCAAGCCAGTCAGCTGGTGACGAAGGAGTCGACCGCACAGTCGGTCGCCGCCGGGTCGAAGGTGGACACCCACGTGGACGCGTTCAAGCCCTATATCGAAGCCGGCTTCGACGAGATCTACGTGGCGAACATGGGCCCGCACTCGGTCGACATGATGAACCTCTACCGCACCGAGGTGCTCCCCGAGCTACGCCGGATCATGCGCTAGGGGTGTCAGACACCCCTTAGCAGGTCGACGGCGACCCGTAGGTCGTCGACGAACGACGCGAAGTCGCGGCGGTACTCCCTCGACCGGACCACCGATGAGGGATGCACCGTCGCGACCGCGGACCGGCCGTCCGGCAGTTCCTGCGGCAGACCGCGTTGTTCCGTGACTTTGAACCCGGTTCCGAAGACTGCGCGGGCCGCGACCGCGCCGAGAACAACGACCAGCGTGGGCTTCACCACTTCCAGCTCGCGCTCCAGCCACGGATGGCAGGCGGAGATGTGACCGGCGCCCGGCGTCTTGTGGATCCGGCGCTTGCCCTGCCGCTCGAACCGGAAGTGCTTGACCGCGTTGGTGAGGAACACCGCCGAGCGATCGATCCCCGCCTCCGCCAACGCCTTGTCCAGCAGGCGTCCGGCCGGTCCGACGAAGACATGGCCTTCCTTGTCCTCCACGTCACCAGGCTGTTCACCGATCAACATCATCCGCGCCCGCGCCGGACCTTCTCCCGGTACGACGCGCTCGGCGTCCTCGAACAGGTCGCAGCCACGGCACTCGGGCAACGTCGCGGTGAGCTTGCGCAGACCACCGTCACGCGGGACCCAGTGCGACGCGCCAGTGAACTTCGTCACGGCCCGCCGGTGCCCAGTTCAAACACCTGTAACACCTCGGGGGTTGAAAGCAACGGCTGAGTTTGATCTGGTGGAGCCAAGTGGTTCAGCCTTGACGCCACTCCTGCAGGACGACACACGACGAGGTCCCTCACCGTGACGATCGCACCTGTAACACCTGCCGATTCGAAGCTGCTCATCGCAGAAACCACCCACGACCTGCTGATCGAGGCCGACAGCACCCCTGACCCACGCCACCAGGAACTGCTCGACGAAGTGGTCCTGCTGAACGCGCCGGTGGCCCGGTCGATCGCCTCGCGCTACCGCAGCAAGGGCGTCGACCCCGACGACCTCGAGCAGGTCGCGTACCTCGGCCTGGTGAAGGCCGCGAACGGCTACCGGCTCGACGCGTCCACAGCCTTTCTCTCGTACGCCGTACCGACGATCCGGGGCGAGCTGAAGCGGTACTTTCGCGACTGCGCCTGGACCGTCCGGCCGCCGCGCCGGGTTCAGGAGATGCAGGGCTCGATCGCGGCGGCCGAACCCGAGCTGACCCAACGCCTCGGGCACCTCCCGACGGACAAGGAGACCGCCGAGGCGCTCGGCACCGACGCCGGCGAAGTGGTCGAGGCCGCGTCGGTCCGCGGCTGCTTCACCACCCTGTCCCTCGACGCGCCCGGCACCGTCGACGGCGGCACCAGCCTGCTCGACACGGTCGCAGACTCCGAGGACGGCTACGAACTGGTCGAGAACGTCCACACCCTGACGCCGGCCGTCGCCTCGCTCGGCGACCGCGACAAGCGCATCCTCGAGCTCCGGTTCCGCAACGGCCTCACGCAGGAGGAGATCGGCAACGAGCTCGGCGTCAGCCAGATGCAGGTCTCCCGGTTGCTCCGCGGCATCCTGGACCGCTTGCGCACCGACCTTTCGGCGACGGTCACCAAGTAGCGCCGGTCAGGAGGTCCAGCGCCACTCGCGGACCTCCGGCAGATCCTCGCCGTACCGGGTGACGTGGGCGCGATGCCGCACGCGCTGGTCGGCGAAATGCTGCCGGGTCGCCACCGCGCGGGTCCCGAGCGACGGGACCCGGTCGATCACGTCCATCGCCAGGTGGTACCGGTCGAGGTTGTTCAGCACCACCATGTCGAACGGCGTGGTCGTCGTACCCTCCTCGATGTAGCCGCGGACGTGCAGGTTGTGGTGCCCGTGCCGCCGGTAGGTCAGCCGGTGGATCAGCCACGGATAGCCGTGGTACGCGAAGATCACCGGCTTGTCGGTGGTGAACAACGCGTCGAACTCGGCGTCCGGCAGCCCGTGCGGATGCTCCATCGGGTCCTGCAGCCGCATCAGGTCGACGACGTTGACCACCCGGATCCGCAGCCCGGGCACGTGCTGCCGCAGCAGGTCGACCGCGGCCATCGTCTCCAGCGTCGGTACGTCGCCCGCGCAAGCCATCACCACATCCGGGTCACCTTCGTCGTTGCTTGCGAAGTCCCAGACGCCGATCCCGCGCGCGCAGTGCAGGGCGGCCGACTCCCAATCCAGCCAGCTCGGCTGCGGTTGCTTGCCTGCGACAACGACATTCACGTAGTTCCGGGTCCGCAGGCAGTGGTCCATCGTGGACAGCAGCGTGTTCGCATCCGGCGGCAGGTAGACCCGGACCACCTCGGCCTTCTTGTTCACCACGTGGTCGATGAACCCGGGATCCTGGTGCGAGAACCCGTTGTGGTCCTGCCGCCAGACGTGCGAGGTGAGCAGGTAGTTCAGCGACGGCACCGGCCGCCGCCAGTCGAGCCGGTTGATCGTCTTCAGCCACTTCGCGTGCTGGTTGACCATCGAGTCGACGATGTGCACGAAAGCCTCGTACGACGAGAACAGCCCGTGCCGCCCGGTGAGCAGGTACCCCTCCAACCAACCCTGGCAGGTGTGCTCGCTGAGAATCTCGAACACTCGCCCGTCCGGCGCGAGATGCTCGTCGGTGTCCCGCCGTTCCGCCAGCCACGCCTTGTCCGTGGCCTCGTAGACCGCGTTCAGCCGGTTCGACTCGGTCTCGTCCGGGCCGAACAACCGGAGATTGTCCGGATTCAGCCGGAACGCGTCCCTGAGGTAGGCACCGAACACCTTCGTGGGCTCGCCGTCCTCCGCACCCGGCCGCTTGACGGGTACGGCGTACTCCTCGACCGGCGGCAGTTCGAGGTCACGGCTCTGCTCGTTGCCCTTCGACCCCATCCGGAGGTCCGGGCCGGGCGCGAGGTCCCGCAACAGTTCGACCGGCCGGCCCTCCTCGTCGAACAGCTCCTCGGGCCGGTAGCTGCGCAGCCAGGACTCCAGCTGCCGCAGGTGTTCCTCGTTCGTCCGTACGCCGGACAGCGGCACCTGATGCGATCGCCAGGTGTCCTCCACCGGCTGGTCGTCGACCGTGTGCGGTCCCGTCCAGCCCTTCGGCGTCTTGAGCACGATCATCGGCCAGGCGGGACGTGCCGGGCGCTCGGACGCCGTACGCGCCTCCAGCTGGATCTCGTCGATCCGGTCCAGGCAGTAGTCCAGTGCGGCGGCCAGCGCCTGGTGCACCGTCGCAGGGTCCGAACCATCGACGAAGTAGGGCTCGTGGCCGTAGCCCTGCAGCAGCGCGGTCAGCTCCTCGTCGCCGATCCGGGCCAGCAGCGCCGGGTTCGCGATCTTGTAGCCGTTCAGGTGCAGGATCGGGAGTACGGCGCCGTCGCGCACCGGGTCGAGGAACTTGTTCGAGTGCCACGAGGTCGCGAGCGGCCCGGTCTCGGCTTCGCCGTCCCCGACGACACAGGCGACGACGAGCTCCGGTTTGTCGGCGGCGGCGCCGTACGCGTGGCTCAGCGAGTAGCCGAGCTCACCGCCCTCGTTGATCGACCCGGGCACGTCGGCCGCCACGTGGCTGGGGATGCCGCCGGGGAACGAGAACTGCCTGAACAACCGCGTCATCCCGAGCTCGTCCTGCCTGGTGTTCGGGTACGCCGCCGTCCAGCTGCCCTCGAGCCAGGTGTTGGCCACGATCGCCGGGCCGCCGTGACCCGGCCCGATCACGTACATCAGCTCGCGTTCGCGAAGCCGGATCACCCGGTTGAGGTGTGCGTAGATCAGGTTCAGCCCAGGCGTCGTACCCCAGTGCCCGAGCAGCCGGGGCTTGATGTGCTCGGCCCGCAACGGCTCCTTGAGCAACGCGTTGTCGAGCAGGTAGATCTGCCCGACCGACAGGTAGTTGGCCGCTCGCCAGTACGCGTCGATGCCTTGCAACTCCTCGTCGCTCAGCGGGGTGGCGTCGATGTGTTGCACGAATTCCTCCGGGTCAGGGCGTGAGCAGGACCTTCACCGCGCCGTCGCGCTTCTGCTGGAACATGTCGTACGCCGCCGGTCCGTCCGACAACGGCAGGTGATGGGTGGCGAAACCGTCCACCCGCAAGGGGTCCTCGTCGCCGAGCAGCTCGAGGATCTGGTCCGACCACCGATGGACGTTGGCCTGGCCCATCCGGAGCTGGATCTGCTTGTCGAAGATGGTCAGCATCGGCAGTGGGTCGGCCATCCCGCCGTACACGCCGATCAGCGAGATCGTCCCGCCCCGCCGGACGATGTCGACGGCGAGGTACAGCGCCGCCAGCCGGTCCACGCCGACGGTCTGCATCACCTTGCGCTGCAGGGCGTCCGGAAGGTAGCCGGCCAGCTGCTGGCTGACCTTCGCCACCGGGGAGCCGTGGGCCTCCATGCCGACGGCATCGATCACCGAGTCGGGGCCGCGTCCTTCGGTGCGGTCCTTGATCCGGTCCGCGACCTTGCCGTCGTACCGGAGCACCTCGACGCCGTACTCCTCGGCGCGCGCCAGCCGCTCGGGAGCCAGATCGACGCCGATCACGCGATACCTGCGGTGGAGTGCGATCCGGCAGGCCATGTCTCCGATCGGGCCGAGGCCCAGGACGACGAGCGTCCCGCCGGCCGGGGTCGCGGCGTACTCGACCGCCTGCCACGCCGTCGGGAGTACGTCGGACAAGTAGACGAACCGCTCGTCCGGCGGCCCGTGCGGCACCTTGATCGGACCGTACTGGGCCTGCGGGACGCGCAGGTACTCCGCTTGTCCGCCGGGCACCTGTCCGTAGAGCTTGGTGTAGCCGAACAGCGCGGCGCCCATACCCTGTTCGCGGACCTGGGTCGTCTCGCACTGGGTCTGCAGGTCGCGGCTGCACATGAAACAGGTCCCGCACGCGATCTGGAACGGGACGACCACGCGGTCGCCGGGTTTCAGGTTGGTGACCTCGGGCCCGGTCTCCTCGACGATGCCCATCGCCTCGTGGCCGAGGATGTCGCCGGGGTCCAGGAACGGGCCCATCACCTCGTACAGGTGCAGGTCGGACCCGCAGATCCCGGTTGTCGTCACCTTGATGACGGCATCGGTCGGTTCCAGGATCCGCGGGTCCGGCACATCGGTGAACTCGACGGAGCGCTTGCCCTGCCAGGTGAGAGCCTTCACTAGCGGCCCACTGCCTTCTCGAGCTGGGCCTTGCTCATCTTGGAGCGGCCCTTGATGTTCTTCTGCTTGGCCTCGTTGTAGAGCTGTTCCTTGGTGCGGCCCTGCGATCCGCTGTGCGACCGCAGCCCGCCACGACGGCCCGAGGAGATGTCCTGGGTGGAGCTGCGGCTCTTCTCCTTGGCCTCGCCGGCCCTCGCGCGCTCCTTGTTCACGGTGCGCGCCGCGATCTCCTCCGCGGTGTCCTCGCTCCGGCCGCGCTTCTTCAGCCCCGCCTTGATGTGCTCGTACTGCCGCTCACGCTTCCGGTTCGATCCTGCCGGCATCGTCTGCTCCTTTCACGCCGCCCGCCCGGTACCCGATGCCGCCACCGGACAATCAGCTCGGCGGGGCCGGCACCGGGTTCGCGGCCAGCGCCTTCGCGACCGCCACCAGGTTGCTCACCATCGCCCGCCCGGTCTTCGCCGACCACTCGTGCCCCTCGTCGGTCTCGGAGTAGCTCGGACCCGGCCCGGGTCCCTTGTTCCAGTACGTCCAGGCCTGGCCGGGAATCGTGTAGCCGATGTCCACCAGCCCGCCGCTGATCTCGGAGATCACGTGGTGCGCGCCGTCCTCGTTGCCGGTGACGATGACCCCGGCGACCCGGTTGTACGCGACCGGCCGGTTCTCGTCGTCGGTCTCGCTCAGCATCGCGTCCATCCGCTCGAGCATCCGCTGCGCGATCGACGACGGCCGCCCGACCCAGGTCGGCGTGGCGACGATCAGGATGTCGCTGTCCAGCAGCTGCTGGTGGATGCCGGGCCATTCGTCCCCGGTCCCCTCGTCGCTGCTCACGCCGGGCTTGATGTTCAGGTCGGCCAGCCGGACCCGGTCGACGTCGACCTTCTCCTGCTGAAGCGCGTCGACCACCACATCTGCCAGCTGGTCGGTGTTCGACTCACTCGGTGACGCCTTCAGAGTGCAGTTCAGGACCAAGGCCCGCATCGCGGCTCCTCCCGTTGGAATAGGCCCGGCCGGTGCCCCCTGGGATGCCGTCTATTCGTTCCTGGTGAGCAGCCGTGCCACCGAGCGCTCCAGGGCCTCGCGGGTGTCCTCGTCGTTCAGGTCGTCACCGTGCCGGCCGACCGCCGTCGCGATCGTCCGCCCTTCCTCGTACTGCGTGACGACCCGGGGATCGACGTACGACGCCCTCGCGACGGCCGGCGTGTTGCCGAGGTGGTCGGCGACTTCGGCGAGCATGTCCTTGACCGCGGCGTTCAGAGCCTTCTTGGTGGTCGGTGGGTCGGCCTGAGCGAGGTTCACGGCGGCATGTACGGTCGCGGTCCAGGTGCGCAGGTCCTTCACGGTGAAGTCGTCGCCGACCAGTTCCTGGAAGCGCTCGTTGATCATGGTCGCGTCGATCCCGTGGTACCCGTCCCCGTCCCGGTAGACCAGCAGTTCCGGCTCGCCGTGCCGGGCGCGTTTGAGCGAGGAGACCGCGTCGGCCAGGTGGTCGTCGTCGAGCTCGATCGCCCGGTCCACACCGCCTTTGGCGACGAAGTCGAACACCACCTTGCCCTTGCGGACGCGGACATCGTCGCGCAGCAGGGTCGCCGCGCCGCGACTGCCGTGCTCCTCGGCGTACTCGGAGTTGCCGGTCCGGAAGACGCCGTAGTCGAGCATCCGCAGCGCGACCGCGAGCACCCGTTCGCGGTCGATCCCCTTGCGGCACAGGTCGCGGTCCACCGCCTCGCGGAACTCGGGCAGCTTGCGGGCGAGGCGCCGTACCCGGTCGTGTTTGCCGGCGTCCTGGGTCGTCCGCCAGTCGTCGTGGTACAGGTACTGCCGCCGGCCGGCGTCGTCGGTGCCGGTGGCCTGCAGGTGACCGTTCGGGTACGGGCAGATCCAGACGTCCTTCCAGGCCGGCGGGATGGCCAGCGACCGGATCCGCTCCAGCGTCTCCTGGTCGGTGACCCGCTTGCCGTCCGGATCGAGGTAGCTGAAACCACGGCCGTGGCCCCGCCTGGTCAGGCCGGGGCCGTCCGGATCGCTGCGTCGTAACCGCATATCGTCCGATACCCGCGCGGCATGCATGGATCCTCGGGCTCCCGGGCACCCGGACGGCAAGGGAAAGCCCGAAGCCCGTGAAGGAGAGACCGATGGGTATCGGAGACAAGGTCAAGAACGCCGCCAAGGAAGCCAAAGGCAAGGTCAAGAAGGAGACCGGCGAGGCGACCGACAACCGCGATCTGCAGGCGAAGGGCGACACCGAGCAGTCCGTGGCCGCGCTGAAGCAGGCCGGCGAGAAGGCGAAGGATTCCTTCAAGAAGTAGTCGCCGCCACAGCAGCCACTCCGGCGCACAATCCCCCGCGCGCCGGGGTGGTTCTACGGACGGCGCAGTTCCGGTAGCGTCGGTGGCGTGGACTTCGAAGAGGCAGCCGACGCCCTGTACGCCGCCCCGGCTGCCGACTTCATTGCTACCCGCAACGAGCTCGCCAAACAGCTGAAGGCCGACGGCGACCAGCTCGGATCGACCCGGTTGAAGGCGATGCGGAAGCCGACCGTCGCCGCCTGGGTGACGAACCTGGCCGCCCGCGAGCTGCCCGACGAGCTGGACGACCTGCTGGCCCTCGGGGACGAGTTCCGCGAGGCGACCGCGGACCTGGACGGCGAGCGCCTGCGCGAGCTGACTCCGAAGCGGCACAAACTGCTCGACAAGCTGGCCAAGGACGCCACCGAACTGTCCGAGAAGCAAGGGCAGAAGGTCAGCGCGGACGTCGGCCAGAAGCTGCGCGAGACCCTCGATGCGGCGCTGGTGGATCCGGCCGCGGGCGACGCGGTACGGGAAGGACGGCTGAGCAGCGCCTTGCGGCACGTCGGGTTCGGCGTCGTCGACGAGAGCGGCGAGCCGACCAACGTCACGCCTCTCACCGACGAACGCCGGCAGCGGGCCCGCGACCGGCGCAAGGCCGAGACAGCGGCCGAGGAAGAGGAGTCGGCTGCCGCCCGCCGCAAGCGGGAGCAGGCCGAGCGCGCGGAAGAGGAACGCGAGGCCAAGGAGAAAGCGAAGGCCAAGCAGGCGCTGGAGGACGCCGTCGCCGCCGCCCAGGAGGCCGAGGCGAAGGTCGAGGACCTGGACAACCAGCTCGACGAGGCCCGTCAGGCGCTGGCCGACGCCCAAGAGCTGGTACGGCGGGTCGGCACCGCGCTCGACGAAGCCCGCCGGGCCGCCCGGGACGCGCAGAAGGAGAGCCGGGAGGCGCGGAAGCGGTACAACCGCCTCTGAGCTGGGTACCGGGCCGGGCGATCTCGGAGAGGAGCGCGCCATGGCACGGTCGATCTGGAGCGGATACATCAACTTCGGGCTGGTCTCGGTACCGGTCGGGCTGTACAGCGCGACCCAGGAGCACGAGGTCGACTTCCACCAGTTCCAGGAGGGCACGTCGGACCGGATCCGGTACAAGCGGGTGAACGAACGCACCGGCCGCGAGGTGGACTACGACAAGATCGTGAAGGGGCACGACGTCGGCGGCGGCGAGCACGTCATCGTCGAGCGCGAGGAGCTCGAGGACATCGCCCCGGGCAAGTCCCGCTCACTGGAGATCTCCACCTTCGTCGACCTGGACGAGATCGACCCGATCTACTTCCAGAAGAGCTACTACCTGGGCCCGTCCGACAAGGAGAACAAGTCGTCGTACGCGCTGCTGCGGGACGCGCTGAAGAAGACCAACCGAGCCGGGATCGCGAAGTTCGTGATGCGCGGCAAGGAGTACCTGGCCACGATCCGGGCCCAGGGCAAGGTCCTGGTGCTGGAGACGATGTACTTCGGCGACGAGATCCGCGACCCGGCCAAGGAGCTCGGCGACCTGCCGGCCAAGTCCAGCGCCGGCAAGCAGCTGACCATGGCCGCCGACCTGATCGAGGCGATGAGCGGCGAGTGGAAGCCGAGCGCCTACAAGGACACCTACACCGAACGGGTGAAGAAGCTGGTCGCCGACAAGCGCAAGGGCAAGGAGATCGTCTTCAACGAGGAGGAGCCGGAGGCCACCTCGTCGACCGATCTGGTCTCCGCGCTGCGCGCCAGCGTCGAGGAGGCCCGCAGCCGCCGTGCCTCCGGAGGCGCCAAGAAGGCGACCGCCAAGAAGTCGGCGCCCAGGAAGAAGGCACCGGCCAAGAAGGCCGGCGCTCGGAAGAAGTCCACCGCCAAGAAGGCGTCCAGCCGTAAGAAAGCTGCCTGACCGCACACCTTTCTTCGCTATAGTCTCCGGTCGTGCAGGTGACTTTTCCGGACGGCAGCAGTACCGAGCTCCAGGTTCACCGCACCGCGGCCGCCGACCCGCTGGTCGTGCTCTGCCTGCCCGCGATGGGTGTCCGGGCCAAGTACTACGAGAAGCTCGCCCACACGCTCACCGAGCAGGGGTGCCACGCCGTACTCGCCGACCACCGCGGCACCGGCCGCAGCTCGGTGCGGCCGTCCCGGCGCGTCTCCTTCGGGTACGCCGATGTGCTCGAGTTGGAGCTCCCGGCCATCGTGGAGGCCGTCTGCCGGGAGTTCGGGACCCAGCGGATCGCCGTGGTCGGGCACAGCCTGGGCGGGCAGCTCGGAGTGCTGTTCTCCGCGGTGTCGGACCGGATCAGCCACATCGTGCTGGTCGCGAGCGGCTCGGCCTGGTGGGCCAAGGTGCCGGGGATCCGCTCGCTGGCCCGGTTCGCGGGGCTCCAGCTGGTGCTCGCGACGACCTTGCTCTGCGGGTACCTGCCGGGCTGGTTCCCGTTCGCGGGCAAGGAGGCGAAGCAGCTCGTCCTCGACTGGGGTCACGAGGCGCTGACCGGCCGGTACAAGGTCGCGGGCAGCCAGGTCGACTACGAGGCGGCGCTGGCCCGGTCGTCGGTACCTGCCCTGTTCATCAACTTCCCCGGCGACAACTACGCGCCGGCGGCCTGTGCGTCGTACCTCGCGAGCAAGCTCCGGTCGGCTCACGTGACCGTGCGGAGCCTGTCGGCCGAGCAGCTCGGGATCACCCGCAGCGACCACTTCCGCTGGGCCGCCCACCCCCAGACCCTCGTCCGCGACACAGTCAAGTGGATCCGCACTCATGCCCGCTGAGCTCATGCTCGGCGGCATCGTTCTGCTCGGCGCCTCGGTCCAACGGCTGACCGGGATGGGCTTCGCGCTGGTCGCCGTACCTGCGCTGGTCCTGCTGCTCGGGCCGGGTGACGGCGTCGCGCTGGCGAACTGCGCCGCCGGGCTCATCTGCCTGGCCGGACTGACGAGCGGCTGGCACAGGGTGCGCCTGCGGGCGATGGTCCCGCTGATCCTCGCGTCCGGGTGCACGGTCCCACTCGGCACCTGGTTCTCGAACCACTTGCCGGAACCGGCCCTGCTGATCACGATGGGCGCTCTGGTGACGGCCGCCGTACTCGTGATCATGCGCGGCGTCCGGGTGCCGTCACTCAGCGGACTCAAGGGCGCCCTCGCCGCGGGCGCGGCGGGCGGCTTCATGAACGCTTCGGCCGGCCTCGGCGGTCCGCCGGTCTCGTTGTACGCCGTGAATGCGGGCTGGACGATCCGCGAGTTCGTCCCGAACGCCCTGTTCTACGGCGTCGTGGTGAACCTCTTCTCGGTCGTGACGAACGGCGTCCCCCGGCTCGACGGCGGAACGTGGATCGCGGCAGCCGCCGGCCTCACCGGCGGCGCGATCATCGGCAAGGCCCTGTCCGGCCGGGTCCCCGAGGACCGCGCCCGCCTCCTGGTTCTCCTCCTCGCCCTGCTCGGTGGCATCACCACGCTGGTCAAGGGCGCGCTAGGCGTCTGACGAGTTCGTCCCGTACGACGGCGGCCGCGCTGCGTGGGCCCGCGTCCGAGCGGGTGACGAGGTACAGGGTGTTCAGGGGTGGCAGCTCTGGATCGGCCAGGAGGACGAGGTCGCCGGAGGCCAGGGGCTTGGCGCAGAGGTAGGTGGGGAGGACGCTCGCGCCTGCGCCGGCGCGGACGGCGGCCAGGGCGCCGCGGAGGTCTGGTACGACGAGATCCGCCGTACGAGTCAGGCGGGTGTTGAAGACGCTGCGCCAGTACCGGCGGATGATCGGGGCCTCCTCGGCGTACGCGACGAGGGGGATCTTGCGGAGTGGTTCGGGTGACGTGATCGGGGTGCCGGTGGACCAGCGGGGCGCGGCGACGAGGGCGAAAACCTCGTCGTAGAAGGGCGTCACGCGCAGGCCCGGCCGGCGCGGGCGGACCGAGCTGATCACCAGGTCGAGGCTGCGGTTGAGCAGCCGGTCGAGCAGATCGTCCGGCATCCCGAACGTCGTCCGCACCTGCAGACCGTCCGCGAGCCGGTCAGCGAGCGCAGGCAGGACCTGGTGACACAGGAAGTCAGCCGGCCCACCGAGGTGGACCGTCGCCGCGACCGGCATCTCGAGCTCGTCCCGCACCAGCCCTTGCAGCGCGTCGATCGGCTCGGCGATCCGGCGCGCCAGCTCGTCGCCCGCGCTGGTCGGCCGGACACCGCGAGGCAGCCGCTCGAAGAGCGGGCGGTCCAGCGCGACCTCGAGTGACTTGAGCTGCGCGGTCACAGTCGGCTGCGACAGGCCGAGCATCTCCGCACCCGCGGTGATCGACCCGGCCCGGTGCACGGCCAGAAACGTCCTGAGCAGGTCAAGCGATGGAGCCATATCAGGAATCCTATGGCTTGCCACCCGGATTCCTATTGGTTTCCGATAGCAGGACCACCCCATCATGGACGGCATGACTCGCGTACTCATTGCTCTCACCAGTCACTCCGAGCTCGGCGACACCGGCCGCAGCACCGGCTTCTACGTGTCCGAGGCGGCCGAGCCGTGGGCGGTGTTCACCGACTCCGGGTTCGACGTCGACCTGGTCTCGGTGGCCGGTGGACGTCCGCCGCTCGACGGGCTGAACGAGGACGTCCCGATCCAGCAGAAGTTCCTGGCCGCCGTCGACCTCGACCACACCCCGACCGCGTCCGCGCTCGACGCCTCGTCGTACGACGCGATCCTGTTCGCCGGCGGTCACGGCACGATGTGGGACTTCCCGAACGACGAGGCGCTTGCCTCCCTCGCGGCAGCCATCTACGAGCGCGGCGGCGTGGTCGCAGCCGTCTGCCACGGCCCGTCCGCGCTGGTGAACCTGAAGCTGTCGGACGGTTCCTACCTCGTCGACGGCAAGAACGTCACCGGCTTCACGAACGCCGAGGAGGAGGCGGTCGGCCTGACCGACGTCGTCCCGTTCCTGCTGGCCGACACCCTGACCGCGCGCGGCGCGATCCACCATCCGGCCGCGAACTTCACATCGCAGACGATCACCGACGGTCGCCTGGTCACCGGCCAGAACCCGCAGTCCGCCGAGTCGACGGCCCGCGCGGTGGTGGACGTCATTCGCCAGGCGTAGGAAGCAAGTACGTGCTCGGGTTGGCGGGGGCGCCGGCGTCGATCCAGCGGTGGAAGCCGTCGGGGTTGCGGCGCTCGAACTCGTCGAGGCAGATCCGCCGTACCTCGGCCACTGCCTGGCGGTCGCGCGGCCCCGCACCCTGAGCAAGCGTGGTGGCGGTCTCGGTCCAGACGCCGCAGAGCTCTTCGATGCTGAGCGGGCACTGCAGGGCGGCGATGAGCCGCTCATCCTCCTGCAACTGCTCCTCCGCCACCCGCGCGACCTTCCGCTGCCGCCGCGAGGCACGCGCCGGGCGCTCCCGGCGCTCCGGTGTCACGAGCTCGATCGCGATGAACAGCCCGGCGACGACCAGCGCCACCGCGAGCCCGACCGCACCCCACGCCAGCAGCCGCACCAGCCCGGGCAGGCACAGCACCCCGGCAGCCGCAGCCGCCGCGACCATCACTGCAGATTGGTACGGCGCATCATCCGCGACATGACGAATCACCGCCGCCAACGGCCACACGAGCGCGAACACGATGACCAGCAGAATCGAGGCGGCCAGCGGGCCGAGCAACAACACCCCGGCGAGCACGCCAGTGGTCCCGACTCCGAGACCACCTGCGATCACGATCCGCCGCAGCAGCGGCGAACGCATCACCGGACCTCACCCAAGACACACCTCACGCGAACCCGCCCCACACCACAGACCTACCCTCAGAACGAACGGCTGCCCGTCACCGTTCCCACCCGAGGGCGTGGCCAATCAGGCGCCGGTCTCCGAATGCGGTGCGTGCACGGGTTTCGACTGTGCCGACCGGCGCTGGCGCAGGTAGATCGACCCACCGACGATCGCGGCCACCGCGAGGAACTCGCTCTGCCAGTTCTGGAACGACTCGTACCAGAACTGCGACGTCTGCAGGTAGTCCCAGGTCGTCACCGACTCGCCACCGTGCAGCCCCTGCTCCTCGCTGTACGCCGCCGCACCCGTCACCGCGTGCAGCCAGAACGACAGCAGGAACACCAGCCCGAAGGCGATCGCCAGCGAGTTCTCGTACAACCACAGCAACGCCCCGGACCCGTGCCGAACCGGCCACGGCGCGTCCCGGTCGGTCCGGTGCTTCCGCGGATCCTCGTCCTGCGGGGCGGCCTCGTCGATCGGCCGGGACTCCGCCGACCCCTTCTGCACCAGGTACGCCGTCAGCAGCACGTACATGCCCATCTGCAGGAACTCGGACTCCCAGTTCTCGAACACCGCCTCACCGAAGGACGACGAGACGACGTACTGACCGAGGCTCTGCGACGGCTGCCCGTGGTCGGCCAGCTCGGCGTTCTCGTGCGCGTGCCCGGTGAGCAGCAGTCCCACCAGGAACAGCAGGAAGAGCACGAGGTTGACCGTGAGCAGCGCCCGCAGTCGGATCCATCGCATGCCGCCCCGGTACCCCTTCTCAACCGGTTCAGGCAGCGGCGGGCGCCGGCTCCTCGTGGTCGAGCGGGTGCGCGATCTCGTCCGACGGCATCCGGCCGAAGTACACGACCAGGACGGACACCAGCGCCGGCCCGATCCCGGCGACCAGGAACACGGCCGTCAGCCCCAGTACGGCGCCCGCCGGACCGGCCAGCGCCATCGACACGGGCATCAGCAGCAGCGAGACGAAGAAGTCCAGGCTGGCGATCCGCCCACGCAGGTGGTCCGGCACCCGCCGCTGCAGCAGCGTCCCCCAGATCACCATCGCCGCTGAGCTGGTCAGGCCAACGACGGCCGCCCCGGCCATCATGATCCACAGATCGCGGGCGAATCCGAGCGCCGCGAACGGCAGCGACCCGACACCCCACAGCAACGTCATCACCGTCAGGTACCGCCGCGGCAGCTTCCGGGACGAGATCAGCAACGCCCCGGCCGCCCCACCGATCCCGAACGCGGCCAGCACCAGGCCGAAGTCACTCGGCCCACCACCGAGCTGGTCCCGTACGGCGAACGGCAGCAGCACCTCGAGCGGTCCGAGGATCAGCAGCACGAACACCGTGCCGAACAGCAGCGACGCGAGCAGCCAGCGGGTCCGCCGTACGTAACGCCAGCCTTCCCGCAGGTCGCCGAGGATCGTCCGCACTTCCGGCGGCTCCGCGGTCTCGTCGACGTCACCCGGCTCGACCGGCTCGAACCCGCTGGACGGGATCCGCATCGCGAGCACGCACCCGGCGGAGAAGAAGTAGGTCAGCGCGGTGACCAGGATCGCGACCCCAGGTGACAGCGCCGCGATCGCCAGACCACCCAGCGCCGGCCCGGTCGCCTGCTGGGCCAGCGGCCGCAGCGTGCCCTCCAGCCCGTTCGCCGCGAGCAACTCCTCGGCCGGCAGCAGCCTCGGCACCAACGCCGTGTACGCCGGAATCAGGAAGGCCTCACCGGCTCCGATCAGCACCGCAGCAGCGGCCAGGTGCCAGATCTCCAGCGTGTCGGTCAACGCCAGACCGGCGACGACCAGCAGCACGACGCCGCGGACGCCGTCCGCCGCGATGATCACGCTGCGCTGGGACAGCCGGTCGGCCGCGATCCCGCCGAAGAGCACGCAGACGACCAGCCCGATGCTGTACGCCGTCGTCACCACCGACAACTGGACGGGGCCACCACCGAGCTCGATCACCTGCCAGGCCAGTGCGACGAGCCAGAGCCCGCTGCCGAGCAGCGCGACCGCCAGACCGGTCCACAGCAGCCGGTAGTCCCGGTGCCGCAGCGGCTGAACCGCCTTCCAGCTCACGTCGCCCTCCCCTAGGTCGTTTCGAGTGAGCATACACAGACAAACAGTTCACGTGTCAACTGTTGCGATGCGCATCAGTCGCCGTAGACTGCAGGCATGCCGACGACGATGAGCACTGAGCAGCTCGGCGCCTGGCGGGCGATGTACCGCGCAGACACGCTGCTGTTCACGCATCTCGACAACACCCTGCGCACCCGGCTGAAGATGGGCTACTTCGAGCAGGAGGTGCTGCGGATCCTCGACCGGGCCGGCGGCCGGCTGCGGATGGCGCCCCTGGCCGAGCAGCTGATGATCTCCCGCAGCGGCTGCACCCGGCTGGTCGGCAAGCTCGAGGACAAGGACGGCTGGGTGGTCCGCCGGAACACCCCCGAGGACCGCCGGGCCACCTGGGCCGAGCTCACACCGGCCGGCCGGGAGGCGCTCGCGGCTGCTCAACCTGTGGTCGAGGCTGTGGTGTCGACGTTCTTCGCCGATCATGTATCAGATGAGGACCTTCGCCGCGCGAGCAGAATCCTGGACGTCCTGGCCGACGCGAACCCGAACGACGACGGGTTCGACTGCGGGCTCTGACACGCCGGGCTGCCGGTCGTGACCAGCGTCGACGAGCGGTTCGCCGACCGGGTCCGCGGGCTCAAGCCGACACCGGGCGACCTTCCGGACGAGCTGCTCCGCAGCCTGTACGACGCCCAACTCGGCAGCCGGCACGCCGACCTGGCCGCCCGCTGGATGCAGTCCCAGGGCCAGGGGTTCTACACGATCGGGTCGGCCGGCCACGAGGGCAACGCCGCCGTCGCCGCGGCCCTTCAGCCCACCGACCCGGCGCTGCTGCATTACCGGTCCGGCGCGTTCTACCTGGCTCGCGCCGAGCAGTGCGGCTCGAAGGAAGGCCTGCGCGACATCCTGCTCGGCGTCGCGGCCGCCACCGCCGAGCCGATCGCGGGCGGCCGGCACAAGGTGTTCGGCCGGCACGACCTGGCGATCATCCCGCAGACGTCGACGATCGCGTCCCACCTGCCGCGCGCGATGGGCGTGGCGTTCTCGATCTCGCGGTCGGCGAAACTCGGCGTGCCGTCGCCGTGGCCGCACGACGCGATCGTGGTGACCAGCTTCGGCGACGCCTCGGTCAACCACTCCACCGCGACCGGTGCGATCAACGCTGCGCTGCACGCGTCGTACCAGGGGCTGCCGATGCCGTTGCTGCTGGTCTGCGAGGACAACGGGATCGGGATCAGTGTGCGCACTCCGGAGGGCTGGATCCGGCAGGCGTACGGGCAGCGCCCCGGCCTGCGGTACTTCGATGCCGACGGCACCGATCTGGCCGCCGCGCTGTCCATGGCGACCGAGGCCGCGACCTTCGTCCGGCGGAACCGGCGACCGGCGTTCCTCCGGCTCCGTACCGTCCGGCTGCTCGGTCACGCCGGCTCCGACGTGGAGGCGGCGTACCGCTCGCCGGGCGAACTGGCCGCGGACGAGGAGCTCGACCCACTGCTCGGTACGGCGCGGCTCCTGCTGGGCGCCGGGTACACACCCGACGACGTGATCGAGCTGTACGAGGACAAGCGGTCCGAGGTGATGCGGATCGCGGCTGAGGTCTCCGGCCTGCCGCAGCTGTCCTCCGCCGAGGCCGTCGCCGCGCCACTGCGCTTCCCTGATGCCCAACGCATCGAGGAGTCGTTGCCTGACCGCCGCCCGACGACTGAGCGGCTGACCCTGAGCCAGGCGATCAACCGGGCGCTGACCGACGTACTCGCGTCCTACCCGGAGGCGATGGTGTTCGGCGAGGACGTGGGCCGCAAGGGCGGGGTGTACGGCGTGACCCGCGGACTGCAGAAGGCTTTCGGGCCGGCACGCGTCTTCGACACCCTGCTGGACGAGCAGTCGATCCTCGGCCTCGCGCTCGGTGCCGGGGTGTCCGGACTGCTGCCGATTCCGGAGATCCAGTACCTGGCCTACCTGCACAAC
The DNA here is from genome assembly GCF_044458365.1 of Kribbella sp. NPDC050470. Lineage (NCBI taxonomy): Bacteria > Bacillati > Actinomycetota > Actinomycetes > Propionibacteriales > Kribbellaceae > Kribbella > Kribbella sp. NPDC050470. The sequence goes on along the minus strand of NZ_JBITHV010000005.1, from coordinate 45,796 downwards.
GCCGAGGACCAGTTGCGCGGCGAGGCGGCGTCGCTGAAGTTCTTCTCGCAGGAGCAGTACTCGAACCCGATGGTGCTGCGGATCGCCGGCTACGGCTACCAGAAGGGTTTCGGCGGCCACTTCCACAACGACGACGCGATCGGCGTACTGCGCGACATCCCCGGCATCGTGATCGCGTCACCGTCCCGGCCCGACGACGCGGCCGCGATGCTGCACACGTGCGCGGCGGCAGCCCGCTCGTCCGGCACGGTGTGCGTCTTCCTCGAGCCGATCGCGCTCTACCACCGCCGGGACCTGTACGAAGACGGCGACGACGCGTGGCTGACGCCGTACGGCGATGAACCGGTGCCGATCGGACGCGGCCGGACGTACGGCGACGGGACCGGGCTGACCATCGTCACCTTCGGCAACGGCGCCCCGATGAGTCTCCGTGTGGCGGCGCGCGTGCCCGGAGTCCGGGTCCTCGACCTGCGCTGGCTGGCGCCGCTGCCTGTCGACGACTTGTTGCGCGAGGCAAACGCCACCGGGCGGGTGCTGGTCGTCGACGAGACGCGCCGGTCCGGCGGCGTCTCCGAGGGCGTCCTGGCCACCCTGATCGACTACGGGTACACCGGCCGGCTGGCTCGCGTCGCGAGCTACGACTCCTACGTCCCGCTCGGCGCGGCCGCCCACCAGGTGCTGGTCAGCGAGCGCGAGATCGAGACGGCCGCGCGCGAACTGCTCAGCTGAACAGCTTCTGCCAGATCGACTTCTTCTGCTCCGGCTCAGGCTCGGACTCCGGTGTCCGGGCCGGATCAGGCCGTTCGGCCCGCCACTGGTCGAGGACCGCATCCTCGTCGACGGTGCCGACCGGGACGACCGGTCCGGTGGTGTCGCGGATGCTGACCAGGATCCGCTGGTTCAGGTCGGCCAGGTAGTCGCGGACCTCGGACTCGCGCCGCATCCCACGCACCTTGTCGTGGACCTGCTGCTTCTCCTTGCGGAGCAGGACCGCCGGTGGCAGCAGCGCCTCGGTCTCGATGTTCTCGCGGCGGATGAAGTCCTTCACCCACCAGTCCGGATCGTGCGGGTTGGCGAGCTTGGTCAGCGGCTTGCCCGCCCCGGCCAGGTTGTCGAACTCACCGGCGTTCTGGGCCCGCTTGAGCTGGGCCTCGACCCAGTCCTGGGTACTCATGCCCGGTGGCTTGCGCTCGGTCATCCAGGTACCTCCCGAAAGGGATTCTACCCGCTTGTGAACGCAGTCACAAGGAATTTCGCGGGGCCCGGGTCGCTCAGGGCTCCTCGTGGCGGGGGTCGTCGGCCGGGTTGGTGGGCCAGTTGTCCGGGTCGCACCACTCCGGGTCGTAGCCCTGCTGGATGCAGTACTGGCGGAGCAGTTCCTCACGGCTCGGGGGTGTGCTCGTGCTCGACCGCGGCGGGCGGACGGTCTTCGTCGTGGTCGACGTCCGGGTCGGCGAGGGCTCGGAGCGATCCTCCGACTCCCGCTCGGTGGTCCGCGACTTGGTGGGCTGCCGGGTCGGGGTCTGGGTGGGCTTCCGGGTCGGCGCCACCGTCGTCTTCTGCACGGGCGGCGGCGCCGGCGTCGACTGCGTAACCTTCGGCGGTACGACGGTGGGCGTCGGCGAACTGTCGTCGGCGACGCGCACCGCCTGCGTGCCACCCGAGTCCCCGCCGAACAATCCGATCGCGGACAACGCCCAGAAGTTCACGCCGAGCAGGAGCACCATCGCGCCGGCTCCGGCGTACATCGCCCTGCGGGTCGGACCGCCGTACCGGCCGACCGGTCCGCGGACCGGGTTGCCCTTGCCGTCCACCCAGAACCGCCAGCCCTCGGGCGGCGGCGGCCAGGACGGGTCGGGACGCCACGTCTTGGGCGGGACCCAGCTCCGGCGGGGCGGCGACGGCCAGGTCGGCGGGACCACGAACCGCTTCAACGAACTCCTCCATCTCCGCCGACGAAAGCCCGAATCAGGCTAGTGGATGGCACCTGGGTCAACGACACAGACCCGGCGCAGGCTACTTGCGACTTCGGCGCGGTCCGCGTGTCGCACTGGCTTTCCCGATCAACCCGTGACTGAACACGTCAAACGAGTCAGGTTAGGCTTACCTTCCTCGACCGACACTTCGGAGGAATGGTCCGTCATGCCGCTGTCCCGTCTTCGATCCGCCGCCCTGCTCGTGGTCGCGGCCCTCACACTCGGCGCCTGCGGTTCGGGCGACACCCAGGACACCCCGTCCGGCGCCGGTGACGCGGGCTTCCCGGTGACGATCGACCACCTCTTCGGCTCGACCACGATCAAGGCCAAGCCGCAGCGGGTGGTCGCGATCGGCGGCGGCGACATGGAGGCCGCGATCGCGCTCGGGGTCGTGCCGATCGGCGGCGCCGACTGGTTCGGCTACCCGGGCACCCGCGGCTGGGTGAAGGCGGAACTGGGCGACCGGCCGGCTTCGAAGTCGCTGCAGGCGTTCGAGCCGAAGTTCGAGGAGATCGCCGCGCTGAAGCCGGACCTGATTCTCTACGTGAACTCGACGAACGACAAGAAGGAGTTCGACACCTTCAACGCGATCGCACCGACCATCGCGGCCCCGGCCGGGACCAAGAACGTGTACGGCGCGACCTGGGAGCAGCAGGTCACCACCATCGCCAAGGCCACCGGTACGACGGCTCAGGGCGAGCAGGTGGTCAAGGAGACCCAGGCGCTGATCACGGACGCCGCCAAGGCCAACCCGGAGTTCGCCGGCAAGACCATCACCGCCGGCGTCTACACGTCGGACAGCCTGCACGCCTGGCTCCCGTCCGATCCGCGGATGCACCTGCTCACCTCACTCGGCTTCAAGCCCAACCCGCAGATCGCCGCGATGGACAACGGTGACTTCTCCGTGAAGATCTCGCCCGAGCACACCGGCAAGATGGACGCCGACCTGATCTACCTGGCCGCGCTCGACGGCTCCGGCAAGCTCGACCCGGCCGTGGTGAACGACAAGCTGTTCAACGCGCTCCCCGCGGTCAAGGCCAAGCACGTCGCCTACTGGGGCGGCCCGCCGGTGATCAACACCGCGACACCGAGCGGCGAGTTCTCCAGCGCCTTCTCGATCGGCGGTCCGCTCGGCATCAAGTACGTGCTGCCGCTGCTGGTCCCGCAGCTGAAGAACGCCGTGGCCGGCCAGGCCTAGAGCACCGACTCCAGCAGTCTGGTCAGGTCCTTCCCGAACGGCCGGTCGGCTTCGATCGGCGGTACGACGTCCGCGACGGCGCGCATCAGTTCCTGAAGGCCGGGCGGGATCGTCCGCTTGGACAAGGCGAAGGCCTGGTGGACGGCGAGCAGCTCGCAGGCGGTGACTTCACGGGTCAGGCGCACCGCGTCGGCGAGCACGCCGACCGCTTCCCACGAGAAGCTCTGCACGTCCTCCTGACCGTTCGACGTCTCCGCCGTACTGATTGCCGTGGGCAACGTCAGGCGGCGGAGGGCGTGGCTGGTGGCGACCGCGCGCTTGTGTACGGCGACCAGTCCGGCCTGCGGGCCTGGATCGTGAGCAAGCTGGGCGCGAAGCCCGGTCACCGCCGGATCCAGCAGCCGGTGCAGTCGTGCGGCGGAGACCTCGGCGGAGTGGGCGAGGGCCGCGGTCAGGTGATCACAGTGCGCGGCGAGGTCGATCCCGTGGAAACCCGCGGTGCCGACGAACTCGCCGTCCAGGTAGGCGGGTGAGTCGGTGACCCCGGTGAACGCCCGCTCGACGGCTTCCGCGAGCCGGTCGACGGACCGCCATACGTGCGCATTCACCGGCCCGGCTACGCGGAAGGAGACCGGTGCCTGCAGCGACCGCGGCTCGGGCTCAGGGCCGGCCAGCTCGCGGAGGCGAGCGAGCTCGTCGGCGAGCACTTCGTCGCCACGCGCCGCGAGCGGGTGATAGGGATCGCGGTTCGCGCCGATCACAGCGATCGCCCCGGCGGCAACCGCGGTGAGGTGGTCGGCCAGCCGGCGGGCGCGGGTCACCTGGAGAGCGGCCCGCCCGGTCGCACCCGGGATGCCGGCCAGTAGCGCGATGCCCTCCTTGGGTCCGAGGTCGAGATCGAGCGAGCCGAAGGCGTGGGCCAACGGGATGATCTCGCCGGCCGATCCGGCCCCGGCAACCGGGATCTCGGGCACTCGACCACTGTTGATGTAGGCAACCAACTGCTGAACCAGCTCGACGGAGACGCCCGCGTCGCCGGTCAGGAACGTGCGCAGCCGGCCGATCAGCACCGCGCGTGCTTCGTCCGCCGGCAACCAGGGAGGACCGCCGACCGCGCGGCCCAGCAGCAGGTTACGTTGGTGCACGCGCTGCTCGTCGTCGGTGAGGCGACGCTTGCTCAGGGCACCCATCCCGGTGTTCACGCCGTAGACCGGTTCGCCGGCTGCCAGAGCGGCCAGCAGCTCGGACCGGATGGCGGCGAGGCGGTCGAGGAGCGCGGACGAGAGCTCGATCGGTTCGGGGCTTGCCGGGTCGAGGTCCGCCGGGTCGGTGATCAGCATCAGTGGAACCGGAGCATCGTGCCGGCGTCAGCCGCTTCGGCCTTCCGCAGGATCAGGTGTGCGATCGCGACGTCCAGCAAGGACTGCCCGCGATGCCAGAACAGGGTGCGCTCGGCGTCGTTCTCCCGGCCGGGTCTGCGCCCGGCCACGATCTCGCCGATCTCGCCGTACAAGGTCTGCGGGGAGAGCCGGCCGGTGTCGACGTGCCGGCGCAGCGCCCCGAACCGCCCGGACTGGCCGATGCCGCCGTTGTTCGGCATCAGGTGCACCCGCGGCTCGAAGCTGGTCCGGCCCTCGCCGTGCTCGCGCACCGCCGCCTCGACCGCGTCCACGATCTCCAGCCGGGTCAACCCCAGCCCGTCGATGCCCGGACCGCTCAGAAACCGCAGCCAGATCCCTTCCGTCAAGGGCTCCTCCAGTCGTCGTCATTCGATACTAAAGTTTCTCGCCGCCACGCTAGGTTCGGGCCATGGGCCCGACGACGCACACTCCCGACCGCACGGTGATCGGGCACTCGACCGTGGACAAGGTCGTCCTGTTCGGCGGGTTCCCGCTGGTCGGGCTGGTGCTCGGGTCCTTCCTGCCGCGGATCGCGGACTGGGCGAGCAGCAAGGACTGGGCGCCGTTCCAGGGACCGTTGAAGCTGATCGCCGGCTGGGACGCCTGGTGGGTCGGCGCGATCTGCATCGTGATCGGGCTGCTGGCCGGCGTGCTGCTCGCCGCGATGGCGCTCGAGGACATGCTGAAGGTGACGATCACCCGGCAGTCGGTGGAGTTCCTGAAGAACCAGAAGACCGTGACGGTGCCGCGGGAGAAGGTGGCGGTCGCGTTCCTGGACGGCAAGGAGATCGTGCTGCAGGACTCGACCTCGCGCGAGCTCGCGCGGGAGAAGCACGACCAGCAGAAGTCCGAGGCCAGGCAGATCCCCGGGGCGTTCCGGGCACAGGGTTACCCGTGGTCCGAGAGCGGTGATCCGCACGCCGACCGGTTCCGCCGGTGGGTGGAAGACGAACCCGAGTTGCCGCCGGCGGTGAACGCCGTACTCAAGGCACGGGCGAAGGCTTTCGACGACGGGGACAAAGGCAAGGCCGATCTCCGTGAGCTCCGGGGCGAGGTGTCCAAGCTCGGCTTCACGCTGAAGGACAGGGACAAGAAGCAGTACTGGAGACCCACGACGCCGAGGTGACGGCAGCACGGAGCTGCAAGGATGGCGGGATGGTTCGCCGAATCGCGGGAGACGGTGCGAGCGAGCGGGGTCGTGGACTGAGGCGCCGGAGCGGGCGGTTCCTCGACGTACACGGCGCGGCTGAGCACAATCTGCGCGATGTCGATGTGTCCTTCGGGCCGGGGCTGACCGCCGTCGTCGGGGTGTCGGGGTCGGGGAAGTCGTCGTTGGCGTTCGACGTGGTCTACGCCGAGGCGCGTCGGCGCTTCGTCGAGTCCTTGGCGCTCGGCGGAAACCGAGCGCGGGTTCCCGCTGCGCAGGTCCGGCGTATCGAGGGCCTTGGGCCTGCGGTGGCAGTTGCCCAGAACGTCCTCAACCGGAACCCGGCCTCGACGCTGGCGACATCGGTCGGGCTGCATCCGTTCTTGCGGATCCTGTACTCGCGGTTCGCCGAGGTCGAATGCCCGCAGTGCCATGTGCCGGTCCGGGCGCTGTCCGCCGAGGAGCGCCTGACCGCCGCGCTGGAGCTGCTCGCCCGCAACGACAGCCTCGACGTCGAGGTCGCGATCGTACGAGGGCTGGTGGGGAGTCACACGCGCCTGCTCGCAGGTGTCCGGGGAGAGTTCGCCCAGGTGACTGTCGACGGACGTCGGTGGGCGGCGACGTCGAGGAGTCGCGTGCCCCGCCTCGACCCGGCGTTGCCGCACGACGTCGTCGTACGAGTGGCCACTCTTCGGCCGGACCTGTCGGCAGCCGAGGTCCGGGCCACTCTCGAGCGGGCCGACGCGTTGGGCCGACCTGAGGTGCTGCTTGGTGGCACACCGGTACTGCGGGCGCCGATCTGCCCGCAATGCGGCAGTTGGGTCCGACCACTCGCGCCGTCGGCCTTCCGCGGGGACGACGACACCTCGTCACATCGCATCGCCGGCGTCACGCTCGCGGAGCTGACCGGTCGATCGGTGACCGAGGTCCTCGAATTCGTGCAGCGGCTCCCACTCGGGTCGCGGGCTCGACGGATCCAGGACGAGGTACTGCGGCGTCTGCGTCCGTTGCAGGAACTCGGCCTTGGCTATCTCGCCCTCGACCGGTCGATGCCGACGCTGTCGCGCGGTGAGGCGCAACGTACCCGGCTCGCTGTCGTTCTCTCGGGGCGTCTCGAAGATCTGCTGCACGTGCTCGACGAGCCGACCATCGGGTTGCACCACAGCGATCTCGGTCGACTGCTCGACGCCATCGTGGCCCTGCCCGGTCCGGTGCTGATGGTCGAACACGACCCGCTGGCTGTCGCCATGGCCGACGAGGTCGTGGAGATCGGCCCTCGCGGTGGAGGCGCCGGAGGACGACTGGTGTTTCAGGGCCCGCCCGCGGATCTGTGGCGGGCGGGCACGGCGTCGGGCATCAGCTTCTCTGCCGGCGCTCGTCGGCATCGATCGCGACGCCCGGCATCCGACGACCGGATCCGCATCACCGGGGCAAGCCTGCGCAACCTCCGCGACGTCGACTGCGAGATCCCGCTCGGATCGCTGACGGTGGTCACCGGGCCGTCAGGAGCAGGCAAGACGACCCTGTGCCACGAGGTGCTGCTGGCGTCGTTGCGCGAGCGTGGGCCAGTCGGGTGTACGACGTTCGAGGCGCCGGCGCAGCGGGCTCGTGCGGTGGATCAGGCGCCGCTGGGCAACAACCCGCGGTCGAACCCGGCGACGTACACCAAGGTGCTCGACCGGATCCGCGACGTCTTCGCGAACGAGACCGGACGCCCCGCGTCGGACTTCACCTTCAACCGGGCCGACGGCGCCTGCCCGGACTGCGAGGGGATGGGGTCGGTGGCGATCGGCATGAGCTATCTCGCGCCGATCTGGGTTCCGTGCGAGGCCTGCGACGGCCGGCGCTACCGCCCCGAAGTGCTGGAGGCGACCTGGGCCGGTCGGTCGATCGCCGATGTGTTGGCGCTCAGCGTTGACGAGGCCCACGCGGTCTTCGCAGAACATCCCTCGGTGACCCGCATCCTGCGGTCTCTGCAGGAGGTCGGTCTGGGCTACCTGACGCTCGGGCAACCATCTCCGAGCCTTTCCGGCGGGGAAGCTCAGCGCGTGCGGCTGGCCCGCGAGGTGGCCAAGGCGCGGGCCGGTGACCTGGTACTGCTCGACGAGCCCACTACAGGACTGCACCCTGGCGATCTCGATCGTCTGCTCGAGGTGCTCGACCGGCTGACCGACAGCGGCTGCACAGTGGTCGTCGTCGAGCACCAGCCCGACGTGATCGCCGTCGCGGACTGGCGCATCGACCTGGGCCCGGGCGGCGGCCCCGACGGCGGGCGTCTGCAACACTGCGGCCCGCCGGTTGCCGAGAAGCAGCCGCGGGTTCGTCCGCGCGCCAAGCCGCGCCCCGACCGACTGTCCAGCGATGCCATCCGCGTACGCGGCGCCCGCGCCCACAACCTGCAGGATGTCGACGTGGATTTCGGCAAGGGCCGGTTTACCGTGGTGACGGGCGTGTCGGGGTCGGGCAAGTCGTCACTGGTCCACGACGTCGTCGAGTCCGAGGCGACCCGGCGGCTGCTCGAGTGCCTGTCGGTGTACGAGCGGCAGTCGGTCCGTGAGGGACCGGAGGCTCCGGTCGATTCAGTCACTGGCCTCGGCCCGACGATGGGCATCGAACCGTCCGGCCGGATCTTCGACGGGCGCGGGCCGGGCTTCTACGTCTGGGATGCCGACCGGGTCACCGTCGGCCGGTCCAGCGACCTCGACCGCCTGCTCGCCGTGATCATCGCCCGGGCCGGTGTCCGCACCTGCCTCGCCTGCGGCCGCGGGACCATGCGGCGAACGTCCCCGAAGCCCGAAGCAGCGTGGATCTGCGACGGCTGCGCCACCAGCGCGGTGCCGATCGAGCCACGGCATCTGGTGGGCTCACCGGCGTCGACCTGTCCGCAGTGCCTGGGACTCGGAGTCGAGCACGAGTTCGACTTCTCCAAACTGATCGTCGACCCGGATGCGCCCCTCTCCGGCGGCGTCTTCGGCGGCAGTCTGGCCTGGTTCGGCACTACCCGCGGCGAGGAGCCGCCGATGGGGTCGCTGGCCGAGCGCTACCGGTTCGACTTGGACCGCACCCCGTGGGCAGAGCTGAGCGCCGAGGCCCAGCAGGCCGTCCTGTACGGCGACGCGTCCTGGCGCGGGCTCAACGCCTGGGCCCTGAACGACGTCGGCGGCCAGGACTCGACCAGGTCTCCGTGCCGGGAGTGCGGCGGTCGGCGGCTTCGTGCGCCGTACCTGGCGATCCGCCTCCACGGACACGGGCGAGATGAGCTCTTCTCGCTTCCGCTCGCCGAAGTGGAAGCCATCCTGACCGCGATGGACGTGCCCGGCGATCGGCAGGCAGCAGAGGCCCGGACCGTCGCGCTGCGCCGACTCGGCTTCCTGCGTGCCGTTGGGCTGGGCTATTTGCAGCTGAACCGGACAACCTGGACCCTGTCGGCCGGCGAAGCACAACGCATCAAGCTGGCATCGGTGCTCGGCGCGGGACTGGTCGGCATGACCGTGCTGCTCGACGAACCCTCCCGGGGCCTGCACCCGTCGGAAGTGACCGCCCTGGCCGGGACACTGACCGAACTGCGGGCCGCCGGCAACACCGTCATCGCGGTCGAGCACGACCCGATACTCATCCGCGCGGCCGACGACGTCATCGAGATCGGCCCCGGTCCGGGGAGATCGGGCGGTCGGGTCGTCAGCTTGGACAGCCCTCAGTCGGTGACGCGGGCGATTCTGAACGGAGCCGGCCCGGCGATCCACCGCGACCACCGCCGGGAGCCGGCAGGCTGGATGCAGATCACCGGAGCGCGGGAGAACAACCTCGATGGACTCGACGTTCGCGTTCCCCTCGGCGTGCTGGTCGGCGTCTGCGGGGTGTCCGGGTCCGGCAAGTCATCGCTCGTCGCCGACACCATCGCGCTGGGCCTGACCCGACCGAAGACCACCATCCCTGGCCGCGGCGTGATCCGCGTCCGGCCCGGTGACCACGACGCCATCTCGGGCGCGCCCGAGAGAACGGTCGTGGCCGACCAGTCCCGTGCCGAGATCACCTCACCGGGAATGTTCCTCGGGCTCATCAGCGCCGTCCGCAAGGAGTTCGCCGCGAGCGAGTCGGCCATCGAGCAGGGCCTCACGATCAAGAACCTGACCTATGGCTGCGACGCCTGCAAGGGCAAAGGCGTGTGGCAGCAGGAGATGTCGTTCCTGCCGTCGGTGCCCCAGACCTGCGACGCCTGTGGCGGATGCGGGTATCGCCACGAGACCGCCAACCTGCTTCACCGGGACCGAAGCCTCGCCGACATCGAAGGGCTCACCATCGCCGAGCTGGTCGACGAGTGGGGCGACCTCGACACCGTACGCCGGGTCGGCGGCGCCGCTGTCGCACTCGGGCTGGGCTACCTCGCCGTACGCCAACCGGGCTGGAGCCTATCGGGCGGCGAAGCGCAACGGCTCAAGCTCACGAAGGAGTTCGCCCGTCCGGCGAGGGCAGCCGCCCTCTACGTGTTGGACGAACCGACCGTCGGCCTTCAAGCCACCGACGTCGCAGTGCTCGTCCGTGCGCTCGACACTCTCATCGCCGCCGGCAACAGCGTGCTCGTCGTCGAGCACGACCCGGCAGTCCTCGCCGCGTGCGACTGGCTGATCGAGCTCGGCCCGGGCGCAGGCCCGGACGGGGGCCGGATCGTCTTCGAGGGCCCACCCAACGCTCTCGCCGAGGCCGACACCGCCACTGCACCCCATCTCGCCGCGGTGCTGCCATGAACATCGGCGCCCTGCTCCTCGGAGACCCGTCCCCGTCGCTGCGCTGGCGGGCCGCCCGCGAACTCCAGGGCGCCGGCGACGAGGACCCCGAGGTCGCCGCGTGGCGTAGCGAGATCGATCGGAGCGCGGAGGTCGACGTACTCGTCGCGCGGCTGAGAGCAGCCGAGGCCCACCCGTACGCCGCAGGCTATCTGCTCTGCCAGCTGGCCCACCTCGGCTACCGTGGGCCCGCCATGACGGCCGCGATCGAGAAGATCTTCGACGACCAGCAGCCAGATGGTTCATGGTCGATGACACCGACCGGCCCTGGCCCGCTCGAAGGTCACCGCTTCATCACCATGCACACCGCGGTACCGCTGCGCGGGATCGCCGCCGCCGGCCTCGCCACCGACCCCCGTGCCGAGCGCGCGTACGAATGGCTCCTCGGTGTTCGCCTCGACGACGGATCCTGGCCTGCCGGCCCGAAAGCCGACCTCGGTCAGGCGGGTAGTCCGGCCCCGCCCGAGAAGGAGTACCGCCGGCTCACCCGCGGGCTCGGTTGCCGATCGGCGACGACCGGCGCCGTTGCCTGCCTGGCGATGCACCCGGAGCGACGGCGATCGGACGTCGCCCGAATCGGCGTCGACCACCTCCTCGCCCGCGAGACCCGGGACGCGGCAACGCTCGGTTGGGAGGTCTCTCGGCTGGTCGGGCTCGAACCGGCGATGGGACAGGTCACGTTCCACGCCACCTTCGATCTGGCGTTCCTGCTCGACCTTGCTTCTCGTTGTGGCTTGTCCGCGCAGGACCGCCGGGTCCATGACCTGGTCGACTACCTGGAGACGCTGCGCGGCCCCTACGGCCTGTGGCAACACCCCGCACATCCGCAGCTCGCCGGCTGGCTGTCCTTCGACCTCGAGACCAGCCGTCGCCGCCTGGCCGAAGGCGACTGGATCGGCAACGAGGAGCCCGCCACCTTCGTTCCCTACCGTCGCGGCCCGCGCCGCTACTGACGTGACGCGTCGTGGTTGTCAGGCGCCCAGGAGGTGGATGACTGCCTTGGCGTAGGCCTGCTCGGCGTCGTCGGCGGAGTGGGAGCTGTCGGAGAGCCCGACCCGGTAGCCGCCGGGGACGGCCTCGAGGGTGCGGAAGTGGTCGCCGAGGAGGGCGCGGAGCTGCTCCTCGCGCGGGAGCCAGATCACCTCGCGCTGCTCGATGCTGTCCAGGGCCCACTCCGTGGTGCCGTTGAAGCCGATCACCTTGCTGCCCTGGTAGTCGTGCACCTCGACGGTCATGTCGCTCACCACGAACACGTCCTCGTCCATGTCCCGGTCCGGCACGACGAATCGATCCCCGGCCGCGGGCGCCCACAGCACCCCGGCCTTGCGCAGTCGCCCGGCCTGCTCGATCGTGATCACGTCTCCATCCTCCCCAAGCCGATCAAGCCCCGCACCTCAGCCGCGAGCCGCGGGGCCGGCCTGGACAGTTGGTTCAGCGGTTCAGGGCGGCGCGCAGCTCGGCAGCGCGGTGCGCGATCCGGTCCCGGCACTCGGTGGTCAACGGCAGGTCGACCAGCGTGCTCGCCTGCAGTTGGCTGAGTCCGAGCCGCTCCCGCAGCCGCCGTACGACGGTTGCCCGGTCCGCCGAGCTCTTCAGCACCTCGCCGACCTCGTCGCGGCGCTCGAACGCGGCCAAGACGCCGTCGTAGATCTCCAGCTGCGTGTGCGCGGACCGATCCGGCTCCGGCACGGTCGTCTCAGCTCCCTGCTCGCTGCCGCCGATCACCTGGCGCCACAACGCCGGGACGGTCAACCGGGTGCGGGTGTAGCGCCGGGGTAGCGGCTGCGCGTAGGTCATGGTCATGGTCGGCTCCTGTTCTCGGGTGTCGGTTCAGTCGGCGACTGGCCGCGCGTACGGTTCGCGCGGCGGGCACTTCTTGCCGGGGGTGCTCAGCGCTTCGAAGTGCCAGGGTTCGTTGTCGTAGCGGCGGCAGACGCCGTAGCGCCAGCCGTTCTTGTTCAGCCACTGCATGGCGGCCGCCGGACCGATGTCCACGGCCTTGCCCTCGACGTGCGCGGAGTACTTGGGCGGCAGCACCCAGCGGGTCGCGGCCTTGTACGAGCCGTACTTCTCGACCGCCTCGTCGAACAGCCGCTGCTGCTTGGCCTTGGACCGGCGGCCGGAGGTGATCCGCAGCGTCACGCCGTCGGCCTTCGCGGCGGTCATCGTCTTCTTCAGCCGGGATTTCAGCGTCGGCGACAACCCGTTGATGCTCTCCTCGCCGTACGTCGGTTTCGTCGGCGACTTGGTCGGAGTCTTGCTCGGCGACCTGGTCGGAGTCTTCGTCGGCGTCTTGACCGGCTTCCTGGTGGGCGTCGGGGTGACGAGGATGACCGGCGGCTCGGAGACGGCGGGCGCGTTGACGCTCGAGACGACCGGCTCCTTGTCCGCGGCCAGCCCGAACAGCTCCCCCATCTGGCCGTGCCACAGCAGCAGCGACCCCACCGCCAGCGCCACCACCCCGAACCCCGTCACGGACAGCAACCGCATCCGCACCGAGCCGGTCCGGCGCGGCGGCTGTTCGCTTCTCATGGGTAGAGCCTCTCGGATTCCGGCGGCGGTCGCATCGGCCCCAGGGACCGTCATCGGGACCCGGAAGTAGGCCCTGAGTATCAATTCGGACGCTCAGCCTCCTCCAAAAGTTGGAGAGGCCGCCCGTCCGGGCAGATGAAGCTTCGGCAAACACAGTCTGACTACGCTGGGCGACGTGTGGAGTGCCTGGCGCCGGTTACCGCAGTTGCAGCAGGATCTGTTGCTCGCTGCGGTCATCGGGCTGGGCTGGTTCGCGGCGCTGAGCCTGATCAACGACAGCGGCCTGCGCCCGCAGAACCCGATGGTCTCGGTGGTCACCGGCATCTTCCTGGTCGCCACGGTCGCCTTCGGCCGGCGGACGCCACGCACGATGCTGGTGATCGTCTCGGTGCTCTACCCGTTCCTGTACGCCGCGGTCGGCACCGGCCTGGCCGCGCAGGTCGGGCTGACGATCTTCGGCCAGCCGCAGATCAGCGACGCCGCGCTGCAGTCGGAGATCCACCTGGTCCCCCTGCTGGTCGTCGGGTACCTGGCCGCGTCGAGCGGCGTGCGGCGGTTCACCTGCCTGTTCTTCACCATGGGCAGCCTGGCCGGGCTGATGATCGGCCTGCCGACCGTGGTCGCGATCGTGCTCGGCAACGCGAACCGGGCGATCCTGTACGGCGACCGGTACCGCAACCTGCCCAGCGACCTGCCGAGTCTCTACAGCTACATCGACGTCTCGCTGTTCGTGTTCGCCGAGGCGCTGATCTGCGGCATGGTGCTGCTCGGCGCGGACGCCCGCCGGCGGCGCAAGAGCGTCGCCCTGCTGGAGCACCGGAACGCCGAGCTGGTCCGGCTGCGCGCGGTCGAGGCCGAGCGGGCCGCCGTCGCCGAGCGGACCCGGATCGCCCGCGACCTGCACGACGTGATCTCACACCACGTCAGCGCGGTGGTGATCCGGGCCCAGGCTGCCGACCGAGTGGCCGACCAACGGCCCGAGGTGCTGCGCGAGGCGATCCGCTGGATCATTGCCAGTGGCAAGGAAGCGCTGACCGCGATGCGGGAGACGGTCCGGGTGCTGAACACGGCCTCGCCGGCGGCCGGCGAGGTTCCGGCCGGGTCCGGAGGCGGGACCACGCCGGTGCCCGATCTGGCCGACGTGGCGCGGATGGGCGATCGGCTGAAGGCGGTCGGGGTGGACGTGACGATGACGCTGCCCGCCCGGCAGCGGCAACTCACGTCGGTCACCGACCTGACCGCCGTACGGATCATCCAGGAGGCGCTCACCAACGTGATGGTGCACGCGAAGGCGACCGCGGCTCAGGTGACCTGGCAGAGTGGACCGCAGGGTGAGCTCCTGACCATCGACGACAACGGCAGCGGCGGACCGCCGCCGGTGAACGTGCTGGAGACCGCCCGGCGGAGCGAGAGCGGCCGCGGCAACGGGCTGATCGGGATGCGGGAACGGGCGACGGCGGTCGGCGGCACGCTGGCCGTCGCGGCCGGACCACTGGGTGGATGGAGGGTGCAGGCATGGCTGCCGCCGCAGACGTGACGGACGACATCAAGGTGCTGGTCGCCGACGACCAGGGTGTGATCCGGATGGGCCTGGCGATGATCCTCGACCACGAGCCCGACCTGACCACGATCGCCCAGGCCGAGAACGGCGAGGAGGCCCTGCGGCTGATCGACCGGTACGACCCGGACGTCGTACTGATGGACATCCGGATGCCGGTGATGGACGGGCTGGTCGCGACCGAGCGGATCACGACGGCGAACAAGGCGGCCGGGCGGTCGCGTCCCGCCGTACTGGTGCTGACGACGTTCGACGACGAGGCCTACGTGCTGAGTGCGGTGCGTGCGGGGGCTTCTGGGTTCTTGTTGAAGGACACTGATCCGGATCTGCTGGTGTCGGCGGTGCGCGCGGTGTACCGAGGCGACTCGCTGGTCGACCCGGCGTCGACGCGGGTGCTGCTGGAGCGGTGCATGGAGCTCGAGCGCCAGGTCGGCGGTGGTACGACGGCGGCCGCCGTACCGCAGCCCGATGGTCGCTGGACCGGGTTGCTCGGCCAGCTGAGCGAACGCGAACGCGAGATCCTGGTCTGGATGGCCCGCGGCCTGTCCAACCGCGACCTCGCCACGAAACTCTTCGTCAGCGAGACCACGGTCAAAACCCACGTCAGCAGCGTCCTGTCCAAACTGGGCCTCTCCAGCCGGGTCCAAGCCGTAGTAGTCGCCTACGAAGCCGGCGTAGTCCGCCCCGGCGAAGCCGACCTCCGCTGGGACAGCTGAAGTCCCCCACCCGCTACGCGAACAGGTAGACGGCCAGGGCGCCGGCTGCCAGGAGGACGAGGACTGTCAGGAGTTGGGTTTCGGCGGACGCCTGGCGGCGGTGGGGTAGGAAGTCTCCGGTCATACCTCCAGGGTGCTTGGCGAAGAGCCCTCGCCCATCGGTCCTGAGGACGGTTTCGGTCTACTACCTGAGGATGAGGTGGTTGCCCTCGGCCCCTGACTACCGGAGGTGCTCGTCGCGGGGGCACCACGGGGGTGAGTCGTCGGGGACGCCGCAGACCAGGGTCGCGGTGGGGACCGGGCGGCCTTCGCGGAAGGTGACGATGGCACCGGGTTTGTCCATCGGGACGCGGCGCAGGACGCTGCCGCCGAAGTCGATCCGGCCGGTGACGCCCTGGTACCCGCGCTGTGCCCCGCCCGCATCGGTGATCGACTGCAGCGCCGACCAGACCGTACCGCCGTTGACCGCGATGCTGTCCCGCCGCAGGTAGCTGACGGCCAGCATCACCGAGTACGCCGCGTCGTAGCTCAATGCAGCGTGACCGTCGAGACTGCGGCCGCGGTCGGTCGCCTCGTACGGGAACAGCTCCGCGAGCCGCGCGTAGAAGTCGCTCGACTCAGCCGGCGCGTCGGCCAGCAGGTCCGGGGCTAGCGACAACGCCAGGTACTGGAACGCGATCGACCGGTTCCCACCGCTGACCGCGCGATCGGCGACCTACTTGGTGACGTCGTCCCCGGCCAGGATGTACGGCGGCTTCGTCCGGCAGCGATCCTGGACGCCGCCGAGGAACGCCTGGAAGTCGACCTGGCCACGACCGGCGAAGAAGACCACGCCGCGCCGGTCGCACGCGTCCCGCCCGGCCCGGTTGGCGTCCATCCCCTCGCCCCGCGGGCTGTAGGACACCAGCTGCGTCGTCACCCCGACCGCGGAGAGCTCGAGCTCCAGTCAGTACGGCGGCGAAGGATCAACCTAGCGGCATTCCGTGTCGCGACGACAGCAGTCCGTGACCGGGACGTGATCCAGCCGTGAGCTGACGGTGTCAGTCCTCGGCGAAGTAGGCGGCGCGGACCTTCTTTGGCACGCACATGGCCCAGGCGTCCAGGATCAGCTCGCGGAGCTCGTCGTACTCGAGGGCTTCGAGGCGGACCTGGATCCAGCGGTAACGCTCGTCGGCGGGGCGCGGGGGAAAGAACTTGTGCGGCTCGGCGGCCAGCGCGGCCTCGCGTTCCTCCTTGGGGAAGGCGATCCCCATCGTCTTCTCGTCGCGCGACAGCGCCAGGTAGACGAGCTGCCCGACGCGGAACTTGATCTGGTCCCGGACCAGCACCTCGTAGCTGCGCGGCAGGTCCGCCGTCAGCTCCCTGATATCCGTGAGATCGACCACGGTCCAACGATAGACGGCGATCACTGACAGGGGATGTCAGTGATTCCGCCTGTACGGTGGTCTGATGCCCAGTGTGGTGAGCGCGGTCGAAGGCGCCGAGGTGGTCTTCCGCCTCGGTGACGCTTCGCATGCCTTCACCGGGGTCAAGTTGTGGCAGGAGCTGGGCCTCGAGGCCGAGCTGCTGGAGTTCAAACCGGTCGACTACGGCTGGGAGCTGCGGTTGCCGCGACCGTCCGTGCACCGGATGGAGTACCTGTTCGACATCGCCGACCTGGGGATGCGCACCGATCCGACCAACCCGCGCGTCGTCGGCGGCGCGTTCGGCGAGCACTCCTGGCTCCCACTGCCCGGGTACGTCGAGCCCGCCTGGATCGCCACGCCGCCGATCGCGTCCACGCTGACCCCGCAGTCGGTCAGCTCCCCGGTCGGCCAGATCGACGTCCAGGTGTGGGCCCCCGAGGGCATCGCGCCGACCTTCGAGTTGCCGCTGCTGCTCGCCCACGACGGCCCCGAGTTCGCCGCGTACGCCGGCCTGACGCACTACGCCGGCGCGATGGTCGCCGACGGGACCCTCCCGCCGTTCCGGCTCGCCCTGATCCACCCGACGTCGCGGAATCTCTGGTACGCCGCCAATCCGCAGTACGCCGAGGCCTTGACACAGCACGTGCTGCCTGCGATCCAGACGCAGTACCGGAGCCGGAGGCCGGTGATCACTGGCGCCAGCCTGGGCGCCCTCGCGGCGCTGCACGCGGAGTGGAACCACCCCGGGACGTTCGACGGGCTGTTCCTGCAGTCAGGCTCGTTCTTCACGCCGGAGACCGACCCGCAGGAGTCGAAGTTCGACTTCTTTGCCCAGGTCACCGCGTTCGTGAAGCAGGTGCTGTCGGCAACCACGGCCCCGGGGACGCCGCTGGTCGGGATGACCGCGGGCAGCACCGAGGAGAACGTCCACAACAACCGGGTGATGGCCGCCAAGCTGGCCGAGCTCGGCCTGCGGGTGGAGTTCGGCGAAACGCCGGACATGCACAACTTCACAGCCTGGCGTGATGTGCTGGATCCTGATCTCACGGATCTACTGCGACGCGCCTGGGGTGAGGCTGATGGAGCGGGAACAGGTCGAGCTGGAGGCGCCGGGGCTTGACCGTCCCGGCACGGTGATCCGCTACGGCCATTTCGGCCGCCCGGTGCTGGTCTTCCCCAGTGAGCAGGGCCGCGCCTGGGACTACGAGAACAACGGCATGGTCGACGCGGTCAAGGACCTGATCGAGGCCGGCCGGGTGAAGCTGTACTGCGTCGACTCCTACGACCACGTCAGTTGGTCCGACCGCAGCATCCAGCTCGAGGACCGGGCCCGGCGGCACGGCCTGTACGAGTCGTGGATCGTGAACCAGGTGGTGCCGACGATCGGCGCGGACTCCCCCGGCGCCGGCGACATCATCACCACCGGCTGCAGCCTGGGCGCCTTCCACGCGCTCAACTTCGCGTTCAAGCGGGCCGACCTGTTCCCGGTCGCGATCTGCCAGTCCGGCAACTACGACGCGGCCAGCTGGCACGCATGGGGTGAGCGCGGCGACGCGACCTACTTCAACAACCCGGCCGACTACCTGCCCAACCTGGACGGCGACCACCTGGACTGGCTGCGGCAGCGGATCTTCATCCTGCTCACGGTCGGCCAGGGCGACTGGGAGACGCACCCGACCGGCTCGTTGCCGTCCGCGCGGGCGACGGCCGCCGTACTGGCCGAGAAGGGCATCCCGCATGAGCTGGACCTGTGGGGGTACGACGTAGCGCACGACTGGCCCTGGTGGCGACAGCAGATCGCCCACCACCTACCCCGATTCTGCTAGGAGTCCACCCACCCTCTCCTCCTAGCTTTCCTTCCTTGACGTTAAGGAGCACCATGGCTGACCGTCCGCGTCATCTGATCGGGTTGTTGCTGGGGGCCGAGGAGGACTGGCCGCAGGCGTTCGAGGCGCTGCTGCAGCGGGTCGGGCCGGTGACGATCGACGGGACCGAGCACGAGTTCGGGTCCCGGCGGCTGACCATCGAGCCGTTCGACCTGACCGACCCGGTCCGGGTCGGGCTGGTGATCGACCGGCTGGCGTACTGGTACTACCACCCGCGCGAGTGGCTGAAGAAAGCCGCGCTGATGAACGGCACCTACCTGCTGAACTCGCCGTTCACGTTCCAGGCGATGGAGAAGCACAGCGCGTACTGCGCGATGCTGCGGCTCGGACTGAAGATCCCGCGGACCGTGCTGGTGCCGTACAAGAACCCGGTCGACAACGTGCGCTGGGCGTACACGTCGGCGAAGTACAACAAGGGTTTCGACCTGGACGCGATCGCCGAGGACCTCGGCTACCCGCTCTACATGAAGCCGTTCGACGGCGGCGGCTGGCGCGGGGTGTCCCGGATCAACAACAAGGTCGACCTGCACCGCGCGTACGACCAGTCCGGCGAGATGCTGATGCACCTGCAGGCCACGATCGAGTACGACGTGTTCGCCCGGGCGCTGTCGATCGGCGCCGAGACGATGGTGATGGACTTCCGGCCGGACGAGCCGATGCACAACCGGTACGCCGTCTCGCACGACTTCCTCAGCCCGTCCGCCGGACACCAGGCGGTGGCGATCAGCCGGATCGTGAACGCGTTCTTCGGCTGGGAGTTCAACTCCTGCGAGATGCTGGTGAAGGGCGACTCGGTGCACCCGATCGACTACGCCAACGCCTGCCCGGACGTCGCGGTCACCTCACTGCACTACTACTTCCCGTGGGCGATCAGCGCCCTGGTCAAGTGGTCGGTCTTCTCGCTCGCGACCGGCCGGCGGAGCAAGGTCGACCTGCACACCGAGCGGTACTTCGAGATCGCCGACGACGAGTCGCTCGACTACGACGCCAAGCTGAACGGGTACCTCGCGCTGGCCGACGAGCACTTCGAGACCGCGAAATACCACGAGTGGTGCGCGGAGCACCTGGGCGAATTCGACGCCCGGCTCCGCGACTGGGTCGCCGGCCCCGACTTCGACCGCCTGCTCCGCGACACCGTCACGACCACCTACCCCGAGCACGAGCACGACCAGTTCTTCGCCCACTTCCGCGGCCTCACCAACCTCTGGCTCGCCGATCAGTCCAACTGATCCAGCGCGACCAGAATCCCCTGCAACGCACTGACCCGAGCCGGAGGGATCGCGAAGACCCCGCGGCTCGGGTTGTGCAGCCAGCCCTCGGCGCTCAACTGCCGCAGATGGTGGTAGATCTGCCCACTCGTGCCGAGCCCGTCCAGCGCGGTCAACGCGCCGACGGTCGCGTGACCGCGCACGATCTCGCGCAACAGCGTCAGCCGCACCGGGTTCCCGAGCGCCGCCAGCGTCGGCGCCACCCCTGACCACTCCGGCCTGTCCCGCAGCGCCCTGAGCGCCCGGGCCCCTTCGGCCTGCCCACGCCCCGGCCGGCGTCTCACGCCCGCTGCGGATTCCAGCGCCGCGATGCGCCGTTCCAGCTCGGCGAGCCGGTTGTCCACAGCGTCTTCCACACTGTGGATAGTACGTAGTTACGTAGCTTCTGAAAAGCGGAGCGCCACTCAGACGAAGATCCGGATCCCGGCGGTGATGGCGATGCCGGCGGCGACGGCGAGCAGGAGGGGGACTCTAAGGACGGAGAGGATCCCGGCGACGCCGACTCCGGCGAGCTGGGTCCAGTCCACGTGCTCGCCGCCGAGCTCGGTGACGATAAGCCCAGCGAGCAGTACGGGCGCCACCAGGCCGACGACCCGGACAGCTGCCGACGGCAACCTGCGCTCGCCCATCAGCAGCGGGCCGCCGGCCTTCATCAGCCAGTTGACGACCGTCACAGCCAAGGCGGCCAGCCAGATCTTCATGACGTCTCCTCCTCGGTCACGGCAGGCTCAGGGTCAGGCTCCGATCCGCGCTCCGGAATCAGGCCGATCAACGCGGCCGCGGTGGCTCCGAGCAGCGCGTAGCCCGGTTCAGTCACCAGCAGCAGACCGGCCGCGACGGCCGCTCCGAGCAGGGCTGCGGCGAGCGCGCGGCGGGAGCGCCGTACTTCTTCCAGCGCGAGCACCAGGAAGAACGCCGGAAACACGACGTCCAACCCGAGCTCGTGCATCAGATCGGCCGACGGCGCACCCAACGCACCCACTGCGGTCCCGAGCACCCACAGGACCCACTGCGGCAGACTGGCGCCGATCAAGCGAGACACGTCGTACCCGCCGTCTTTGCGGTGGGCAAAGACGAACGAGGCGTCCACCAGCGCCTGTGCCTGCAACGCCCGGGACAGTCGGCTGCCGTGCAGGCTGTCGTTCAGCGCGACGCTCATCACCAGGTAGCGCGCGTTGATCAACGCCGCCGAAGCGATCGCGGCCACCACGGTGCCGCCGGACAGCGCCGTCAGCAAGGTGAACTGCGCCGATCCGGAGAACGCCAGCGCCGAGAACAGCACCGGCAGGCCAACGCCCCATCCCTCGGCCTCCGCCTCGGCGCCGAAGCTCAACGCCAGCACGAAAGCGGCGCCCGCCGGCCCGAGCCCGAGCCTGATTCCTTCCGCGAGGCCGGCCCGCCGGAGCTCGATCATGCCGACACCTCGGCTTGGCGACGCTGATAGTGCCGGCGAGCCCGCGCACGGTTGCCGCAGTCCGCCGAGCTGCACCAGCGGCGCGACCCGTTCCGGCTGCGGTCCAGGAAGAGCCAGCCGCAGTCGCCGTCATCACACTGCCGCAGCCGGCTCAGATCCTCGTCCTCGAACAGCCGCCAGACGGCCAGCCGCAGTTGCTCCTGAACGGTCCCGGCCCGCCAAGTGAGCGGTTGCGCGCTGACGAGCGAGGCGTTGCGCACGGCGTCCTCGATCAGTTCCCGCAGTACGGCGAGATCGCCGGCCTCCGGCTCGTCGCCCAATGCCAGCGGATGCAGGACCGCGTACGCCGTCTCGCGGCAATGCCTCAGGGCGTCCCCTTGGATCTCTCTGGCTCCGGCCACCGGGTCGAATCCGGTCGCCGCGAGCCACTTCCGCAGGTTCACCGGATCGGCGATCCGGTCGACGCGCCGCCGTACGTCCAACCGCCAGGCCACGGTGTTGACCAGATCGAGCGCCAAGTGCCCGCCGACCAACTCTGGCCGGTACTCGCCCATGCCTGTCCCTTCCTAACGCTCAAACTGCATCATGAGTCGTTAGGCAACGCAGACGCAACCGGATCGCGTGTCAGGCGGCGGCGGGGGGTCGAGCGCAGTTCTGGATACGCCGTTGCTGAGGCCATTCCAACGTTGTACTGTCGTCTCGACCGCCTGACTTCACCCTTCCGGGAGCTCTTCATGACCCAGCCTCGCCCTGAACACCCGCGTCCGCAGTTCGTTCGGCCGGAGTGGCTGAACCTGAACGGGGCGTGGCAGTTCGAGATCGATCAGGCCGACACCGGTCTCGAGCGCGGGGTGCGGGACCGCGAGTTGCAGCAGCGGATCGTGGTGCCGTTCGCCCCCGAGAGCAAGCTGTCCGGGATCGAGAACGTCGACTTCCTCGAGGCAGTCTGGTACCGGACCACCGTCACGATCCCGGCCGACTGGGCCGGGAAGGACGCGGTGCTGCACTTCCAGGCTGTCGACCAGGACGCCACCGTCTGGGTGAACGGCGTCGAGCTGGTCCGGCACCGGGGCGGGTTCACGCCGTTCAGCGCGAACCTGCGCGGTGTCGCCCGCCCGGGCGAGGAGGCGCTGATCGTGGTCCGCGCCCGCGACACCCGACAGGGCGTCCAGGCGCGCGGCAAGCAGACGTCGACGTACTTCAACCACGGCTGCCTCTACACCCGCACGACCGGGATCTGGCAGACCGTCTGGCTCGAGGCGGTGCCGACCACCCACCTCGGACGGCCGCGGATCACCCCGGACGTGGCCGGCTCGAGCTTCCACCTCGAGGTGCCGGTGTCGGCGAACAAGCCCGGCTGGAAGGTGCGCGCAATCCTCAAGGACGCCGATGGCGAGGTCGCGAGCCGGGAGGTGCGCGCCGACCTCGACCTGGCGCCGCGGCTGACGCTCCAGGTCCCGGCCGACCGGGTCCGGCTCTGGGACACCGCCGACCCGCACCTGTACGACGTACGCCTCGAGCTGATCGATGCCGATGGCAACGTTGTGGACGGGGCCGACAGCTACGCCGGCCTGCGGTCGGTGTCGATCAACGGCCAGGCGATCCTGATCAACGGCAAGCACGTGTACCAGCGGCTGGTGCTGGACCAGGGCTACTGGCCGGAGAGCCTGATGACGGCGCCGTCCGAGGAGGCGCTGCTCGCGGACATCGAGCTCAGCCTGGCGGCCGGGTTCAACGGGGCGCGGCTGCACCAGAAGGTGTTCGAGGAGCGGTTCCTGTACCACGCGGACCGGCTCGGGTACCTGGTCTGGGGCGAGTTCGGCGACTGGGGCTCGGGCGTCGCCGACACCGGCCACGACAACCAGCAGCCGGCGGCGAACTTCGTCACCCAGTGGCTGGAGGCGGTCGAGCGCGACTACAGCCACCCGTCGATCATCGGCTGGTGCCCGCTGAACGAGACGCACCAGCTCCTGCACGACCGGATCACCCAACTGGACGACGTCACCCGCGCGATGTTCCTGGCCACCAAGGCCGCTGACACGACGCGCCCGGTGCTGGACGCCTCCGGGTACTCGCACCGTGTGCCGGAGACCGACGTCTGGGACTCGCACAACTACGAGCAGGACCCGGAGAAGTTCGCCGAGCAGATGGCCGGCCTCGCCTACGGCAAGCCGTACGCGAATGTCGGCGGGCACGACGGCAAGCCGATCTCCCAGCCGTACGCCGGTCAGCCGTACTTCTGCAGTGAGTTCGGCGGCATCTGGTGGAACGCCGAGGCGGCCGCCGCCGGTGCAGCGGGGAACACCAACGAGTCCTGGGGTTACGGCCAGCGGGTCGCGGACGAGGAGGCGTTCTACGTCCGGTTCGCCGGCCTGGTCGACGCGCTGCTCGACAACCCGCTGATGTTCGGCTACTGCTACACGCAGCTCACCGACGTCTTTCAGGAAGAGAACGGCATCTACCGCTTCGACCGCAGCAGCAAGTTCGACGTACCGCGGATCAAGGCCGTGCAGACCCGGCCCGCCGCCTACGAGAAGGACTGAATCGCGAGGCTGCCTGCCGCGACCAGGACCCACAGGATCGCTCCGAGGAGGAGCGCCCGGGGTCCTGTGTCGCGGAGCTCCTTCGGCCGCAGCGACAGACCGATCGCGACCAGCGCGGACGTGATCAGGAACGTGCCGATCGTGCTCAAGGTCGGCAGCCAGCTCAGCGGCACCAGGCCGGCCGACCGCAGGCCGGAGGCGGCGATGAAGCCGATCAGGAAGAGCGGGACGAGCTTGCGCCACGGCAGGCGCTGGGCGCTCGAGGTCCGAGCGTCGCGGCGCGACTTCAGCACGACGAGCGTCAGCACGATCGGAACCAGCATCAAGGACCGGGTCAGCTTGACCACGATCGCCTGGTCCCCGGCCTGCTGGCTGTAGGCGTACCCGGCCGCGACCACCGACGACGTGTCGTTGATCGCCGTACCCGCCCAGAGTCCGAAGGCTTCCGGGCTGAGGCCCATCAGGTGGCCGAGCGGCGGGAAGGTCAGTACGGCGACCACGTTGAAGGTGAAGATCGTCGCCAGTGCGTAGGCGACCGATGAGCGCTTGGGATTGATCGCGGCCGTGGTGGCGGCAATCGCCGAGGCGCCGCAGATCGCCGTACCGACGCCGATCAACGTCTGCGTGTCACCACGGACGCCGAGCAGGCGGCCGAACAGCCAGGCCCCGCCGAGTGCGAGCGCCAGCGTGCCGAGCATCACAGGCAAGGACGAGCTGCCGACGCGCGCGACCTGCTGAAGAGACAGGCCAGTCCCCAGTACGACGATCGACAGCTGGAGCAGCGTCTTCCCGGCGAAGGCGTAGCCGGGGCGGCAGCGCTCGGACCGCGCCGCCGGGATCAGCAGGCCGACCAGCACACCCAGCACGATCCCGAACACCGGACCGCCGACCACGGGCACGAGCCGCCCGAGGGGAACCGCGGCCGCAGCAAGCGCCAGCACGACGGCCAGCCCGGGCAACCGCCGAAACCCCGCACGGAGCGCCGCGCCGAGCCGGGCGCGCAGCGGGTGGTCGAGAGCAGCGGTCGGGGCGACTGGTGGCCTAACCTCGACCTGCACCATCGACCGGTTCTCCTCCGCTAGAAATGTACGCACATTTAAGCTAGGAGATGACCGGACATTTGGCAACCCCGGTGACCTACGGAGGCAGGACCCCGATGACCGAGCGCGGGCTCGACCGCTCCGGCGGCCAGCCGCTGTGGAAGCAGTTGCAGCAGGAACTGGTCCGCCGGCTGCGGGCCGGGGAGTTCGACGACGTCTTCCCCGGTGAGCTCGCGCTGGTCGAGGACTACCAGGTCAGCCGGCACACGGTCCGCCAGGCGCTCGCCCAGCTCCGCGCGGACGGCCTGATCGTCGCCGAACGCGGCCGCCAGCCGCGCGTCGCCACCGCGCCCGAGATCCGGCAGCCGATGGGCGCCCTCTACAGCCTCTTCTCCTCGGTCGAGGCGTCCGGCCTGACCCAGCACAGCGTCGTACGGGCGCTGGACATCCGGGCCGACGGCGTCATCGCAGCCCGTCTCGACCTGGAGGCGTCGATCCCCCTGCTCTACCTCGAGCGCCTCCGCTTCGCCGGCGACGAGCCGCTGGCCCTGGACCGGGTGTGGCTGCCGGCATCACTCGCCGAACCGCTCCTGGATGCCGACTTCACCCACACGAGCCTCTACAACGAGCTCGCCGCCCGCACCGGGCTCCACCTCGACCACGGCCGCGAGGACATCCGCGCCGTCGTACCCACACCGGCCGAGCGCACGCTGCTGCACTGCCCGCCGGACGCCGCGGCCTTCTCGATCAACCGGCAAGGTACGTCGCAGAACACCCCGATCGAGTGGCGTCACACCCTGGTCCGTGGGGACCGGTTCGCCCTGTCCGCCGAGTTCTCCGCCAAGACCGGGTACCGCCTGACAGCCAAGGCCTGACCGGTCAGAGGTTGGTCATCCGCTCCTGAGCCTCGGCGTACCGGCCGCCCTGGATCTGGATCTTCGCGCCGACCTCGTCGATCTCGGTCAGCTCGTCCGCGGACAGTTCGATGCCTGCGGCACCGAGGTTCTCGTCCAGGCGGTGTAGCTTGCGCGTACCCGGGATCGGAACGATCCACGGCTGCTGCGCGAGCAGCCAGGCCAGCGCGATCTGCGCCGGAGTGGCGCCCTTGCGGCTCGCGATCGCGGTCAGCAGCTCGACGATCGCCTGGTTGTGCTCACGGGCGTCCGGTTCGAAGCGCGGAATCGTACTGCGGATGTCGTTGGCCGGATCGAAGTCCGTCGACGAGGTGATCGTGCCGGTGAGGAATCCCTTGCCCAGTGGGCTGTACGGGACAAACCCGATGCCCAGGTCGGCGCACGCAGCCAGCACCTCCTCTTCCGGCCGGCGCCACCAGACCGAGTACTCGCTCTGGATCGCGGTCACCGGATGAACGGCGTGTGCCCGCCGGATCGTGGCGGCTGACGCTTCGGACAGACCGAAGTACTTGACCTTCCCCGCTTCGACCAGCTCCTTCACGGTGCCGGCGACCTCCTCGATCGGCACCTCCGGGTCGACCCGGTGCTGGTAGTACAGGTCGATCACGTCCACACCGAGCCGCTGCAACGACCCGTCGACGACCTGCCTGATGCTCTCCGGCCGACTCGTCACGCGCCCCCGCGGCTTCCGCTCCACCGGGTCGATATCCCAGCCGAACTTGGTCGCGATCACCACCTGATCCCGGTACGGCGCCAGAGCCTCGCCGACAAGCTCCTCGTTCGCGTACGGCCCGTAGATCTCCGCGGTGTCGAAGAACGTGACGCCCCGCTCGACCGCCGTACGGACCAGCCCGATCATCTCCTGCCGATCGGGCCGGTCACTGTACCCGCCGGTCATGCTCATACACCCCAGCCCCAGCGCGGATACCTCCGGCCCATCCGTCCCCAGCCTGCGCTTCTCCATGCCCCTACTCCCGTCTACACGTCAATCCGCTCCGACCGTAGGCCGATCCGCCACAACCAGGGAGGCACTGCCAGTACACCCTTGCCGGCAAGAACAACCAGCCCGCTGTGGTGCTGTGGTTCAGCGAGAACCTCACCGCTCGCGACCACAGGCGGTGAATGCGGCACGCGAGACCACGACCCGCTTGGCGAGCGAGTCGGCCGCGACCAGCGCTGTCATAACCCGGCGACGCAGAAGCCCCGCCTGTACTCGAGACTGGTCTGGCCGGGCCGTGGGTGAGTCTGCGGTGACAGAGACAGGAAGGGGTGCATTTCAACAGGTAGTGCCGAGCCGCGGGTAGTGCGGTTGAGCGTGGTCGGGTCGGTGTGTACGGCGTCTCGCCGGTGCACTACCTGTCCGATTTTCCCCGGCTCCACGCAACGTCGTCCGCCGCAGTAGGCCACCACAACTGCCGACCTGGTGCGGGCCGTGGCCGGCTGGCTCCTGGGGCGCGGGAGACCCTTCGGCCCAGACTGCGCAGACTGGGCGACGTTGCCCACCGGAATCGATCGGATCTCGACCGATCGAGCTCGTCCGGTGCCGCCGGCTCGAGGAACGCCCACACATGAGGCAGGAGCGCGGGATATCCACAGTCCGTGGACGGTGCAGGCAACACCACGAGACCGCTCAGTGAGCCGGTCGCCAGGACCGCGGTGTTCTCGCGAGCGGGCGACGGAGGAGCACGGGTGTGGTCGAGGAAGGGCGGGCGAGGCAGACCGGCGGGCGAGTGGAGCGAGCGTTAGCCGGCTGGGAGGGGTAGACCGAGTAGGCGGGTGCCGTTGTCCCAGCAGACTGCGCGTAGCCAGTCGTCGCCTAGGTCGAGGGACTCCAGCGCCGAGAGTTGAACGGCGTACTCATACGGGATGTTCGGGAAGTCCGAGCCCAGCACGATCCGGTCCTGCAGGTCGCCGAGTCGCGAGGTCAGCGAGCGCGGAAAAGGCATCAACGCCTCCGTGAACGGCGTCAGTGCCATCGTCGTATCCAGATGCACATTCGGGTACGACGTAAGCCGCAAATGCTCCTCGTACTCAGGCATCCCCAGATGCGCAATCACCGCGGTCAACCGAGGATGCCTCCGCAACACCTCCCCAAACGGCCCCGGCCCCGTATGCCGCCCCGGAATCGGCCCCGACCCGCAATGCACCACCACCGGCACACCGGCCTCCGCCAGCTGACCCCAAACAGAATCAAGCTCATCGTCGCGCGGGTCGTAACCCCCCACCTGCACGTGAACCTTGAAGATCCGTGTCCCCGCCTCCAACGCCTCCCGCACATAGGCCGCCGCCCCAGGCTCAGGAAAGAACGTCCCGCTCGAAACGCACCCCGGCGTCGCCTCGGCGAAGTCCCGCGCCCACGTGTTGAGCCACCCCGCCATCCCCGGCTTGTGCGGGTACACCAACGCCGGAAACGCTCGCACACCCAGCGCCTCGAGCGTCTTCAGCCGTTCCTCCACCGACGTCCGGTAGTTGATCGGCCACGCCGTCCCGTAGTGCTCCGACGCCTGGTCGAAGTACGCCCATACTGCGTTCATCACCTGGTCCGGCAGGAAGTGCACATGTACGTCGACCAGCCCCTCCAGGCCGAGCCGCCGCCACCACCCGGGAACGTCCGCGTCACGCATCCCCACACTGTAGGTGCCCCGCGACTACCCCAAGCGGAACAGGTCGTCAGCCGGCACCCACGAGACCGACAGATCGAGGTCCAGAACGACGCCACGAGTCAGCGCTTCGAAGGCGGCCTGCACAGCGCGGCTCGGCTCGTCGCGGCGGCACACCAGCGCCCAAGTCCACACCGGCACCGGCTCGACCACCGGCCGCCGGACCAGATCGGGCGGCAGCGGGGTCTCGTCCCGCTTGGGCGACCGGATCACCGGCCGGCGCAACCGTCGTACGTGCTCGAATAAGGCCTGCCCGGTGATCCCGTGGTCGTCGATCCGGACCACCTCGGCACCGGTCTCGCGAGCGAACTCGACCGCGTAGATGTTCCACGACGCCCAGGTCGCAGTGTCGCCGTCGACGAGTACGGCGGTGTCCTTCGCGCGTACGGCGGAGTCGTCGCGACCCCACGAGATCGCGGACAACTGGTCCGCCCCGATCAGGCGGCCTTCCAACTCCTGCTCGGCCAGGTCGGTCGCGCGTACCCAGCAGATCGCCAGGTCGATGCTGCCGTCCGCCACCCGCCCCGCCTGCGTGTGCGACGGCATCACCCACGCGTCGACGAGCAACTGTGCGACTCCGGACGTCCGCTCGACCAGATCGGGCGGTCGCCAGCTCACATACCCGAGCCGGACCGGTTCGGTCGCCGCCAGGCCGACCGCCGTACGGCGCAACTCGGCGGCCTGCTCGAGCAGAGCCCGCGCCCGCGGCAGCAGCGCCTCGCCCTGCGCGGTCAGCGTGACGGTACGGCGGTCGCGGTCGAACAACCGCACACCGAGGTCCCGCTCCAGCGACTTGATCTGCTGCGACAGCGAAGGGCCGGCGATGTGCAGGCGAGCCGCGGCGCGACCGAAGTTGAGCTCCTCGGCCACGGCGACGAAGTAGCCCAGCTGCCGCAGTTCCACGGGCTCGATCGTAGTAGGCCGCGCCTCTCAGCTGGGAGCAAACCGGTCGTGGAAAACCATCAATGGTTCGACAACGATCGAAGTACAACTCCTTCAGAAAGAGAGCCTCATGAGCCACCAGAAAGTCGCCGTCGTCACCGGTGCGTCCTCCGGCATCGGCGCGGCACTCGTCCCGGCGTACCGCAAACTCGGGTACGCCGTGGTCGCGAACTCCCGCACCATCGAGCCGTCGGACGACCCGCTGGTGCTGACCGTCGCCGGTGACATCGCGGCGCCGGGCGTCGGCCGCCGGATCGTCGAGCGGGCGCTCGAGACGTTCGGCCGGGTCGACACCCTGGTCAACAACGCGGGCGTCTTCGTCGCGAAGCCGTTCACCGAGTACACCGCCGAGGACTTCGACCTGGTCACCGGCGTGAACGTGCGCGGGTTCTTCGAGATCACCCAGCAGGCCGTTGCCGCGATGGTTGCCCAGGGCACCGGCCACGTCATCGGCATCACCACCAGCCTGGCCGACCACGCGAACAGCAACGTGCCGTCCGCGCTCGCCTCGCTGACCAAGGGCGGCCTGAACTCCGTCACCAAGTCCCTCGCCACCGAGTACGCCGCCCGCGGCATCCGGTTCAACGCCGTCGCTCCCGGAGTGATCCGGACGCCGATGCACCCGGCGGAGACCCACGAGTTCCTCGCCGCCCTGCACCCGGTCGGCCGGATGGGCGAGATCGACGAGATCGTCGACGCGGTCCTGTTCCTGGAAGGCGCGAACTTCGTGACCGGCGAGATCGTGCACGTCGACGGCGGCCAGCAGGCGGGTCACTGAACCATGGCCATCCCCACAAGGAGATTCTCATGACCGAGCTCGAACTTTTGCACAGCGTTCTCGACCAGTGGAAGGCCGGCGTCGACGCCCACGAGCCCAAGGACGTCGCCGCCCTGTTCGCCGACGACGCGATCTTCCAGGGCTTGCACCTGTACGGCGTCGGCCCCGACGACGTCGCCGCGTACTACGACTCACAGCCGCTCGGACTGCAGGCGTCGTACGACGTCCTGGAGACCCGGCGGCTCGCGGACGACGTGGTCCTCGGGTACGTCGCCGTCGACTTCACGTTCACCGATCGGCCGGCCATCTCGGTCTACCTGAGCCTCATCGTCCGCCGGCTCGGCGACTCCGGGCAGGTCTTGCACTACCAGGTTTCCCGACTATAGTTGGTGTCACCAACATTGGCGACACCAACAAAAGAGGAAACGATGAACGCGATTGCCGATCGGCTCGAGATCACGGACCTGTTCGCGGAGCTGGCGCGGGTGCTGGACGAGGGGACCCCGGACGGGCTCCGGAACGTCTACACAAAGGACGTCGTGGTGCAGTCGCCACGCGGCGGCGAGATCCACGGGATCGACGACGTCGTCGCCTTCGTCGCGGCCACGGACGACGCCAAGACCCAGCACCTGCACAGCAACATCGTCGTGACCCTCGACGGGGACCGCGCGGAGGCAACGGCCACTCAGCTGGTGTTCTTCTTCCGCGAGGGCGAGGCGCCGCACCACCGGGCGGGCGTGCACACGAAGTACTCCGCCGTACGCACGCCGGCAGGCTGGCGCTTCGACCGGGCGACCATCTCCCCGGTCTGGCAGGAGGTCTGATACTTGACCCCATGACTGTGAAGGAACTGCGACTGGTCGTGACGGCGGACGACTACGACGAGGCGGTGGCGTTCTACCGGGACGTGCTAGGGCTGCCGGAGCGGGCGTCGTACTCGTCGGAGAACGGGCGGGTGGTGATCCTCGAGGTCGAGCGGGCCACCCTGGAGATCGCGGACCCGGGCCAGGCCGACTTCATCGACGAGGTCGAGGTCGGCCGCCGGGTCGCCGGGAAGTACCGCGTCGCGCTCGAGGTCGACGACTCGGCTGCGACCACCCGGAAGCTGGCCGACGCCGGCGCGATCGTGATCGCCGAGCCGACTCGCACCCCATGGAACTCGCTCAACGCGCGACTGCAGACGCCGGGCGGGATCCAGCTGACTCTGTTCACCGAGCTTGACCTCAAGTGAACTCGAAGTGTTGAGGTAGGCCGCATGTGGGAGATCGACGAACTGGACCTGCACGCCTACCTCGACCGGATCGGGCACCCGCGGGTCGCGCCGTCCGTGGACAGTCTGCACAGCCTGCACCGGGCGCACGTGCTGGCGATCCCGTTCGAGAACATCGACGTGATCCTCGGCACGCACCCGGGGATCGGGTTGGCCGCAATCCAGTCGAAGCTGGTACGGCGACAGCGCGGCGGCTACTGCTACGAGCACACGCTGCTGTTCGGCGCCGCGCTGGAACGGCTCGGGTTCGAGGTCGAACGCCGGGTCGCCCGGGTGCAGCCGCACAAGTCGGGGCCGCGGACGCACGCGCTGCTCAAGGTCGGCGTCGACGGGCAGGAGTTCCTAGCCGATGTCGGGTTCGGCGCCGGCCAGCTCTACCCGACCCCGCTGAAGGACGGCATGGTCGTGGACCAGGGCGGCTGGGACCATCGCCTGACCGTCGACGGCGACGTGTGGACGCTGGAGAAGCAGACTCCGGACGGCTGGGTTCCGCAGCACGCATCCAACGACGAGCCGGTCCGCCCGATCGACTACGAGGTCTACCACCACTACGTCTCGACCCACCCGCACTCGCCCTTCACCGGCCGCCCGGTGGTGATGCGCGTCGCCGACGGCGTCGTCCGGCGACTGATCGGCGACGAGCTCACCACCGAGTACGCCGACGGTCGCGTCACCACCCGCGCCGTACCGGCCGCGGATCTCCCGGCTGCGTTGGCCGGTCTCGACGTCGTCCTCAGCGACGAAGAGATCGACCGCCTGAAGCTTCTCTAGGCGTCTCGGTCCGGAACGACTCCCCCAGCTCCGGCCCCAGGCCGAAGTAGTGCCGGAAGTTGTAGATCAACGGCGACCACACCCCCGGATCGACGTACGACGTTCCCGGTACGACGATCCGCTCGTCGGCATGCACCCGCAACACCTCGGCCTGAACGAGCAGGAAGTTGCCATCAGCACCGATATCCACCCGGACGGCGGACGCCTCGAACTGCACCGGGCACTCCGCCACCCTCGGCGGACCGACCACCTCGGACGCGACCGGAGTCAGGCCGGCCGCCTTGAACTTCTCCCGTTCGAGGCGAAAGCGGGGCCGCTTGTGGTCCGGCACCGGATCGCGACCGGTCAGCGGCGCGAGTCGCTCGACCGCCTCCCACAGCTCCGGCGACGGAAAGCTGATCACCAGCTCAGGTCGATGCTGGAGGTTGTACCCGGTCTGACCGGTCGTGCCGAGACCGAGGACGACGATGTCGCCGAGTGCCCACGCCGACGACATCGGGGCGAGGTTGGCGGTGCCGTCGGCGTTCTCGGTGGAGAGCAGTGCGACCGGCGTACCGACGTACAGGATGGACGGTTCGATCGTCAGGTGCGTCATGGGTGCCGACGCTAGGCGGCGATCACTTCGGCAGAGGCCGAACAGTGCGGACGGCATGATGGGAGCATGAACGAGCGAAGCGAGTTCATCATCAAACACAGCCCACCTTGCGCCTCATCCGCGCCCGGAGCGAAGCGAGGACGTGGATGAGGATGCAGACGGAAGGGCAGGAGCTGGCCGCATGGGCCAGGATGCTGGCCGATGCCACTCGGGCGACGGTCTGCCTGGCGCTGCTCGACGGACGAGCCTGGACGGCGACCGAACTGGCTCGGGTGGCGAAGGTCTCACGGCCGACGATCAGCGAGCACCTCAACCTGCTCGTCGACGGCGGGCTGCTCACCGAGGTCCGGCAAGGGCGGCACCGCTATCTGAAACTGGCCGGTCCGGACACGGCCGAGTTGATCGAAGGGCTTGCAGCGCTGGCTCCGCACCGCACCGAGGAGCTGAGCAGCCTGTCGGCGGTGAGTAAGCGGGACGCGTTCGCACGGGCCCGAACCTGCTACGACCATCTCGCCGGCAAGCTCGGTGTGGCGCTGGCGGACGCGATGACCGAGCGCGGCTTGATCGACTGGTCGGAAGGCGTCGCGCTGACGCCGGAAGGCAATGCCTGGTTGGAAGATCTCGGCATCGTGGTCGAACGGCGACGCGGCCGGCCCGCACTGCGATCGTGCCTGGACGTGACCGAACGCAGGCCGCACTTGGCCGGCGCGGTCGGCGCTGCCTTGTGCGAACATGCTTTGCAACAAGGCTGGGTGACCCACATCACGGGCGGCCGCGCGCTGAAGGTCACCGGCTCCGTGCGTGAGTTGGGCCTGCCGACCGGGATCGTGCGAGAACTGGTGCCCACAGTCTGAGAAGACCCCGTGTGAACACGCTCCCAGGAGGCGCCGGGCGCGGAAACCACCTAGCCTTCGGCCATGACTGAGTTCGAGCCCGGCACCGAACTGGTGTCCCGTCTGCCGCTGCCCAGCCATGTGATCGTCCTCGTGGACGGCAAGTGGCGTCCCGGCTGGCTGATCGGCCGTGAGCACGAGGCGACGGGATGGACCGGCCTGGTGCAGTACGAGGGCGACGACGGCGCCGAGCGGACGGAACGCCTCCCGGCGGACCGGATCGCCCTGCCGGAGTCGCACCGACCGAGCGAACAAGCGTCATAGCGCAGGGAGGGATGTAGGGAGGGCAGCGATAGAGCACGAAGGCCCCCGGTGCTCACCGGGGGCCTTCGTGCGTAACGCGGCCGTGGCGCCTCTCGACGACGAGAACCCCGGCCCAGGCCCTTCGGGCGGTTGACCTGGGACGGGATCCTCAGTGGCGTTACACACGGTGTATCGCTGGTGACGGCCCGAGTGTTACACGATCGCAAAAGAAATCCGAGCCAACCGCCGGGAACAGGGAGCGACCCCGGTGCACGTCCCTGAACACCGGGGCCTGGAGAACCGGCCTCTCGAGCGACCGTGCCTCTTGACTGTCAGGTGCCCCACCAGTAACCAGGCATTCACTCGAACGTGCTAGAAGTGCACGGCCAGCAGCACGCGCCCGCTCTCCGAACTGCGGATGTCCAGCGCCTTGATCTCGTTGCGCTGCAGCTTCGTGGTCGCGGCCGGCTTGACCGTCGTCCCCGGCGCCGCTGTCCAGCTGGCGATCAGCTGTGCCTTTCCGGACTTGTCAGTGACGTAAAGCTCGTAGCCGCGGGCGCGTTCGCTCGGCGTCGCCAGCTCGTCGTACCGGCAGCTGATCTCGATCGTCGTACCCCAGCGCTCCGGCACCAGCCGCGCGTCCGCAGTGAGCTTGCTGGCCACGGTCTGCGCGAGGACCACGTAGTCACCCTGGGGCTCCTCGCGGCTCAGCGGGACCACGATCAGCGCGCTGACCGCGGCCGCCGTCGCAGCGACTCCTGCCATCGCCATGCCGACCCGGACCCGGCGCTTGCGGGTGTCCCGCTGGACCTCGCGGACCAGGCCGGGCAGCAGGTTCGGCGGGGTGGCGGTGATGGTCGCGAGGGCACGGTCGTCGGGCAACGCGGCCAGCGCCATGGGCATGTCGGACAGCGAGGCCACCTCGGCGGAGCACTCGTCGCAGGTCAGCAGGTGCTCCTCGTACTCGCGCCGCTCCTGCGCCGACAACGCGCCGAGCAGGTACGCCGCATCCCACTCCCGGTACGGATCGCTCACTGGCTGGTCACCCCCTTCTCCTGCAACGCGAGCTTCAGAGCCCGCAACCCGTAGTGCAGCCGCGACTTCACGGTGCCTGACGGGATGTCCAGCTCCTCGGCTATATCAGTGACAGTACGACGCCCGTAGTAGGCACGAACAATCACTTGCCGATGTTCCTCCGACAACTGTGCCAGGGACTCGGCCACCAGCCACGCGTCGAGGACGGCGTTCGCGTGGTCGGCGCTCGGGTTCTCCGGCAGGTCGTCGCTGGCCACCTCGCGGCTGACCCGGGCACTGCGCCGGTCGTCGATGACGAGATTGCGCGCCACCGTGAACAGCCAGGCCCGGGCCCCCGCCTCGTCCTCGGTCAGGATCTGCGGCCGGCGCCAGGCGCGCAGCAGCGTCTCCTGCACGACGTCCTCGGCCAGCCGGTCGTCGCCGGTCAGCCGGACCACGAACCGCCACAGGGCCGGTGCGTGCACGTCGTGCAACTCACGCAACAGCGCCGCCCGGTCATCGGCCATCGGCGCTCCTGCTCTGTCACGCATCGGGCGGTCCCGGCCGGGATCACTCCGCTGTCACGGTTGCCTTCTTCGGTGCTGCTCGCTCGACCGCCCAGGCGCCGTTGCCCAGGAATGCGATCAGCAGGAAGGCGAAGCAGAACAGCGCCGCCTTCTCGCCACCATTCTGCACAGGAAGCAAAGCATCCACCTGGTGCACTGTGAAGTACGCGTACGCCATCGATCCCGAACAGAGCAGCGCAGCGTACCTGGTGCCCAGGCCGATCAGCACCAGCGCGCCGCCGGCGAACTGGATCGCGGCCGCCCACCACGACGGCCAGGCGAACAGCTCGGACTGTTTCGTGCCGAGCACGCCGAACAGCGCCGCGGCGCCGTGACAGCAGAACAGGAACCCGATCACGATCCGGAAGACGGCGATCACTTGCTTCTGGTAGCGCTCCAGCACCTTCATGGCCTCACTCCTCGAGGGTGTAGGGGTCGTCGCCCTTCCGAACGAGACAGGCCGGTGCCGGGTTCAACACATCGTGACTTTCAGATCACACTCCGAATCGGTTGCGCTCGCGTACTGGCTTTGCTAGGTGGAAGCCGTACGTCGCGGTCGCCAGGCCGACGCCCCAGACCAGGTAGGCCGGGACCGCCACCCAGAAGAACGCGTGGGGCAGGCCGATATCGCCGTACATGGGCTTGCCCTGGATCGCGGCGACGATCATCTGGAGCAGGCCGACACCGAAGTACGCCGTGATGCCGCCGCCGAGCCCGGCGCCGGGAAGCAGCAGCATCCAGCGCGGGAAGATCCGGCCGAGGCGATAGACCAGCAGCAGCAGCGGCAGCGCGATGCCGGCGAGCAGGAAGCCGGCCTCGAACAACACCATCGAGAGGCTCGCGCCGTACGGCGTCTTGTCGAAGCCGACGGCTGCCTGCGCGGCCAACCGGATCAGGCAGCCGGCGACCGCGGCCCACGCGCCGACGTACGCCCAGCGCGGGATCTCCGCAAGCGAACGCCGCGGGCCGAGCCGGCGTTGGTAGGTCAGGGCGGTTCGGCCGAGGAGTACAGCACCACCGAGAGCGGCGAACCGGCTCAGCATTCCCGGCAGATCGAACGGGAGTCCGAGGCCTGGCAGCACGCCGCCGACCACATCGAGCAAGGCGAAGGCAGCGGCCGCCACCCAAGCGGCTGCCAGAGCCCACAGCGTTCGGATCAGGAACCAAGAGCTTGGTCGGCGATCCACAGCCAGGACGGCCGCGGCACTGAGCACGCACAGCACGACTGCGGCCCAGTCCGGGATCAGCAGATCGCCGCCTGGGAACTTCCAGTCCGGTGCGTGGCCGGTCGCGAACCAGATGCGGAGACATCCGTACGCCGCTGCCCAGAGGAGTGTTGCGGTGCGTGCCATGGGATCAATCTCAGTCGGTCCCGCGACGGCGCGGATCCCTCCGGCGGGGGAACCTGCTCCATCGGGCGGGTGGCGTGCTCAGCGGGCGTCGTAAAGCTCGCGGAGCGTCCGGAGGAACACCTGACGGTCGGCGGCCGGGAGGGTGGCGAGCAGGCGGTCTTCTTCGACCCGGATGCCTTTGCGCACCGAGCGCCGTACCCGGCGGCCCTTCGCCGTGATCGAGAGCAGCCGCACCCGGCGGTCGCCCGGATCAGGCGTGCGCTCGATCAGGCCGGCGTCCTGCAGCTCGTCGAGGGTGCCGATGATGCGCGACTTGTCCGCCCCGATCGCCTCCGCGAGCGCGGCCTGGGTCCGGACCGGGGTGTCATCGAGCGCGGTCAGTACGGCGTAACCCCACATCGAGACGTCGTTCGCCTCGAGCACGGGCAGCTCCGCCGCGATGAGCGCCCGCATCAACGGCGCAATCATCGCGGCGAGATCGGGGCGCTCGTCGCTCACGCCAGGGAAGATAGCACTGGCGCAATCATAAGCTGGCGCATACGATAAGCGCATGCCTACAGTTGATTACGTTTCCCTCGACGCACAAGCGGTCCGGGCCGGCATGGAGCTGGTCACGCGTGTCACCGACGCCGATCTCGCCAAGCCGACGCCGTGCAGGTCCTGGACGCTGTACGGTCTGCTCGCGCACATGGCGACGCAGCACTACGGCTTCGCCGCCGCCTCCCGTGGTGACGGCGACGAAGCCCTGTGGAAGGTCCGCGACCTGGGCGCCGACCCGGTCAAGGCGTACCTCGACTCCGCGGAGCATGTCCTGGAGGCGTTCGCCGAGGACGGCGTGACCGAGCGCCTGTTCCCGCTGCCGGAGTTCGGCACCGACCAGCCGTTCCCCGGGCAGCAGGCGATCAGCTTCCACTTCATCGACTACGTGGTGCACGCCTGGGATGTCGCGAAGTCGATCGGCGCCACGGTCACCTTCACTCCCGAGGTCCTGGATGCCGCACGTGACGTGGCCCAGCTCGTCCCCACCGGCGAACTCCGGCTGACCCCCGGCTCCCCCTTCGGCCCCGACATCCCATGGTCGGGCACCGACCCTCTGGACAAGATCCTGGCCCACCTCGGCCGCAATCCCGCCTGGCCCAACTAGTCCTCACAACCAAGCCCGTCGCTGTCGCGGTCCAGGTCGTAGACGTCGTCGCCGACGACTGTGACCGGGCCGCGCACGTACTCCGGCCCGTTGCCGCTGCCACCTGAACAGTCCACGTCACTGGCGATCGGGACGCAGCCGCCGCTGTAGTTCGGATCGCAGCCGGACTCCTGCGCCTCCTCGACCTTGGTGCCGACCGTGGTCACCTGCGTCCGCGGCTGCTTGACCACCTCCTGCTTGATGAGCTCCTTCGCCGTCTGCCTGCCGTCGACGATCGTCACCTCGTAGGTCAGCCGGCGCGTGCCGTTGACTCCTTGCGTGGTGACGGATTTCTCGCCTTTCGGCACCGAGGAATCCGTCACCGTCTTCGTCTTGAACGGAATGACCTTGAACTCCACCACGGTCTTCTTGGTCGTCACCGGCTTGGGCTTGGCTGCCGTCGTGGTCACTGCCTTTGGAGTTGGAGTCGGAGTCGGCGTGACCACCGCCTGACTTCCCACCACCGCAGCCGGCTCGGCGACTTCCGACGTACCGCTGGATCCGCAACCACCCGCGACCAGCAGGAGCGCAGGCAGCAGCGCAGCACGAGACAAACGCACGATTCCCCCCAACCCGCCGCAGTTTCCCCCCGCGGCGGGATTGTCAGCACCCGGACCTCCCGGGTGAGTTCCGATCTGTACCACCACGACCCGTTTGAAGTCGAGGGCCGAACCCCTGGGCAGTCGGAAAATTTCGATGCTTGGTAAGCGCTTGCCACCCCTGGGCACCGGTGCGAGGCTCGCGGGCACACCACTGGAGGAGAGGGTCCATGTTGGCTGTTCTGGGAAGACTTCGCCGCGCGGCTCTGGTGAGCGTGCCGGCGATCATGGTGGCGACTCTGATCGTTCCGACCCCGGCGTCCGCGGCCGTCACGGAGTACCCGGCGGTGACCCTGAACCGGGTCACGTCGAGCGCCGGGTTCGTGCATCCGGGGCTCGCGGTCAGCGCGGACTCGCTGGAGCGTGCCCGCACGCAGGTGCAGGCCGGCGTCGAGCCCTGGGCGTCGTACTACGCCGCCATGATCGCAACGTCGTACGCGTCCACGACGTTCAGCTCGCGGAACCAGGGGCCGGTCGTGGACCGGCCGGCGAACAGCGCGTTCAACTCCCAAGGCGTGCAGTCGCAGTTCATCGACGACGCGTTCCGCGCGTACACGCAGGCGATTCTCTACGTGATCACCGGCAACCCGGTGCACCGCGCGAACGGCCTGAAGCTGGTCCGGATCTGGAGCCACATGAATCCGGCCGCGTACGCCTACTACCCGGACGCGCACATCCACAGCGGCCCACCGCTGATGCGGATGCTGGCGGCCGCGGAGATCCTTCGGTACTCGAGCGTGAACCCGGGCACCGACGGCTACGACCTGCAGTGGAACGACGCCGACACCGCCGAGCTCACCGCGAACCTGATCGCGCCGATGACGCAGACCTTCCTGTACCGCAACCGCAACTTCATGAACCAGCACAGCTACTCGCTGATCGGCGCGCTCGCGGGCTACGTCTTCACCGACAACCTGCCCCGCTACACCGAGGCGGTCGAGTGGTTCTCGGTGAACTCCACCAACCCCGACGACGACACGAACGGCGCGCTCGCCAAGGTGATGCCGGTGATCGCGAAGGACGACCCGCGCAACCCGTACCGGCGTACGTTCGTGCAACTGCAGGAGATGGGCCGCGACCAGGCGCACGCCTGGGACGACGTCAGCATGCTCACCCAGCTCGCCCGCGTCATCGACATCCAGGGCACTCGACTGGACCCACTGCGCGGGACGGTGTCCACGCGGCCGAACGCGGTCTCGCCGTGGAAGTTCGGCGACTACCGCCTGCTGCGCGGCTCGGAGCAGTTCTTCGCGTTCATGCTCGGCAAGGACATCCCCTGGATCGACACCACCGGACGCGGCGGCGTGCTCTCCCAGGCGTACCGCGGCCGGATCTTCGACCCCACCAACGAGCTGTACCACCTCTACAAGGACAAGCTCGGCGACGATGCCATCCGGGCGATCGCGCCGAGCATCACCGAGCTCGCGACCCGGCAGGACGCGGCCGCACGGTTCTACTGGGGCACCGCGTCGTACAACTACTGGAACAGCAACCCGGACTGGAACCCGGACTCCTGGCTGTCCTTCCCGGCCTCGGTCGCCGGCACGGTCCCACCGGTCCAGCAGAACGCGCTGATCCAGGCGGAGACGCGGACGTTCCCGATCACCTCTGGTACGTCGGTCCACGACGGCTACGTCCGGATGGAGGCGAGCCGGGCCGGTACGACGATCGCCGTACGATCACTGCTCTACGACAACCGGAACGGCTACAGCCCGGTCGGGGTTCTGGTCCGCACGAACGGCACGGCGACCTTGCAGATCCGCAAGGAGCGGGCGCTGGCGCCGTACCACTCGTTGACCGTGCCGGACACGAAGGGCGCTTGGCGCTACCTCACCTACGACATGGACACCGCGAAGCTGCGCGGCAGCGCGGGCGGTGAATCGCTCGCGTACTACACGATCGTCGGGTCCTCGAAGGTTGCCGTGGACATCGATGCGGTCAACCTGCAGGCCAAGAGCCAGCTCACGCCGCCGACCTTCCCCGAGGGCTCAGACACCCGCCTGGTCGCGATTGCAGGAGAGCCGCTGCGCGCAGACCTTTCGGCCACCGGGACTGTGAACTACACCGCCGGCACTGCGCTCCCGAGCCAAGCCACCCTGGACGCGCAATCCGGAGTGTTGACGTGGACGCCCACGGCCGGCCAGGTCGGAGAGCACAAGACCTTCGTCGTGGCCGACGACGGCACAACGAACTCCGTGCTCCGCGTATCAATCACGGTCGCCGCCAACCGCCAGAACGCCATCGACGCCGCCCTCGAGGGTTACGACCCCGCGACCGCTTACGTCCGGTCAAGCGCGGCCGCGGTCACCTCGGCCGCGGCGCTGGCGACCTCGCACCTCGAGTCCGACAGCGCGACCTTCGCCGCCGACCTCGTCGCCGTACAGAAGGCAGTCGCCGCGCTGGAGAAACTCACGCCCACGCTGGCGGACGACGGCTCGATCGACTACTGGGGCCGGGCGACCTCGGCGACCATCACGCCGGTTGCCATCGGCAACATGCTGGACGGCGACATGAACACCTTCTCGGGTGATCTCCGCGCGCCGGCGATCATCGACTACGGCAACGCCTTCCGGGTCCGGGCCGACGCGTTCGGGCTGCAGGCGCGGTACAACTTCGCCAACCGCTCGGAAGGCGCCAACGTGTACGGCTCCAACGACGGCCGGACCTGGACCCTGTTGTCGTCGCGGGAGACCACCAACACCAGTGACCGGGCGTTCGAGCTGGAGACGATCCCGGTCCGCGACGAGGTGAAGAACCTGAGCTTCCGGTTCCTCAAGCTCCAGGTCGACCATCCCGGCGTGCCGACCGATCCGGCGTACCCGGGCCTGTCCAGCTTCAGCGAGTTCCGGGTGCACGGCGAGCGGATCGAGATGAGTACGGCGCTCAGCGCGGTGTCGATCTCGTCGAGCAACAGCGATCCGAAGCTCGCCCAGAACGGCGACACGGTCACGCTGACCATGTCCGCCACCGAGCCGCTGAGTGCGGTCACGGCGACGATCGAGGGACGCGAGGCCACGGTCACGAGCTCGGACAGTCAGCACTGGACTGCGAAGCTCGTGCTCCCGGACGACGTCGGCTACGGACGGGCGCTGCAGTTCGCGGTCGACTACACGACGGCCGCGGGCGAGCCCGGCGCGACGATCGTGGCCTCGACTGACGGATCAACGCTCCAGCTGTGGAACAGCGCCGTACAGACGGTCGCGATCCAGCCCAGCTGGGTGGTCGCATCGAGCGTGGTCTTCCCGGGGGTCAGCACGGCGGAGGACAACGGGTGGCGGATGTTCGACGGCAACATCACCACGTACACGGACACGACCAGCGGCAACGGGTGGGTCAAGGTGACCGCGCCGCTGGAGTTCAACGCAGTACGGGTCCATCCGCGGACGAACTTCCCGAGCCGGGCCAACGGGACCGTCATCCAGTCGTCGACGGACGGTGGGACCACGTGGACGACGCTGGCCACGATCACCGGTGTTGCTGATGGCAACCAGTGGTACGTGTTCCCGTTGGCGTCCACGGTCTCGGTGCCGATGATCCGCGTGTACGACGGCCACGGCGGCTTCACAAACCTGGCCGAGGTACAGCTGCTCAAGTCCTAGGGGTGGTTGGCCGACCTGCTGCCCGTCAGCAGGTCGGCCAGCTCGGTCGGGCGGTAGAGCACGAGCTTGCCCGTGCGCTGCGCCTCGACCAGACCGGTACGACGAAGCAGCTGCAGGTGCTGGCTGACGGCGGACGGTGTGACCTTCAGCTCGGCGGCGAGGTCGCTGGTGGTTCGTGGGTGCGTGAGCAGGGCCAGAATCGTGGCACGCGGCGTGCCGATGAGCTGATCCAGATCGCGGCGCGACGGCGGCTCCACAACCGACCACAGGTTGCCCTGCCCGCGCGGCGGGTAGCCGATCAACGGCTCGGCACCGATGTCGAACGGGATCACCGCGTGCGGGCCGAACAGCGTGGGCTGCAGTACCAGACCGCGACCGTCGATGCTCTCGGTCCGGCTGGGATTGCTGACCTGGTCGATCCTCAGCCGGCCATCGTGATAGCTGATGACCGGTGCCAGGTCGTTCAGCATCGCGGCGGTTCCCTGCTGGGTGACGAGGTGACCGCGGTAGCTGATGTCGGCGGACAGGATCGTGCGCATCCGGTCCCAGTACGGCGCCATCACGGCTCGCCAGTACTCGCGCAGCGCATCGACGATTCTGGTCACGCCGTCGGCTCCGGCCAACTCGTCGGGCACCTGCCCGTTGACCGCGACGAACTGCCGCTCGAGCGTCTCGCGATCGACCGCGCCGACGAGCTCGAGCTCCTCGTCGAGCTGGGTCAGCGGTGACGTCGGGCGCGGCGTGAGGAAGTCCGGACTGCCCATGGTGTCGTTGACCAGCCATCGCAGTACACCCCAGTCGAGCTGCTCCAGCACCGGCTGTACGGCGCGAATCCACGGCAACTGCAGCGGAAACCGGCCAGGATCCTGGAGCGCCCGCAACGAGAGCACCGTCTCGGCCGCAGGCGAGATCGCGAACCGGATGTCCTCCAGATCCTGCGCAGTCAGCTCGTAGGTCAGCACGCTGTCAATGTAGCCCTCCCCTAAATCGTTCCCTCGGGCGGACCGCACCGGGCGACAGTCGATCCCATGACTACTGCCGTCGTTGATGCGCTGCCGCGGAAGGATCTCCTCGGCGCACTCGCGGTCTGCTCAGCCATCGGCGTGGGCACCGTCTACTTCCCGCAGGCGCTGCTCCCGCACGTCGCGGCGTCATTGCAGGTGTCGGTGGCCGATGCCGCGCTGATCGTGACCGCGCCACAGGCCGGGTACGCCGCCGGCATCCTGGCCCTCGTCCCACTCGGCGACGCCGGAATCCAGCGCCGACTGCTCACCATCCTCTTCTGCTGCACGTCGGCGTCCGCGTTCCTCGCGGCGGCTGCGCCATCGCTGCCGATCCTGGTGCTGGCGTCGTTCCTGATGGGCTGCGCGACGGTCGCCTCACCCGTGATCGGCCCGTATGCCGCCGGCATGACCGGCTCGAGTCGCCTGGGCAGCGTCAACAGCATTCTGCTCAGCATCGGCATCCCGGCAATGATCGCGTCGCGCGCCATCGCGGGCTTCCTGGGCGAGCACTACTCCTGGCGGTACGCCTACCTCGGCGCAGCCGTGCTCACGCTGGCCTGTGCCGTGGTGGCGTGTACACGGTTGCCTTTGCCAACAAACGTCGTACCGGTGAGCTGTCCGGCATACCTGCTTCGACCGCTGACCCAGCTGCGGTTGCACGCCGGCTTGCGTCGGTCGGCGTTCTATCAGATGTGCACCTTCGCCGGCTTCACCGGCACGTGGGCCACGCTGGTCCTGCTCCTCCGCGACAACTTCGGTCTCGGCGCCGATGCCCTCGGCTGGATCAGCCTGGTCGCCATCGCCACGATGGCCGTAGTCCCGCTGACCGGCCGCCTTGTCGACCGCCTGAACCCGGACGTCGTGACGTCATGGATCCTCGCCGGCACGGGCCTGGCCGCCGTACTCATGCTCGGCGCACTCCTCGGCGGCCCGCTCGGCGTGACCCTGCTGATCGCCGGCGTACTGGTCCTCGACGTCGCCATGCAGTCCGGCATGGTTGCCAACGTCACCCGTATCTACCGCCTGGATCCGAGCACCCGCAGCGCCATGAACACCGCCTACATGGTCTGCGCGTACGGCGCCGGCGCATTCGGCTCATGGACCGCCGTACGCCTCTACAACTCGCTCGGCTGGTGGACGGTCCCCACCTTCGTCACCACCCTGGCGGCCGCAGCCGCCGTGGCACACGTCAGGCGACGTTCAGGAGGGTCGCGATGAGGAGCCCCGCCAACAGGCCCGCGATGCCTAGGGCGATCAGCGGGCCGGGAGTGATCGGGGGTTCCGGGACGCGCAGGTTGAAGATGGCGAAGAGGCGTTCTTCGGCCGGCCGGACCTCCTGAAGGAGGACGGTGCACGGGTGCTTCACGTTCTCGACCACCTCTACGGCGGTTTGGGCCGCCACGACGGCGCCGCGGATCACGCAGACGACGACGGCGCCCGACGCCACGGTCAGGACGCCGATCAGGGCTGCGGTGGTCTGCGGCATCGTGGCGTCGGCGAACAGCGTGTTCTTCAGCGCCGAGAACGACCACAGGCCGAAGAACCCGAGCGCCGCCGAGGCGAGCCCAACCGCCAGGAACACCTTGGCCAGCGGGTTCTGCCCCCGCACCGCCGCCGCGAACGCCCGCGCGTCACCGGCCAGGTCCTCCGCACCCCGGGCCAGCCCCTCCTGCATCGCCAGCGTGTCGGCGCGCGCCGTC
Organism: Kribbella sp. NPDC050470; assembly: GCF_044458365.1. Lineage (NCBI taxonomy): Bacteria > Bacillati > Actinomycetota > Actinomycetes > Propionibacteriales > Kribbellaceae > Kribbella > Kribbella sp. NPDC050470. The sequence goes on along the minus strand of NZ_JBITHV010000005.1, from coordinate 845 downwards.
AGCTGCACCCCGATCACGATCCGGTCGGCGAGGTCCAAGGTGCTCGCCAGGTCGAGGATCTCCCTCCAGGCGCCCACCACCTCGTCGTGCCCCGCCGCAATCGCAGCCCTCTCCACGACACTCATCCGTGCCCCCTAACGCCGCCCGCGCCACCCCCAACGCGACCGTCTCCCCTGCCAAGAGACTACGCCGCCCAAGCCCTCACGAACAGTAACCACCCGTCAATCCTTGACTTTCTCCCCGTGCGACCCCGTCGACAACCACCCACCGGAACCCCACCCCACCACCAATCCCCTGGACAAACCTGACACACTGTTCCCCTCACCCTCGTGAGAGGGCCTCTAGCTCAACTGGCAGAGCAGCGGACTTTTAATCCGCGGGTTGTGGGTTCGAGTCCCACGGGGCCTACCAGTTTCCGCAGGTCAGGCGCATGTCGGCGCCTCGACCGTGAAAGTCGGGTCTGCGCAAACTCTGCCAATACTCGGACTGGCCGGTGCACGTCCGTCTGAGAGGGGTCGGCGGCTCCGCGCAGCCAGCTGGTTGCGCGTTGCTGAGCGACGTATCGCATCCTGTCGCGCTGGTCTCGTTTCGCCCGATCTCCGGCTCGCCCAGCCGTTGAGCTGCCACGAGCAGTTGGACTGTGGAGGGCTGAGATGAGCAGACCGCACCTTCCGATCGGAACGTGGGGCAACGTCCGATCCCGTGCTGAGATAAAGGACAGCACGGGCAAGGCAGTGTCCTGGCGCGCGTTGTCGACGGCAGCTGAAAACTGACCAGTGGGCGGCAACTGAAAATTGACCAGCTTCCCGGAGAGATCCTGGCTTGAACCGAGCCGGGGAGGGAGC
>NZ_JBITHV010000004.1:279903-689914 GCF_044458365.1 Kribbella sp. NPDC050470 | reverse complement strand
CGCGTCCCCACCGCCCCGACCGACGAACCATGAACCAGAAGATGGTCAACATTCAGTTGCCGCAAGCTGGTCAGTTTTCGGCTGCCGTTGACACGCGTCCGCGTACTTCCGTGACCACGACGGACGTACCCGTGAGGTCACCGCCTCCGCCAAGACCAAGGGCGCAGCAGAGCACCGCCTCCTCTCGAAGCTGCGAGACCGGGCAAAGCTCACGCAGTACGGCAAGCTGAGCCCGACGGACAAGATCAACGACCTCATCGACCTGTGGATCGAGAAGTTCGAGGAACGCATTGAAGACGGCCGCCGGTCACCGACGACGCTGACGACGTACCGCACTGCCATCAAGAACTACGTACGCCCTGCACTCGGTGAACTCCTGATCGGTGAGGCAACCACGCCCCGCATCGACAGAGTGATCGGAACCATCAAGCGCAACGCCGGCCGCCCCACCGCGAAGACTTGCCGCGCGGTTATCTCCGGCATGATGCAACTCGCCGTCCGGTACGGCGCCCTGACCGTCAACCCGGTCCGCGAAGTCGAACCGGTCGAGTCCCGCCCGAAGAACCCGCCCCGTTCGCTCACCAACGAGGAGATAGCAGGCCTACGCGAACTCTTGACCACCGACGAAGCCGCCGTACACGCCGACCTCCCGGACCTAGTGCTCTTCATGCTCGGCACAGGAGTCCGAATCGGCGAGTCGCTCGCAGTCCTTTGGTCACAGGTCAACCTCGACTCCGCCGCAGTCGAGATCACTCACACCATGGTTCGCGTCCCAGGCCAAGGCTTGATCCGCAAAGCCCCGAAGTCCAAGGCCGGCGAACGCGCCCTACCCCTCCCAGACTGGGCCGTCACCATGCTCCGCCGACGCCACGCAGCCGGCATCCTCCTCGACGAACCTATCTTCGCCGACTCCCTCGGAGGCTTCCGAGACCCCTCAAACGTCCGCCGAGCCCTCCGCCGCGCACTGTCCCCCGTAGCCAGCACCGCCCGCCGCGACCTAGGCCAGACCCTCCGATCCGCCCGCCTCCAAACCGGCCTCACCCGCAAACAGGTCGCCACGAAGCTCGGCTGGCCAAAGACCAGACTCGAGCTGATCGAGACCGGCCGCATCAAGCTCGACCGCGAACTCGTAGCCATCCTCGTCAAGGCCTATCGCATAAACCTCGACGCATCCCCCGAGCTCAGCGCCCAAGTCGACCAAGCAGCCCAACCCTCACCCTCAGACGCCCTCACCTGGATCCGCTCCCACACCTTCCGCAAAACCACAGCCACAGCCCTGGACCGCCGAGGCCAATCCGCCCGCCAAATAGCCGACCACCTAGGCCAAGCCCAGGTCTCCATCACCCAAGACGTCTACATGGGCCGCCGAATCCACAACCCTTCCGCAGCCGACGCACTAGACCAGGAGTTCGCGGATCTCGACCTGTGGTGAGAACCGCGCCGCGTGCCTGCTTGCTCGAGGACGGATGGAGCTCCGGCCGCTGTCGATTGCGCGCGATGTGCCCCGTCTGAAGCGGAGGCGGTCATGTGGAAGGGCCTTGGGCTAGGGCGGCCTTGTAGGCGTCTGCGACCTGGATGCAGAAGGTCAGGAGCGGGTTCACGCGTTCGGGTGTCAGCCAACCTGGAACGGTGCGGGCCTGCTTCTCGGTCCCGTTGAACCCGAAGAGTTGGTCGGCCGCGTCCCGGAACTCCGGCGTGGTGAGCGACTCGATGGGGATTCCGCTGTTGAGGCCGGCGTAGGCGCTGAAAGGGACGAGGACATGGCCGTCGTTGAAGACTGCGACGACGGTCCGAATACCTCCAGCGGAAGGACCGCTCGCCTCGAGGACGACATGCTTCGGACCTAGCCTTCGCCGATATCCCGCAGCTTGCCACTTGCCAACCAAGGCCACCGCTGCCTGTCGCAGGTCCGCGACATCGAACTGGTCGAAGAACTCCTCTAGCGTGACGGTCTCCGACTGCTTGGCCTTCTCGACTGTCGCCGTGAACTGGTTCGGCTCGACGACCGCGGTGAAGAGCGGTGCCCAGGCGCTGTTCTCGATGCGTACTGCCTGGGCCTCCACCAGCCACACCGCGATACCCCGTTCGCTGTCGAGCTCGGCGAGCTCGTTCAGGTACTGAGCGACCGCGCGGAACTCATCGCGGTGCTCCTCCGCCACCACGACCAGCCCACGGGCCCGGCGCGCCACCGCGTAGGCCAGCCCGCGGGTCAGATGATCATGGTCGGCTCGGCCGTACTGGTTCTCGATCACGAACTCCGACCCGTCCTCGACCTGCGCGACGATGTCGATGCGGCGGCCACCAGTGGTGGCCACTTCCGACGCCCCCAGCGCGGTGAGATCGACCCCGATCGCATTGCCGAGGGAGTCCAGCTGAGCGGCGAGCAGCGGCGTGAAGTCAGCAGCCTCGCCCTTCCACGCTTCGGTCAACCTGCCGAACGTCAACTTCGCCATGCCCATGAGAAGGGTCTATCAGGACTGTGAACGAGGCAGAAGATGTGAGACCGGGTCTGCGTACACGCGGACGTTGCGCTGCGACAGGCTGTGTCGATCCTGGAAGTACGGGTGGCGTTGTAGCGCAGGCGAGCGATCGCGGAGCTCTTCCAATCTTGCGCGAGGTCCTCGCGCCATGGCGGGCATCGTTCCACGATCGTCAGGTCGCGCGGAGCGAGTTCGCACTCGACGCGCAGCTGGTCGCGAGCGTGCTCGGGAACCCGCGCGGCACGCCAGTGCTGTCCGCGTGCAACATCCAGGTCGGGAAGTGCCATTCAGATCACCAGTCGTCGGGTGGCCTGAGCCTTGCTGATCTGGTCAGCGGCTTCCCGATCGGCGTGCGGTGCTAAGCAGGTGGTCGAACACCTTCATGGAAGCATGCAGGTGGGGACCCTCGCACCCCTAGATCCCACCGACCCGCGGTCGGTGAGTCTGGCCTAGCACCTGATACGTGACGTCAGTCTGGTCGCGGCAGCTGAACGGACTGTGCTGACACCTCAGCAGTGCCTGTGCCATCGATCGATCGTTCGACAGGCTCTGGCGAGAACCCGGTGAGCATCCTGATTAGCCGGGCGTGCTGATGGCGTCGCACGGCTGCGTTGGTTGGTGGTGTGTCCCCGAGGATCGAGTGACCGTGGATCTGGTAGCGCTCCCTGTACGCGGCGATCTCGCGAGCAAGCTCGGTGAGTTCCTGGTCTGGGGGCTCACCGGCTGCGTGGCGCAGCTTGCGGTACCAGGCAGGTGGATGGGCGAGTAGCTCCTCGGCGAGCCAGTTTGCGCGATCGATGATCTGGGACTCGAGTTCGCGCAGTGGCGCGATCAGCCTGGGGTCGCTGATGTGGATGGCTGGGGTGACGAGGCCGAGGAGTTGTGTGGGGTGGCGGCCGGCCTTGTGTAGTGCCCGGGCGGTTAGGCGGTGGACTCTGTGGTGGATGACGGCTGCGACGTCGTGCGCCTTCGTGAGCGGTGATCGGTTGACAGCGCTTTGGAGTACGTCGGCCACGTTGAGGCCTGCGTTTTCGGCGCGGCGGAGTTCGGCGATGAGCGGGCCGTAGGCGGGGGAGGCTTGGAGTGCGGCTAGGTCGGTTGGGTCTAGGCCTGACGCGGCGATAGCCGGCTGGTAGCGCTTCTTGGCGTCGAGTTGGCAGAGGTATTCGTGGATGGGGATGAGGCGGTCGAGGCGGGTGGCGTTGTCGAGTTCTTGGCGCATGACCTCGTGGGCGGATTGCTCGACGCCGGGATCGTTGAGGACCGCTTCGAGCACGTCCTCCATTGTCTGTTCGGGGTGAGGTTCGTGGAGGTCTGACGCGCTCGGGTGGGTAGCGACGTAGGCGTTGTTGGTGTTGCGGCCGCGGGTCATGCCGACGTACATGAGGGCTCGAGTGAGGTGGTCGGTGACGAGGAGGTGGGCGGTGTCGACGGTGGCGCCTTGGGCTCGGTGGGCGGTGGTGGCGTAGGCGAGTTCGACGGATTCTTGCACGTAGGCGGTGGGGAGGGTGACGGTGTCGCCGGTGGGGTTTTGGACGGTGAGGGAGCCGTCGGGCCAGCGGTGAATGACGGTCCAGTGGTCGCCGTTCTTCACGAACTGGCGGTGACCGGTGTTGCTGCCGTAGGGGAGGCGGCGGTTGTTGAGGCGGGTGACGATGTGGTCGCCGAGGCCGACGTGGTTGCCGTTGTGGAGTTCGATGCCGTCGGGTTCGACTTCGCCGGTGGTGATGCGGTCGAGGCGGGCGCGGGCGTTGAGGCGGGCGACGGTGGCGTTGTCGGCGGCGATGAGGAGGCTGGTTTTACCGTTATGGGTGTCGGTGAGCCAGGCCTTGTAGGCAGCGTCTTCCATGTCCTCTGATGAGCCGGCGGTGAGTCGGTGGTGGTTGTCGTAGGCGTCGATGGCGGTGAGGTCGCCGGCGCGGAGGGCGAGGCTGGCGTCGCGTTCCCAGGGGTTGGTGAAGCGCCAGACGTCGGTGAGTTCGGCGGCTTGGGTGTCGTGGGCGATGAGGCGGAAGGCGCCGCCGGTGTCGGCGGCGGAGAGCTGGGCGTCGTCGCCGACCAGGAGGAGTTTGGCGCCGGCCGTGTTGGCGGCGCGGGCGAGGGTGGCGAGTTCCATGGTGCTGGCCATGGAGGCTTCGTCGATGATGACGAGTTGGTTGTTGTGGAAGCTCCATCGGTCGCGCTCGGCGCTCAGGGCGGCGAGCTGCGCCATGAGTCGCTGGTGGCGGAGGCGGCGCCCTGAGCGGCGGGCGAGGCTGGCGGCGTGTTCGGTGTGCAGGATCATGTCGCGGCGCTGTTCGGCGCCGAGGCCAGCGGACTCGAAGATCCATTTGGCGATGTTCTCGGTGGGGGCGCCGATGGCGTCGGCCAGGACGGTTGAGGCGGCGGACGATGGTGCGAGCGCGATGGTCGACCCGTCGCCGTGGCTGGCTTCCCAGCTGGCCGCGAGTGCGGACAGCAGGCTGGTTTTGCCGGCTCCGGCTGGGCCGATGAGGGCCTCGAGCTTCTGTCCGCTGGTCGCGATCCTGCGGAGCGCGGTGGCCTTGTCTGCGCTGAGTCCGGCGGTGTGGATTGTGGCTGGGGCGATGGTGGGTCCGTTGGCGTCGTGGGCCAGGTCGAGCAGGACGGCTTCGGCTCCGAGAACGACGGGTGAGGTGTAGATCTGGCCGTTGTGGATCGTGAACACGTTCTCGCCGCCGTCGCGGGTGACGGGGATGGTCACGAGGTCGGGCGCAGTGAGGCTGATCGAGTGCTTTTCGGCGCGTTCGACGATCGCTTCCAGCGCGGCGAACCGGTCATTGGTGGAGACGAACCGGAGAAGTCGGGTTTGCCGTGCGGCCTCGGCGAGGAGGTTCCAGCGCGTCCAGGTCGCGCGTTTGGTTTGCAGGGTCAGGACGGTCGCGGCGCCGTACGCGTCGAGCGTTTCAGGGCTCAGGTCTGCCGCCGCCAAGGGACGTTCGCCGGCCTTGTGGAGGGACCGTTGGATGGCGTCGACGGCCTCCGCTCCGATGGCTTGGTCGGCGCGTTTACGCCACTGCGCCAGCAGTTCGGTGAGGGGTCGGGCGAGGTGCTTGGCTGGCCGGTTCAGGAGGGTCGCACGCTGCCGTAGGGCGTACATTTCGCGGCGGTCGGGTGCGTGGATCTGGCCAAGACGCTCGTCCAGGAGTGCGGTCAGGTTGGCTTCGATCTGTTCGCTTCTTGCAGAGAACTCGCGGAGCAGTTCCTCGGGAATCGAGTCGATCTCGAACGCCGGATTGCGCCGAGAACCGCGTTCGCGCAGCTCCCATTTCACGCCCATACGACGCGCGAGATGATCGGCGAGAAGCACATTGTGGATCTCCGACATCGCCACAGCGGCCCGGTACAGCACCCGCCCATCCAGAGTCCGCCACGCGCCGTCCGGCCCCTGTACGCGGTTCGCGACCACCACGTGAGTGTGCAGTTGCGGGTCGCCGCTGCGACTGTCCCAGTGATCGAACGCCGCCGCGATCACCCCGCGGGTATCCAATTGTGCGATGCCGCCATCGCCGCTCCTGGTGAGCGCCGCGTGCTGCTCGATCAGCGACAGCACATCGACGACAGCCTCGTGATGCGCAGCGACGATCTGCTCCTGGATGCCCACATCGGCAGTCGCCCACAACGCCGACACCGACTTCACCGGCGAGAACGTCAGATCGAACCCGGCGACCGCCTGCCGCGACTTCTTCCGCATCTCCGCCCGGCGAATCTGCGCGATCGCGCGCTCCCGTTCGGCCTCGGACAGGGCAGGGTCGAGATCGCGGATCCGGTCCCGGATCCGCTCCTCCGGACCCTTGAAAACCCGGTACGGCTCGCCGAGCGTCCTGCCGGTCAATGGATCCTCCGCGCGCCCGAACAGGGCGGCCATCTGCGCCTCGGTCACCTCGCTCCCTGGGACCAACTCGCCATCGCCGAGGCCGCTAAGGCCCTGTCCCATCCAGCGGCCGGGCGGGTATCCCGACGCGGTGTAGTACGCGGTCAACGGCGTAGCCATCCGCCGATCGACGTCCCCAGCGGCGACATGCCGAAGGAGATACAGGTAGCCCTCCCCGGCATTCATCCGGTGGATACTCAGCACAGTTGCCCGCCCGGAACTTGGCGGTTGCACGGATCGGCCAAATCGCTCATGCAAGCTCAACGGCTGAGCGCTCACAGGTCTGATCGCGACGGGTCTCGCGGCCTTCGACCCGAGCATGCAAGAGGTGTGCCCGATTTGCGGCTGTCGTTGCGCGGCCTCCGCATCGCTCGCCGAGCACATCTGGGCCGAACGCCGTGCCAGGACCTCACTACCTTGATAAATATCTGTCGAAAAACAGCTGAGGTAGAGCACTTTGTCTTTCATTCGGCCCGACGACAACGGCATCAACGGCACCGAAGACGGGCGGTTGGCCAGCGCGGCCATTCACTTGTGAAAGGCGGTACGAGGTCCGTACCTGAACTCGCTCGGTAACCGTGGGGAACTCGGTTAAGCTTGCGTGTGACGACCGACCGTTGCGGTCGAACAGCGCGACGGACGACAACCGCGAACGCGTTAGTCGACGGCTGATGAAGAGCAACGGCAGGTGCTCGGGTCGTCTTCGAGGACCTGAGTGGCCGCCTGGGGGATCGCGGATTCGTCGTCGTTGCCAAGGTCGTCGACCATCGTGATGGAGGCGTCAACGCATTCCGGCATGTGCGGTCACGAGTAGAACGACGGCTCTGCCTTCTGTCAGTGCTGTTTGCTGTGTAAACCCATGACCGTGCATCGCGATCAACATCGCTGTCCGTCTGGCCCTCTGTCTTGACGCCGGATCTATTCAGAGCACTCAGCCTGTGTTGGCGATGCTCGAACCCGCCGTGAGCGCCGACGCCAGGTCGTCTAGCTTCATGGCCCATGCTGGCCAGGGCGGATCAATCCATTCAAGATCGTGCTCATCGTCGTTGACCATGACGACTCCGTCGCGCGCATCCTCGTCCCAGAACGCGACGGCTCTACCGTTGCCTGAGAACCTGATTCGGAAATAGGTGTTGTCATAACCCGCGTAGTAGGCGGCTGTCGCGACACGGCCGAGCATCTCCTGCGCCCGGTCCAGCGTTAGATCGTCTACTGGTGTGGTCACGACGAAGGTGGTCGACTGATGCATGTCGTCGTGCCCGACCCGTCGGACCCACTCCTGTCGCCACTCCACGGACGACCTGTCAATACCGTAGGGAGCAATAACCAAATCCACGACCTCGGCATCTGTGGATGGAGCGGCAGCCTGTCCCAGGGCATCCAGGAGCTCAGGCGCCATCTGAAGATTGCCAGCTGCCTCGGCGAGTCCATCGACGTCGAGAGCGAACTCGTCATCTGTGACCAAGTGGCGCACCATGTTCCGGAGTTCCGCAAGGCTGTCCTGTTCCGCGACGTGGTCGACGGACGCGGCCAGACCGCGCACAGTCGTAGTCCGAGCGCCGGCGTCGACCAGTACATCGCGCACCACCGTCGCCGTCTCGTGGTCGAGCCTCGATGTGATGCCCTGGCCCTGGGCTCTTCCCCAAAGGAACGCCCACGTCCTGACTTGCGCGTCGATTCCCCAACGGGATGTAACCGCGCCTCGCTCCAACAGGCGAACGAGGAGGTGGTTGAACACGACCGCGTTGGTCGCGGCCGGTATCGGGCCGAGCTCTTCGATGAAGGCTGCGTCGTCCAGCGCCGCGGCATACCGCCGTACGAATCGATCAAAGGCCATTCGGGTTCGCATCGTGACAGGGACACGCTTGCGAGTCAGCTCGTCCTCGAGTTCCTCGTCTGCCTCGTCCGTGTCCTGAGACAGCCCGACGTCGCCTTCCTTCGCGAGGTCCTCCTCAAGCTCAGCATCGGGCTGTCTAACGTCCAAGCCGAGGTCTCCCAGGCGCCCGCCAATGGCCGCTAGGACGACCTGGATATCTGTGGGAGGCAAACCTGCGGCGCGTCCCCGGGTGAAGTAGCCGCCATATCGCGGGTCACGCCGCACGCGGTCCCAGTCGAGATCCTTCAACGCAATCGGCTCGTTGTGGTCGACTGGGCTGCCATCGCGCCTGGCATTCGGTTTGGCGATGCGCCACACCGACTCTCGATCGACGATGAGTGTTTGGTCGAGTTCACGCAGTAGCTCGTAGAGCTCGGCATCCTGCTCCGGAAGGTCGCCGAGTCGGGGCAGCTGCTCGCGCTGACTCGCTTTGTCGAGCCGACCTTTCAGGTGAGCGACCTGGTAGGGCCAGGTGGAGCTGCTGTGCTCGTCGTCTCCGTCGATCCGGACGACGAGTCGCCCTCCTGCAGAGGCTAGGGCAGCCGCGCTAACGGTCAGGGAGACTCGCGCAGTGGGGCCGACGAACTGCTGGGACTCGATCTCCACGGCCTGCCCCGCTTGGTCGGTGATGTCGAGCGTAGCCCCCTCCGGCACCGACTCGCTGAAGACAATCGTCAGACTAAGTCCGTCAAGCCTGCTCCACAAAACCACTGGAATGTCCGCGTCATCGACCTCGGCCTCGTCATCGGTAGAAGGCCGGTAGCTGATGGAGAGCGATGTGATGTCTATGACCTTGGTGCGGGCCAACTGGGCATAGATGGAGTCGAAGGACCTGCGTGGTCCGGTGGTGATGACGCCGATCTCGATGTTGCCGCTGCTCGCTGATTGCAAGAGGGCGCTGCGGGAGAGGTTCGCCGAGCCGGTGAGTAAGGTCTCCGATCTCGACTGAATGAGGTGCACCCACTTGGCGTGGATGTATGCCGCCGGCTCGTCCTTGACGTGGATTCGTTCCACGACCCCGCTTATCGCGGCGCTGAGCACTCGCTGGATGGCGACCGGATCGGCCGAGGTCGCGTCTGTTACCAGGAGTCGGACCTGCTTGGGGCTGAAGGTCGCGATGAGTTGCTGCAGGGCGACACAGTCTGAATCGTGGAAGGGAGCATGCGCGATCAGCTCGTTCACCGGTCCGGTTACGGTCGAGCGCAGTCGCTCGAGGACCGGTCGTGTGAGGTTCGCGCCGATGGCTGTCGGCGCGCTCGGCGATGCTGGTAGCCAGGTTGAGCTGCCCCATGCTGTTTGCAGAAGCTCGACAACTGGGGGGTCCACCAGTTGACGAGTAGAGAGACTGTCTACCAACGACCGAGCCGCTGCGAACTCGTCGGTGTGCTGAGGTTGCTCGTCGCTGTACGCGAAGACATGCCACAGCTCACCTGGTGACGCGTAGCCGTCATAGCCGAGGTTGCCGGAACCGACGATGAGCCGGCCGCTGGCAGGACCAAGTAAAAGGATCATCTTCCCGTGTGCGGCACCCGTGTGGCGGACTGGCGCGGCAACGTATGCCTTGTTGGCCAAACGGTGCCGCTGACCGGTGCGCGCAGCCTCCCTGAGGCTATTCGCCAGCTGGTGACCGTCCGCGAGGATGATCCGAAGAGGTACTTGGGCTAGTTGGCTCATCAGCCGGGTCTCAAAGAACGTCAGGTTGGCGCCGAACGTGCACACGAGCGCTGTCGTCCACTGCCCCTGCAGTAGTTCAGGGACAACGAGACGTGGACGAGGAGCGGTGCTCACGCGGTGCCTGGTCCCGAGATCTCGTAGACGGCGGCCGCCTCTTCCAGTGCGCCCGATGGCAAGTCGCCGTTCTCCAGCAGCGCTCGACCAGTGGCCGTGAGCGAGCGATTGGGCTCTCGGAATGTGGTGACCCAGCCAAGCTCGTGAACAGTGGTGCTAAGCGCCAGGAACCTGCTGTCGTTGAAGACCGCGGGTACTTCCTGGGCGCAGAAGCGGAGACTGTCTCCGACCCTCCTGACCCGATATGTGTCGTCGGGGAGCTTGGCTGTGGCAACGCGCTCGTGCTGGACGACCACGAAATCCTCGATCAGCCATTCTGCAAGCTCGACGAGTGTGGGTTGCCGGAGCAATCGTTGGTTGAGAGCGTGCATGAAGCGGGCCATGCCGTTGCGTAACGCGCCACCCTCGGAGAGCATTTCCTGCTCCTGTGTGTATTCCGCGGTCCGCGCCGGAAGCCCGAACCTCTCCCGCACCAGTAGGACCAGGGCTATGAGCGCTAGGAGCGTTTGTCCGTCGTCGGCGTCGTGGTCGCGGCACGCGACGTAGAGTGCGTGCTCGTCGAGGGCCTCGTTCCGGGGCCAGATCTCGTCGCCTGACGCATCAAGCGCGACTTCGCCTTTGAGGTGGGCGACGAAGTCAGACACTGCGGTCTCCGCCTCGGCTTCCGGGAGGTTCAGTCCGAGGTCGTCATCGTTCACGCTGTCATTCAGCGATTCAGACAGAAGTTCTCGCAGTCTGATTCGCGGCAGGAGCGTGAGGCCCGCATCGGTTTCAAGTAGCCCGCGTCGCGTTATCCAGCGAAGCAGCCGGTTGAACACGTATCCGAAGTATTCGCGGCCTTGATAGACCCGCCATCGCCGGGCCACGTCGAATAGCCCGGTGCGCGGTGTGTAGCTGGAGCCGTCAAGATCTCGGAAGTAGATGAGCTGGCGGAAGTCCTCCTGATTGATCGCCTCGTTGGGTGTGCACTGGCTGAGATCGAGCAACAAGCGCAACGTCTCGCCGCGAGAAGCGATCTCAGCTGGAGTGCCTGAATGGAGGAAGAGGTCCTGCAAGAGGGGAAGGTCGTAGTTGTCGGCGACACTGAGCTGGCACAGGCACGCCCTGCGGGCAAACTCGACTAGGACATCGCGTGTGACTGGGGTGGTGAGGTCGCCGTCATCGAGCCTGGAAGCGAGTTGCGTGTCCGTCACGGCATCACGGAATGCCCCCGCCAGGGCTCGCCCGATCGGCGTTGGCGCGTCGAGGGGAAACCCGTTGGCGGGGCCTGCCACGATTAGCGCGCCGGTGAGTTCCATCGCGGATCGGTAATAGAGGCCGTATCCGCCGAGGGCTTCCTTGATGTAGTCGAACTGCGGATCGAACTCGGTGTCGTCGGCTCTTGAGCTGACCCTTCTGGTGCCAACGATGTTGGCCACCAGAGTTTTGTGTTCTGGAGCGTCGCAGACGTGGCAGGCCATGGCGAAAAGAGCTTCGCGCGGTCGGTAGAAGTCTTGGAACCCCTGACGCGTGCGCAGATGCTCCGTTGCCCAGAAGTCGTCTAAGATCCATGAGTAGAACGACCAGTAGCGTGGGTGGATCGTCAGCACGTTGATTCCGGGTGACAAGCTCGGGAGAATGCGATCCGAACTAACCGAACCGAGACCGAGGTGATCCTGCCCCGACTTTGGAGCGAACGCGCGCGCTCCCCAGACTGGGCCAGTCTCGGCCCAGCCCCAGTCTGCGCTCCTAGGCTTACGCGTCGTCATCTAGATGTCCCGATTGTCTTGCAGCATCTGAACCGGCCAATCCACTATGTCATCGTCGTCAGTGCACCTGATACCGCTCCGGTCCGTCCAGTGCTGGGGTCGTTGTGCCCCATACTGCTGGGCAGTTGGTTGCCAGACCTCCGCGATCGGGCTTCCAGACCGGCTATCGCGAATGCGACGTGAGTCGTTACGGAGCTCCTCGCGTATGAAGCGAATCTCAGCTGCGGGAGAGGACGAAGACGCTTGCCCGTTTCTCGAGGGCCACGAGCTCGAGGATGAGCCGGAACGGATCTACTTCCGTGGCGAGGTTCCGGCTCGCCGCCCAGCCACATGATCGAGCTGAGGCTGGGCAGGGCAAAGTGCTCATATGCAGGTCCTCGCGAAATGCCGTCTCTAGGCGGGATCGCCCACGCGGCCAATCCGGTGCATGCGCGACGAATTCACGGCTGTTGTAGATGGTGGTCCGGATGAATCGCTCGGCTACCAGTCGCGTCGGCTTGCCGTCCCGCGTCAGCAATAGACCGAGCTCCGGCGTCAGCGGCATGTTGATACGGGCGCAGGTCTCGACGCCGACCCCGATGCCGTGTCGAGCCCGTGCCTCGTTGTATTGCGGGTTGTGCCCCGGCGCGGTTCCAGAGAGACAGACAGTGGTGTCGCCGATGATGAGCGAACCTGGTCTGTAGCGGAGCAACCGCCATTTGAATTGTCACAGCATGGAGACGATGTGGTTCCACCGCTCCTTCGGCCTCACAGTGGCACCGTTGGGCGCGGCCCACGCGCTGAGGAGCGGAAGGAATGCGACCCGCAGGAGGTCCCATCGGCGGATCTGCGGGAGGTGGTGCGGGAGACGTGCATCGCAGAGGCGTTGATCAGGCTGGTTGGGTCGTTCAGTGTGACTCGCAAGTCGAATACCAGACGGCACTGGGGAGGCGATGCTGCTCCTGGAGCCTCCCGGTGGGACGTCGACCGAGTTAGCTCACGCCTTCAATTCGTTCAAAGATGTCGGAGTCAGTTTCTCGCTGCCAGGCCGGCAGGTCGTCCCAGTCAGCTACATAGCTGGGCTTGGGGTTGGGGATGTGGCGGTAGATCTGAGCGATCCAGCACAGCGCCACAAACCGGCCCTTCTGCTCGCGGCTGAGCCTGCTCGTGCTCCCTTCCGAGACCTTGACAAACGCTCGCACCTGTTCATACACGGCTGCGGCACTCTCCCGCTCCCAGTCAGGCGTGTCTTCCCACGGCGCGACGTACCCCGGCTTTGGCGCGCCGGGGTAGTGCTTCGTAACACCCGCAATCCATGCCTCACGGAAGATGCGGCCTTGTTCGTTCGACAACAGCATTGCTCCTTAGTGAGAGGGACGTACAGCGGCGAACGCGAGACTGCGCACGCCCAGTACTCACATTCCCAAATGGAGTCGCCGCACCTGATCTGCGATAGAACCCTCAGTTGACGCCATCGGGCCACTCGCGCCACTCGAACGACTCAGGACGCGCGCCGTCGCCTTCAATGAACTCCCGTACTGCTTGACGAACCTGCCCGATGCTGACCTCGGAATCCTGCGGCCAGGCTTCGCCATGCGTTGCGTAGACATAGAACATCTCGTCACGCTGGCTGATGGCACCGGGTACATAGGTCACGTCCTGATCGTCACCACCGGCGTAGCGAATCCCGCCCACGTCAGCCTTGGCGTTCACCGCTATACGCATCTCATGGTCGGGCAGCCCGGCCATGAGCGGACGTCCGTCCGCGTACAGCGTGGCGACGGAGTAGTCGAACGATTCGCTCAGTAGTGCATCCACTAATGCATCGGCATCGCCCGCGTTGGTGAGCACGACAGGATCGTCGTCGTGCTCGTGCCGGAAGAACGCTTCCACCCTGCTCATGGCTGCTCCTGTTCTGATGGTGGCTGGGGATAGGTCTTCTTGAATCCGTCAGGACCGAATACTGTCAACGTTGATCCTCGCGGAAGGATCAAACCAATCAATGCCCGACATCCCCACTTACCTGGGCATGGCAATTTGTTGACCATGATCGTTTCGTGCTTCAGGCCTTGGATTCGCATTCGCATGGCGAACTTTGTTTCCACGTGACGGCGTGGTGATGCTATCACCGTGCCTCGGCGGAATTCCCCGTCCCCGGAGGAAGTCCGTCGCCTTCTGGAACCACTCATCATGCTGGCCGCTGACCAACTCCTCCTCGTTGCCATCTTTATCAACCCACAGACCGCGGGTCTTCGGCTGAGTCAGCTCGGACTCTTCCCGGCGGGGTAGCTTCTGCTGCAAGCGGTGGCCCTCCTCGTCGCTGATCCGTCGCCCCGGCGATGCTTCCTCCGGGCTCGTCTCATCGCCGGCGCCTGTCATCCGGTCAGGCTTGTCCGCTCCAGGCTCATGGTCCTCGTCCTGGCGGCGTTCCGCGGGTCGCGTGCTGCCACCTGGACCGACCGGCTGGCCAGCCTTCGAGCCGCCGCTTGGCTCGGCGGTTCGGGTGCCGCTGACCATCTGCTCGACCCACTGCTTTGCCCGAGCCTCAGCCTGAGACAAGTAGTGAGCAGCTTCCTCGCAGCGTCGCGCTGCGTCGTCGAGCTGCATGGCGGCCATGCGGGCATTCGGGTTGTTGCTCTGGTTGCCGATCCATGCCGCGGCTTCGCGGCACTTCCTGGCTCGGTCATGCAGATGGCCGACCGCCCGCGGTGCCTCGTTCAGGCAGGCGAGCAGCTGTTCAGCGACCAGCTGCATCTCGGAAGGCATGCGACGGCCTCGGCCGGCTAAATCTGGTCGGCGTAGCTGCGGCAGCCGGCTTCGGCGATCTGTAGCGATTGGACGGCTTGGTCGACCGACTTGGCGGCAGCGTCGAGCATGGTCGCGATGTCCTGGTCGGCCCGTGTCGCTGTTCCGCGGATCAGCATCTGTACTTGTTGGCTGGACTGTTCGAAGCGCTGCTTGAACCCGGCCAAGCTGGCGGCACCTTGGCGTGACTGATCGGCCAGGCCGTGCAGCTGCATCTTCATCTGTTCGACTTGGGACATCGAGAGCTCCTCACTTGGTTGGACTTCAGCGGTCTGCTGGGGACGGATTGACAAGCCTCTCGGTAGCGAGGCAATGATGTTCCCGATACGGGAGGACGATCAGGCAGATGATTCGACGCAAGAACGCCTTGTTGGACACGGCTCTCGCCTGCGTGGAGCGCGGCATTCCGGTGCAGGCAGCAACCATTTCCGGTACGCCGGACGGCGACTGGATCACGGATGCCGACGTAGCCCGCGCGGCCTGGGGCGTCGACGAGCCGCCGAACTTGGCGATCACGTCGTGTCCGACCGTCGCGATCTGGCGCCTGCCGCGGATCGCTGGCGCTTATGGCAAGCGCCTCTACGAGCAGGAGCGACCTGGCATCTGGCCGCCGACGATGAAGCTGCCGAACGGCGACTGGATCACCTGCACGTTGCAGCCCGACACCGACCTCGGCCCACTGGCCACCGGTGTCGAGTACATCGAGCCCGGTACGCCCGTGGTCATCCCGCCTTCGACGACCCTGGATGACCGGCTGCGGTGGGACGGGTCGAAGTTCCCGCTGCATCCACTCCCGAGCGCAGAGGCTGTGTTGTCTAAGGTGCTCCGTGCCGAAGAGGAGTACGTCGAGCTGCACGGCCGGCCCGGCTGAGGTCTGACCAGCCGTGCAGCTGGGCGCCACGATTCAGCCCTTTTGACCTACGGCCAGGAACAGCGAGCTTGCCGCCACCAGCTCCGGCAGGCGGTCGGCCAGGCGGGAGCACTCCAGTGCCGTGTCGAGCGGGTCGTGTTCGGCAAGCTTGTCGGTGTAGGGCTGGTTCTTGAAGTGGGCGTCGATCATGACGGTCAGCCAGCCACCGGGACCAGTGAGGCCGAAGATGTTGACCGGCCGTAGCCCGGCGCTGACGAGTTCGCTGCGTAGCTCGCTCTCGCGGTGGTAGTAGCAGTGCGCCATGCGCTCGTTGTTGGCGCTGTGGCCGGTCTCCAGGATGTCGCGCACGATGCCGTGCCGTGTCAGGAGCGTGTTGGCGAGCGTCGAGCCGATCAGGTTCGCAGCCCGGTTGATAGCGACGGTTGCGAGTACGCCGCCCGGTCGCAACACTCGCAGCGCCTCACGAAGCGCCAAGCGCCGATCGCTGGCGTCAGGCAGGTGATACAGCGGCCCCGCCATCAGCACGGCATCGAATGACTCGTTAGGCCACGGCAGCCGGCGCCCGTCGCCGAGCTCGGCGGTGATGCCTGCTGCGTTGGCCTGGTCGACGTGACGCTGGACCGGATCGAGCAGCACAACGTCGTGCCCTTGGTCGCGGAGCCAGCCAGCGTGCACACCGGGACCGCCGCCGATGTCGGCGATGCGGGCCGGAGCCGACGGGAACCACTGGCCGAGGAAATCGTAGAGCCGGGCTTGCTCCAGTCGGCCTTTGACAGTCGAGTTCAACCGGGCGGCCTCGTCCCAGCGGCTCGAATAGTGTCTCTCGATCGCTGGATCGACGCGCGGCCGATCTAGCGGGATTACGGGCGTATCCACTGCGCTCCCATCGTCGAGGTGGAACAGCGGGTGGGCGTCCGCTCTGCAGGCTGTGCGCCCGCCCGCTGGTCTTGAACGGCGCGGGCCGGGTGGTCGCTCGCCCCGGGCGCGGAGGCCCAAACCACCCAGCCAGCTGTGACCGAGGCACCCGTCCGGGCCTCGGTGCCTGAGCGGCTGACTCGGAGCGGACTCGCATTCACGTCCCGTGCCAGCCGGCATCTGAGCGGGCCCTGGCCGAGCCCTCCACAGGGGAGAGGAGGACTCGGACAAGGACCGCGGTACGACGGAGTCGATGGGTGTGCAGCGATCTTCTGCACGTGAGGGGCTGAGGACGACGACTCCCCACCGACTCCGCCAGTTCATGGGGTGACCTCATGCAGCACGATGCGAGCCCCCGTGACCCGCTCGAACTGCGCACGCACCTCTGCCGGATCTCCCACCAGTGCCAGGTGGCGCAGACTCGGCAGTACAACCGCCGTGATCTCGTAGCGATTGACCGAAGCGACCAGCGCCTCGAAGGCTTGCGGGGCAGTTTCAGGGTCTTCGACGTACACCGAGCCCATGAGAAAGCCTTCGAGCTGGCCGAACTCGCCGAGTTCACGCTTGAGGTCGTCGACGTGTCGGCCGGACAAGTACAGGTCACGCCGGGCGTATCCGAGCAGCAATGGCCGGCTGTAGTCGGTCACCGGTCCTCGTCCATCCAGCGACGGAAGGCCGGGATCAAGCGCTCCCAGAGCCGGGACCACCAGCCACGTCGGTGCTGGCCGTTCACGAGTCAGCAGCACTCGGTTTCACCGCCGCGGTCGCCGGCTCGATGGTCACGCGAAGGCTCGCGAAGCGTCGCGTCATGCCCGCCTGGTACTTCATGGCCGTTGCTGGCTCGGCGGTGTAGTCCGCGATGACATGGTCACCGAACCAGACGCGGACGCGGCGTTCGGTTGGTTGCGGGACATCAGCAAGCATCGTCATTCGCCGCGTACCTCCTCGATGATGTCGCGGATCATGAAGCCGTAGAGCACTACTGCGATGAGCGTGAGGACCCATGTACTCGCTGTCATGGCGACCACCTTCCCGTTCGGGAGGGATCCCGGGAAGGGAGGTTGGGAGGGATGCGAGAGGGAGGAATTGGGGAGGAATCGTCGCCGTTAGGTGCCCGATGGTCACAGCCTGTGGCACCATCGATGAGTGACGGAGGCGAATGATCAGCTTCGCCACGCGCGCGAGCGCGTGGAGTCGCCTCACGCTCCGGGCCAGCCGGCGTCCCGCCAGGATCTCGCTGAAATGGTCAATGAGTGGATCTGGCAGCACCGTGGCCGCCGGACCGACATCGACGCCAACTACATCGGCAAGCTCGAACGGGGACTAATTCGAAGCCCTCAGGCCGACTATCGGGCGGCCCTGAGGGCTATCACTGGCGTACGCACTGATCCTGACCTGGGGTTCCGAGTGCGCCGCCACTCATCCCCACCGGTGGAGAACGTGGATCGAAAAGAGTTCCTCCGAGCAGTCATCGGCGTAGGTGCTGCCGCAGTGTCCTCGGCACCACTCTTGGAATTGTTAGCGCCTGATCAGGCAACACCGGTACCGAACATCGTCACGCAGGCCGACATCGATGGCGTCCGTACGGCGGCGCGAGTCTTCGGCTCGTGGGACAACCACTACGGCGGCGGGCTGGCACGCGAAGCGGTCATCGCCCAGCTCCGTCACTCGGCCGAGATGTTGGACTCTCGTTGCCCCGAGAACCTACGCGGCGAGCTGTTCTCATCGGTTGGCTTCCTCGGTCACGTCTGCGCCATGATGGCTTTCGACGCCTACGCCCACGACGACGCACGGCGGATGTTCCGCTTCACGCAGGCCTGCGCCGACGAAGCCGGCGACTGGAATCTGCGCGCGAAGACCCTCTCTTCAATGGCGCGCCAAGCCATCTGGTGCGGTGACCCAGATCAGGGCTTCACGCTTACTGAGATGGCGCTGGTGCGGGCCGACCGCCTGACGGCAACGGAACGAGCCATGCTGTTGGCTGCGCGAGCTCGGGCGTTGGCCAAGCTCGGCCATGTGCAGGAGACGCTGCGGACAGTTGGCCTGGCGGATGAGCAGTTTGCCCAAGCCGATCCCGCTAACGATCCCGACTGGATGCGCTACTACGACCAGGCGCAGCACCTTGGCGACACCGGGCATGCCTTGTGGGATCTCGCCGTTCGTCAGGGCGAAGCTGAACAGGAAGCAGCTGCCAGACTGGCTAGCGCCGTCGCCGGCCACACCGAGACCTACGTGCGTTCGCGCGCCATGAGCGGCATCAAGCTGGCATCGCTGACCATGACAGTCGGCGATCCCCAGGAGGCGGCTGTCATCGGCGCGCAGGCACTGAAGGACGCTCGGTCCTTGCGTTCACGTCGGGCAGCTGACGACCTGCGTGACCTGGCGCGCCGGGCGACGGTGTTCGAGCGGGTCGATGAAGTCGACGAGCTGCGCCACGACATCCGTAATGTGCTGGCCGCCTCGTGACACTGCCACCTTCAGAGGTGCTGCTCGAGCGGGCGTGCAGTCAGGTTGGCCTGTCCTCGTCGGGCGCCGAGCCAGTTCGGCTGGGCGAGAATGCCATCTACCGTCTCCCCGGCGAGGTGGTGGTGCGCATCGGACGAAGCGGGCAGGTTGACGCCGCTAGTAATGAGGTCGCTGTCGCACGATGGCTCGCGTCTGTAGAGGTGCGAGCAGTTGAGACCGTCGCCCACATTGACCAGCCGGTCGTCATCGATGGCTCGCCGGTGACCTTCTGGCGTGAGCTCCCCGAGCACCGTCATGGCACCCCGACCGAGGTCGCCGCCGTGCTCAAACGCCTGCACGCCAGTCCACTACCGAACGACGACTTCGATCTTCCACCGCTTGCCCCGTTCGTTCGCCTGGCCGAACGTATCGACGGAGCGACGACCTTGAGCGAAGACGATCGAGACTGGCTGCGTGGGCAACTCGCCCGACTCAGGGAGGCGTTCGATGACCTTCCAGCTGGCCTGCCACGGAGCGCGATCCACGGCGATGCCTGGGCTGGCAACGTCGTGGTCACAGTCAATGGCCCGGTGCTCCTGGACCTCGAACGTTTCTCGCTCGGACCACCTGAGTGGGATCTGGTCAGCACCGCGGTTCGGTTGAGCACGTTCGGCACAATGACGGCCGAGGAGTACCAAGCCTTTGCACAGGCTTACGGACATGACGTGATCAAGTGGGACGGCTTCGATGTGCTGCGCGACATCCGTGAGTTGCGCGTCACCTGTTACGCGGCCCAGCGTGCGAGCGAAGAGCCTTCACTCGGTGTGCAGGCCGATCTGCGACTCGCCAGTATTCGCGGCCTACGCGGACCGAGACCGTGGCCCGACTGGAAGCCACTGAGCTGAGGCCAAAGAACGAGATTGTGCTGGTCCGAGGAGGCGTGTGCCAAGCTGACGATCTATTGGCCAGGCGGCTATAAGGTCTACATCGGTGATGGGAGAGGACTCGCATGAACGACTTCTTGACGGCCCATTACGACGATGACGCGGGGCAGCAGCGCATCGGCAGCCAGGCCGAGCTCGACGAGCTGCTCGACCGAGTCGCAAGTCTGCCCCGGCCGACCTGGATCGAACTGGTCAGCGCGGACGAGCTCGCCACGTTGAACATTGGGCTAGGCGCGGCCTTCAGTTCCT
Organism: Kribbella sp. NPDC050470; assembly: GCF_044458365.1. Classification (NCBI taxonomy): domain Bacteria; kingdom Bacillati; phylum Actinomycetota; class Actinomycetes; order Propionibacteriales; family Kribbellaceae; genus Kribbella; species Kribbella sp. NPDC050470. Next base: position 669,922 of record NZ_JBITHV010000004.1, on the reverse strand, counting down.
TGACGCTCTACGATGACGTCGACGGCTCTGCAAAGTACCGCTCAGCTGGCACGCTCGACGAGCCACAGGAAGCCACCTTCGACTATGGCGGCGTGCCGACGACCATGGGCAAAGGCAGCGCAATCACCGTGAAGGAGGCGCGTGCGGCGGGCTCCGAATTCCTCGCCACTGGCAGACGTCCTGAGCTGGTGGCCTGGGAGCTGGCGGTCGACTAAGCGCCCACGTCGCGACGATCGAGCATGTGTGTTCTGTGCTGTGGCCGGTCGGGGCTTCGTCCTCTCGAACGGTCGCCACTCGCTACCAACGATAGGCTGATCGCTCGGGACAATCTGACTTCCGGTCCAACCATTTGATACCTGCCCCAAGGATGTCAGCGGCTTACGCCGAGGGAGCGACCATGACCCTGACCTTGACCCGCTTTACGGGGACCGAGACGCTCGAACTCGTCCCGAGGCTCAGGCCGCTATACGCGAACGCCTACTCGGAACCTCCGTACGAGATGTCGGACGCCGACATTGAGCAGTTCGAGATCCGGGTCACGAAGCATGCCGGCCTGGATGGTTTCGCCCTGGTCGCCGGGAAGCTCGACGGGCGACTTGTAGGATTCTCGTACGGATTTACCTTCCCGCCTGGACGATGGTGGACCGGTGTGAAGACTGACCCGCCACCTGCAGACGTTGCCTCTGGCCCTCTTTTCGCGGTGATCGAGCTCGGTGTACACACGGACTTCCGTGGCCGCGGCTTCTCCCGCCAACTCGTCGACGCCCTCCTCGCCGGCAGACCAGAGCCCTTCGCAAGTCTCATCTCCCGCCCAGGTGCACAGGCTCACGCGATGTATCAACGCTGGGGATGGAAGAAGGTCGGCACCACACAGACGTACCCGCACTGGCCCGTTGAAGACATCGATGTCCTCCCCTTGGACGACAGCAAGCTCCGCCTGACCTCCGAGGACGAGCCTCTATCATGAGCAATCCGTCTGTTCGGCATGTCCCCACCTCGTGCGTTCCGCCGTCTAGCAGACGATGCGGGACGAGGCACAGTACGACCCGGAAGCGCGATCACCACGACCTCCGACGGTCAGCCCAGGTCAACCCGGCAACTCGCCTCTAGTCTCGGGTCGAGTGACGAAGTGCTGAATGGTCCGTTCAGTATGGTGATGGCCAAGGAGGACCCGTTGAGCGATCGTTCGAGTATCGAATGGACTGAGGCGACGTGGAACCCGTCGACCGGTTGTGATCGGATTTCGGCTGGTTGCGATCACTGCTACGCCCTAACACTGGCCAAACGCCTGAAGGCGATGGGCTCCGAGAAGTATCAGAACGACGGCGATCCGAGGACCAGCGGTCCCGGGTTCGGTCTGACAGTTCATCCGGACTCGCTGGACGTGCCGCGACGGTGGCGTCAGCCGCGATTGGTCTTCGTGAACTCGATGTCGGATCTGTTCCACGCCAGAGTCCCGCTCGATTTCGTGCAGCAGGTTGTCCAGACGATGAAGGATACGCCACAGCACACGTATCAGGTGCTGACGAAACGAGCCCGTCGACTCCGATTGCTGTCAGATCGGATCGAGTGGCCCGCGAACGTGTGGGTTGGTACTTCGGTGGAGTCGGCCGATCAGCTGCATCGGGTTGATGATCTCCGGCAGGTTCGATCGGCCGTCCGCTTCTTGTCACTGGAGCCTTTGCTTGGTCCGCTTCCGGACCTGGATCTGTCCGGGATCGGCTGGGTCATCGTCGGCGGTGAGTCGGGCCCCAATGCCAGGCCGATCGGCGCTGATTGGGTACAGGACATACGCGATCAGTGCTTGGAGCAAGATGTGCCGTTTTTCTTCAAGCAGTGGGGTGGCCGCACGCCGAAGGCGGGTGGGCGGGAGCTTGACGGCCGGACCTGGGACGGGATGCCGGGGCTAGCGGCCCAGGTTGCGATCTGATCAAGGGCCCTGCAACAACCGGATGGTGCTGGTTTTGGTGATCCTGCCGGACGGCTGAACCGCCGCCTGCCCCTCCTCGCGCAGATGCGCCACGGCCGCTTTCGCGTCTTTGCTCTGCCACCTTGCTGTCTCCAGCAGCAGCCACTTGCCGAGTTCCTCGAGCGTGGTCAGCGGCTTGTCGGCGAGGTGCTGATGCACGAGCTCCAGCAGTTCCTGATCAACCACCCCTGACGAGGAGAAGAGGTCCAGTTGACCGATCGCCGGTGCGCCCTGAACGCGTGGATCTGAGAAGCGCATGCCGTCTGAGTCGTCGACTTTCCACATCGCAGCCTTCATCGCCTCGACGCCGCTCTCATGTTTGCTGCCGAACACGAGGTAGAGCGGTTGACCGGTGCCCGGCACGACCATGAATTGAAGCTGGTACGTGAACCCAGCTCGTCGCAACGCAGCCCGATACGTGTTGAGCCAGCCGCGCCAGCGCCCATCGGGGCTCTGGTCCGGATCCGACGCCCGCCAGAACTGTCGGCCTCCGAAGACATCGTCGAGCTGCCCTGGATCTTCATTCTCCCTGCGGCTGAACCAGTTGGGTCCGAAAGTGACGATCACCTCGCTGGAGGGGTTGCGGGCGATGCGGGTGATCACTGGCGACAGCGGCACGTTCACGTTGCCCCAGCTGTCGAACACCGCCAGGATCGGGTTGTTCCATGCGCGGGCCGCGGTCAAGAGTGGCAGGGTCAGCTGCGCGGCCTCGCCGTGGCGGACAACGACGGTTACCGGCAGGGATTCGAGGTCACCGAAGCGCGTCGTGAGCTCAGAGACGAGATGGTCGTAGCGTGCCTGGTCCTTCTCGATGAAGATCAACCGGACCCGGTCGCGGCTGAGGTGCATCCGGCTGAGCGAGCCGTGCGTCAGCAGCCGTTCAAGAACGAACACGGGTGAACCCACCTCGCCGCCGAGGTAACGTCCAGGTCCGGCAAAGGCGTCGAGATAGGTGACGCGTGGCCGCAGGTAACCCGTCGAGGTGGGTTGCAGCATGATGGGCCACCAGGCGTCGAGGTACCGCTTGTACAGGCGATGCTTGGCAGCGGTCGCCGGCTCGAGCTTCCAGAGCAGGTCGGTCACTTCGCACCCTCCCTTGTGCGCTAGTGAAGACCCCATTACGGTACGTCACCGCGGATCGACGTGCCCGACTTCTCGTGGTGTCGCGTGTCAAACCGGACCCCTTCGCCGAACTGAGCGACGCTCATCGCGAGAGCTTCGACGACATCTCGATCCGGTTCCAGCCGTACGTGTCTGGCACCGGTTACGGCCTGCGCGTCGTCGGCTCGCAGGTGTTCGCGTGCAGCACCATGACAGCCGCCGTCGGCTACTGCTTCGCCGCACCGATCAACGCGACCGATTTATTTTCGGGCCACCCGGCGGTCCCGCCACACCGAAGTCACCGACAGACCCTCGTAAGCGAGGTCTAAATTGGTGCGACGCTACCGCCGGCGCCGGGGGGAGCGTGAAGTCGTGGCCAATAGCCTCAGCCCGGAGGAACGGGAACCACGGAGTCCACAAGCTGCTACCGGGCGTCCGACTCACCCCAGCGAGCACCTTGAGCCCGGCGTGCTGTGATCTCAGTGGCAGCGAGCACAACATGTCGGTGCGTCGCGCTATCGTGTCGGGCATCATCTGAGGGGGACATCAATGAGCGACGTAGCAGACGTGCCTGTTTGGACCTTGTCGACGTCCGACGCGTCGAACGTGCCGGGAATTGCTAACGGCGGTGCTCTGACGCCGGAACGCTTGGCTGAGCTTCGTACGGCGCTCGCCGCCTTCTCCTCGGTCCCGTTGGTGACCTTGGAGGCCCATCCGCTGCCGAAGAAGCGCGACCGTTCGGCTGGCTTGCCTCTGGACGCCGTGAGTCCCCTCGCGCAGGAGCTCTCGCGTCTGGTAGCCGCGAGCGCCAAGACCGTTCCTGCGGTAGGGCAGGTCGCAGGTTCCGGAGAGGTGCTTTACCGGATGGTGATGCCGGCGAAGGTTGCTGCACAGGTTGGCAATGGCCTCGTCAAGCCGATGGTGTCGAAAGCCGCCGCGAACGGGGTCTATGGCACGTTGGTCGACAGCGCGACTAACGTGGCGGTCGCCAACGCAACCATGGTTCCCGTCGGACGCGCGGCCGCGGGCGCTGCCAGTACCGGTGCCGCCGGAACCGCCGTTGGTGCGATCGCCGCAGGTGGAGCCATCACTGTCGCTGCTCCGCTGGTTCTGATGGCAGTCGCCGTCGGTGTGAGCGCGTACGCCGATCATCAGCGCCAGAAGGCGATCGAGCATATTGCGGAACTCCTGGGGAAGCTCCACAACGACAAATTGGAGCACGAGCGCAACGAGCTCGACGGCTGCAGGGACGCTATCGACAAGGCGACCGCACTTCTCCTGGACCGTGGCAAGGTCGGAGCTTCGCTCGGGCTGGATTCGGCAGTTCACGCCATCAGTACTGCCACGCAGAACGCCGAGCGCCGCGTGAAGAAATGGGAAGCCGCGCTCGACGAGATCGTCGACAACCGCGCCGAGGTCGCCGACCTGGAGGCTGATTTTCCCGGGATCGGCGAGGAGGGCGGCGAGTTCCGCACGCACCTCGAGTTGGCCGCTCTTGCAATCGCGCTGAAGCGCCGCGTGGTCGTCCTTCAGGGAGTGGAGGCGGGCCAGAGCGACCCGGACAACCCCTTCGAGAACTTCGTGCGGAGCCTCAAGGCCGATCAACAGAGAATCGACGAGCTGGACGCGCGAATCAGCAGGGTGGTCCTTCGACTTTCAGCCCTTGAGTTGCGATCGCCCACGCGGCTCATCGACAAGTTCATGACGCGCGGGCAGGTCGACGGACTCCTTGAGACGTCCTATCGGCTCAGAGCTCTGGGCGACTCGATCAGCGCAACCGGTCGAGCGTCAGAGGTCATCATCGAGATCGAGAAGCACAGCGACGGGACACTCCTGGTGCTTCCAGCGCACGCGTCCTGACCGGCGCCGGCACCACCGGCACCGCGGATGCATAGGAGATGCACCGAGCGCGAGGTGAGCGTCATGCGAGCAGGTCATCGGTAGGCGTCACGGCGCCCTCAAACGGTCCTGTCGGCCGATAGCCCTTTCGGTCAAGCGCATATCGACCTGGCGTAGACCCGGCGACGGTCGGTCACACGGCTCTGATCATTCGCGCCCAACCACCCGTGCGCCGGTCCAAGGAGCGAGATCGTAACGACCCCCGAAACGAGCGACACCATGGAGGATTCGATCGTCCGCGCCAACCCTGGATCGTGCAGGACATGGTTGGCGAGATACCGGACCGACGATCTGGTGACGTCGCTACCCGCTAAAAGCCGTCCCAACTGCCGGAGGTCCGGTCCTCCGAGATTCTAGGGAGCGGAGTCGCCCGGGGTCACGCTCGCCGTTCCTGAACGGGCCGTGCTCGGTCGGAGATCAGTCGTGCCCAACATCATCTCAAGGAGTGCGAGAGCAGCACCTCGGGACAGTACGTCGTGGTCGCGCTGATTTCCGTAGCTGCGCAAGCATCCGTAGCAGGAGGTCTCCGGGCCGCACTCGCAGGAGGCGACCCGCTTCAGGGCTGCCTTCAGCACGCGCTCCAGATGTTCTTCAACGAGAAGGACGTGTCCTGCTCCACCGGGAACGGTGTCGAACAGCACGATCGACCAGGTGGATGCGCCGGTCGGAGCCAGCGATCCACCGATGTCGTCACGGGCGATCTGCAGCTCGTCGCATGCTGCCTCCAGCACGGCGTAGAGGAGCGACTTCCAATTTGCCTGAGTCTGGGACGCGGCAGGGAGCCTGATGTCGATAAAGAGCAGGTCTGTCTCATAGTTGTGGGCGAGATCGAGCCACCGCGACTGACCAGTGCATGGCTTGCCCGTCAGTAGATGGTCGTGCGCAGGTGGCTTGCGCGGGTGAAGGGCTCGGGCCGAGCCGTAGCCGCACCAGGTGCAGATCCAGAAGCCTGAGCTGCCGGGGCCGTCGGCGACGGCGACCAGTCGTCCCCGCGGACCGACCCAGACATCGCACGTTCCGTGCTTGACGCTGACCTTGCGTGCCTTGACCTCGTCGGGTTCCTTAAGGACGTAGGTCGACCCGCTCCAAGAACGACGCGGAGGCCGCGGCCCTGGACGCGCGGGGTTTCGAGCGGCGACGAAGCCGAACTCCGGGACCGTGATCGTGCGAGCCGCGTCCGCTGACGCTTCGCCGCAGTGCGGGCAAAGCGGATCGAGGTCGGCAAGTGCTTGCCAGAAGCCCAGGCATCGCTTGCAGATCCGATACTCGAACTCCTCGAGGTCACGCCCGGGCATTCGGTAGATACCCCTCGCCGTCCACAGCATGCCGCCGGCAACGAGGGTCGCGTCTGGTGCGTACTCGTGGATGGCCTGGGACAGGTCGCGGGACAAGTCGAGCTTTGCGCCGGCTTGGTTCCCGGAGTATGCCGTGCGCAGCTCGACCGAGTCGACCGGAAACCCGTACTTGGGCAGCACGTTACGCGTCGCGAGGAAGCCGAGCAGGTCCCGGGTCTGCAGGGTGCGGCCGACCATCCTGTATCGCTCGGCGAGCTTGTAGTTCTTCGCGGCCGCCGCCTCAAGCTGGAGCGCTTCAAGGGCCGCCACGTCGCCGGAGAGTTCCGTCCGCACGCTCTCGAGGAGAGCGAGTAACACCGGCACCCAGTCGTTGGTCGCGAGTCCCAGCTCCCCAGCCACCGGCTTCGGGACAACGCGTGCGAGAGCGTCCGCGATCTCGGATGGAACGGGATCGAGGAAGGCCTTTAGCAGAGAAACCGGCGGATCTTCGCTGCTGTCGCCGGGAAGAAAGAACTGCCCAGCGGTCCGCGCGATGTGCTGGTGCTCTTCCAGATACCAGCGGAAGAATGCCGCCATCACAACCGAGTGTGCATGGCGGCGGTCGACTCGGGCATTTTCGAGCGGGACGTAGGGGGCGCGGACCGCGCCGGACATCATCACCTCGGGTTCGGCGAATCTACTGAGGTCGTGGGATCTGCGACTCGCGTATGTGACCACGAGGGCAGCAGCCCCTGAGCGACGGCCGGCGCGGCCAGCGCGCTGGACATAGTTCGCCGTCGTCGGCGGCATGTTCCGCAGAAGTACTGCCTGAAGCTCACCAACGTCGACACCGAGCTCGAACGTCGTCGAGCATGACAGGGTGTTCACCTCGCCACGGATGAACTGATGCTGGACGTGCGCTGCCTCGACGTTGGTCCACTGAGCCGTGTGCTCCTGAGCCTTCAGGGGGACGGCGAGCATGGATCGATACAGGGCACGATAGTGGTTTCGCTCGGCATTCACGGGTGGAGGCACGAACTCCTCGAGTTGGCCTTCGCAGCCCAGAGCCGGGCAGACGCCGCGCACGGAGAAGGCCGTAACGCGGCGGCAGACCGTGCAGTGGTGGACCGGTCGATTGTCGGTTGCCCACAGCAAGCGCAGGAGCTCGTGGTCGATCTGGTAGACGACTCCCAGTCCCTGTTGTGTGCTCGCCCTGAGCCAGTCGACGGGAGTCGCTGGTGCGGTGAGGAAGCTCCAGATTCCTTTGAGGAGAGCGGATGGATCGTCGTCACGTCCCAGGGCCAATAGGACTCGGCGGACGTAGTCGATGCGGCGGTTTGTTCCCGCGCCGGGAAGCCAGGACAGCACCTTACGGATCGCCTGTGGTCCTGACTCGCGGGCGTAGATCGGCCCGAGGCGCGGCGTGAAGATCTCGTCTTTTGCGTCGACGTCGGCCGGCATTGTGACGGCACCCTGCTGCCGCAGAGTGCGAACGAGCTCCTGTAGGAATGCCCACGCATCATCCTCGCTCAGCCCGAGCGCCACGAGTGGCGCGGGTGCTGCCCAGGAGGGATCGCGGTCCATCACGATGGACAGCAGCCCGAGGCCTTCTAACGACTGGCGGTCGTCCGTGGCCACGACCTCTGCCATGACCCAGGGGCCGACTGCACGCCCCTGCTGCTGTGCCGTCATGCGGCGGGGGAAGGTCTTGACCTGCTCGGCTGCCTTGCGGGTCGAGAAGACGAGGTCTTCGATCATCACCGCGTCATTGGCTGCACCAGCGTCGACGAGGCCCTGGCTGATGAGCCGGCGTCGTTTGAGCCGTTCATAGGAGTCTTCGAGGTAAGGCGCAAAGTATGCGGCTGCCTGGCGGCTGTCGCTGAATGCTAAGAGCTTGCGGCCCTCGCCCGGCAGTTGCTGTTCCGCGATCTGCGGGCTGGGTGGAACGCTTTGGTACAGCGAGGTTGCAATGACCGCACCGCTCGCATCAGCACCGGTCTCGAAGACGCGGACGGTCGCCGGGCCGCGGGCGCCACACACGAGGCAGCCGGCGATCTCTTCGCCGCGCTGCTTCAGCTTTCGGACTCCCCGGAGGTGTGTCGAGTCGCAGGCAGGGCAAGAGTTGGCTGAGGAACTCGCAATGGCTCCACACGACGTGCACAGCTTCGCGTCGTCGGCACTAACCTCGGCGCCGTCGTCGGCGGCTGCCTGCTCATCCTCGTCGACCTGCGCGTTGTGGTCGGTCAGCACGAGCCACTGGTTGGACTTGGTTGCCGCGCGTGGAAGGAGCTTCGTGACTCCGCCGGATGACACCACTTTCCCGACGACATGCACGGCACCACAGCGTGTGCAGGAGCCGATCTCGAACATCGGTGCCTCGCACTCGGGGCACGAGGCATGGCGGGCGAGCTGCACGTGCGGGCCAGAGTCCGAGAGGCAGGCGAACGCGCCCTCGGTCGCGCGAAGGAATAGGTGGTAGCGGGCCGAGATCGGGGTAGACCCATCCCCGCAGTGAATGGAACTGCCGAGATCGATGAGTGCCGCGAGGCCGGCCCGAGCTTCTTCCTGGCCAGTGAACACGATCGCGGCCACTCTGTCGAAGGGCGCTGGCCTGGCGCTTAGCGTCTTGCGTACCTCGACGAGGGCTGCCTCGTGCAGCAGGGCCTCGTAGGCGGTGCCTGCGGAGAAGCCGGCCTCTTCCGCCTTCGCAAGCACAGCCTGTTCGCGATCCACTGCGCTCGCCACTTCGACATACTCAGCTGCGGTCAGCGGACCCCAGTGTGGGCCGGGCGGGGTGTCGACACGCTCTGCGGTGACGAGGTCCTGTCGGCTCGTGTCTGCGTCGACCCACTCGAATGGCTGTCCGAACAGGTTGGATGCGAATCTCATGACCGCTGCCGGGTCAGCATCGGCACCGACCGTTGCCGAGGTGGCGATGCACTGGATCGGGCGATCGGGAGCGACGCGATCGCGAACTCGACGAAGCAGCATGGCGATCTCTGCGCCCTGTGTGCCGTCGTAGGCGTGCGCCTCGTCGACCACGATGAACCGCCAGGTTTTCTGGCCCTTAGGGAAGAGCGCCATGTCCTGGGGGCGGAGCAACAGGTACTCCAACATGGCGTAGTTGGTCAGAAGGAGCTGCGGTGGTGTTGCTCGCATCTCCTCGCGACTCAGCAGCTCGTTCGGGAGTATGGGCTCGCCGATGTTGAGCTGTGAGAACATGTCGCGCGCCGTCGCGGGGTCGTTCTCGGTGTCGCCTGTGTAGCGGCCGAAGGTGACATCCGGATACCCGGCCAGCAGCTGTCGAAGTCGTTTCAGCTGGTCATTGGCCAGCGCGTTCATGGGGTAGAGGAGGAGCGCGCGCACCCCTGGGCCGAGCGTTCCTGCTTCTTTCTCGTGCACCAAGCTGTCGAGGATCGGGAGGAGGAACGACTCGGTCTTGCCGGAGCCTGTGCCGGTCGCAACCACGACGTTTCGACCGGCCGCGACCTTGCGCATGGCCTGTTCCTGGTGCACGTACAGCGGGCGGTCGGGGGGCAGCGCGGCGCTGCTCAGCGCGCCGAACGAAGGCGATAGGAGCCCATCTTCGATGAGCTCGTGAACCGTTGACCCTGGCGCATACGGAGGCGTGGCTTCGAGGTACGGGCCCTTGTCGAGCAGCGGCGTCGTCTCAATGGCTTCGCGGAGGGCGGCGTCGAGCTTGGAGTCCCGTACGGCGAGCAGCGATTGGAGGTAGCGTCGGTACGTCGCCTTGATATCGGTACTGGTCCGGACGGCGTCGATGTTGCCGATCACGAAGACTGCTCCTTTGTCCTGGCTGCGGCTGCGGCTACGAGCAACTCGGCCAACACGAGATCGATGGTCACCAGCTGAGGCACGACGGTGGCCAGGTCCACCCAGCCGCGCCGCAGATATTCCATGTGCTTCACAGCCAGGTCGTTACCTCGCGCTGCGTATCGGGCGGCGATAGCCAGGCCGATGGAGATAGCGGGAATGGCGCGCCAGCCGTCGTTTCGCGCCGGGTGTTTGCGCGCTTGGAAGGACGCGTAGACCTCGGGGGCAGCGATCTGGGCCAGGAGCTTCTCCGTAACCGCGAGCACACTGCGCGCATTGCGGAGCAGCCAGTCGAGTCGCCTGTCGTTGCGCCGTGAGATGAGCTCCATGGCTGCGATTACACGAGTGTCACTGCCGAGAAGACCCTGGGGAACGAGTCCCATCATGGCGACGAATGCATCGCGTTGCGCGGGATTGTGGGCGTAGATGTCTGCGCCATCATCGAACCTGCCCGATTTGGCGTACAGGTCGGAGCCTTCCAATACCGTGGTGACGACGTCGCCACAGACCTCGATCGCGGCATCGACCTCTTCGGGCGACCACTCCGCATCAGCGGCAGACAGAAGGACAGCGGCAAGTGCGCCACGAGGGGTCCATGTCGGAGGCGTGTCGTCGTGCGCAGCTGCCAGGTTCGCCCATGCGAGCCCTGACCGGATCACCAGCGCTGGAATCTCTTCAGTAGGCACCGATGACTGTGCCATCGCCATAAGCGCTGGCCTTGGCTGACGGAACATGGCGGCCTCGACGGTATCGCGCACATGAATCTCGCGGTCGCCCAGACCAAGTCCCGGGAGGGTGGCCCGAATCGTCCAGAGCCGAGTGAAGTCAGTGATGTGCTCGGGCAGACCACGGACGCCCGCCAGGAACGCCGACACAGCAGACTCCTCGGCGTCGTCGCTGAGGAGCCACCCTTGCGCATTGACGAATCGAGACTGTCCCAGTTCAGGCCAGTCGGGAACCGGCTCGGGGGCCCAAGGGTCGTCAACGCGTGCCGTGACTAGGAGCGGTCCTGCCTCCTGTAGGTCGTCCGGAAGGAGTGCGGCGCCGTTTTCGATCGGGACCACCGCGGCCGTTCGCCATGGTGCGCGGGACGCATAGATCAAGGCAACCAGCCCACTGACGTCAGCGCAGTCGTCGAACTCCAGGCGCGGGCCGGCCATGCTGACGGCGGAGAACAGTCGCTTGGGGCGAATCGAGGCGATCGGCAGTTGACCCTCCGCGCCAAGGCTCAGAGCGAGCTGCTTGTGCGCGTTGAGGGTGTCGACGATCTGCGCCAGGTTGAAGCGATAGACGCCCTGTCGGCCGGCGTCCGGTTCAAGGGTCTGAAGGGACTGCGATCCGGTGAACACCGACAGAGCCGGCTGTGCGTTGGCCCCGACATCGAGGATCAGTGTGCCGGCGTCAGCGACGACGTCCTCAGTGTAGAGAGTCAGCGCACGCACCGACGGCCGTGTGGTCGTTTCAGTCGACTGATAGGCGATAGTCATGTGGGGCGGCGACACCGCGAGCGTCGTGCTCTGACTGCCCGCGCTCACCGTAATAAATCGGTCTCGTTGGCGAGGACTCAGCGAAACCGATCTATGGTCAACGTCCATCCCGGCAGGAGTGCTAACGGTGACGGTGGCGGGGACGAGTCCGTCAGGACTCAGCCTGCGCCATGACGGCGAACTCCGCACCTGGAGTCCCTCGGCAATGGACACCATGCGCGATGCGCCGCGTCCCCACGGTCCACGAGCGCGGATCGTGAAGGAGCCGAGGATCGGGCGCTGCTGCTCAGTCCACAGACTGGTCGTTGGCTGGCCAGACTTGAACGTCGTACGACGAATGAGCGATCCCTTGCTGTCGAGGATCGACACCTCCCAGTTGGCATCCGCGCCAAGCCCCTGCGGTAGCACAATCTCAGGGAGCTCGGTAAAGACAGGCGCTCCGCTCAATGTGCGTACGCCGACCAGGGGCTGGCCCACCTCGATGTGGGCAGCGCTAAAGGTGCGGATCGTATGCGCCTTCCCATCCGTCCCGAAACGCACCGAGCGGACATCCGCCAGGTCGACGAGCGTGAGAGACCACTGCGACCAACCGGGAGGAAGTGCGGTCTCGGTGACCACCCTCGGCTCGCCCTCGAACACCAGGCCACTGGAATCGCCCGGCACGAGAAGCCACACAAGGCTGCCCGGCAGAGCAAGGCCCGACGGAAGACACACGCCGTCCTCGCCGAACGCAAGGAAGGGATCGTTGTCATCGACCACCGATACGTTCGCCGTCAGGTGCTCGCGGCCTTCGAGCGCAGCCGAAGCAACACGGATCGGGCGCGGGATTGGTACAGATGTCGCGGGAGCGGGTTCAGACGACCCCGGCCACAGGGCCTGCGTGCCAACGCGTTGTGGGTCGCCATCGAGCGTGACCACCCAGGTAGCGCGCCCGTCGGGTGCGTCGCCGACCGGCGGAAGCTGGAGCAGTGGGCCGCGACCGTACGGGTCCAGGACGAGGTGCGGATAGAGCTTCCCCCCGCGGGTGCCGCGGGTTCGGACCTGCTCAAGCCTGCCGGCCTGATGCAGCTCCAACGCCTTGAGGCGGAATCGGTCAGGCAGTGGGATCTCGCTGCCGTCGCCGCCGGCACCGACGATGTCGAGCAACTCGAAGATCCGGTCGGTTACATCGATCGCGAACTCGCCACCGAACCGCAAGAACCGGTTGACCGGCATGTCCACGTCGTAGAGACGGCCGGCCGCGGCACGGTTAGCGGCCCACGCGACGAACGACTCAGCATCGAGCGCAGGGTGCCTCCCACGTTGCGCGGTCACAATGCGGTAGAAGTCGTCCAGACACTTCGTCGGCACGCCGCAGTGGAGAAGGATCCGGCCGAGGTATTTCGTCCCGGCATCGGCGTCAGCGTTCGCAAACGTGGGCAAGCCCAACGTTGCGAGGTTGTCGAGGAAGGCCTGACCCCACTCCTGCTGGAAAGCAGGCGAGTTGCTGATTTGGAGCAACCCGGCCAGTTCGGGCCAGAAACCGTGCCCGTCGTACTTCCCGATTGCGGCATTCGTCGTCGACAGCACATGGACAGCCGGATACAAGCGGAGGGCGAGCGAGCGGCGATACCCGTCGTAGCGGAACTTGCGGTAGTTCGTGCCAAGTACGCCGAGCATCTGCGCCGCATGATCTGGGTTCACCTGATACTCGGCCGCCAAGGACACGGCGGCGAGGCGCTTCGACCATGCTTCTCGCGTACCTGAAGCGCCTCGGTCGGCGTTAACACGCGCTGCTGCTCATGCTCCGATATCGACCCCACTGCCCCCACCCCCAAAATCCGTGTCTCCAACACTGGCAGACCCCTCCGACACTCATGCGCAGAGTGCCTGCTGAGTCGCAGTCGGGGTTCAGATCGGAGTCTGCGCGCTGGCAAATGTTCTGCCAGGCGAGGAAGTGGCGGACCGCTTGCTCAACCCCACCGAGCCAGCCACCGCGTCGCCCGCCCCGGCGCACTCTCCCGGTCGGCACTATCACACCCGTGTTCATCAAGTTCAGGTGTATGGCTAGGACAACAGTGAGGCCTCGGCCCCGAGGGCGGGTGCGCGAGCGTGCAGTGGCGGGGACCTCGCGGAGAGCCCCGGCGCCGCGTAGAGCCGTCCGGTTCAGCCATCGGGCATTGAACGTCCGCTCGACATAATGAAGCGAACAGTCAGGTCTGGCTCGGTAGAGCGCATGACCTAACGCACGCTCGCGCCGACCTAGCGCCTGACCAGAAGGCGGCGGTCCAGCAGCCGACTTCATCTAACCCCCTCACCCTGCTGAACGACCTATCGTCCAGAAGTCACCTGTCGTTACAGGTGACGAGCCGAGAGTTGCGCCGGTGGGGTCCCTGCCTGCTGTCGCCCCTTATCCTCGGTGGCAGCTGATTCCTGGGGCGAACGCTCATCGTCGACGCGTTGGCTCGGGGTGGGAAGTCACGGCTTCAGCTCGTCCTGCCGGTCGCATCAATGACGGGTCGGCGTCCGACGGCGGCCGCACTCTTCCAGTCGGCGCCGCGGGCAGCCAAGGTCTGCAGGGCAAGGTCCGGTGGCAGAAGCTCGGAGAACTTGAGCTTCTTCAGCGCCTGCTGGCTCACCTCCGGTGCTACTGCGGACAGATCATCACCGAAGCGGCGGCGAGCCTCGCGGAGCGCGGCCCTCAGGGAAACGGCTGTCGCCTCGGGCTTGAGGGAGATGTTGAGGTTACTGAAAACGGACTCGTCCAGCAGATCTGGTGCGATCCGGCCGAGGGCGGCAGTCAGCACTGCGTTGGCCTGGCCCCCCGCGAAAGTCCACCAGCGCACTCTCGTTCCGTCCTTGGCGATCACGGTGGCCTCATCGCTGACCCACGACTCGAAGTTCCCGCGCACGCGCTCTAACCGCTCGACAGCGCGCCGGCTCAGCTCTACCCCTGCGGGTTGGTCCCCGAGCAGCAGGCGCCGGATCGCATCGGAGAGATCGTAGGAGTACGGCCGCGGATCGCCACTCCACTTGGACCTCCCGAGCTGGTCACTCAACTCGACGTATGCACGGCGTCGTTTCCAGTCGACGTGGGTCACCTGCCACGGCCGTCCAGCGAGGGCGATGACTCGAGGACCGTCCGTTTGCGATGTCAGCACCACTGGGTCGACGCTGCCGATCTCAGTCCGTCCATGTATGACTGTGATCTCGGGTGCGGCAGTGAAGATTGCGAGCAACTCCATGAAGTTCCGCGGCCCGTAGCGCCTGTCAGCCGTCGGCCCGACGAAGGCAAGCCCCGAGTCGACGTCCAGATGCCCGGTATCGAGCAGCCACTGCTCGATTCGAGCGAGCTCATCGACGGTCGCCAGACCGAGCCTCGCCATCCATTCCGACTCGCTCGCAAGGTCGATCTGGCTTTTCTGCAGTGCCGACCCGACGAGTTGCTGCGCCGCTACGTGCCTCGGCTCGGGCGGTGCTACTACTGACTCGACGAAACCTTCACCGAGGAGCAGTAACAATGCGGCAGATCGCACGAGCTCCGCATCGTCCAAGGCCAGGAACGTCATATTCCGAATGGTTCCGGGGCGGCGTCCGGTTCGTCCGAGTCGTTGCAACAGAGATGAGACAGTGTTCGGAGCTCCGAGTTGGATGACGCGATCGAGGTCTCCGACGTCGATCCCGAGCTCAAGT
The DNA here is from genome assembly GCF_044458365.1 of Kribbella sp. NPDC050470. Taxonomy (NCBI): domain Bacteria; kingdom Bacillati; phylum Actinomycetota; class Actinomycetes; order Propionibacteriales; family Kribbellaceae; genus Kribbella; species Kribbella sp. NPDC050470. Next base: position 654,686 of record NZ_JBITHV010000004.1, on the reverse strand, counting down.
GTGGACGTCGACACGATGACGCAGTCCCGCCCCTCAGCGAAGGCAGCCTCGGCTCTGCGCCGCTCGTCGAGTGACAGGGAAGAGTGGGAGACGAACGTCTCGACAGCATGCCCGCGAAGCTGAACCGCCAGATCCTCCACCGTACGGCGTGAGTCAGCGAACGCGAGGCGCTTCTCGCCTAGGTACAGCAGGGATAGGACCTTAGCCGCATTGCCTATGTTCCCAACGAAGTCGAGCGCGAACTGTGGTAAGACAGCACTCTCGGCTGGCGGTGCCACGATCGCGGTCGGCTTGGATCCACGATCGGATCCCTGAAGCCACCCGAGCAGTTCAGCAGCGTTGCCTACGGTCGCGGAGAGGCCGATTCTCTGGAGCGACCGACCCGCCAGAGCCTCCAGCCGCTCCAGTACTGCGAGCAGGTGCCACCCACGATCATCTCCGGCGAGTGCATGGACCTCGTCCACGACGACCGCGCGTAGGTCCGCGAACATCCGACGTGCGTCCACCGCCCGCGAGACCAGCATCGCCTCGATTGACTCCGGCGTCGTGAGGAGGATCGAGGGACGCTCGTCGACCTGCTGTCGACGTATGCCTGATGAAGTATCGCCATGCCTCGTGCTGGCTGCACGGCCGAGCCACCCGGCGTACGTTTCCAGACGTGGCTGAAGGTTGTTGAGCAGTGCCTTGAGGGGGCAGACGTACAAGACCGACACCCCTTCCCACTGCTCTCTTTCCATCCGGGTGAGCAACGGGAACAGCGCGGCTTCGGTCTTGCCGCCGGCCGTAGGGGCGAGCAGTATGGCGTCTGCCCCGTTGAGCACAGGTTCGATAGACTCACTCTGCAGAGACCGTAATGCTGGCCAGCCTAGAGTGTTGACGATGTGGTGCTGAAGGACCGGGTGAAGCCGATCGAATGGCTGTCCTGCGGCCACCTTGGTCAGGCCTCATCCCCGACATCCAGGTGGATGTCATTGAGCGAAGTCGCGCCACCACGACCCTGGGCAGCACGCTCTACCTCGGAGAGCTCCGATGCCTCGACGGTCAGGGCGTAGTGGACTCGTGGATCGAAATCCTCGAACTGATCGACCCGGTCGAGTACGTCGGCGACGAGCTTCTTGAGGAACACTCGAGGTGCGATGCCGACCCTGCCGCCAAATGCTCCGGCCACTGCATCAGCCAGGATCCCGATGTAGGGATCATCAACGGTCGAGCGAATGCGATCCCCACGGTTGCTCCCTGTCGCGTACAGGTCGCGCACTTTGTGCCCCAGGGTCACCAGCGAAGCATGGTCGAATCCCGGAAGGCGGATCTGGACCGCCCTCGGGTTGTCGAAGCGTGCCTCGGTCCCGAAATCCGTCGACAGCCGCTGAGCCAATGGTGGCAGCCGCGTTACTCCGGATGGCCCGTCGTAAAAGGCGGGTGTCCCGGTGATGAGCAGATAGAGCCCGGGAAAGCGTCCAGCGTCGATCTCGTCGAGCAGCTGCCGTAGCGCGTTGAATGCCTTGTCCCGCACGTCTCCGCGGACCCGCTGGAGGGTTTCGACCTCGTCGAGGACGAGGACGAGGCCCGGGTGCCCTGCATCGCGCAGCACCGTGAGCAGTCCCTGCAGGAAGCCCATCGCACCGAAGTGATCCAGCTCCCCGCGGATGCCGGCAGCGCGTTTTGCCAAGGATGAGACCTGCGGCTGGCCGCCCATCCAAGCAGCTAGGCCGTCGGCGGTTGCGCCATCGCCGACAGCCGTCGCGTTCCGATAGCCCCTAAGTGCCTGGGCGAAGACCGGCGTCTGTGAGCTGACCGCGCCAAGGCGTTGCTCGAGTAGCAGGTCCACTGCCGCGCCTACAGCTGACTCGCTGGCAGAGCCAAGCGACGGATCAGCTTCCAGTACGTCGGACTCGACTGTGAATAGCCAAGAGTCGAGAACCGACCGGAACGCACTCGGCGGGATGGATGAGACTCGCATCGACTCAGTAACCCGGCGATAGACGGTCTCGAGCCGGTGCAGTGGCGTCTGCGTCTCGGAGATTTGCACCTCGGCGGTCGCGAAGCCACGACGGAGCGCACGTTCTGCCAGATGGCGGGTGAAGAACGTCTTACCCGCGCCGTACTCGCCGCGTACAGCCTTGAACACGGCGCCGCCGTCGACGACGGTATTCAGTTCTTCGTCGATGGCGTCAGCGAATCGGTCGAGGCCGACCGCGAGGAGATCGAGGCCGGACTCGGGCACCGTTCCGCGCCGTAGGGCGCTGATCACCTCCCGGCGTCGGCGGCTCGAGACGTCCAGTGCCATCACCGCACCTCGAACTGCTCGCGAAGCAGTCGTTCGTCCAAGAGAACAGTGGCTGCCTGCGGGTCAGTTCCGACGACGGCGTACCCCTCGACGTTGAGCAGTTGCTGTACCTGTGCCAACGCGCCACGCAGGCGCGTCTCGTTGACCGACAGAGCCCGCGCCGCGATCGTCATCGGCAGGCGACCCGCTGCAGCGGAGGCGAGCGCATCCACCAGAGCCGCGACTTGGTCATCCTTGACGATCAGCCGGCCCGCGACCTTTCGCTGCGCACGGTAAATGGCGGAGCCGACGACCGCGCGGCCAAGTGTCTGCGACGGCGAGGAGGTTTCCACCGCGGAAGCGACTTCGTCGAAGAGAGTAGGCCCGAGGTCGGGCCTCTGCTTCTTCGATGTTGGAGCAACTGCGCTCGGCCTGCTCGGTTCGGCGACCACGTTCTGCGGGGTGAGCCACCACGTCGGCACTTGGGGTGGCAAGAGCGTCAGGCCGAGCGGATTGCTGTCCTCATCGGGAATCAGGACGGCGATGGGCACGACGACCTCGGCGGCACTGGCGCCTCCGTGGTACCCAGCCTTGAGCGGGCCGTAACGCAGGTCTTCATCCACTGCGAGGACGGCGCGGTGGTCGGGTGTCAGGACGCGGCTGCCGGAAACCTCGATCTCGCCGTCCTCAACGGTGCCAGTGACGGCCCGCGAGCGTCCACTCGTAATCTCGGCGTACGGTCGCTGTTGTCCCCGGCGCCGCTCGACGATGTGGCCGTGGTCGGCCGTGAGCACGACGGTCCGACCCGCCCAGCGGGCCCGGGCCAGGATCGGGCGGAGGTGCTTGACCGCATCAGTGGTCCACGTCGTACCTGCCGGGTCGCTGCGGTCGAGTGCGTCGTCGATTGTGTTGAGCACTACGGTCACCAGGCCGACCGACTTGTCGTCGATTGCCGCACTAACGTCAGCGCTAACGGAGAAGCCGGCGGCAGTCGAGTCGACGCCCTTCTTGTGGAAGAGTTCAGCCTTGATCTTGCCTACCTTTGCCGTCAGCTCTTCGTAGCCCTGCCGCTCGACATCCTGTTGGCCCCGGCAGAGCCGCCCGCAGAGAAGCGACGCCCTGCTCACCTCGGTCAGTGAAGGCAGAACGGACAGACCGATGGCCCGGCGTCCGGTGGTTACGTTTGTCAGCGCACCCTCAAGCCAACCGAGCTCTCCAGTTGCGTCGGCGAGGATCTCGGTAGCCACGGCGGTACTCATGCCGTCCAGCACCACGAGGAGAATCGGTGCCTTTCTCGCCATGGGCAAGAGAAGCTGAGGAAGTACCGCCTCAAGTGGCCACACATCCGGCGCAATTGCCTTGGGCTCGATAGCGTCTGAGCGGGTCACCTGGGCGAGCGCGACGGCGAACTCGCGCTCCTCAGTCCGACGGCGTCTCATTGCTGCTTCGGTGATCAGACCGATGGAGGTCGCCTGCCCGGGGTCCTCGACGCCACGATGCGCATTGTTGATCGCGGCATCGACCCAAGCGCCTTGTGCCATCTGCCGACGGCTGAGTGCGACCAGATCGGTTGCCTGTGGATCTTGTGGGGTCGCCAGCCATCGCGAGAGCCGGACAGCGGCGGCAAAGGCCATCATGACGGAGTCTGTGGGGCTACTTAGTCGGTGGGAGCAGACTAGAGCCCAGGCGGATTCAACGTCCCGTTGTGCGGTCGGTGCGGGTGTGGGTACGGCGGCAATGGTGAGTGCGATGCCCAGGCGGTTGAGTCGTTCGTTCAGACCGCGCCTGAGGAAGTCGGAGTGTGCGCCGAGTTGCCCGCCCTGAAGCTGATCCAGGATCGTGTCGGCGCGCTGCAAGGCCCGGTCGACATGCGCCCCTTGCCGCTCGTCAGAGATGAGCTCTGTCAGCAGCGTCGTGGCCCCGATGCCGTAGGCCCTCAGAGCTTGATTCGTTGGCGCTTCTCCACCCCATCGCTGTTCCAGCCGTGCGAGCGACAGTTGGGCTACGTGGCGCTCCTCCGCGGTGAGTACCTCGTCCGCTGTGAGCAGCTGGAGCACTATTCCCAGTGGCACGAGGTCGCCCATCTCGCCTTGCCTGAGCAGAATCCCCACCGGCGAAGCGGCAGCACCTGTCCGACCGGCGATCCAGGCGAGTGTTTCGTCCGTGAGCCGATCTCCGAACTCGGCCCTGAGGTCGGCGACAGCGGCAACACTGGCGGGGCGCATGCTCCAGCGCAGTACTCCGAGCACATCGGCGGTGTCGCTGTCCAGACCGAGGTGGAACCTTGCCACCGAGGCGAGCGCGTGTGACCGAGTCAGGATCCCCGCGGGTGCCGCAGGCCAGCCAGTGGGAGGTGTTGCCGCAAGCAATGCCGAGGCAAGGTCCCTCGTGTGCGTGATGCCGGTCAGCGCTGGGTCGATGCCCGTGGCGGAGAAGCGATGCCGGACAGCTTCCCACGGGTCGGGCGTGCGCAGACGCTGCCAGATCAGGTGCGCGAGCAGTCCGGGTCCCAGGTCGTCGCCGGACCGATCAGTAACGACGACCATCCAATCGCCATCACGGTGCTCGGTCAGCGCTTCCCGCACGGCGAGTGCAGATTCAGCTGGCCGCACCCGTACGACGCGACCGCCGTGCTCGAGGTCCTCGGTGATGGCTCGGTCCGGGATGCCCGCTAAGCCGATCACGCCGGTAGAGTAGTTCTTCTCTCGGGCCTCGTCGATCATGGCGAGTACCATCGACCGGCTGACCGGCGTCACCGCAACAGTGGTGGTCATCCAAGCACCCGCCAGGTGACCTCGACCTCAGCATCCTGATGCTCATCGAGGAATTTGCCCAGTTCGGCGATAACGGCGTCCTTGGGCATGTCCTTGTGACGGGTCGTGCGACCACCTCTGACTTGCGGAGGAAGTGGCGGCTCGATCGGCCCGACCGGAGGTTGCGTATGGCTCGCGAGCCAGCTGAAGATGGCGCTGTCCGTGTCTTCGAGCGCCCGGCCGATCGCGGTGACGATCTCGTCCGATTCGAGCGCCGAGCGAAGCCGGTTCACAACCTCCGCTGCCTGGTCAGCGGCCGCGCCCTCGGACTGCATCGCCTTCATCAAAGGGCCAAGCCGCTCCCAATGGAACCCATCGAGCGCGCTCGCCACCGACGCCGCGGAAGTGAGCGACTTGCCTGCAGCCGCGTGCGTTCCGTCGAGATCTGCTCCAGCAACCCGACGCACGAGCTCGACACCGGTCAAGTGCCGTAGCTGCTGCACCAGCTCGGCGGCCGAGCGAGCGGTCTTGAGCCGAGCGCCGTCGGTCACGCCGACACGGGGGTACACCGCCTCCAACGCCCGGACAAGATCGGGCGCAGCTGCAGCGAGCTCTTTCGCACTCTCGGTCACCTGGCGGACGAAGTCGGCCACGGCCGGCGCAGTCAGATGAGCGGCGCCGTGCACACCAAGGAGGGCACCGGCGACAGTGGTGGCATCGGTCCATTCGGTCGCGGTCGGCATGGGCTGGGTCCTCAGCTCCATGCTCGGCGCGAGAGAACCAGGCTCGGGCACAGTGCCCATCGCTTGTCCGTGCTGGAACCACGCGCGCTGACGCAGCGCCGCCCAGGTGATCACGACAAGGTCGCTCACTTCCTGTCGCAGGCCCTGGGCAGGCTTGACCTCGTCGATCCAGCGTCTCAGCTCAGCGACGGTGACCGAATCGTGTGGACCTGCACCACCTTCATGATCTCGTCGTCCTAGGGCCCTCTCGATCTCCTGGCCCCATGGGCTGAAGCGGTCGTCTCCGAGGATGTAGTGCGTCTCGGCGGCTGTGCCGACACCAAGCGGCCCGGCGATCCGTCGTACGGCGGCGGTGTCTCCCTGCAGCTCGACGCGATTCTCGCGATCGGCGACAGCTCGTGCGACGTGTGCAGCCACGGTGCGCAGGTCCTTGACCCTGACCTCGACATCTCCAGGCTCGAAGTTCGGGTGCCCCGGATACGTCGCGTCGAAGGCCTGCGTTAGAAGGTTGCCGAATGCGGCCGCCAGCGTTGCCCCTACCGGGTTGGCCGGAGCGAACGATCGATCGAGTGAGATCAGGGTCCGGTCGTGTGATGCATCCTCGACGAGGACACCGGGCCGGACAGAGGCCGCGCCGTATGCCTGTTGGATGGCATCCTCGAGGCTGCGACGCAGGGTGTTTCGTTGGGATTCGAGGATTCCTCGCGCGAGGGCTCGGTCCGCCTCGTTGAGGTGGTCCGCGTGGCTCTGCCACCGGTCGCCCGTGCCCTCGAGCAGCCAGTTGAGGATAACCAGGCGACGCAGATCGCGAAGCTTCTCGTCAGAGAGGAACCTCGGCAACCAGACGATGGTGCGCGACTGAAAACCCTTGCTCTGCATCTTGTCGAGCCGGTCGAGGTCCTCGGAGGCGGAATGGCCGGCGTCGTCGAATGGATGGTCGACGATGACTCGCCAGGTTTCGGGACTGGCGGTGAAGTGGTCATCGGACAGCCAGCTGCGGTCGCGGACGTTCCCGAAGATGACCTCGACAGCGCGCTTCGAGCCGCGCCAGATCAGCTCGTGATGGTAGGCGCCCTGGATGTCGGGCTTATCGAGCTCGATGCCGAGCCCGTCACTGACGAGGCTCTTGATGAGCTCGCGGCGACGTCCGTCGTTGTCCTCTCCCTTAGCTCGCTCGACGATCGACTCGTAGTCGACGTCGGAGAGCTGCACGCGGATGGTCGGATCGCGGTCCCCTTCATCGAGGTGGATCTCCGGCACGTCCCGGGCCCACGTACGAATTTTGGACAGGACGAGAGGCGCCTCGCCCCCCGGCAGCGGCGACACGATCGATCCGTGGTTGAGCGAGGCCAGCCGGGATGCTGTCAGGGACTTCAGGGCAGGGACGTTTGGTGCGACCGCGGAGAGAAGCAGCGTCTTCGCGAGGCGGTCGTCGGTCCTGAAGGCGGTCGGTACCCGATCCGGATGGTTCGCAACGGTCTCCTCGTCGATGCTGTGTAGGTTCAGCAGGAGGGGCCGGAGCTTCTCGGCGTACAGCCTATTTGCCGACCGGAAGAGGGCCGCAGCCTGTGCGTCAAGGGCCTGACCGCTCTGGCCTTGCACGATCAGGTCGAACGAGTCACCAACGGGAATGATCTCGTCGATTGTCAGCGTGTCGCGCCGGTCGACCAGCATGTGCTGCATGACCTTGAGCGCCGTGCGTTCACGCTGCATGACACTGGCCAAAGACCTCAGTGTCGACACAAGTGCTGGTGAGAACGGATATGTCAGTTCGAACGCCTTCTCGTCAGCCCCCCGGTGTCGCTCGTCGACGTTGATGCCGTCGAGCAGTACGTCCCATACCGCCGGGCGCCGGTCGATGGCCCTAAACGCCTCCTCGAGCTGCTGCTCTGCTTCGGCGCCCTTGGGCTGCAGCAGACGTTGATGCGCGACGTACGGCAGGTTCTCGTCGCCGAGGACGACGGTCGCGAAACGGCCCTCTTGATGACGGAACGCCCGATCGAGTGCCTCCTGCTCCGAGCCGCTCGCTCCAGAATCAGCGAACCACCGGCGCAGGTCCATCTGCCGCGCGACGAACGAGATGAGCGGGATGGCGCGGCCACCGATCGCGGACTCGACCAGCTTCGTCAGCTTCTGCGACTCACGGCGGAAGAACTCACGGTCCTGCACCGAGAAGGCGAGCCAGAGCACGAGCTCGTCCAGGAAGAGAACCACCGCGTCGTAGCCGAGGCTCTTGGCATGGGTAGCGATGGCGGCCAGGCCGGTATCGAGATCGACGTACTCAGCCTGCTGCGTGTACGCCGTGAAGTACGTCTCGACCAGCGCAGTTGCTACCTGCATGCGCAGGTCCGAAGCGGGTGACGCAGCCCGAGCTTCCGCGTACCGCTCCGCATCCCAGGAACCTGCACCGAGGATCGCGGCCCACGGGTCGCCGCTGTCGGTGTCGTCGGATGTGCTGCGATTCAACCCGTCGAAGAAGCGCTCATCGCCGAGTCGGATGCGCATTCGTTCCGCGTCCTCGAGGAGAGCGTCGGACTTGTGGATCGCCGGCAGCGGCGCACCAGGATGAAGCTGACGGATCTGCCGAATGTAGCCATCGAAGAGCGCTTGCTCCATCGTCCGCGCACCGAGCAGGTGGAAGGCCAGTGGCAGGATCTTCCGCTCGTACAGCTCATGGTCGTGCTTGGCGATGACGGCTTGCAGCTCCGCCTTCGCCCGGGCGGCCGGCTCGTGTTGGAGCAAGGCATGTAGCACAGCCATGAAGTGCGACTTACCGGAACCAAAGGATCCGGTGAGAAATGCGCCCCTGCTCACGCTGGAACTGACGGCTTCGCTGATCAGACCAAGCGCAGCGTCGAATGCGTCGGCGATCGCCTCGGTGACGACGTACGCGTCGATCGTCCGACGTGCGACATCATGCCCGACCGAGTCGGTCAGGCGCAGGACGTAGTCCTCCGCTCCCGCACGCTCGGGAATGTCGATGACGTCCCGAAGCAGGATGCTCACGTCGCCTCCTCGGTCTTGTTTGTCGACATGTAGTTCACACCTTCGCCTTGCGTCGACGGGTGGCCGGCTTGGGCTGCCATTTCTTGAGCTCGTCGAGAGTCTTGTGCACCTGCAGCGCACGATCCCGCAACTGCTCCTCGCAGAAGTCCGCGAGGTTCAGTCCGTACGTGTCGTCGACTTCATCGTGCCACTGACGCACCCACGGCTGGAGCTCGGCGAGACCAGCCACGAGCGGTTCGAGCCGCTCTTCCGACCAGCCTTCCTGCTCCCTCTCGCCAATGACCATCGCTAGAGCCAGAGCTTGCTGCGCGTGGTCCCAACCAGCCCAGCCAAGCAATTCGGTCGGGTCCGTCTCGCGGCCGGCATCCGGGTAGAGGATGAACCGTTCTTTCGGCACGTCGAGCTTGCCCCGATGCTGCCACCACGCCGTCTTCCGAAAGTCAGCTGACGTGTACTTCGGTGGCACAGGGATGTCGTCGATCCTCTCGCCTGCGTCTTCCCGACGCTGCAGCTCCCAGGTCTGCTCCCACGCTTCACGCTTGCGCAGGCCAGACACCTTGAGCCGGTGAGCCGCGAGGAAAGGCACACTCTCACCGTCAAGCAGCGCCGCGAGCTGCTGCGTCACGGACTGATCCCTGCGGCCCGACCAAAGATCCAGCATCGACACGAGATCCGCGTCCCGCGAAACCATATCGGCCAGCTGCGCAACTGATCGGGCGGCCGGCCGCTGCTGGGCATCGAACCAGAACTTCTGGTCCTCCATCCGGTCGAGTAGCCAATGGCCAAGGACGCGCTCAAGCTGACTCTCCCACGATTCACTGGCCCAGCGGCGCTTGTACTCGGGCCTTTCTAGAAGCTGAATGAACTTGTCGGACTCGATCAGGTCGATCCGTCGCTGAATTAGATTCTGGTATGTCGGTGGCCATTGCGACGGGATCTCAGTGGTCAGTGTCGACCCATGGCGTTTGAACCAAGCGGTCTCTGCCTTGCCTGAAGCAACCCTTCTGGCTAGGGAAATTTCGAAGGCACGCTCGCCCAACCGTATCTCCGGAAGGTCGTCACCGCAGTAGATCATGGTTTCGTCGATTAGCCCGTACGCCTCATGGTAGACTTCCCAATCCAGCTCTTCTTGCTGTGCGACCATTTGGCCGCGCAGCGACTCCCATCGCTGGCTGGCCTCCGCGAGAGTTGCTACGGTCGGAACGCCCGCAGCAATAACTCCTTGCGGACTATGCTGAGCGACATAATGAGCCAGCGCATCCAGCTTTTTTCCGCGCGCCAGCGGCAGTGTAGATCCGACAGGGATGTCGGCCACGTTGGTCGAGTTGTAATTGAACCGCTCCATCCAGGCCTCAGGCTGGATCCCGCGTCCAATTCCGGATCCGCCCTTTCCGCCACACACTTGGCGGAGCCAAAAGAGTACAGATGACGAGTTGAGCAACGCAAGGAGAGCGACATGGTCGTCCTCCTTCGCCTCTTTTGGCAATTTGATCACTGGGGCGGATCTGTTGAATACGCGCCCGTCGCGATCCAATACGAAATGATTGTGTGTCGCTACCTCGGCAAATGCAATTGCCCATCGATTGGCGAGCCGGTCGAGAGGGAGTTGATGCCAATCAAGCCAGTCGCGACCGCTGGATCTGTAAGTCTCACCGCCGAAGGTTCCTCGACTCCAAAGTTCGGTACGCAACGGCCAATATAGGCGGATGGCACGCCCGAGTGCATCCTGCGTCGATGGCTTTCCAGTGAGGGTGCGCGGCAGAAGTGCTGCTTCTGCGAATTCTGCCCTCCAGTCGCGGACGCCATCACCTCGGGCTGTGGCCTCTTGCAGGTCATTACTAACACCGAAACGACGCATGACGTGCTTCGGCAGGAAGAAAGCTTCATCTGCGTGCGAGTCGCCGAAGAACCCAATCCGAATCGCCTTCTTGCCGACCGTAACCGCCTTAGCATTGATCGCCGACAGCAGGTCGCCAGTGCCGCCGCCGGCCAGGCTCCACGGGTGCCCCTTCAAAGCGGTTCGGTCAAGCTGCGTGATGTTGATGAACTCATTCAAGTAAGCGTCGGATCGAATATTATCCGCAATAGAAGACCACACCAATCCATTTTCTGGGATTGCGGGCTGAGCTGGCTCGCCGCGTACACCAAGTACAGCCTTTACCGTTGATTCGGTAGGCGCTTGCGGTCGGCCAATAAGAATCACTGTAGGCGTGCCATGCCCTGGAATGTATGCGCCTGCGCTGTCAACAACGAGTCGCAGGTCCATCCTTACAAGAAACTCCTCGATGAGCTTTGACCCAAACTCGCGCTTCATGAATGAGTTAGACGTGATCTGACCCATCCATCCTGCCGGTCGGTCGCCGGACGATGGCTTCGCGAGTTGGAAGAATCGCTCCATAAACGGCACGGTTAGCGCGTAAGTCCCCTTGCAGGTTGGATACAGCTTCCTATATGTAGTCCTGAGCTTCCTATCCTCGACAGGGATGTACGGAGGGTTGCCGACAACAACGTCGTACTGGCCGGGTGCGAGGATCGTGCGGAGCGCGTCGAGGTCCTCGGTGTCATAGGCGAAGCCGCTGATCTGGGAATCAGCATCGAAGTCCTCGATTGGCAACTCGGACTCGTACGACCAGTGGAGGAGTGAGTCGCCGGCCGCTAGGTTGAAGTGGAAGTTGGGCGCTTCCTCCAAGGATCGCTCCCCGCACGCCTGGAGGGCTGCGACCATCAGGCGGAACTTGGCGATGGCGACGGCGAACGGGTTCAGGTCCACACCGTGGATGGCTTTGAGGACTTCACTGACTCGAGCGCGTGTCTCTAGATCGGGAGCGCGATTTGCCCACCGAGCGTCCAGCCGGGCGAACGCTCCGAGGAGGAAGTGGCCTGAGCCGCAGGTCGGGTCGATGATCTTGAAGCCCTCGAGCGGCCGCTCTTTGAGGGCGGGTTCCATGCTCTGGTCGAGGATGAACTCCTCGACGAAGACGGGTGTCTGCAGCAGGGCATACGTCTTCTTGGCGTAGTCCGAGAGATCCTGGTATAGATCGCCGAGGAAACGGGTCGAAAGCTCAGGGTCGGTGAAGTCCCAAACGAGCTCTCCGGACTCGGTCTTGGCGCGCCAGAAATTGATGAGGCGCTTCGCGGCCTGACCGGACGGCGAGACGGTCCAGAGGGACGAGTGCGATTCGACGAGCTCGAGGGTCGCCTTCGTGGTCCGCAGGTGCTCGACCGCCTGCAGCAGCCATTCGCGATCCGTGTCCTCGGGGTTCTTGCGGAAGTATGCGAGCTCGGCATCCAGTGCCTCTTGCCGCCGATTGTCGGGACCGGCGATCCACACCGGCTTGAGCAGACGATTGTCCTCGCAGAATCGGATGAAGACCGTCGTCAGCACCCACGCCACCGCGGCCATGGTGACGCGGTCGTCGCGCCACTGCTGCCACGACATCCCGGTCCGCTCTTTGGCTGCAGCGGCAGAGTGCTGTTTCCTCCAGTCAGCAAGAACGTCCGGCTGGGACTCGACGCGCTCGCGCAGGTCGTTCTCGAGATCGATCACGACCTTCTTGAGTGCCCCAGTGAGGTCCGGCGAGACAGCCACGGTCACAGCTCCTTCTGTGCAGCCGCTGCCAATGCGGCCGTGTTGTCGATCCAGTCGTTGTCAAGGGCCACAAACTGGCTCGGCGATGCCAGGGGTACTGGTTTCCCGTCGAGGACAGCACCCTGGTTGGCGCCGAGCTGGGGGACGACCAGCCAGACTGCTCGCCTGCGTGAGATGCCCAGGTCGGTCCAGCGGGCGAGCAGCCCGATGTTGTCGTATCTGGCGAGCGGCGATGCCTCAGCGACCAGTACGGGCGCATCTGGGCCTTCGGCAGCTAGCGCAGTGTCAACTGCGTTCTCGACCTCACTCCATGATCTCTTGACGAGCTCGTGGAGACCTCGCCGGCCGCGGCTAGCCTCCGCCTCGGCATCGGCTGCGCGCACGAGATCCCACGGCACACCGGCCTGAGCCGATGCGGACCGCAACGCATCCAGAAGTACAGCCGTAACGTCGACAACATGAACGTCGTACCTGTCCTCGACCGCAGTCAAGAAGCGCGCGAGGCGGTCGGCGCGCACGCCAAGAGCGAGGAACGATCGGCTCGCGATCGAGCTCTCGAGTCGGGCACCAGCCGCACCAGTCGACTCAACTGGCGAGGTGGCAGCTGCCAAGCTGGTTGGTCTGCGAGATTCCAGGCCGGTGGTCCCGCCGAGATCTGGCGAACGATAGATGCCAACGCGGTCATCAAACACGAGCCCGAGGCCGGCGTCCTGGACGAGGACATCGAGCGTCGGACGCCGCGGCATGTCAGGTACGGCGGGAAAGCGGACGCGCACTCGCTCACGGATCTCGTCCGGACTCAGCTGCTGGCCGCCACCGAAGCCCCGGAAGGTCAGCTCGAGGGCCGAAAGTTGGGAGAGATCGCGGTGATGCAGCTCTCCTGCGCCAGACGCGGCGGCCGCTGTCGACAGCGCGGCGCCGAGCTGGACCAGCCGCTTCGGGTCGCTCAGCTCGGCCGGCAGCTTGGTGTCGCGAACGGCAGCGGCAAGGCGTGCTGCGGTGCGGCCGGCTGGAACAAAGGCCTCTGCGGGCTCGCCAGCGGAATCGACCAGTTCGTCAGCCACGTCGGCCAGCGACTGAGCCAGATCGAAGAGCGATTGATCCTCCGACAGCAGGACGACCTCGCCGCCGCGTCGGCGAGTCCACATCGGGGCTGCCGAGCCGTCGGCACGATGAAGGGCACGGCGGCGATCGAGCGCGAGCCGCAGGAGACCGCGTGCTAGCCGCTCGTGAGGTTCATCGGCCGGGCTGAGTGTCTGAAGTACCGCGCGCCCGAGTTCAGCAGGGGTAGCGATCGCGCCGAGCTCGGTCAGACGCGCGCTGACGGCGTCTGCGAGCCGGTCGAGCAGCGCGCGAGCGTCATCGTCGGCTGCCCATGTTTCCTGAAGTGTCGCGAGCAGTTGGCCGGCTCGGGCAGGAGTCACCGGCACTGGCAAGTGCGCTGCCAGCTCGGCTTGCGTGGCAAAGGCGTCCAGCTCCGTGTCAATGCCCAGGATCAGCCTGGCCAAGGCCGCCCGTCTCGGCGCCCGGGGGTTCGCCACCCTGCTGACGAGCAGTGCCGCCGCCTCGTCCGGCGTGACCGGGCGACCATCCCGCGCCGGCGCTCGGTTGCCGTCACCCAGTCGAGCCCGCCACTCCTTGATCCGGTGACTGATCTGTTGGCGGGTCGAGTTCGCGACACCCGGCATGCGAGCCAGGCGGACAGGATCGACAGTGAGGAGTTCGCCGACAGTCTGAACGGCATACGGCTCAAGGGCAGACAGGGCGCGGGCAGTGAGGCCGGACTCGACGAGCGGGGTCGTCAGTTGTGCCTGCCGGGCCAGCTCCACATCGGACTCGGATGGCTCGGTCGTGGCCTCGGTCGTGAAGATCGCCTGCCACGCAACGCGCATCGATTCGGCCGTGTGGTGCCGAGCGGACGCTTCCCGTGCGAGCGCCGTACGGAAGAAGTCAGCGAGTAGATCGGCGAGCGCGGGATCGAACATCCGCCGCTCGATCGTCGCCTCGTTCGGGATGGTCGAGGGATCTGCTTGCCCATCGCCGTACACGGGCGTGGAGCCCGTGGCCATCTCGAAGAGCACGACAGCGGCCGCGTAACGCTCGGCCGCGGAGTCGAAGCGGTCTCGTTTGCCGGTGAGGAACGGGTCGAGGTACGGCGGCGTGCCGGCGGATGTGGCCGACGCCGCGGCACGCGTCAGGGAGAAGTCGAAGAGAACCAGGTGCTTCGTGCGGTCGCCGCGGTTCTCCCGAACTCCCAGGTTAGAGGGCTTGATGTCGCGGTGGTCGATGCCTGCCTTGTCCAGCGCGACGAGGCAGTCGAGGAGGTCGATGCCGAAGCGCTCGAGCAAGTCCAGGGAGAGGCGGTCACGAGTGCGTAGGACCTCGCTGAGTGTTTCGGGACCGGCGTTCTCGAGGAGGAGTGTCTGGCGGCCGCCGACGACCAGCGGGCCATCGATGAGCTTGACTACGCGGGGAGTGTTCAGGCCGCGCAGGACCTCAGCCTCGTCCACGAGCCGGGTGGCGGCGTCCGCGTTGAGGCCGACCTTGAGGACCCGCTCGGCGTCGCTGCCGTGGGCGTGGAGATCGGTGACGAGGAGGCCCGCAGCGGTAGAGCCTTGGCCGAGACGGCGCTCGAGGCGGAAACGACCATCAAGGATCGTCCCGGGCGTCGCCTCGAGCGGATCCTCCTCGGGCGTGTCTGTCGTCGCTTCGCGTTCGGCCGCAGCGAGCTGGGAAAGGAAGGTCGCGACGTCCGGCGTCCGCTGCGTCGGAGCGGGATGCGTCGCCTTGAGAACGAGCGAGCGCAACGGCGAGGAGATCTGCGGAAGCTCGACCGCGACGTCCAGACCCTGCTGCGCGTTGAGGCGCATCTTCAGGGCGTTGGCGTTGGATGCCGGTGGCTGTCCGGTCAGCAGGAAGAACGCGAGGGCGCCGATGCCGAAGACGTCCAGGCGGATTCGGTCTGCTGACGGGTTCCACGTGCCTTCGGGGGCCCGGAAGGACTCGGTCAGCCAGCGTTCGGACTCCTGATCAGCGCTGGTTTCGGCGCCGCCCGGACTGTTGGGATGACCTGGAGCGACACCCAGGAGAGAGGTCACACCAGGGACAGCCGAATGCGTCTGACCGGAAGTCTCGAGGAGGCCGGCGCCCTGCCAGTCTCCGATACGGACCTTGACGTCGTTGGCGATGCCGGGGGTCTTCCGGACCCAAACGGCCTTGGGAGACAGCCCGCGGTGGACGACCTTGTTGCCGTGGGCGTACTGCAGTGCCTCGCCGATCTGGCGGATCATCGACAATTGGGTTGCGAGCGGTACGCCGTTTTCCTCGCCGGCCAACCAGAGATCGAGCCGCTGCCAGTTGGCGTCGTACGGGTACACGAGGCCAACACCGAGATCGGACTCGACGAGGTCCCGGGGCCTCAGCAGACCGTCGTGCTGAAGGCGCGACATGATCCGGAACTCGTGCTCGGCGATCCGTCGGACACTGCTGCGAGTTTGGTCGTCGGCGCCCGGCGGCGTGACCTGGAAGCGGATCCGGGCCCGTTCTTGCTGAGCGAACTTGTGTGATGCCAGCCAGTCCTGCCAGCTCTCGTCCGCGTCGATGGCTTCGTCCTCGATCACCCATGAACCGGCCTCGCGCTCCCTGCGCTGGACCAGGCCGATGCGCCTCAGTAGGGCGACCAGGATCTGTTCTTGGTTCGGGCCGATAGCACGCCGGCCGACAGGCTCGAGGACGAGGTCGGTGATCGGCGGTAGATGCGTCTGCGCTTCGGCACCTGGCAGACCGTAGAGGTTCCTCGCGCTGGCCGGGGAGAGGAGGGAGTTGAAGTTGGGATGGTGTAGGAACACCGATTCCTGAATGAAGGGGATGACGTCCCGCTCGTTCGGGATCCGAGTTCTTGTCTCGTTGGCCCACACGCGGAGCTCGTCCAACAACCGACTAGCGAAGTACTGGGCTTTGCGGCGGGCGAGCTTGAGCGGAGACTCCTCCGGACGCTTGCCGTCGCGCAGCCAGTTGTAGTCGTTGCCACGCAGTGTGCCGGAGTAGTACTTCAGCTCGATCAGATGCATGCAGTCGCGGCCGAGTAGGAGCAGATCCACCTCGTGCCAGCGACCACGCGAGTCACGGAACTCGAAGTTCGACCAGGCACGGAACGGGCTCTCGTCAGGCATGATCGCGCGGACCAGCCCGAGCCCCTCCGCCTCGTGTGGGAACTGCGAGGGGGACACCTCGACCCATCGGTCGTCCCCTAACTGCGCCACCCCAACTCCTCCTACGCCCCGTCGCTTCTGGACCGCATCAGGACACCGCCAGGATGCGTGCCCCCGGCGGAGTCAAACCCGTAGCGCCGACATTCCCATTTCAAAGCCGGTACGTCTGGGCTGGTCAAGGTTGCCAAGACTACAGCCGGTGACACAGCGCAGTCGATACCGGTGCATCAGGAACTGACGGTCGTCCGCCCTGCATCTGACGGCAGCCGTCGCCACTGCTCAGGCGTCCTACTTCTCGGGGGCGGCGCGACCAGGAACCTGTCTGCTCGACTCCCGCGGCAGGACCGGGCGACGGCGGCAAGACCCTAATTCAAGACCTCTAATTGACGAGCGACAGGTCCGATTGAGCTTGGGCGAACTGCGCGGCCGCCTTGGCCAATTCAGGATGAAGCGCCCGGGTATTCGCCTCTGCTTGACGAGTCGCGGTTTCTCCTGAGTTGGGCCAAACGCTTTAGTGCCCTTGCGGTTGGGGCTTGCATTGCGCTGAGGATCGCGGTGTCGTCGGGGCTGAGCGCGGGCGGGATGGTGGTCGTGACGCCGTTGATCTCGACGGTTGCCGAGCGCAGTGGCCTGAGGGTGCGCAGGACCCGTCGTAGCGACAGCCCGGTCCGGTTCTGCACGGTGCGGCTGACGGCGAGGGCGGTGAACACGATGGTGAGGTGGGCTTCGATCGCGTCGCGGGTGCGGGCGAACATCGGCCGGGCACGCAGGTCGGTCTTGGACATTCGGAAGGATTGCTCCACCTGCCAGAGATCGTGATAGCTGGCGATGACCTCGCCTGCGGGCATGACGTCGGCGGAGATGTTGGTGACGTAGCCTTTCAATCCGACTAACCGCCGCGCCCGCGCGAGCGCCTTTTCATCGAGTGTCTGCGCGCCGTTGGTGGTCTTGACGAACCGCGGGGTGCGTGCGGTCTTCTCCCCGGCAACGACGGCCTTGGCGCGGTTCTCCTGCAGGGTCAGGGTCTTGGTGTCGCGGACCGAGCGCTTGGTCGAGTAAGCCCACACCGCCCGCCAGGACCCGGGATGCTGGCCCGGGTCCCAGACGGGCTCGGCCTTGGTCTTCGGATTGCTCGCCGCGTCCTTGTTGTGCCCGGTGCGCGGGGTGATGGTGTCGATCACCTGCCCGTCAACGAACGCGTCGCCGTGCCAACGGAAGTGGGACTCGAGGTCCTTCGGCGCCTTGGTCGCCCGGGATCCGACGATGAACCGCAAACCCGCGTTGTCGAGGTCCTTCAGATTGCTCGAGGACAGCATCCCGGCGTCGGCCACGACGACGATGCCGGCCAGGTTGTGCCGTGCCTGGAACGCCTTCACGATCGGGACGATGGTGAGGGCCTCTGCCTTGTTGCCCGCATAGCAGCCGATCTCCAGTGGGAACCCACGCCGGTCCACCAGTAGCCCGACCACGATCTGCGGGTCGACGCGGGCGTTCCTTGGAGTAGCCGACCTTGCGTAGTTCGTCTTCGGTGTCCGCCTCGAAGTAGAGCGTGGTGACGTCGTACAACACCAGGCTGACGTCGCCGCTGGACAGGACGTGGTTGAAGCATGCGGTCGCGATCTGGTCGCGGTAGGTCCCTTCCTGAGCGCGCCGCAGCGTGCGTTTGCGCGTCGAGAGGCTCGCTGAGACCCGGCCCATCTCGGCCAGGACGCGGTCGACGTCACTCAGACTGGTCGGCTCGACCACGCGTGCGATCACCAGGTCACGGAAGACCTCGTCGTCCACGACGTCGAAGCCGAGGCTGGAGTACACCCCAGCAAGAGCGTCGTAGAGCAGCCCTGAAGAGCTCTTGAGGACACGCGGGCGCGGCACCATTTGTCGCGATGGTGGTGGGGTCGCGGCGCGAGCGAACAGCCCGGGCTGCGTCGATGGCGGGAGCAGCACGGCCTTCGGGACGGCCGGGGTGATGCCAAGGTCAAGGACTCCTTGACGATCATCAGCAAGCAGCCGGTTCGCTTCTTCGATCAGCAATCCAAGCTCGGCCTCGTCACGCGCCGAGCCGACGTGACGAACGATCCGGCGCCGGCCCGCGACCGACTCAGCGATCTGCACCGCCGTGGCCCCAGACGCCGTACGAACCCTCCGAACCCAGGCCACCGGCCGATCATACTGACCCGACTTAGTGCCTTGACGACGCACTAAACAACCACAAACCCGCAGGTCAGCACGTTCCAGCCCCCGAAAACCTCCTCACCTGACCCAACTCAGGTCTGACGGCAGCCGTCGCCACTGCTCAGGCGTCCTACTTCTCGGGGGCGGCGCGACCAGGAACCTGTCTGCTCGACTCCCGCGGCAGGACCGGGCGACGGCGGCAAGACCCTAATTCAAGAC
Source organism: Kribbella sp. NPDC050470 (assembly GCF_044458365.1). Lineage (NCBI taxonomy): Bacteria > Bacillati > Actinomycetota > Actinomycetes > Propionibacteriales > Kribbellaceae > Kribbella > Kribbella sp. NPDC050470. The sequence goes on along the minus strand of NZ_JBITHV010000004.1, from coordinate 635,727 downwards.
CTCTAATTGACGAGCGACAGGTCCGATTGAGCTTGGGCGAACTGCGCGGCCGCCTTGGCCAATTCAGGATGAAGCGCCCGGGTATTCGCCTCTGCTTGACGAGTCGCGGTTTCTAGCAAAGTCTTTCCATTCATCAAAGTTCTTTGAATCTCGGCTCTGCGAACGCTGTACCTTGCCTGTACTTGCGTCTCGTCCGCCCTCAGGGCAGGATCCGCTGGGTTGAATTTGAACCGTCTTTCGCAGTTTGCCCGCCAAGCGAGCATGTTTTGTGTAAGCCGCTCTCCGAATCCGCGGATCTGCATTACCGTCGGCCCGCTGACATCTGCGGCGGTTTCGATTCCGAATGATCTCAGTGCTGCCTTCTTCACGGGTCCAATGCCGGGAATGTCCGCGCTGTCGATGAAGCATCCCCGAAGATGACGCTCTTGCGCCCGTTGGTGCGCGGTGCGTTGGAGTTCAGCAAGATCATGAGCCTCCATCGTGGCCAGATGCGAAAATTCTCCGCGCAGGTCAGCCATTGTCCTCTTCTGTCGTTCAAACGACATGGCGACCGACTCATACTGGCTATTCAGACGTTCAAAAACGTCCTTGGCGCTATCGAGAGCCGCCTGTCGCCGCTGCCTCTCAGCCTTCAGAGGCTTCGCTACAAAGGCGATGATGACCAGGACAGCGAGGGCGGCGCCGGCGAAGAGCGGCCAGAACGTGCCGACGGAAATCGACAGAACTATCGTCGTCATCACCGTGGCCCACCTTGCCCAAGCAATTATTCGCTTCGATGGCACACCGGCCGGGCGAGGCAGCGGGCTGCATGCGGAAGGCGATGGAACTGGCGCCGCGGCAACCGCCGGTGGCCTGACCGACTCGATCTCGCGCCACACCTTAGTGATGTCAAATGTTGACGGGATGCCTGAAGGTCCGCGCGGTATAACCAGTGGGAGAAAGAAGAAAACGCCTTGCTGATCAAGGCGGCACCACGGACAGTTTGCAGCGGGCGCGGCGAATACGTGGAGGGGATTTCTGCTGCATGCCTTCACCGACTTCAGAACGCGATCGAGTTCCACGACCCATTCGCTCGCTGTGGGACGTACGGTGCGCACTCCTTCCTCGGTAAATGCGCGAGTCAGCAGCGCACCAACGGATTCTGGAAGGAGCGACACCGCGATACTCCGCGGCGGCGGCGTAAGGCCGCGAAGTGAGCTGTCTCGACTGTCCGCGTACCGGAATGCTCGGATGTCGTCGGACATGTCGTTGCCGACGTCCGACCTAAGAGGAACTCCACTAAATGGGTGTCTTCCGCCGAGGAGGAACTGGAATACGAGGACGGCCAATCCAAAGTTGTCGTGATTCGGCGTCCGGTCGAGAGATTCGAATGAGTCCAACCCCTGAAGCTCCGGCGGGGTGAACTCGGGAACACCTACTCGACACCTGAATGTCTTCCCGTTCGCGCGGATCTGAAAAGAATCACTGTCGATTAGAGCAGCTCGACCATCATTGCCGATGAGCACTCCGTTCTGATTCACATCGCCAATGACGTGTCCGCGCGCATGAACTGCCTCAACTGCGGCCGCCGTGTTCCTGGCGGCCAGCAGGAGAAAGTCCCATTTCCGGTTCGGCTCTTCCCGCTTTCTATGTGCCGGACTGTACACGGCGTGCGCCGGTTCCCGGCCGCCCATCTTGGGCATGGTAAACCCGATGATGGGTCCGCCTGGCCGCTCATGCAAGGTCTGTTGCGGCCAGGCCACGAACGAGTTCAGAGTCGCGTCACTTCGGCCAACCATCTCTCGCAACTTAACTTGATGCGAATCGTCTGGCACCTTGTGATAGACCTTCGCAACCTGGCCAGCGTTGCGTTCGATGACGAATACAGACCCCTCACCCCCGCGGCCCAATTCGGTACCCAGTTCGATATACTCGCCTTGTGCGTTGATCAGCCGGCGCCGCGTTAGAGGCACGGTACTTCTCCTATGCCTTCGTGTGAGGGATTAGGCTGCCAGATAGCGAGAGCAATTGACTTATCGTCGTCAGTGCGCGCGTTCACTAAATCACTCCTCAGGAAGCGGGTCAGGGCTCCTTGAAGCGGGTGTTTAGCGTCAGGCGGCATCTCCGTTGACTCGAGCGCCTCGAAGAACGGGCGGAAGAAGGGGGCGTGTGGAGTGTTTGTGGCCTGATCGACGCCTAACGACTGCAGGCCATCTGTAAACACCGCAGCGCGTTCGATCCGCGCCTGCACGCATTGAATTTGGACGAGAGTCGATGCATCGACGTCAGTGAGGAAGCAAGTCGAGTTCGCGTACTCACCATTCATTGGCTGCGTTAGGCACACAAGGCCTCGACCGAGGTCTACCACTACGCCACCATCGCCTAATTGGATGACGATAGTCCCGAGCGAGTCTTCCGACAGCAATGCCAAGTAGGTGCAGGCATAATCCCTCGGCTTGAGTCCTGCGCGGAGGGCATGCTCCTCCACCTTGTTACGGGCAGCGCTGATCAGATCCTGCGCAAGTTGCTCATCGAAGTCGAGGGCACCGGCCGCTGAACGTTCGCTTAGCAATCGCAGTGATGCTTCGACCGCCAATTCAGCTCCCGTGCCACCCTCTGATGCGCTGCCGGCGCCATCGCACACAAACATGGCAAGCACGGGTCCGCCGTCCGCCGTCCGCTCGACGCTTACTGCAACCTCATCTTGGCAGGGAGTGCCTGCACGAGCATGGGATGTGCCGATTTCGGTGCCGAGCAGGTAGCGCCAACTCAAACCGACGCCCATCCGCTCGGCGGTGTGAGCGGAACGTCCGTACCTGGCACAGATTGCGACACGGATCGCAGCGAGGCTGACAGCCACATGAACAACTCTCTGAATCGCATGCCTTCAAGCTTGAGCGCCGCTCGAGCTGCGATTGCGTCCAGTGTCTGCATTTCCGCGCCCTCAACGCCAACCGCGAAGAAGGCGAAATTCTTCGAATCCTCGCCCTGTTTCACCAGGCCGGCCGCATGTTGCCAACTGTCTGTGGGAGCGCCATCAGTGATTAGAAAGATCCAGGGTCGGTAGTATTTGACCCCGTTCGCCCGATACTCGGCCTTACGGTCGTTGACCAAGCCAATCGCACGCTCGATGGCGGCGCCCATGGGCGTGTCTCCCTGAGGAATCAGGGTCGGGGCATCCCACGCGCCTGCACCAACGAAGTCATGCAGTGTGGTGACGGGGCCGAAAGTGACCGTCGCGATTTCTACGCGCTTTTGGGCCAGATCGTCACTTTCGAGGTCCTCCTTGAACTCCTTGAGCCCTTGATTCAATTCAGCAATCGGGCGACCTCTCATGGAGTACGAAACATCCAGGAGGAGGACGCAGGGACATCGGGGTTCGGGGTTCATGGCGAAGTCGGAGTCGCCATGAGCGAAGTTGAACTCTTCGTATGAGATCTGGTCAGACATAGAACTTACCCCTCCGGTTACGGCGTCAAGCTGATCACGATGTGCCAGCCTCGACTGCCACACCCCGCCCGCTACATCGTTGAGCCGGATGCGTTCGTTACGCTGTGTCGCCCCGAGCAACGCGAAGGCTACCCGGCCAGCGTCTTGATGACTGTGATGACGAAGGTGGCGGCTGCGGCAACACTCACTCCGTCCACCGTGACCTTCCCGACTAGCTTGATGCTCCATTGGGTTCCAGGCCCGGTGACCGCCGACGCGAGGTGGCTTGATCCATCCGGGTTGAAGCAGCCATATGCCGACCAGCAGCGCGAGGCGTAGAGCCTGTGTCGTCACCGGGTCGGCTGCGACGGGCTTCCTTGACTCCGCGAGGCTAGCGAGATCACGAAAGGTCAGCTGTGCGGCGTCGAACAGTCCTGACCGATCACGTCGCTTGCGAGTCCGTTGCCGCAGAGTCCGTTGCAGGATCATCGAGGCGCTGCGCAATGCTGCGCGTTGCGCGTTGCCGCGGCATGCCAAGTTGCCACAGGGTGTTCGGGGACAGATCGGGCACCGGGCGAAACCTGATCGACGTCGGCTACCGGCCAAGTTCTGGGTAACAGGGCGAACTTCATGTACCGCAGGAGTTGGTCCGCGAGCCGGAGTTTCTGTTCCAGCCACACGCCGCCGATGACGAGTGGTCTCATGAGCAGCCCACTGGCCAGCGACGGCGGGCCGCATGGTGGTGGCCGGGCTCCACCGCGCCGGCAGCACGCCGAGGAACCACCAGGGTCTGCAGGCCATGGTCGCTGTGGAGCTCTCACTCCCAGAGGCTTTCCGCAGCTTACGACCTGCAGCTACGTCCAGACGTTGCGTCCGCTTCAACTGCATGGAGCGGCAACTCTGCAATCGCGGCGGATAGACGCCATGAGTCGGCATCCGGGCCAACCAGCCCTAGGGCAGAGCGGGTTCTGGGGTCCTGGCAACGATGGGTGGGGCTTGCGCTGCGCTTCGATAAGGATGCACGTCGGAGTGGCCGGCCGACATTTGTGGCCACAGTGTTTTCCGGCCGGCACGTTCTCCGATACACGCACAGTGCTTGGACTTCTTTACTCGGGCGGCGGCATCCCTTCCTCGTCATCGTTGTCGACCTCGACACCGAACTGGACCGAGTACTGGCCCCTGAGGTCGTCAAGCCTGGTGCCGTTGCCAGCATCGACCTCCCAGAACGTCCACCCATTCGTGCTTCTCTTGCATACGGCACGACCGGCGCCGGAGGGGCTCTCGTAGATCCTGTCGCCCACCTGCAGCGATCCGTCCGGCAAGACCGTCGCCTGGACGTCACTGAACCGTCCCCGACCGGTAAGGGCTTGACCGACTTTGAGCAGCCCTTCGGAGATCAGTGCATCCAGACCGATGTAGGACGTGGGTTGAGTAGCTGCCCCCGAGTGAGCGCCCGTGTGCCCGGCTGGGGTGGGCCAGATCTCCAGGATCGCACGCGCCATTTCGGTGGTCCGCGTGTCGATCTTCTGCTCGTCCCACCCGTCCGCGCCGGATGCCCGCACATTGTTGTTCATCAGCATCACGTCGTGCTGCGCGAGGTGGGCAATCTTTCCGTTCACGCCGAGCCAAGGTCCGTTGCTCACCTTGCTGTTGAGACCGCGCGTAAGGAGAGTCAAGTTGCCCAGAACGTGAACATGGTTGTCTCGCCGGAGGCGTGCTGCAAGGTCTTCGACCGGCCAGTGGGTTTGCCAGTGCTGGGGCAGGATGTGTTCGATCGCGTGGTGGTCGCGAGCTATCCGTTGCCCGGCGTACGACGGTCGGTCGCTGTCGTACCCCCGGAAGTGGTCCTCGATCGCTTCGAGCACCATGCGCAGCCGACCACGACGTAGCCGCCGGTAGATTGGCGCGGTGGCTAGCCATGTCTGCACTTCTTCGTCTGCGGGCCAGTAGAGGTTGCCCGAGGTCTGCTCTCGGAGGATCCGCTCGGTGACGATTGCGGCTTCCTGCCTAGGGCTGTCCTTGAGCTCGTGGAGCAGGAGTGCGATCAGGTCTGAGTAGCTCTGCGTCGAGAGGCGGAGCAAGGACCTGCGGACGAGCCAGCTTTCCAGATGCGTGAGAAAGCGCTCCTCGACGGCAGGAGCGACCGTTTCCAGGGCAGGGTCTCTCAGCCAGATGAGCAGGGGTTTGGTCGCTTCGGAGTCCAGGGCGCCGATTCGGTAGACGAACAATGTCAGGCGGTCGAGGGCGCCGTCCTTGATGCGTGCGGCCTCGGTCCACGACTGGTAGTTGAGGGCAGCACGATGGATCGTGGGCAGCAGGTCGCCCATCGGTGCGTTCGAATCGTGTGTCGTGAAGTACTTGAATCGGGAGAACACCTCCCGCACGCCGATAGGCTCGGCGGTCTGGGCGATGAGCCACTGGTTGAGAAACAGTGAGCTGCGCGCCATAGCGTTGCGGCCGGCTCCGACTTCCTTCTCCCAGAATGCAGTCTCGAAGAGCTTCCAATACTTCTCGTAGGCGGCCTCGCTCTCGTTGGCCGGAAGGTCGAGGCGCTGGAAGACGAAGTTCTTGATGAGATCAGCAGCGGTCAGCGGCGTCCCCCTGGCGTTGAGCGTCTCGAAGATCTCTTGGCTGTCCTCGTCGGCCTCGAGTTGGATCACCACCAGCTGCAATCCGTTGAGCAGCACCTGGGTCAGGGCCTCGGCGCGGGATTCGCTGTCTTCCCTCGACAACCAATCCGTCATCTCGTCGCTGAAGAACTGGTGCGCCTGCGTCATGCGGCTGTCTTGGTGCGAGAGCCGTGAGTAGGCCACCGGAAGCGTCGCCGCCATGACCTCGTTGAACGCGGCCCGGTCACGGTTAGTAGGCCAAACCTTGAACCTGTCCTCGGCGGTGCGGCAGAAGTGCTCAGGATTGCGAATCAGGTCCTCTACCTGGCGTGCCAGGGTCTCCGAGCCCACCAGCGTCAGAGCTTGATGCGCAGCGTCGAGAAGCAGTTGCATCGTGGTGAGCCGCTGCTGACCATCGATGATGGTCCAGTACGGCAGATTTCCCACGGACGCCGACTGATTCTGCAGGACTACCGCCCCAAGGAAGTGAGGGCTGGGACGCATGCCCGAGTGCCTCAGGTTGGCGTGGCGACGGATGTCGTCCCACAGCATTGTCCACTGGTTCTCGCGCGTCCATACGTACGGACGCTGGAACAACGGGACAAGCAGACGCTGAGGCATGAAGAACACCTCATGCGGCGTCCTGACCTTGGTCTCCACACTTCCTCCACACGAGTCTACCTTGCTCACACCCTAGTCAGGTCGGATGCCCATCTTCGCCGAGCAATCCCATACACGAAAGGGAAGGCTCTGAGGTCAGGCAGGCCTAGCGCCTTCCTACAGCGCTCGAACGCGGCGTTTCGAGTGCCTATTCACTGCGCGACGAGCATCAGGAAGAGGCCCGCCGATCCGAATTCCTCCCCGCGCGTCGTAAACTCCCGCGGCCGATGAGACTGTTGCTTGGTTGACGAAACGCCTGGTCTTGTCGGAGGCGTCTGTCACCATGCGACCAGCACAACGTGGAGCGACGCCAGGACAGAGATGACCGACGAGATCGAGCCGGATCCGAACACCGAGATCTCCGGTGCCGCCGAGGATGGCGAACTCGAGTACGAGGCTATGCCTTCGACTGCGCTTGTGCAGTTCGAAGATGGACTCGCGGTTCTCTATGGCGACCATGTGCCCGACGGCGTCGAGCTCATCCCGTTCACACTCATCGGCGACGCTACCCGCGCCTCGATTTCCACCGTCATCCCGGACGCCGTCGGCTTCGGCAACAACCGTCGCTCAGGGAGTGAACGGTGATGCAGGCGCAGGGCCTCGTACGTCTAGCTCCGCAGACGCTCGAGCAGCTCAAGACTGCGGCTCCGCTCGTGAAGGACGGCTGGAACCTCGGCACGCTCGCCAGCGAGGGGAAGTTCGTTGCGCAGGTGCGGTGGGTACCCGCGGGCGCGGCGACCGCAGCATCCGTCATCGCCTCGATGGCGCCGGCGCTGACCTTGATGGCCATCCAATTTCAGCTCAACCAGATTGCCGACCTTGCCCAACACAGCATCGAGCTCACCTCGAAGGTCCTGCAGGTCGTGCGCCAGGAGAAGTGGTCGAAGGCGGCCGGCTACCACAACACGCTCCTGAAGGAATTCGGCCATGCCTGCGAGGTTGGTGATGTCACCGATGCCATCTACAAAGAGATCCGCGCTGGTCATCTGATCGACAGCGCTAGGGCGAACCCAAGGGACGCGACACTGCTAAACAAGCTGGTTGCTGATGCTCAGGTGCTCCACGACAAGACCCTGGAGGAGACAGACTGGCTGCTCGAACAGCTCGCTCGCGAGTTCGCTGTCATCGGCGAGTTGCCGGGCAAGCGGACGTTCAGGATCGGCGGGACCGCGATGCCCGAGCAGCGAAGGACGCGAAGCAAATGGTGCGGCAGCTGCAGCGGGCACTGGCGAGGATCCGGGGCAAGAGCCGTCCAGTGGAGCCAGAGCCACTCGTTCTGCCGTCGATTGGGGTCTTCGACGGAGCCGTTCCGGAAGCCCTTAAGCGCACCCTACCGCTGCGACTGGAGCCGGGTGAGCGGGTCCTTGCGCTTGCCGATCTATCGTGCGACCGCTGGGACCTGCACTTCCGCGATGCTGGCTGGGTTGCGATCACCAACCGTCGTGTTCTCATCACTAAGCAGGACTCGCTCCGTCGCCTGGGCGCCATCGACATCCAGCTCAACATCGACGACATCCGCTAACGTCCGTAGGCCAGACCGAAGCGACAAGGCTCCCGCCGTGGACGTCATCACAAAAGACACGAGCCTCACATTGAAGTTTCACTCCTGGGCGAAGAGCGGCGCGCAACGTGCCGAGGCCGAGCGCTTCGGTGAGCTTCTCGCGAGTTTCATGGAGCTCCCGGCGTCTGAGGTGCCGACGGTTCGAACCCCTGAATTGGACACCGGTGAGCAACTGCCCCGCGCCATCGAGGCGTGAGCACCCGTGTTCGTCCATTCGGACGACCGCGAGTCCAGCGAGTTCTACGCGGCGGGTGGGTCGCCGATCTTGCGCACTTTGAGGGGAGCCAGAAGCTTGCGACGTGGTAACGACCGACGACCTGGTCGCGCTGGGTTCAGCTCTTCCAGAGTTGCTGTCGTGGCGCTGAATCTTCCGCACCCCGATCCATTCGGAATGGGGCCGTTCTGTCGCCTTCGCGCAGACGGCGGCCCCGCAGGAACCAGGGGTCTATGTCTGGGTCGTCGACGGGTAGATCCACTACGTCGACACGGCGGTTGGAGGATTCGGGCTGGTCCAGAAGGTGAAGGGCCAGGTCCACCGCCTTTACTCGGCAGAATGAACGGAAGCTGCCGGCTGCGCGTGGTTACCGATGAGAAGTCCGGCGCGGTGAGTCCGCAGGTCGCGGGTAGGTTTGGCAATTGATGACAAATGATGAACGCATTCTTGCTAGTGTCCGCGGGTTGTGGGTTCGAGTTCCCACCGGGCCTACCGTGTGATGTCTCAAGACATCGGCACAGCTCCGAACCCTCGGTTGTGGTCGGGGCTATGTCTGGACGATGTTCAGGGCGCGCAGCCGTCTCCGGGCCGTTGCGGCCGCCATTCCCGCCCGGTGACCGGGTCGTATAACAGTGCCGTTGTCGGTCAGCGTGGAGGCCGGGATCCCGTGCTGCGTAACGGTTTCGCGGAACGTGGCCACCACGATCGGGCCGGTGATCCGGACGTGGGCGGTGCCCGACAGGCATACCGGGCATAGTCGTCCAGCCAGGTGACGATCTCCACATCGGCGCCGGGCGGGCCATCGGCGCGGGTGTGGCGGAAAGTGGGTGAATTCGACTGCCAGCACTTGTTGGGTTGTTCGGCGGCGAACCGCACGTACGACCGCGGCCGCTTCCCCGGATCCGGGACGACCGCGCCCGAGCGGGTCAGGATCCGGTAGACCGTCGCCCGCGACATCCTCATGTCGTGGTGGTGTTCCAAGTGCCAGCCGATCGTATCCGCCCCAGCATCCGGACCCTGCTCGGCCAGCTCGTGCGCAAGGCCTACACCAGCTACACCGTCGGGGTCGCTGTCGCCCGCGGCGAGGTCTTCGGCCGCCGCGACCTAGGTTCGAGCGCCGCGTGACTCTCGACTCGGTACGGGCCAGCAACTCATACACCCACGACAGGGCCGGCGACCACCTGCGCCACCGACCGCTTCTTCACCACCACAGCCGTGATCACCAACCGGGTTCGACATGCCCGAACCACAACAACCCGTCCACGACCTCCCGAGACATCAGTCCGGTATGTCGTGAGAACCCCGTCCGGGATGTCCGGGGGGCTTGCTGAGCTGGCGGGTGTTGCGCGGGCTTGGTGCGGGCTAGGTTCGGGTTTGCGGCTCGATCGCGGGGAGGACGCACATGACAGGTCGGATCGTCGTTGGCATCGATGGATCGCAGCACAGCGGCAGCGCGCTCGAATGGGCGGTGGCCCGGGCACGCCTCGGAGGCGAGGAGCTCGAACTGGTCAACGCGTACAGCGTTGTTCCTGAGGTCAGCTTCTACGGCTACCACAGCATGGCAAGCCAGCCCGTGGAGTGGTACGTCGAGTTCTCCGAGCAGGTGCTCGACGCCGCGGCGGCGCGGGTACGCGAGCTCGCGCCCGACCTGACGTGCACCCGGAACTCGAGTATGGGCCACCCCGCCCATCTGCTCGCGGACGCTTCCGAGGCCGCGGACGTGGTGGTCGTCGGCCGACGCGGGCTGGGCAGCGTCGCGAGCGCTCTGCTCGGTTCGGTGAGCAATCGGTTGACGATCCAGGCGAAGTGCCCGGTGGTCGTCGTCGGGGAGGACGATTTTCCGGTGACGGGCCCGATCGTCGTGGGCGTCGACGGGTCGCAGTTCGGCACCAACGCGCTTCGCTACGCAATCACCGAGGCCGCCGTGCGCAAGACCTCGGTGAGAGCCGTCGCCGCTTACGACGTTCCGCATCACGCGTTTGCGGAGGACCCGGAAATCCTCGTACAGATGCAGGCGGAGGTCGAGGCAGAGGCGGCCGGCACCATCACCCGAGCGCTCGACGAGGTGAAGGGGACGGCCCCTGCGTCGGTGAGCGTGGACCACGTGGCAGTGGAAGGCGGCGCCGCCGAAGCGATCCTTGGGCACGCCGACGACGCGCAGCAGATCGTGGTCGGCACCCACGGCAAGGGGCTGGTACGACGGATCCTGCTCGGGTCGGTCAGCCGGCGAATCCTGAACGATGCCGACCGGCCGGTCGGCATCGTCGATCTTCCTGACAGCTGATCGTCGCCTCGGCAGAGACGTTCCTGTCCATCGTATTGGTCAGGTGCGCGGCGTACGACGTATCTGAAGTGACCGCGCTATGACTGCGATCGTGCGCGGGATTGCCTGGCTCGGGGTATTCGTCGGGATCTGCGTGGCGCCGCTGGTGTTCGCGCTGATGAGTACGAGCCAACCGGGGCAAGGTTTCTGGGCCGCGCTGGTCCAGGTGCTGTTGGTGGACTACTACGTCGACAGCATTTGGAACCGGTGCTGTGGTCGATCATGACCGCGGCATTCGTCTGGCTGCTGGTCTGAGTGCGGGTGCTTCGTCCACTGCGGATACGCCGGCTGTCGTGGACGGTCGAACGGATCACACCGGAACGCGACGGTACGACGGTCCTCACCCTGCGCCCGGACGGTCACGACGGCATGCGCTTCGACCCCGGCCAGTTCGCGTGGATCACGATTGGCAGATCGCCGTTCTCGGTCACCTCCCACCCGTTCTCGTTCTGCTCTAGCGCCGAGCGGAACGGCAGCCGGGCACGGACGTCTATGTGGACGGGCCGCACGGCGTGTTCTCGATCGACCAGTACGAAGGCGCCGGCTTCTGCCTGATCGCCGGTGCCCGGCCCGTCGTCCTGTTCGCCGGCAGCCGCCACCGGGCTGGATCGGGGAGTCCGGGTGCATCGACGCGGACATCCTCTCCCGCCACCAGCCTGCGGGCCTTCAGCGCTTCCAGACGTCGATGCTCGCCGCCGTGGAGACAGCGTTCGTCCGAATCGGCGCGCCGGCTGACCGCGTCCATACCGAGCGTTTCGACTGGGTCTGAAACAGACAAGAACTGAAGGCACCTCCGCGCCGCTGTGCTGGGTGTTTCTTGCGAATTGGGTTGTGCCGGCGCCGTTATCCGAGCGGGTGGCGGACGGCCAGTCGCTCAGGGCCGGCCGGCTCGGCGACGGCTGGGTACTGGAGTCCCTGCCATCATGGCTTCTCGGGCGACTCGAAGCGGGCGGTGTCGGCGCTGACGCGCCAGGAGATGTTGACGTTCGGGTCGCGCGAGCCTGCCGCGCCGGCAAGGCCGTCCTGAGTTGTCAGGATGGTGTCGGCGAGAGAATGCGAGCCACGTCGCACGCTATCTGGTTGGTCGGTGCTGGTCACGTCGGTGAGCCTGTCGACCTGCTCAGCGAGTGCGTCGAGCACCGATTTGAGTTGAACCTGCGCAACCCGGGCGAAGGTGCGAACGTACTCGACCTCCGGCACGTGCGGAACCGGATCTGCACCAGGCTCGGCGGACAGGCTTGCAGCTGCGGAGTTGTCGCGGGCGGCGCGCTGCGCCTCGCCGCGGGCGCGCTCGAGGATCTGGCGCTCCTGGGCCCGGGTGGCGGTCATCATGTCGCGGGCATGCTCGACCGCCTCGGCGACCAGACTGTCCGCCACTTGCTGTGCCTGACTGAACAAAGCGATGGCCTGCGGGCTGATCCCGGCCGAGTCGGCCTCGGGGCCGGCGCTGCCCAGCTTTTCGCGCAGTGACTCGATCTCCGCCCGCAACCGGGCGCGGTCGGCGTCCGCCTGCTGGATCTGGTCGGCCAGCCTGTGCAGATAACTTCTCACCTCGGCCTCGTCGAGACCTCGCATACGGTGCGAGAACTGCGCCTCCCGCACCGAGCGCGGGGACAGTCCCGCCGTGGCTTCGTGAATCGCGTGTGTCATCGGTCCCCTCCCTGAACCAGCTGCTGCCCACTCATCCGGCCGCCGGTCGAGTCGAGTGGCGGCTCGATCGGCCGACTGACCGGCGTGGTGTCGCCGGCGAATTCCTCTCGGCGGATCCGCTCGGCCGGCACACCGGCTGCGGTCAGTTGCGCAACAGTGTGCCGCACCATGCCGGCTGAACCGCACACCATCACCAGCCGTCCGTCGGCGGAGGCGTGCTTCGCCGCCACGGAGCCCACGGCGCCCCGCAGACCCGGGTACGACGGGTCGTCGGAGATCACCTCGCTGTAGTCGAACCACGGCCGGGCGGTGAGCTGACCGAGCAGGTTGCGCTCGTACAGACTCCACGGCATCCGGGCGCCGTGGAACAGGTGGACGTTGGGGGCGACCCGGGTCGCCTCCCACTCCCGGTCGATCTGCTCCAGCACCGCGCGCAACGGAGCCAGCCCGGTGCCGCCGGCGATCATCTGCAGGTCGCGCTGATCCTCGGCCGCGCGAGTCAGCGCCTGCCCTACCGGGGCGCCGAGGCGAACGACCTGGCCGGGCATGAGGCTGCGGACGACGGCCGAACTGACCTGGCCGCCGTCGATCAGCTGGACGTGCAGCTCCACCGATCCGTCTTCGCGTGGCGCGTTGGCCGGACTGAAGTACCGCCACAGCCGCGGCCGCTGCGGGATCTCCATGGCCACCGACTGGCCCGGGCGATACACCAGCGGCTGTCTCGGCAGCAGTTGCACGACGCTCACATCGAGGGTGCGCCGCTCCACCGAGACCACCTCGGCCTCCCACCACGCTGGGGTCCGGTCGGCGGCCTCCTCGGCTGCCTGCACCATCACCTTCGCGATCAGCCCGTAGGCCCCGGCCCAGTCCTCGGCCAGCTGAACCGTCCAGGCCGGCCCGAGGAAATGCTGCAGCGTGGCCAGCAGCGACGCGCCCACCGCGGAGTAGTGCTCGGCGATCACCGAGAACCGCCGGTGATCCCGCCCGAGCTGCTCGATGAACGGCAGTACCTCGTCGACTTGATCCACGTTGCTGACGATCCGGCCGAGTGCGCCCACGAGCTTGTCGCGCTGCGCCGACATCGAGGTCGGGAACAGCGTCCGCAGCTCCGGATGCGACAGGAACAGATGCGAGTAGAAGTGCAACGGCACCTCATCGCCGGACTTGGCCACCAAAGCCCAGCTGTCCTTCAACGCCGCGGTATCCATCGTCAGTCGGCCCCAGCCGAAGTGTGCTGCTCACCCGCTTCGACCCGACTCGAGGTGCCCGATTCGCCGGACGTGGTCGACTGCGTGACGACATCACGCTCTGTCCCCGCCAGCGCGACCCCGACCCGCTCAATCACCTCCGCCGGGACGCCCGCCTCCTGCATCGCCATCACCAAGTGAGCGACCACCCGGTGAAAGTCATCTCGAGACACCTTCAGATCGCGGTGCGCGTCGGCCAACTCTCGGCCGTCGTACTCCGCCGGGCCACCCAGCACCTGAGACACCAACAACACTTGATGCCGCCGCAGACGGGCCAGGTCCACACCGTCGAAGTAGCCGCCGAGCTGCGGGTCGGCCAGCACGATCTCGTAGAAGCGGTGGACAACTCCCGACACCGCCGGCCCGCCACCGATCAGGTCGTAGTCACTCACCCCGGCGTCCGGCCGCTCGCCACCGTCGATGTCGTTCTCGTTCCCCATACGTCTCCTCATCCCGGATCCATACACTTTCAACAATCCCCGAGCCGTCGAGCACGCCGGTGACGCTACCCCACCCCGGCGCCACTCACACCTGCTTCGCGACTTCCTTACACAGCAGCGCAACAGACACAGCGAAACCCCACTACACCAGGAGGATTGAGCCGCGCAACACTCCCGCGCGAATGCGCTGGTGCGGCCTGCGCCGAGGCGAGTCTCGTGTCCGAGTCCGGGTCATCGACCTCAACGTCGCAGGCGATCCGAGCCCGGTGGGCAGCTGGCCCGCGACGCCCGGCCACTGCGAGTCCGCCGCGGCCCCCTACCCTAGCCTGGTCCACGCCTGACGGCTCAACCCGCGACACCGAGTTCCTCGCTGGTCTCCACTCGAGGAGCCGGCACTATTCGTACCATTGCTGCTCACCCCGGAACCCTACCGTCCAAGCCCACGAATCATCCGGCGCGGGTAGGCGCGGTCAGCACGGGGAATGCCCGGTGCGGCGAGGGCACTGATGGCTCGTACGGCGCTGTCAGTCCAAATTCATCGCGGGTGCGGCGGTAGCGCTTGTAGATCACGCGCGAGCCGAACGTCGGCCGGGTCCTTCGTCGCCGACGGTGGCGCCGTACGCCGAGTCCTCCACGGCGGCCTACCCGCCCAGACGGGTGATCAAGGGTCACCAAACCCCTGCCGGGGCGCCTGCCCAGGGTGCTGCCGGCAGGGGTTTGGTGGGATCAGGCGCCGAGGGCTTCGAGGATGGTCTCGGTGACGGCGGCGGGCTGGGAGACGCTGAGGGCGTGCGAGGCGCCGGCGATCTCCTTGTGGCCCTTGGCGGCGGCGCGCTCGGCCAGGTAGCGGTGCAGCTCGACGGGGATGTTGCGGTCGCCGTCGCTGAATACGAACCAGGACGGGAGCGACTTCCAGGCGGGCGTCTCGGCGGGCAGGCCCTCGGTCAGGGCGGCCTCGGTGACCGGGCGCTGGGTCGCGGCCATCACGGCGGCCTGCGCGTCCGGGACGTCCGCGCAGAACTGCTGCTGGAACACGTCCTGCCGGATGGCGAACTCGTTGCCGCCCGCGACCGGGTAGGCGTTGAGCGCGTCCCCGAGCGTGCTGCCCGGGAACTTCACCGAGAGCTGGAACGCGTTCTCGCCGTGGTCCGGGGCGAACGCGTCGACGTAGACCAGGCCGACGACGTTGTCGTTCTGCGCCGCCGCCTCGGTGATGACCATGCCGCCGTACGAGTGGCCGACGAGCAGCACCGGCCGGCCGATGCCGGCGATCACGTCGCGGACGTAGGCCGCGTCGGTGGTCAGGCTGCGCAGCGGGTTGGCGACCGCGACGACCTCGAGACCGCGCTCGAGCAGTCGTTCGACCACGCCGTTCCAGCTGCTGGCGTCGGCGAAAGCGCCGTGCACGAGTACGACGGCAGGACGTTGGTCGTTCATGGGGAACTCCTTCGGGAATCGGTGTCGCAAGCTCAGACATGGCAGCTTGCGCGTTTGTGACCGGAGCTCGATGTCACGGCTGTCACACGCCGCCGGGCTGGCCTGTCTTAGCTCGCGACGGACAGCAACTGGGGTGCTCTTGGAGAGGTTCGGATGACCGCTGCGGCGATGGTTGCCGAGTTCGACGACGTGGCCGGGTGGACGGCGGACGCCGTACGACAGCTGGGCGACCGGTACGCCATCCCGGCCGCATGCCGAGGAAGCGCCAGCCCGACAGCGCTGGCCTGGCTGGCCGAGGCCTGCGAGTTGTCCGCCGGCATGCGCCTGCTCGACGTCGGCGCGGGCGTCGGCGGACCGGCCGCCTGGGCGGCCGAACGATTCGGCGTCAGCCCGATCCTGCTCGAGCCGATGCCTGCCGCGTGCCGGGCCGCGTCCACATTGTTCGGCTTGCCCGTCGTACTGGCGGACGGTCGTCGGATTCCCGTGCGTACGGCGTCGGTCGACGTCGCATGGTGTCTCGGTGTGCTGTGCACGGTCGAGGACAAAGCGACTCTCCTCAGTGAGATCCACCGCGTGCTGGTCCCGGGTGGGTCCGTCGGCCTCCTCGTCGTAATTGCCCAGGGCAAACAACTGCGACGGCTCCCGGACGGCAACCACTTCCCTGGCCAGCGCGAGCTGGACACCCTGCTGGCGGAAGCGGGGTTCGACGTCCTGGAGCAGATCGAGCGGCCGGCCGACGTACCCCGGTCATGGTCGCTCAGGGCAGCCGAGGTCGCCGCCATGGTCGAGGCCCGGCACAGCTCGCACTCCGCTTACACGCTCGCCGCTCGACAGGGGCGGCGGCTCGCCGATCTCTTCGAAGGCGGACACCTGTCGATGCAACTGATTCACGGGAGAAAAGCATGACGTGGACCTTGGAAAGCCTTCGGGAGCACCTGCAGTGGGCGGTCGAGCTCGAGCACGCGACGCTGCCGCCGTACCTGTGCGCGCTGTACTCGCTGGACCCGCAGCGGAACCCGGAGGCCGTCCAGGTCGTGGGCAGTGTCTTCTCTGAGGAGATGCTGCACCTCGCGCTCGCGGCCAACATCCTGAATGCGGTCGGCGGCCGGCCGCACCTGGACAAGCCCGAGATGCTGCCACCGCATCCACGGCGGATGCCGCACGGCGACCGCTCGCTGCAACTGTCGCTGGCGCCGTTCGGGCCGGAGGCGCTGGAGATGTTCCTCCGGATCGAGCGGCCGGCGCCGCCCGGCGGCCCGGCAGAGGGCGACAACTACGAGACGATCGGCCAGTTCTACGACGCGATCGAACGCGCGCTGATCGAGCTGTGCGACGAGCTCGGCGAGGACGCGGTCTTCTGCGGCGATCCGGCCCGGCAGGTCGGCAAGGCCCACTTCCGGCACAGCGGCGGCCGGTTGATCGTGGTCGACAGCCTCAAGTCCGCGCTCGAGGCGCTGGAGGAGATCGTCGAGCAGGGCGAGGGTACGGCGCGTGGCGAAGTCTGGGATGGGGATGCGGACATGTTCCATCCCGACCGTGACGAGGTGGCGCACTACTACCGCTTCCAGGAGCTCAAGCTCGGCCGGCGGTATCAGCGTGGTGACACCCCGGAGTCCGGTCCGACCGGTGAGCCGATCGGCTTCGACGTGAACGGCGTACGCCCGATGCGGCCGAATCCACGGCTGACCGACCACCCGGAAGGACACCCGATCCGGGTCGCCCAGGAGGAGTTCAACCACACGTACTGCGCGGTGCTGCACCTGCTCGAGCAGACGTTCAACGGCAGTCCGCGGATGCTGTCCGTTGCCACCGGCACCATGTATGCGCTGAAGGCCCAGGCCGAGGCGCTGATGCAGATGTCCGACGACGACGGCTTCGTCGCTGGTCCCACGTTCGACTACGTCACGCCGGCGGCGCGTGAGTGGTCGGTCGGCGAGTCGCAGCGGGTCGCCGTACTGCCGAATGGTCCGTACGTCGTCTACGGCCGGGTGCCGCTGCGGCGCAAGCTCAAGATCGTTTCGGAGAACAACGACTCGCTCACCTGGCAGACGTCGGCGGCCATCGAGACCGAGGACACGTACGCGCTCTGCCGGTGCGGCCGGTCCGGCTCCAAGCCGTTCTGCGACGGGACCCACGCAGTGGTCGGCTTCGACGGCACCGAGGCCGAGCCGATGGCGCCGTACGGCGAGCTGCAGCACGTCCACGACGGCGTCGGCATCTCCGCGCAGCGGGTCGGCGAGCTGTGCATCCACGCCGCCTTCTGCATCGGCCGGACGCGTCCGATTGCCAAGATGCTCGCCGACACCGAGGACAGCGACGTACGCTCCGATGTCATGGGACGAATCGACCACTGCCCCTCGGGGTCCTACAGCTACGCGCTCGAGCGCGGCGGTCAGTCGATCGAGCCCGACCTGCCGCGGGCGATCTCGGTGCTCGAGGAGGAGGACGGCCAGGCCAGCGCGTTGTGGGTCACCGGCGACCTGCCGGTGCACCGGGCGGACGGGCGGCTGCAGGAGACCCGCAACCGGGCGACGTTGTGCCGGTGCGGTCACTCGTCCAACAAGCCGTTGTGCGACGGCACCCATCGCGAGATCAAGTTCCACGAATGACCTCGGCCGACTTGGAGCAGGCCGCGGCGGTGTTCGCCGAGGTCCGGGGCCGGCTGTTCGGCATCGCCTACCGGATGCTCGGCAGCGCCGCCGAGGCCGAGGACCTCGTCCAGGACGTGTGGTTGCGCTGGCAGACCACCGACCGCAGCAAGGTGACGAACCCGGCGGCGTACCTGGCGACCGCGATCACCCGGCTGGCGATCAACGCGACCCAGTCGGCACGGGTACGGCGGGAGACGTACATCGGCCCGTGGTTGCCGGAGCCGGTCGACACCAGCGCGGACCCGTACCTCGGCGCCGAACGGAGCGAGGCGCTGGAGTTCGCCGTACTGCTCATCCTGGAACGGCTGACGCCGACCGAGCGGGCGGCGTACATCCTGCGGGAGGCGTTCGACTACCCGTACAGCCAGATCGCCGAGATCATCGGGTCCACCGAGGCGGCCTCGCGCCAACTGGTCAGCCGGGCCCGCAAACGCATCGTCGCCGAGCGGCACAATCCGGTGACCGGTTCGGAGCAGCGCGAACTGCTGACTGCCTTCGTCACCGCCGCGCAGTCCGGCGACCTCGAAGAGCTCGAACGCCTGCTCGCCGCCGACGTCGTCAGCTACTCCGACAGCGGCGGCGCCGCGCGGGCCACCCGCTACCCGCTGGTCGGCGCGGACCGAGTGGCGAAGGTCCACAAGGCCTACGCATCGACGTTCTGGGAAGGCGCCGACGTCGAGCTCGGCACCGTCAACGGCCAGGCCGCCGCAATCCTCCGCCGCAACGGCACCACCTTCGCCGTACTGACCATCACCGCCTCAACAGCCGGCATCGAACAGGTCCTCTGGGCCCTCAACCCCTCCAAACTAACCACCTTCAACGCCGCCTAGCAGCCTCCCACTCGCCCAGACCCGCCGCCGAGCAAGACCGCCCCCGACCCGCCAACTCCTGCTCGCTGACCAGCGTGAGAACCGGCGTACCCGGCCGTTAGCATCCGCGTCGGCTGCACAGAGAGGTCACCCTGCGCGGCTGTGACATCGGACCGGGGTTTGGACCTGGGTTGTTTCGGTGAGGTGCGGTGGTTATCGTCGAGGGAGCCGCGGGAGCTCACGCCAGAGTGGGCTGAGAGGGCGACTGACCACGGTGTCGCCGACCGCTGAACCTGTATCGGGTAATGCCGGCGTAGGGAGGACGCGATGGCGTACGACGTGTGGGTGAACGGTGAGGCGACGACAGTCCCGCCGGATCGATCCGTTGCCGAACTGGTCCGGGAGTACTCCGACCGCGAGACCGGGATCGCGGTCGCGGTGAACCAGACCGTGCTGACGCGCGACGAGTGGGCCGGTACGACGCTCACGGACGGCGACCGGGTCGAGATCGTCAGTGCGGTCCAGGGTGGTTGAGGACATGGTTGAGCACATGGACGATCCGCTGGAGCTCGGCGGCCGGATCTACACCTCCCGGCTGATCATGGGGACCGGCGGCGCCGCGAACCTCGAGGTGATGGAAGAGGCATTGCTTGCCTCAGGCACCCAACTCACCACGGTCGCGATGCGCCGGCTCGGCACCGGCCACGAGGGCTCGATCCTCGACGTACTCAAGCAGCACGGGATCGACGTACTGCCGAACACCGCCGGCTGTCACACGGCGGCAGAGGCCGTGCTGACCGCGAGGCTCGCCCGGGAGGCGTTGCAGACCGACCTGATCAAGGTGGAGGTGGTCGCCGACGACCACCTGCTGATGCCGGACCCGATCGAGTTGCTGGATGCGGTCGACGCGCTGGTCGCGGACGGTTTCACGGTGCTGCCGTACACGAACGACGACCCGATCCTGGCGCGCCGCCTGGAGCAGGCGGGGTGCGCGGCGGTGATGCCGCTGGCGGCGCCGATCGGCTCCGCGCTCGGCATCCGCAACCCGCACAACATCGCGCTGATCGCCGAGGCGGCCAACGTCCCGGTGATCGTCGACGCAGGCATCGGTACGGCGAGTGACGCAGCGCTGGCCATGGAGCTCGGCTGCGCCGCCGTCATGCTCGCCACCCCCGTCACCCGCGCCGAAAAACCCGCCCTGATGGCCGCCGCAATGCGAGACGCAGTCACCGCAGGCCGAGCCGCCCGCCTGGCCGGCCGAGTCCCCCGCCGCTGGCACTCAGCCCAAGCCTCCTCACCGACGACCGGTCTGCCTGCTTTCTAGGTCGACTGCTGCAGCCTCTCGGCCAACTCCGGGGCTTCGGTGAGGTCGATGGAGCGGTCGAGGAGGAGGGCGGACAGGGTGAGGTGGAGTTGTTGGTCGGGTTGTAGGGCTAGGGCGCTTTGCCAGGCTAGGGCTGGGCCTGCGCCTACGTAGTCGGTGGCGCGGAGGAACCAGGGGCGGACATCGGCGGGTTGGGCGAGGAGCAGGGTGGTGACGGTGTCGCCGCGTTGCTGGACGAAGGCGAGCCAGGGGCTGAGCGAGCCGTAGGCGGCGTCGGCGCCTTCGCCGGCCTCGCTCAGTACGACGGTGTTCTCGGCGGACGGCAGTCGCCAGAAGATGCCGCCGTACCCGGCGCCGGGACGTCCCGCGGTCGCCGGGCTGTCGATGCGGATCGGTCCGTAGCGCGCGGTGAGGACGCTGTGCCAGTCGAGGCGCCAACCGCCTTCGGCGAGCGAGCCGCTGAGCTGTCGGCGTTCCACCAGTTGCGGCCGGCCCTGTTCGTCGTACCAGGTGATCTCGTCGGTCAGCGCGTTGCCGGGCCCGTCGTCGACGGTGACTCCGCGGCTGCGCTGCTGGCCGTGATTCGTGAGCAAGGTCGGACCACGTCCGGGGAGGAAGGTACGACCGCCCCAGTGCGACGTCCCGTTGACGCCGGCAACGGCCAGCGACACACCGTAGTGGTGCCGGTGATCCACTGGGCTCACCTCGGTCAGTGGATGGCCGCCAAGCGTCCGCACCGGGTGCAGATACGGACGCGGCGAGTGCACCTGTGGCATCCGCCGTCCGAACTCGTAGTGCGCGAGCAGCCCGGACTCCGACCCCAGCACGAAGATGTCCCCCTGCTGCTGCCAACGCACTGGCCCCAAGCGCCCCCGAGGCGCGTCGGACTGCAGCCGCGTCGCCTGCGGAACCGGCCCGGTGCTCGCCCGCAACGCCAACCGCAGGTCCGGCACCCCGTCCAGATCCACCTCGGTCCCGGCGATCTCGGCGTACAACCGCCGCCAGGCCAACTCCCCCATCCCCTGCTGCGGGACCCGGACAGTCGTCAGCGACGGTACGGCGAACCGCGACAACCCGATGTCGTCCATCCCAGCCACCGACAGGTCCGCAGGTACGGCGACCCCGACCTCGTTGAGCCGCGCCAGCAGACCGAATGCGACCAGATCGTTGAACGCCACCACGGCGGTGACATGTGAATCCAGCACCTGCTCGACCGCGCCGTAGCCGTCCTCGATCGACGAGCCGCACTCGAGCCGGACGAGCTCGAGTCCGGGGATCTCGCGTTCGGCGATCTCGAGCGAGCGCAGGCGGTCCGTGTTCGACGCGCTGCCGACCGGCCCGGCCAGGTAGGCGAGCCGCCGGTGCCCGAGGCCGACGAGGTGGTCGACCACGATCCGCACCGCGCGACCGAAGTCGACGCCGACCGAGGCCACATCGGACGGCCCTTCGCGGTTGACCAGGATGACCGGCTTCACGTCCGGCAGCAGCTCGAGCAGCCGCTCCTCGGCCAGCCGCGGCGACACCAGGATGAGCGCGTCGCAGCGGCGGCGGGCCTCGATCGCGATGTCCGCCTCGGCCAGCGGGTCCTCGTCCGTCTCGGCGACCAGGACGCGGTACCCGGCCGCGGCCGAGGCGTTCGTGATCCCGCGCATGATCTGCTGGAACAGCGGGTTGCCGAGGTCCGGCACCACCAGCGCGACCATGTTCGTCCGGCCGAGGGACAGGTTCCGGGCGAGGTCGCTGGGCCGGTAGTTCAGCCGGTCGGCGGCGGCGCGGACGCGTTCGGCGATGTCCGGCGCGACCGTGAGGCGCCCGTTCATCACCCGGGACACGGTCGCCCGCGACACCTCCGCCGCACGCGCGACGTCGGCGATCGTGATCGAGTCCTTCGGTGTCCTGCCCATCAAGCCGTCTCTCGCTCGGTGACCCGCACGGGACCGAACACAGCCCCGCCACCGTCCATCGTGCCCTGCGGGGCCGCCGCGAACAGCCCCACCTCGGCCCCGATCCACCGGCCTTCGACGGCCTGGAAGACGCCGGCTTCGACCCACTCACCGCCGGTCCGGTACGAGAAGCGCACGAGCGCATTGTCATCGACGTCGGCGGCCAAATCGACGTACGGCGTCTCCAACTGAGCGTGATGCAGGACGTCCTCATCCGGTGTGCCCCGCTGCCGCAGTACGACGTCGACGCCGGTCGGAGTGCGGTGGAGCCCGAGCCACGCATAGCTCTGACCGAGTACGACGAGACCCGCGCGAGCCCCCGGACCGCCGCCGTCGAGCCGGACCGAGGTCTCGAACCGGCGCCGGTGACCGGGCAGCTGCTGCCCGAGCACCTGCGGGAGATTCCGCAGGTCGCCGTCGTCCTCCGGGAGCACGGCCAACCGCAGTGCGCCGGCCTTCGGGGCGTCGTACCACTCCGGCCGTGGGTTCGCCTGCCAGTGCCAGATCGGCGACAACTCGGGGCCCTCGAAGAGATCAGTGCGATCCGGCTCGCCGAGGACGACCTCGCCCTCGCCATGTCGCAGTACCGGCTCGCCGTCAGTCCCGATCACCGGCCAGCCGTCGACCCACCGCATCGGCTGCAGGTGGACGACGCGTCCCACCGGTCCGCGATCCTGGAAGTGCAGGAACCAGTCCTCGCCGTCCGGCGAATCCACCCACGCCCCCTGATGCGGCCCGTTCACCGGCGTCGACCCCTGCGCGAGGACGACGCGATCCTCGTACGGACCGTACGGCGACCGCGCCCGGAACGCCGACTGCCATCCGGTCGCGACGCCACCGGCGGGCGCGAAGATCCAGTAGTACCCGTCCCGCTTGTAGAACTTGGGTCCCTCGAGGGTCGTGTAGCCGGGAAGCTCGTCGCCGTCGATCACCGTGCGGGCCGGCCCGACCACCCGGTCCAGCGTGGGTGAGACCTCGCGGACGGTCAGCCGGTTCTTGATCCCGGCCCGGCTCTTCGCCCAGCCGTGGACGAGGTAGCAGCGGCCGTCGTCGTCCCACAGCGGGCACGGGTCGATCAGGCCGCGGCCGGCCAGCAGCAGGTGCGGCTCCGACCAGGCGCCGGCGGGATCCGTGGCGCTGAGCACGAAGATCCCGTGGTCCGGATCGGGGTAGACGATCCAGAACCGGCCGTCGTGGTGGCGGATGCTCGGCGCCCAGACCCCACCGCCGTGCCGCGGGATCTTGAAGTGCTCGACCGGCGGAACCTCGCGCAGGGCGTGGTTGACGAGCGCCCACGAGACCAGGTCGCGAGAGTGCAGGACCGGGAGCCCGGGCGCCCGGTTGAAACTCGACGCGATCAGCCAGTAGTCGTCGCCGACCCGGATCGCGTCCGGGTCCGGCCAGTCCGCATCGAGCACCGGGTTCACGTACACAGGTCTCGCCCTCCGATCGGGAAACCGCCTTCCGAACCCTATTGCGAGCCCGGTGCGCTGTGTTACTTTCTCACGAAGAAACCGGTTTCTTCAACTGTTCCGGCGTGGAGAGAAGGACAAGATGAGGCGTACAGGTTGGCTGCGGACCACGGCGGTCGCAGCCGTGGCCGCCTTGGCGATCGCGGGCTGTGCCGGCCCGACGAGCGGCGGCGGCGAGCAGGCCGCGAGCAACCCCGACGACTGGGGCGAGGCCAAGGGCACGGTCCAGTTCTGGGACACCAACGCCAATCCGGCGCTGTCCAAGAAGTGGGAGAAGCTGATCGGCGAGTTCAACGCCGCGAACCCCGACGTCAAGGTCGAGTACGTCGGCCTGCCCAACTCGTCGTACCTGCAGAAGGTCGACAACGCGCTGGCCTCCGGCGAGATCCCCGACGTACTGCTGATCGGCAACGACGTCGCGCACCTGATCGCGCAGAACGCGCTGGTGTCGCTGGACGACGCGTACGAGAAGTCCGGGCTGACCGGCAAGGTCGACCCGACGATGATCAGCAACGAGCGGCGGAACTCGGCCGATTCCAAGCTCTACAAGGCGCCGCTGAGCGCGCTGTCGGACGTGATCTGGTACCGGACCGACTGGCTGAAGCAGAAGGGCGTCGCGGAGCCGAAGTCGTACGACGAGTTCTTCGCGATCACGCAGCAGCTGACCGAGAAGGACAAGAACAAGTTCGGGTTCGCGTTCCGCGGCGGGCCGGGGTCGATGCCGCCGATGTTCGCGATGACGTACGGCCAGGCGGGGATCGGGACGTTCTTCACCGACGACGGGAAGGCGACGTTCAACGACCCGGCGGCGGTCAAGGCGCTCGAGCGGTACGTCGGGCTCTACGGGACCGTCAGCGCGCCGGCCGACCTGTCCAACGACTACGCGAAGATCGTGGCCGCATTCGACGGCGGGTCCGCGTGGGCGACGCACCACAACCTCGGCTCGACGCAGGACCACTTCAAGGCGCTCGGGCCGGCGAACGTGGCCGGCGTCCAGCCGTTCCCGAACGCCGACGGGGTGGTCACCGCGACCGCACCGGCGATCTCCGGACTCGGGATCCTCGCGAAGAGCGAGAAGAAGGCGGCGGCGTGGAAGTTCGTCGAGTACATGAGCACGACGGCCAATTCGGAGTGGTGTGAGGCGGTCGGCCAGGTGCCGGCGAACACCGAGGCCGCGAAGGCGTCGTGGGTGCAGCAGTCGCAGCCGCTGCGGGCGATCGTCGAGACGTCGAAGAACCCGAAGACGCAGTACCTGCAGCTGCCGACGTACCTCCCGGACTGGTCGAAGATCCTGAAGACCGAGATGGAGGCCGACTTCCAGAAGCTCCTCCAGAAGCAGCTCACCGCCCAGGCCTTCGCCGACAAGTACGCCACCCGCTTCGAAGCCGCGAAGCAGGAGTACGACGCCTCCCTCAAAACCGGCAAGTAAGCCCACAACCTTCATCAATTCTCGGAAACCGGTTTCTCTCACTAGGAGACCCGCATGCCGCCCACCCTTCGCATTACCTTATCCACACTCCTGACGACCGCACTCCTGGGTCTCGCACCGAGCCCATCCGCCGCCGCACAACCACTCGCACCACCCGCCAACCTCGACGCGTCCCGACAAACCCTCCCGCCTGGTGATGGGTGGGGTTCTGAAGGAAGCGGTACTACGGGTGGGGCTTCGGCTCAGCGGGTCGTGCAAGTGCGGACGGCGGCTGAGCTGCGGGCTGCTGTGGGTGGGGATGAGCCGAAGATCGTGCAGGTTGTCGGGAAGCTCGACGCCAACACGACCGACGACGGACGGGCGATCGCGTGCCACGAGTACGACGTCGCGCCGTACAGTCTCGCCGGCTACCTGCACGCCTACGACCCGGTGCGGTGGAGTGGCCCGGCGACCGGGCCGATGGAGGAGGCACGGAAAGCGTCGTCGGCCAAGCAAGCCGAGCGGGTCAAGCTGAACGTCGGCGCCAACACCACGCTGATCGGGCTCAGCGACGCCCAGTTGACCGGCTTCGTCGTCAACATCGAGTCGGTCGACAACGTGATTGTCCGCAACCTGCGGATCTCCGACGCGTACGACTGTTACCCGGGCTGGAACGGTGAGACCTGGAAGACCGAGTGGGACAACGTGGTGGTCAGCCGCTCGACCCACGTCTGGCTGGACCACCTGACTCTGGACGACGGCGAGACCGTCGACACCGAGCAGCCGAAGTACTTCGGCGAACCGTTCCTCCGGCACGACGGTCTGCTCGACGTGGTCCGCCAGGCCGACCTGGTCACGATCTCCTGGAACAAGCTCAAGGGCCACGACAAGTCACTGCTCTGGGGCAACGGCGACGGCGTCGTCGCCGACCGCGGCAAGCTGCGCGTGACCATGCACCACAACGAGCTCACCGACCTGGTCCAGCGCGGCCCGCGGGTGCGCTTCGGCCAGGCCCACGTCTACAACAACCTCTACAAGGTCACGAACCCGGACCGCTACCAGTACTCCTGGGGCGTCGGCGTCGAGTCCTCGATCATTGCCCGTAGCAACTGGTTCCAGGGCGTCACGCCCGAGCGCGTCATCTACGACTGGGGCGGCACCGGTATCACCGAGTCCGGCAACTGGGTCAACGGCCGGCCCACCGCCGTACTCGACGCCTACAACGCGGCACACCCCGACGACCAGCTGCTGCCGACGGTGTCCGGAAGCTCCGGCCCGCACCTGCGGATCGACCCCGCGCCGAGCGTGCCCGCCCTGGTCGGCGCGGGGGCGGGTGCGGGCCGGCTGGACCAGGACAAGCAACTGCTCCAGCTGATGAACGCCCCGGCCACCACGACCACCGACGGCCCGGTCTGGTCGTCGAAGGCAACCGGCATGGCCTCGATCCCGACCACCGGGCTCCCCGACGGCACCACCGGCGGGCTCGGCGGCCGGATCGTGGTCGCCGGCACCGCCGAGGAACTGACCCGGTACGCCGGAGCCGCGGAACCGCTCGTGATCGTCGTGCGCGGCAGCCTGCGGATCCCCTTCGGCACCCAGGTTCCGGTCGCCTCGCACAAGACCATCGTCGGCGCCGGAACTGTGGCCGAGCTCGTCGGCGGCGGCCTGTTCCTGAACGGCACGCACAACGTCATCGTCCGCAACCTGCGGATCCGCGACTCCTACATCCCCGGCGACTGGGACGGCAAGTCGCCGGAGAACGACAACGACGGGATCCGGCTCGACACCGCGCACCACGTGTGGATCGACCACGTCACGTTCGAGCGACTCGGTGACGGCCTGGTCGACGTCCGCAAGGACTCCGACTACGTGACGCTGTCGTGGAACGTGTTCAGCGCGCACAACAAGACCGTCGGCGTCGGCTGGACCACGAACGTGATCACCAAGATCACGATGCACCACAACTGGTTCTCGAACACCTACCAGCGCAACGCGAGTATCGACAACGTCGAGGCCGCGCACGTCTACAACAACTGGTTCCGCGGCATCGGCCAGTACGGCACGATGTCCCGCGGCGCCGCCAAGGTCGTAGCCGAGAGCAACTACTACTCCGACGGCGAGGACCCGGTCGTCGCCAAGGATCCGGCCTCGCAGATTGTCAACAAGAACAATGTCTTCAATGCGATCCGCGGCCGTCGCGACAACGTCGGTACGGCGTTCGACCCGGCGACGTACTACGCCTCGATCCCGGACGCCGCGAGCACCGTGCCGAGCCTCGTCGACAAGTACGCCGGGCCGACGACGAAGGACCGCACCTACGGCCGCACGGTGACCGTGGCGCTCGACGGCACCGGCGACTTCGGCAGCATCGGCGCGGCCGTGGCCACCGTGGGCGGCAAGGGCCCGGTCACGATCGTCGTGCAGCCGGGCGTCTACCGCGAGGTCGTCCGGGTCTGGGCCTTCCAGGACGGCCTGACCATCCGCGGCGCGACCGGCAACCCGGCCGACGTCGTCCTCACCTACGACCTCGCCGCCGGCCAGGAGAAGTTCTACGGCGGCACCTTCGGCCACACCGGGTCCGCCACGCTCGGCATCCTCGGCGACGACGTCACGATCGAGGACCTGACCGTCGAGAACGGCTGGGACGAGCAGGCGAACTTCCCCAGCCAGGCGATCGCCCTGCGCACCGCCGGCGACCGGATCCGGCTGGACAACGTCCGCGTCCTCGGCAACCAGGACACGCTGCTGCTCGACACCCCGAACCGGGAGGCGATCGCCCGGACCTGGATCACCGACTCGCTGATCCAGGGCGACGTCGATTTCATCTACGGCCGGGGTACGGCGGTCATCACCGACAGCACGATCCGGTCGGTGGACCGCGGCCAATCGGTCAACGGCTACGTAACCGCCGCGGCGACAGTCGACACCAACCCGCACGGCTACCTGATCGAGCACAGCCGCTTCGAGTCCGACGCCGCTGCAGGCACCGTCTTCCTCGGCCGGCCGTGGCATCCCAGCGGCGATCCCGGAGCCGACCCGCGTGTCGTCGTACGGGACTCCTGGCTGGGCGCCCACATCGGCACGCCGGCCTGGACGGACATGAGCGGCTGGTCATGGCGGGATGCGCGGTTCGCCGAGTACCGCAACACCGGGCCGGGCGCCGGGACCGGTGATGGGCGGCCGCAACTGACCTCAGAAGAGGCCGCCGCGGCGAATCGATCCGCCTGGTTGGCCGGATCCGACGGCTGGCAGCCGGTCGACGACGACTGAACCCCGCGACAACGAGGAGATTCCACGATGGCAGTTCTGCAGGCTGATCCGGCGCCGCCGGACACCCCGGTCCGGCGGCGACCGAGAGAGCGCTGGACGCCGTACGCGTTGCTGGCGCCGACGCTGGTGCTCGTCGCGATCTTCCTGCTCTACCCCATCGGCAGTGTCGTGTACTACTCGCTGTTCAAGTACAACGTCACCAAGCCGCGCAGCAACGGCTTCATCGGTTTCGAGAACTACCGGAACATGCTGAACGACCAGATGTTCTGGGACTCGCTGCGCTTCACCACCCAGTGGGTCGTCGTCGAGGTCGGGCTCCAGCTCGTGCTGGGGCTCGGCCTGGCGCTCGTCATCAACGAGACGTTCCGCGGCCGCAGCCTGGCGAGGTCGCTGGTGTTCTCGCCGTGGGCGGTGGCCGGCGTGCTGACGACGACGATCTGGCTGCTGATCTACAGCCCGACCACCGGGTTCTCCCGGTACCTGGCCGACATCGGCATCGGCAGCTACGGCGAGAGCCCGTTGATCGAAGGTACGTCGGCCTTCTGGGCCGCCGTACTCGCCGAGTTGTGGCGTGGGGTGCCGTTCTTCGCGATCCTGCTGCTCGCCGATCTGCAGACGATCTCGCAGGATCTCTACGAGGCTGCGGAGGTCGACGGCGCGGGACGGCTGCAACGGTTCTGGTCGGTGACGCTGCCGCATCTTCGCAACGCGATCGTGCTGTCGACCCTGCTCCGGGCGGTGTGGGAGTTCAACAATGTCGACCTGCTCTACACGCTGACCGGCGGCGGCCCGGGCAACGCGACGATGACGTTGCCGCTGTACGTCGCCCGGATGGCGGTCGACGCGAAGGAGTTCGGCTACGGCTCCGCGCTGACCGTGTCGGCGTTCCTGATCCTCGCGATCTTCTCGATCGCCTACCTGAAACTGTCACGCGTCGGCCGGGAGGACCAAGCATGACTACTGTTCTCGAGGCGCCGGCGCAGCGGACTGCGGCTGTCGATCGTCGACAATCCGATCGTAGGAAGCCGAACAATCGCCAAGCTCCGCGGTGGATGATCTACGCCCCGCTCGCGCTCTATCTGCTCTTCACCCTGGTCCCCTTCTACTGGATCCTGCTGTTCAGCCTGCGGCCGGCCGGATCGACCTCCGTCGTCCCGTGGCCGATCACCTTCGAGCACTACGCGACCGTGTGGAACGGCGCCGGCTTCGCGGTCTTCTTCAAGAACTCCGTGATCATCGCGCTGTTCACGCTCTTCGGCACGACGGTGCTCTCACTGCTCGGCGGCTACGCGCTGGCCCGGTTCCGGTTCCGCGGCCGCGGCGCGTTCATGGTGATGACGCTGTGCACGCAGTTCATCCCGGGCGCGATGATGCTGATCCCGCTGTTCGACATCTTCCGCACCATCGGGCTGATCAACACGCCGTGGAGCATCGTCGTCGCGGACACCGTGTTCGGGCTGCCGCTGTCGCTGATCATGATGGCCGGGTTCATCCGGAACATCCCGATCGAGCTCGAGGAGGCGTCCTGGGTGGACGGGTGCGGCCGGTTGCGCGGGTTCCTCACCGTGGTGCTGCCGTTGCTGCGGCCCGGGATGGTGGCGATCAGCTCGTTCGCCTTCATCGGTTCGTGGAACAACTTCCTCTTCGCGCTGATGTTCCTCAACGACCAGGACCAGTTCACGATCCCGGTCGGGCTGAGCTACATGCTGGGTGAGTACAGCGTCGACTTCGGTGCGCTGGCGGCGGGTGGCGTGGTGGCCGTCGTACCCGTTGTGCTTGTCTTCGCCTATGTGCAGAAGTTCCTGGTCCAGGGCCTGTCGGCGGGAGCGGTGAAGGGTTGAGACCGAGTGCGCTGGGCGGTTACGAGGACTGGCCGGGCTTCGTCCGGGACGCCTCCCCGCTGACCGGGGACGAACTCACCACTCGGGTCGCCGAGCTGCTTGGCGTGCCGGCGCCAGGTGAGCCGCCGGCCGTGCGGATTGTCGACGATTGGCAATCGGACAATGTCCGCGGGAGCGTCCTCGAGTGGAACAACCCGTTCGGCCCGCCGACTCGGGCCTGGCTCCTGCGCCCGCTCAACGCATCGTCAGCACCCGGTGTGCTCGGATTGCACTGCCACGCGGGCGTGAAGGCGAGCGGCGCCGAGCGGCTTGTCGAGACTCCTGAGCCCAGCGCCGGCGCGATCCGGCTGCGCCAGGAGCTGTACGAGGGCCGAGCCGTCGCGAACGCGTTGGCCCGCGCGGGTTTCGTCGTACTGTGTCACGACACGTTCGCCTGGGGATCCCGGCGCTTCGGGCTCGATCCGCTGCCGTGGCGGTTGCGCGACGTGATGGCGACGTACGAAGCCGCCTGGCTGGCCGCGGACCACTCCCCTGCTGACGACGAGTGGTACGACGTCGCCGCGAGCCACCACGAGCACTCGATCGCGAAGGCGGCCGGGCTGCTCGGGACGTCGTTCGCCGGGATGGTCGCGTACGACGACCTCGTCGCGCTCAACGTGTTGCGTGGGCTCGACGAGGTGGACGCGGACCGGATCGGCGTCTTCGGCTTCTCGGGCGGCGGCGGCCGCTCGGCGACCCTCACCGCACTCGACCCGGGCATCAAGGCGTCCGCGATCGTCTGCATGATGACCACGTTCGACGCACTGCTCCCGGCGTACTTCGACGCCCATTCCTGGCTGTTCACCACGCCCGGCCTGGCCCGGCACGTCGACCACCCGTCCCTCACCGCCGGCCGGGCCCGCCACCACCAGCTCGTCGTCTACGCCGAGGACGACGACCTCTTCCCACCCCAAGGCATGCTCGCCGCCGACCGCGAGCTCACCGAACACTTCCACTACGGCCCCGGCACCTACCAAGCCCACTTCCTTCCCGGCCCCCACCGCTTCGACCACCAAATGCAGCAAGCGGTCGGAAACTTCTTCGCGGACCGATTGGCACCAGGGTAAGAATGGGTCGACTACGACTGGGAGGGTGTCTTGAGCGAGTTTTCTTATCCGAGGCCGGAGGGGGTTGCGGCGGGGAATGGGTACAGCCATGTGGTGACCGGGGCGGGGCAGTGGGTGGCGATTGCGGGGCAGGTGGCGTTGGATGCTGAGGGCAACTTTGTGGGAGTCGGGGATGCGGCGGCGCAGGCCCGGCAGGTGTTCGCGAATCTGGATGCTTGTCTGAAGGCGGCCGGGGCCACGTTCAAGGACGTGGTGAAGCTGAACTTCTACGTGACCGACATCGGGTACCTGCCGGCCATCCGCGCCGCGCGGGACGAGTACGTCGACACCAGCAACCCGCCGGCCAGTACGGCGGTGCAGGTGGTGGCGTTGTTCAAGCCTGAGGCGCTCCTCGAGGTGGAGGCGTACGCGGTCATCTGACCCAAGGCTTGTGTGGGTGTGCAGATCGACAGGACGTATAGACCCACTACGGCTACAGGCCCGGTCAACTGAGCGTGCGTCACGCCGTCTGCGCGCGACACCTCCTGTCGATCTGCCCGGCCAGATCCGCTGGCGGCGGTGTCCCACAGCGCTCAGCGCAACAAGTCCACCGCGAGGCGAGCGGCCTCGCCGATCGCAGCGTCGACACGAGGTTGGCGGAAGTCGCCGCGGGCCGCGAGCGTGTAGATGGCGATCGCGAAGGCGGCCCCGCCGGGCAGCGTGACCACACCGACCTCGTGGCGCAGTGCACCGAACGTTCCGGTCTTCCCGGCGACGCGTACACCGTCGTGCGGGAAGCCGGACGCCATCCGGTGCTGGAAGACCTGCCGATGCATCGTCGCCTTCACGAAGTCTGTCTGCGTATCCGACAGCAACTCCCCCGCCCACAACCGCCGCAGCAGCAACGTCATGTCGCGCGGACTGCTCGCGGACGCGGTCGCCGCCTCGTAGACCCCGTCCGGATCGGTCCGGTCGTTGTCAGCCAGTACGGCGAGTGCGGCATCCGGATCGTTCAGCCCGGTCCGCCGCTGCAGATCGCGCAGGCTCCCCTCGGTCCCCCGCCGTACCCAGGTCCGTTGCAGGCCGAACGACTCCAGCAGCTCGGCCAGCCGCCGCAACCCGACCAACCCCAGCAGCGCATCGGCCGCGGCGTTGTCCGACACCGTCATCATCGAGAACGCCAGATCGCGCAGTGACATCGTCACCGGATCCGCCAGCGCCGACAGCCCGGTCGGCCCAGGCGTCCGATCGGCCGGAGCCAAGGTCACCTTCGACAGCGGATCGAGCTCCCCGAGATCCACCAGCCGGCAGAACCCGGCCAGCAACGGCAGCTTGTACACCGACGCCATCGGTACGACGCCGTCCGCGTCGACCTCGACCGTCGACTCCGGCGCCTCCAACGCGACCGCATGCAACCAGCCACGCACGCCCGCGTCCGTGAACACCGCCCGGATCCGCCCGTTCACGACACCACCAGCGCGTCCGTCAGCCGAGCCATCACGTCAGCGGGCCGCAGGAACGGCGTACGCGTCCTCGCCCACACCAATCGCAACCGCAGCGGAAGTGGATTGTCGACAATCAGATGACGCCCGACGCCCGGCGCGGTCAGCGTAGGATCCGCTGTCACCACGATCGCCTGACCCGCCGCGGCCATCGCCAACCCGGCCCGCTCGTCGGTCACCACGACCGTCCCGCCATCGGGCCGATGCAACTCCAACGTGTCCAGGAACAAGTCCCGAGCCGCCGGCGCCTCCGCCCGCGGCCGGACCGCCACCGGCAACCCGCCCAGCTGCCGCAGCTTCACCTCGCCACCGTCGTCCGGCAGCACCGACACCGGCGCCAACGCCCACGTCGGCACCAGCGTCACCGGACCGGCCTCGAGCCCATCCAGCACGGCGGGATGCAGTACGACGGCCAGCGTCAGCCGACCCGCGGACACCTGGCCGACCAACGAGCTGGTCGGCGCCGAAACCACCGTCACCCGGCTGCCCGGAATCGCAGCACCACACGCCGCAGCCACCGCGGCACCAGCACCCGGCGGAACCTCCGGCGCCAAGCCGAGCCGGATCTCCGGCCCCTCCGGATCCCGCGCGACCGCAGCTTGGTGCAGCTCCTCGATCGACGTCAGCGCACGCCGCGCGTACGGCAGCAACGCCGCGCCCGCGGGCGTCAGCTCGACCCGGCCCTGGCCGCGCTCGAACAGCTTCGCACCGACCAGCGCCTCCAGCCGCCGAAGCCCCTGGGACAGCGGCGGCTGGGTGATGCCGACCACGCGTGCAGCGTCGCCGAAGTGCTGCTCTTCGGCCAGCGCGATGAAGATCTGCAGATGCCGTTCAGTCAGCATGACCCAGCTGACCTGCGGCGATATCACCAGGCAATCGGAGCATGCCTAAGAGCATATTCGACACCCTCCGGCTGCCTCGCCTTGACTGAGGACTCGGTTCCGGCGAGAGGAGAGAGCGTGAAGGTAAGTCGCAGAGGGATCATCACGGGGGCGGCCGCGGCCGGCGCGGCCGGAGTCGCCGGGGTCGCCGGCTTGACGACCCGCAGCGACGCCGCGACGGGTGCGGAAGCGACTGCGCAGGCGGCAGCAGGCGAGGTGCCGGCGAGCGCCACACAGGAGGAAGCCGGGGTGGAGCTCACCTGGCTCGGCACCCACGCCTGGCAGATCCGCTGGGGCAAGCACGTCGTGCTGACCGATCCGTGGATCACCCGGTTCAAGACCGGCACGTTCACGCCCGAGGGCGCGGACCCCAAGACCAAGCTCGTGATCAAGCCGGACGTGATCGACCGCTACATCTCCACGGCCGACGCGATCCTGGTGCACCACGGCCACTACGACCACATGGCCGACGTGCCGTACGTCGCCGAGAAGACCCAGGCGACCGTCCTCGGCACCCAGTCGCACGTCAACATGCTCAAGGCCATGCGCACCCCGGCCGGCCTGCTGTCACCGGTGCGCGGCGGCGAGTACCTCCCGTTCGAGGGCTTCACGATCGAGGTCTTCCCGTCCCTGCACTCGTGCAGCGGACGGCATCACACCTACGCCTACCCGGGCTACCGGCTCGACGGCGTCCCGCCGCGCCCGCGGGTGATCGAGGACCTGCTCGAGGGCGGCACGCTCGCGTACGTGATCACGATCGGCGGCGTCCGCATCCTCAGCCTGAGTACGGCGAACTTCGACCCGAACGCGCTCCGCGACCTGCAGGTGGACGTCGTCTTCGCCGCCCCCGGCGGCGAGCCCGGGATCACCGACCGCCTGCTCCGCACGATCAAGCCGGTCCGGAAGGTCGTCGCCACCCACTGGGACGACTTCGACCAGCCGCTGGACAAGCCGTCCGTGCCCTGGGCCGACCTGACGAAGCTCCGCACCGCGGTCGAGACCGCCGGCGCGGAGTTCGTCGTCCTGGATCACCTGGAGAAGCTCACGCTTTGACCCGGTAGTGGTACTGCGAGACGGTCCGGAAGCCCAGGCGTTCGTACAGGGCCCGGGCCGGCTCGTTGTCCGCCACGACCTGCAGGTAGACGTACCGGACTCCGCGAGTCGTTGCCTCCTGCAACAACGCGCGGATCACCGCGAGCGCGAGCCCCTGCCGGCGGAAGCGCTCGTCGACGGCGAGGCAGTACAACCCGGCCCAGTTGCCGACCAGCGCGAGCCGGCCGATCGCCGTGATCGGGCCGGTCGACGGCACCACGGCGTACAACGCCGGGCCGCGGTTCAAGATGCCTCGCGCCGTCGCCTGCTTCCCGGCGTCCCCGCCGCGGCCGTCGATCGACCACCAGAAGTCCATCCAGTCGTCGTCCGGCGCCGCAGAAATATTCACATCGCCCGGCACATCGGGCAACCGGTCGAGCACGTCGGCCACCTCGGCACACTGCACCAGCGTCGGATTCCGAACCGAGTAGCCGCGGGCCTCCAGCTGGGCGTCCAGGTCGGCCGGCTGCGCCGCCGGGCTGACGTGGAAGGACGGCGTGATGCCGTGCGCCTCGTACAGGGTTTCCACGTAGTCCAAGGCCTTGCCGAGGTCGAACGGCGGACTCGTGGGCAGCACGGAGTTCGCTCGCAGGGTCACGCCGCCGTTGCGTCGGATCACCCAGCCGTCCAGCTCGGTCTTGGCCTCAGCGGGCCACCCTTGGTTCATCAGACTGTCGATGCGAGCTGCGCTGATCACTCCACACAGCGTAGGAGCAGCCGAATCAACTTGCAAGCGAATGGATAGTTATTCATCCAGTCCGGCGACCGCGTCCGCCAGCACGTCGATGCCCTCGGCAACAGCCTTCGCGGTCAGGCCGCCGTACCCGAACACCAGCCCGGCCGGCCCGGCACCCGCCATCCAGTACGGCGCCAGTCCGTAGACCCCGACGCCTCGCTCCAGCGCGGCCGCCATCACAGCCTGCTCCGGCAACCCGTCCGGCAACCAGGTCATGACGTGCAGGCCGGCCGAGATGCCGACCGGGACAAGCTCCGGCAACCGCTCGGCCAACCGGTCGACGAGCGTGTCCCGAAGCAGCCGGTACCGCGGCCGCATCCGCCGCAGGTGCCGGTCGAACTCACCCCGGGCGACGAAGTCCGCGAACGCCAACTGCTCCAGCACCGGCGAGCCGCGATCGTCGACCAGCTTCGCGGCCGTCATGTCCTCGACCAACCGGTCCGGCAGGACCAGCCAGCCGAGCCGGAGCCCCGGCGCCAGCGTCTTGCTCGCGGTCCCGGCGTACGCGACCCGGTCGGGCGCCAGACCCTGGATCGCGCCGATCGGCTCCCGGTCGTACCGGTACTCCGCGTCGTAGTCGTCCTCGACGATCAGCGCGTCCCGCCGCGCCGCCCACGCGACCAGCGCAGCCCGCGTCTCCGCCGACGCCACCGCCCCGGTCGGGAACTGGTGTGCCGCCGTCACCAGTACGACGTCCGCCCCGGACTGATCGAGTGCGTCGACATCGATCCCCGACTCCAGCACCGGTACGCCGACCACCTCGAGCCCAGCCGCCTTCGCGACGTCCCGCAGCTCGTTGTCGGACGGGTCCTCGAGCGCCAGCCGGTGGTAACCCTGTTTCGCGAGGACATGCAGCAGCAGTCGTGAGCCCTGGGCGAAGCCGTTGCTGATCAGCATGTTCTCGGGCCGGGCGGCCGTACCTCGCACTCGGTTCAGGTAGTCGGCGAGCGCATGCCGGAGCTCGAGGGCGCCACGGCCGTCGAGGTAGGCGAAGCTCAGGTGCGGGGCTTCGTTCAGCACCTTGCGCAGCGAGCGCAACCAGGCGGCCCGCGGGAACTGGGAGACGTCTGGCCGGCTGTACTTGAAGTCGATCCGCGGCGGACCGCCGGCCGGCGCCTGGATCGCGGAGGCCTCGACGACGGCGATGTCGGCGACCTGGGTGTAACCGCCGCCCCGGCTGATCAAGTATCCCTCGGCGACCAGCTGCTGGTACGCCTCGACCACGACGCCGCGGGACAGACCGAGGTCCTGAGCGAGCGCGCGGGTCGACGGCATCACCGTGTCCGCGCGCATCAGGCCCTGCCGGATCCGGTCCCGGATCGCCTTCTCCAGCTGCTGGTGCAGCGGCACCCCGGCGTCCCGCCGGAGCTCGACCAGCAGCTCACCGGCGCCGGAACTGGTCCTGTTTCGGCTCACACAACTGGACCTTATCGGAGTACCGCTGCGCTGTCAGGGTGATGCAAAGACCAGAATCCAGGAGGGGAACGATGACCACGCTGCTGCAGAACGGCGACGCCGGCTACGACGAGGCCCGGAGCGTCTGGAACGCGATGATCGACCGCTACCCGGCCGCGATCGCGCGCTGCCACGACACTGCCGACGTCGCCGCCGCGGTCCGGTTCGCCCGGGAGGCAGGGCTGGAGATCGGGGTCCGCTGCGGCGGCCACAGCATCGCCGGCCACGCCGTACCGGATGGTGGGCTGATGATCGACCTGACGCCGATGAACGCTGTCCGGGTCGATCCGGACCGGCAGCTGGCCTGGGTTCAGGGCGGGGCGTTGCTGGGTGAGCTGGACAAGGCGGCGCAGAGGTTCGGTCTGGCGACGACCGCGGGGAACGTCTCGCACACCGGCGTCGGCGGGCTCACGCTCGGCGGCGGGATGGGCTGGCTGGCCCGGCAGTTCGGCCTGGCGTGCGACAACGTGGCGTCGTACGAGCTGGTCACCGCGGACGGCTCGGTGATTCGGGCGAGTGCGGACGAGAACCCGGAGCTGTTCTGGGGGTTGCGTGGTGGCGGCGGGAACTTCGGCATCGTCACGTCGTTCGAGTTCCGGCTGCACCAGGTCGGGACCCGGGCACTGGTGGCCGAGTTCAGCTATCCGATGGCTGCCGGGTTCGACGTACTGCGCGGATGGCGGGAGCTCAACGCGACCGCGCCGCGGCAGGCGACCTTCACCGCGAACATCACTCCGGACGGCGTGACGGTCGGCTACGTGTGGATCGGCGAGGGTGGGTACCAGCTGCTGCCGGCCCTCCGCGCGCTCGGTCCCGTCGCCGACGAGCACGTCGAGGAGATGTCGTACCTGACGCTGCAGAGCCGCGACGACAACGTGCAGGGGCACCGCTACCGGCGCTACTGGAAGGGCCACTACTTCAAGTCGCTGCCCGACGACGCGATTCGCGCGCTGCTGAACACCCCGGGTGTGTCCGCGAGCCTGCAGGCGTACGGCGGTGCGATCGCCGACGTGCCGGACGAGGACGCGGCCTTCAGCCACCGGGACACGCTGTTCGAGTTCGTCACCGCGACCCGCTGGGAGGACCCGGCCGAGGACGCGACCCGGATCGCCCGGGTCCGCGAGTACGCCGCCGGACTGGCACCGTACGCGAGTGGCGCCTACCTGAACACGCTGAACGGCGACCCGATCAACCGCGCGTTCCCGCCGGCCAAGCTGGCCCGGCTGACCGCGCTGAAGACGGCGTACGACCCGGCCAACGTCTTCCACCTGAACCAGAACATCCGCCCCGGCGAGGCGACCACCGAGACCGCGGCCTGACTGGTACTCCTGGAGGGTGGAGTTCGAGGCGGTGTTCGCCGATGTCGCCCGGGTGATCGAGGGCATCGGCGTGGTCATCATGGCCATCGGCCTCGCCGTCTGCCTGATCCGCTACGCGTACGACGTCCTGCGCAAGGGCGCCGGCAGCTACCAGCAACTGCGGGTCAACCTCGGCCGGGTGATCCTGCTCGGCCTGGAGATCCTGATCGTCGGCGACATCGTCCGCACGATCATCGTCGACACCTCCGTCGAGAGCGTGCTGGTCCTCGGCCTGATCGTGGTCATCCGCACCGTCCTCAGCTTCGCCCTCGAGGTGGAGATCTCCGGCGCCTGGCCGTGGCAGCAACGCCCCACCAAGTAGTTGGCATGATGGAGGTGTGCACACCGATCTGACGCCCGAACTGGCGGCGACGATCGAGGAGGCGTTCAACCGGCGGGACCGGGCGAACATGCAGCCGACGATCGACTTCTTCGTGAACCTGCTGAAAGAGCACCCGGACAACCCGTACGTGTTGTACGAGGTCGGCGGGTCGTACGACACGGACGGGCAGGAGGAGCAGGCGGTCGTCTACTACGAGCGCGCGCTGCCCGGGCTGACCGGCGAGACCCGGCGCAAGTGCCTGCTGCAGTACGGCAGCACGTTGCGGAACCTCGGCCGCTTCGACGAGTCCCTGGACATCTTCAAGGCCGCATGCGCCGAGTTCCCCGAGTCCGACTCGCTGCGGGTGTTCAAGTCGCTCACCCTGCACGCGGCCGGCCACAAGGACAAGGCGCTCGCCACCCTGCTCCTGGTCATCGCCGACCGCCTCGGCACGCCTGAGATCAAGCGCTACGAGGCGGCCATCCGCGGCAACGCCGACTACCTCGCCAACCTCTGAGTCTCAGCAGGCGCAGGCGATCCCCAGCGGCGCGGTGAGCGGGTCGGCGGCCCGGCGTTCGATCCCCGCGGCGGTCTCCACCGGGAGGCCTTCGCGGGCCCAGTACTCGAAGCCGCCGATCATCTCCTTGACCGGGTAGCCGAGCTTCGCGAACTCCAGCGCCGCCTTCGTCGCACCGTTGCACCCAGGCCCCCAGCAGTACGTCACCACAGTGACCCCCGCGGGTACGACGGACGCCGCCCGGGCAGCGATCTCCCGGGTCGGCAGGTGGATCGCGCCGGGCACGTGACCCTGGTCCCAGCTCTCCTGGCTCCGGCTGTCGACCAGCACCCACCCGGTCACACCGGCCCCGATGTCGGCGGCCACGTCCGACACGTCCGCCTCGAACGCGAGCCGCCCGGCGAAGTGCGCCACCGCCGCGTCCCGGTCGGCGGCGGGCGTCTGCAGAACAGCCGAAGTGTGCAGGTCAACGGACATTCGGGGCTCCTTCTCGATCAGCGGAGCCACCAGCGTCCGGCATCGGGGCCTAGCGCAACAGTGGCAGAAATGCCCTAGTACCACAAAATACTGTCATCCCTGGATCTTCGCCCGTGCCCGGGCCACCTTGATCGCTGCCTTCAGCGTCTCGACGTCGTACGCGCCGTAGTGCCGCTGTCCGTTGACGAAGAACGTCGGTGTCCCGGACACCCCGCTCAGGTCGGCCGACTCCACGTCCTGCGCCACCCGGGCCGCGGCCACGTGCCGCTTCACGTCATCGTGCAGCTTCTGCTGGTCGAGCCCGAGCGCCTCGGCGTACCCGAGCAGGTCCTTGGGCTGCAGGTTCTCCTGGTTCGCGAGCAGCAGGTCGTGCATCTCCCAGAAGGCGCCCTGCGCAGCCGCCGCCTCCGACACCTCCGCCGCGATCTGCGCCCGCGGATGGACGTCACTCAACGGCAGGTGCCGCCATACGTACCGCAGGTCGTCGTCTTGCAACAGGTCGCGGACGACGGGCTCCGCCATCCCGCAGTACGGGCACTCGAAGTCGCCGTACTCCACCAGGGTCACCGACGCCGTCTCCGGACCGCGGATGTGGTCGCGCTCGGGATCGACCGGATCGGCCAGGTCCACCAGTTGCTCCGCGTCGCCGAGCAGAGCCAGCGCCTTCTTCGGCGGCGAGAGCAGCTTGGCCGCGCGGAACACCAGCCAGGTCAGCCCCGACGCCACCAGGACCGCCGACAGCAGGCCGAGCTTCGCCTCCGCGAGCGCCGGCCCCTCGAACGCGATCGTTGCGATCAGCAAAGAGACGGTGAACCCGATGCCGGCGATGGTGCCGCTGCCGACCACGGCCGCCCACCCGACCTGCGGCCGGTAGCGCCCGCCGGAGAAGCGGGTCAGCAGCCAGGACACCACCGACACCGCGACCGGCTTGCCGACCACGTACCCGACCAGGATGCCGAGTGTGATCGGCGAGGTGTAGGCCCGCCCGAGGAAGTCGAGGTCGATGGTGATGCCGGCGTTTGCGAGGCCGAACAGCGGGACGATCAGGTAGCTGGTCCACGGGTGGTAGAGGTACTGCAGCCGCTCGTTCGGCGAGATCGTCGCGGTCAGGCCGACCGTCGCCGAACGGGCCAGCTCGGGGGTCGGCTGCTCGCGGAACAGCCGGAACAAACCGGTCGCCTGCTCGAGCTCCTCCCGCCCCGGCGAGTACGCCGACGCCGTCAGGCCGATCGCCAGTCCGGCCACCACGGGATCGACGCCGCTGGTCAGCAGCGACGCCCACGTGACGACGCCGAGTACGACGTACGCCCAGGCCTTCCGCACTCGCAGGACCGCCAGCACCACGACGGCTCCGAAGGCGACGATCGCCATGGCCAGCGGCATCAGCTCGATGTTCTCGCTGTAGACGACGGCGATGACGAGCAACGCGATCAGGTCGTCGACGACGAAGACCGTGAGCAGGAACACCCGGACCCGGTCGGGGACGCCGCGACCGACCAGTGCGAGCAGGCCGAGCGCCAGGGCGGTGTCGGTCGACATCGCGACACCCCACCCGTGCGCACCCTCGCCACCGGCGTTGAACGCGAGATAGATGAGGACCGGGAGGATCATCCCGCCGATCCCGGCGGCCAGCGGGAGCACGAACCGGCTCCGGTCGCGCAGGTCGCCGAGGTCGAACTCACGCCGCGCCTCCAGGCCGACCACCAGGAAGAACAGCGTCATCAGGCCGCTGTTGACCCACTCCCGCAGGTCCATCGCGAGCACCTCGCGCCCGAGCCCGATCGACAGCTCGGTCCGCCAGAAGTCCTCGTACGTCCCGGGCGCCAGATTCGCCCACAGCAGGGCGACCAGGATCGCCCCGGCGAGGACGCCGGAACTGCCCGCCTCGGTCCGCAGGAAGGCGCGCACCGGCGCCGCGAACTCCCGCCGCCAGCTCGTCCGCCCACTCAGCAGGCCGGCGAAGTCCGTCATGCGTTCACTGTATCGTTCTGGGTTCAACGACCCAGAAAAAATCGGCTGCCGATCCGGCTAACAGTTTGGGGGGTGCGGGCTGCATGATGTCTCCTGAGGATCACTCCAGCCACGGGGTGCCCGATGGTTCGAGCATGCCTGGAGTCCCGTTGACCGACCAAGATGTCGCTGTGACCTCGGCAGACGCGTTCGCGCGTCTGGCGATCGAGTTGCACGACGCTCCCGGGGTGGAGGAGACGGTCGACGCCGTCGTCCAGTTCGCCCTGCAGGCGCTGAGCTGCACCTATGCCGGCGTCGCCCTGTACTCCCGTGGCTCCCGCCCCGAGGTGGCGGCGGTGACCGACCCCGTGGTCGCCG
The DNA here is from genome assembly GCF_044458365.1 of Kribbella sp. NPDC050470. Taxonomy (NCBI): domain Bacteria; kingdom Bacillati; phylum Actinomycetota; class Actinomycetes; order Propionibacteriales; family Kribbellaceae; genus Kribbella; species Kribbella sp. NPDC050470. The sequence continues at coordinate 593,707 of NZ_JBITHV010000004.1, read as the reverse complement.
ACGTGTACGACCTTCAGATCAGCACCGAGACCGGTCCGCTCGTCACCGCGCTCCGCGACCGGTCCACGATCCTGATCCGCGACACCCTCACCGACGACCGCTGGCCGGAGTGGGCCGCCAAGGTCGCCGCTCTCGGCGTCCGCAGCGTCCTGGACGTGCCGCTGGCCACCGGAGACGGCAACCGCTCGACAGTCGGCGTCCTCGGCCTTTACTGCCCGACCCCCGACGCCTTCAGCCCTGACGACGAGGCGATCGCCCACATCCTCGCCCGGCACGCCTCCGTCGCGGTCGCCTCGGCCCGGCACGAGGAGACCATGGCCCAGGCCGTCGACGCCCGCAAGCTGGTCGGCCAGGCGATGGGCATCCTGATGGAGCGCTTCGACGTCGACGGCGACCGGGCCTTCGCCATCCTCAAGCGCTACTCCCAGGACACCAACACCAAGCTCCGCGACGTCGCCCAGCAGCTCATCGACACCCGCAAGCTCCCGCACTGACGCTTGCAGGCGGCAACAAACGTCAGCGGACGCCGGTGGCGCGCTTGATGGTGAAGTCGAACGCCCGGTCGGGCAGGACACGGCGCAGTGTGACCAGGGGCTTGGCGGCGAAGCCCACCAGGTAGCGGGTGCGCGGCCGGCGAGCCGTGACGGCCTTGGCGATGGCGTCGGCGATCACCGAGGGCGGCGACGTACGGCGGTCGGCCAGCTCCGAGTCCATCGACCTTGCCATCGGCTCGGCCTGGCCGGCGTACGGGCCCTCGGCCGAGACCTTGCGGAGGTTGTCGGCCGCGATGCCACCCCACTCGGTGCGGATGCCGCCGGGCTCGATCACGACGACGTCGATGCCGAACGGCTTGACCTCCAGGCGGAGGCAGTCGCTGAGCGCCTCGAGGGCGAACTTGGTGCCGTGGTACCAGCCACCGAGCGGCGTGTAGATCTTGCCGCCCATCGAGCTGATGTTCACGATCGTGCCGCTGCGCTGCGCCCGCATCCCCGGCAGCACGAGCTGGATCAGCCGCGCGGCGCCGAACACGTTCACCTCGAACTGGTACCGCGCCTCCGCCAACGGCACGTCCTCGAGCGCGCCGTACGAGCCGTAGCCGGCGTTGTTCACCAGTACGTCGATCCGCCCGGCCTCGGCCAGGATCCGGTCGATCCCGGCGCGCATCGAGTCCTCGTCGGTGACGTCCATGGCGATCGGGTGGATGCCGTCGGCGGCGAGCTTCGCCATCCGGTCCACCCGGCGGGCGGCGCCGTACACGGTGAAACCGAGGCCGTGCAGCCTGCGCGCGGTGGCCTCGCCGATCCCCGACGAGGCACCGGTGACAAGAGCGATTTTCGTGGTCATGACCCGTCCTGGAGATAAGATGAACCCTGGTTCACGATTATCATGAACCATGGTTCACGATATTGCAAGGGAGACCGTATGAGTCCGCGTGCCGACGCCGTCCGGAACCGGCAGAGGATCCTCGACGCCGCCCGCGAGCAGATCACCCGGCACGGGCCGGACGCCGGGATGGACGAGATCGCCGCCGCGGCCGGCGTCGCCGTCGGCACCCTCTACCGGCACTTCCCGAACAAGACCGACCTGGTCACCGCGGTGATCGCCGAGCACCTCGGCCATGTCGCCGACGACGCCGAGGCCGCGCAGGCGCGGGTCGCGGCCGGTGCCGACCCGATGGCCGAGATCACCGCCCTCGTCGAGCGGGTCCTGGAGGCTTCCGCCACCGATGCCGCCGTCAAGGCCGCCGCCCGCACACTCGGCGCCGGGACTGCCGACGAGCCCGCCGAGATCCGCGCCCGGGCCGCGGTCGACGCCCTGATCGAGGCCGCCCAGCGCGACGGCGATCTGCACCCCGACGTCACCGTGGACGACTTCTACCTGCTGATCTCGTCCGCCCCGATCGACCAGCCTCCGGCGGTCCGGGCACGCTGGCTCACTTTGGTCTTCCCCGGCCTCACCACTCGCGGGCGCCACAGCGGTTGAAACGTTCCGAAAATATAGGAAAAGTAACGACGCCGGGCTCCTTCATCGGGTGCATACTTCAAGAAGAATTGGGTACCCCGCCCGTCAGTGGTCACATGTCTCCAGCACTGATGGACATCTGGGGATCTTGGGGTTGAGCTTGACGCCGGGGCTTGTGCGGCCAGAACCGCGGACCGGGTCACGTCCCGGCGTCCAACTCCTCTTCTCCCTCCCCGCCATTACCCTTGTCGCGTGGGTGAGTGGCGGCCATTGACGGGTCCGTCTCGGCAGGTGGCGCTGGAGATCCTGCTCGACGGCCCGTTGTCGCGCGCCGAACTGTCCCGCCGCGTGGGCCTGTCGCCCGGCAGCCTGACCCGGTTGACCAAGCCGATGGTGGAGTCCGGGCTGCTCGTCGAGGTGTCCGCCGGGCCGACCGACGCGCGCGTCGGCCGCCCGTCGCAACCCCTGAACCTCGATCCGGCCTCACACCACTTCGTCGGCATCAAGCTCACCGGTGACTCCGCGATCGGCGTCCTGACGACGCTGCGGGCCGAGGTGATCGCGAGTATCGAGCGTCCGCTCAGCGACCCCACGCCGTCCGCGGTGTGCCGGCTCGTCCTCGAACTGGCCGACGATCTCGCCGTACAGGTGCCTGGGCAGCGCCCGATCACCGGACTCGGCGTGACCGTCGGCGGCCGGGTCGGGAGCAACTCCGAGGTCCGGTGGGGCCCGTACCTGAACTGGGTCGACGTGCCGCTCGGCGAGTTGCTCGCGGCGGCCACGGACACGCCGGTCGTGGTGGCGAACGACCTGAACGCGTTGACCGAGGCCACGCACTGGTTCGGCGCCGGCCGCGGCTCGGACCGGTTCGTGCTGCTGACGATCGGGGTCGGGATCGGGTACGGCCTGGTCGTGCACAACCGGGTCGTCGACAGCCCCGACACGAGCATCGGCCTGATCGGGCACCACCCGCTGGTTCCCGACGGACCACGCTGTGACCGCGGGCATCGCGGTTGCGCACTGAGCCTGTTGACCGTCGGCGCGATCACCGACCAGGTCGGCAGCGCGCTCGGCCGGAGCGTCGAGTACGAGGAGTGCCTCGACCTGGCCGCAAAGGGCGACGCGGCGGCTGTTGAGGTGGTCGGCAGGGCGGGCCGTGCACTGGGCCGCCTGATCGCCGCGGCTGCGAACTTCACCATGCCCGAGCTCGTCGTCCTCGGTGGCGAGGGCGTCCGGCTGGCCGAGGTCGCCCAGGACGAGCTGCTCGTCGGCCTGCACGGCGACCGTCATCCGTCCGGCGCGGAGCTCCCGATGGTCCTGCAACCCGCGGACTTCTCCGAGTGGGCGCGCGGCGCCGCGGTCGTGGCCATCCAGACCTTCGTCCTCGGCCGCTAGATTCCCATCGGTCCGTAGATGGCGTGCGGGCGGTCCTCGACGTGCGCCCAGTAGCGGTCGCCGAACGACCAGTGCCACCACTCGGTCGGATAGTTCACCAACCCGGCCGCGCTCAGGACGTCGGCCAGCAGCAGGCGGTTCGTCCGCGCCTCCCGGCTGATGTTGGCCGCGTCGAAGAAGCACGCGCCGCTGCTCTGCTCGGGTGTCGCGTCGATCGGCGTCCCGAGGTCGAGCGGACCGTGCGCGCCGATCAGCGTCAGATCGACCGCTGCCCCGGCGACGTGCGGCGCGACCTCGACTGGCGAGACGAACCGGCTGGCCAGCACGTGGACGTCGTGGTCGGAGATCCCCGGATGCAGCCGCTCGAGCTCGGCGCGGTACCGGTCGTAGATCTCCTGCTGGTTCTCGATCGGCCGCAGCCCTTCCACGACCTGCAGCCGTACGCCGGTCGGCAGGAAGGCGTCGGCCATCGCGAGCCGGTCCGCGACACTCTCCCGGGCGAACTGGCGATCAAGCGTCGCGAGGTTCCGGGTGAACAGGTCGACCAGTGGTTCACCGCTCTCGATCGCCGGGAGTTGGGTGATCCGGTCGTCGCTCAGCAGCACGGTCATCCGCGGGCCACCGCCGTACGCAGCAAGGTGTCGACGACCTCGGCGTAGCTCATCCCGGCCGCCGCCCACATCCGCGGGAACTGCGACGCCGGCGTGAACCCGGGGAACGTGTTGATCTCGTTGACCACCGGCTCACCCTCGGTCGGCACGAAGAAGTCCACCCGCGCGAGCCCTTCGCACCCGAGCACGTCGAACACTTCGATCGCCGTACGCCGAAGCCGATCGGCCAACGCCGGGTCCAGCGGCGCCGGTACGACGAACCGCGTCGCACTGCTGTCGTACTTCGCAGTCGCATTGAAGAACGGTTGGCCCGGATCGCTGTGGATCTCCAGCGCGGGCGCGGTGTCGACCCGCCCGTCCGGGAACTCCAGCACAGCAAGGTCGATCTCCCGCCCGACCATCTCCCGCTCCACCAGCACGTGCGGATCGAGTACGGCGGCGTCCGCGATCGCGGGCGACAACGTCGGCAGGTCGGTCGCCCGGGCGACGCCGACGCTGGAGCCGCCGTTGCCGGGCTTCACGAACACCGGGAAGTCGAGCCCGGCCGCCTTGAGCTTCTGCATCGCGGCCTCGGTGTCGGTCAGGTCCGTGCCCCGCAGCGTGACACCGGGCGTGACCGCGATGCCGTGCGCCCTCAGCACCGACTTGGTCAGGTGCTTGTCGAGCCCGACCGCGCTGGCCGCCACGCCACTGCCGACGTACGGAACCTTCAACTGGGACAGGAATCCCTGCAGCGTGCCGTCCTCGCCGCCTTCGCCGTGCAGGGCCGGGACGGTGACGTCACAGGCCTGGAGGATCTCGATCGCCTCGTGCTGACCGTCCTCCCAGTTGCCTTCGGCATCGATCACGAGCGGGATCGGGGTGTGGCCGAGGATGCTGATCGCCCTGGCGATCCCGCGTCCGCTGGCCAGCGACACCTGGTGCTCGGGGCTCGCGCCGCCCATCACGACTGCCACCTTCATCGGGCCGCCCCCTCGTAGCGCCGCGGCACGCGGGATCCGATCCCGCAGTAGATCTCGTGCGGGATGGTGCCGGCCCACGCGGCCCAGTCCGCCGCCGTCGGCTCACCCCGCGAGCCGTCGCCGAAGATCGTCACCGGCTCTCCTGGTTCGACCGGGAGATCGCCCGCGTCCACGACGAACTGATCCATCGCGATCCGCCCGATGACAGGCATCCGGACGCCTCGGCACAAAACGCTGGCCTGCGCACCGGCGACTCGCGGGATGCCGTCCGCGTAGCCGAGTGGGACGAGCGCGACCGTCGTATCCCGATCGGCGACGAAGTCGTGCCCGTACGAAACCCCATCGCCTGCACGGATCCGCCGTACCTGGGCCAGCTTGCTCATCAGCCGCATCGCCGGCCGCAACCCGAGCCCGGTCTCGTCGATCCCGTACAACCCGGCGCCGATCCGGACCAGGTCGCAGTCGGGCGCATCCAACGTGATCGCCCCGGCGGAGTTCGCCAGATGTACGACGGTCGGCCGCAGACCAGCGCGATTGGCCAGCACCAGGCCCGTGCGGAGGAGCCGGAGTTGATGACGACTTTGGACCGCATCCGGGCTGTCGCCGTGCGAGAGATGCGACCAGATGCCGCGGACCGCGACTGCGCCGAGCGCCTCGTAATGTGCGGCCGCTCGGGTCAGCTCGATCCACTGATCGGGTGCGCTGCCGGAGCGATGCAGTCCGGTGTCGAGCTTGAGGTGCACGTGGCGGACCGCCGGGTTCGAGACCACTCGCTGCAGCTCGGCGATCGTGGAGACGCTGACATCCACGTCGACGTCGCCGAGCAGCATCAGCTCGGCGGCGTCGTACAGCCAAGTCAGGATCGGCACGGTCAGCCCGGCGGCGCGCAGTTGCAGCGCCTCGTCGGCGCGGGCCACGCCGAGCCAACTTGCACCGGCCTCGACGGCTGCCCGGGCGACCGGTACGGCGCCGTGGCCGAAGGCGTCCGCCTTGACCACGGCCATCACGCCCTGCGGGATCACCCTGCGGAAGGCACGAACGTTGTGGCGAACCGCCGAGAGGTCGACGACCGCCTCGGACAGGCCGGCGATCCCACGTGCTGCCGGGCGGTGGCGGGACAGGCTCTGGACCAGGTTCATGGTCGTCATTGTTGTTTCCGGCAACGGCCGGATACGTCGGCTCGCGGAACGAACTGTGCGGCACGCTGCTACGACCGTGGTATGACCCGGCTCCTCCAGATGAATGAAATCCGCCCGTCCGGCGAACTTTCCCGGGGATACTGGAGCTGTGGAGGCCACGGATCACCTGAAAGCGTCGCTGCTGGCGGCGATCGCGCTGGCCAACACCTTCGGGTCCACCTGGCGCCAGGGCCGCCCGGCCGCCGAACCCGACACGGCTGCGGTCGACGCCGTACTGCGCCTGACCACCAACCAAGCGGTCGACTCTGACGTCTCTCAGTGGGCGCTGGGTGGGCGGCGACTTTATGACGCGCTCGTTTTCCTGCCCGAGGGGCGGGTCGACGAGGCGGTCGAGGTGGTGAACGAGCTCCTCAAGGCGACCAAGGCGGCGCCACAGCTGACCCGGCACGCGGACGCGCCCTGGCACCTGCACTTCGGCGACCCGGACTCGGCGACCGGCTGGATCGCAGAGTTCGCCACCGCGACAGCCACCCTCCTTGGCAGCAACGACATCCACCGCCTCCGCCGCTGCGAGGCCACCCGCTGCGAGGACCTCTTCCTAGACTCAACCCGCAACCACACCCAACGCTTCTGCTCAACCCCCTGCCAAAACCGAACCAAAGTAGCCGCCCACCGCTCCCGCACCACCTAATCCCTTTGCGGTGACCATGGTTGCTTCTGGCCTCCATCCGAGCTTTCGGTACAGGTGGGCGCCTTCCGCTGTCGCCATCAACAGGCCCGTCTCGGCGCCACGCTCAACCGAGCGCCGGCTCAACGCACCCATCACCACGCTCCCCAGCCCCCGCCGCCGATGCGCCGGCTCGGTCTGAATGTCGTGCATCACCGCGTCCCGCCCAACCACCGCCGCCATCCCGCGTGCCGCAACCGAGCCATCCGACGCCAGGACCCGCACGTACTCCAGCGCCCCTTCCGACCTCAACTCCACCCCGTACTCCGCAGTCACCGGCCTCGGGTGATCCCGCAGCCCCATCGTCATCAACACCTTCTGCTCCGGAAACACCGCCAGCCCACCCGCCGCCAGCCGCCGAGCCACCCCATCCCCGTCCAGAGTCGTCACCGTCAGCCAAACCCCCTCAACCGCCAGCCCCACCAGCCGATCCACCACCCCCGGCGCATCCGTCAACGCGAACAACTCCCGCTCCCGCCCCGGCAACCCCAGCACAACCCCCAACGCGTCCCGGTCCTCACTCACCACCCCCAACCCCCGACACAACCGCCACCCCTCAACCCACCGCCGCAACACCTCACTCATCCCCGCATCGTAACTGCTTATTCTAGATTAGTCAGTTACACCCAGATCAGGCCCGACGGCTTCGGCGAGGGCGGAGGTCGGGGGCCACGGGCCGGGGACCGGGGCCCGGAGGCCGGGGCGTGGGGCCGGGGGCGTGGGGGCGTACTGCGCCAGCCTTCAACTGCGACGCGGTTGCCGCAGTCGTCCGCCGGGCGGCGTCGCCCTGAAGACTGCCGCGGCGCTGGGCCTGGTGGAAGTTCGCGGCCGGAGACGGTAGGCCCTGGCGGTACGCAGTGTGCGAGGCGATGCTTGCCGGGCTCAGCGTCTGCTACTTCGAGCTGCGCCCTCCTGACATGCGCTCGGTGTTCGTAGACGGCGTCGGCTGCGTCGAGGAGGTCGCGACGGTCAGGACGTGCTCCAGGCCAGACTGGTCCCGTGGACATCGGGCCGATCGGGGTCCTCGGGGCGGGATCGTAGGAGCCGGTGTCGGGCGGTCGACGAGCTCCTTCAGCCGTCGACCAAGGCGATGGGTGACATCGTGCCGAGCGCAGGTCGTACGGGCTGGGGTGTCGCCGCCGGCACCAAAGGCCTCCGGGACGCGGTGACACGTCCTCGGCGACGCGGTGACGCGTCCTCTGCGATGCGTTGGCAGACCTCTGCGGAGCGCTGGCACGGATGCGGCTCGGTGCAGCGGACGAGGCCGATCCTGGGTTTCGCCAACGCCTCTCGGGCGCGGCTGCGCATACGGACATCGAACGTACGCGCGGCCGCCGCCGACGTGATGCGCCGCGTCGACTGGCCGGGGATCCGCTGCCGGCCGAGCTGTCGGGCGATCTCCACCGGAAGCTCGCGGCCGGTGCTGCACACCGACTTCCGCGGCCCGATCGAGAGCGGGCTGCCGTCCTCGCCGGAAGGTTCGAGTCGGCGCCCAGGATGCGATCAACAGCGCAGGTCAGGCGACCGGCTCAGCAGCTCACCCAGCCCGGCGTCCTGAGCTCTTCGACGCGGCCGGCGCCCCGGAGATCCACGAACTCGACGCGCTCTGCTGTTCGCCGTACGGCGCCTGCACGCCGATCCGGTCGCGCCGTGCAGCTACTCCGGGAATCCGTGGCCGGGCGCGTGTGAGCGTCGCTGGTGGTCAGGTTGGGGCGGGGACTGCTTTTTCGGCGGCTCGGCTTACGTCTTCCCAGGCGGACCAGGTGGTCATGCGTTGGTGGGAGATGTCGAAGGCCAGGTCATAGACCATGCTGCCGAGGAGGAGGCGGAGGGGTGGGGTGTCGCTGGCAACCAGCTTCATGAGGGCTTCGGCGGCGAGGCGGGGCTCGCTGTCGATGGAGCCTTCGGCCCACTGCTTCTCCAACTCTGCACGGAGTGGGTCGTAGACCGGGTTCGGAGTCGTGGCGGTTGTGTTGGCGTAAAGGTCGGTCCAGTAGCCGCCGGGTTGGACGATGGTGAGTTTGACGCCGAAGGCAGCAGCCTCGGCGGCCAGCGCTTCGCTCATGCCTTCGAGGGCGAACTTGCTGGCGCTGTAGAGACCAGTGCTCGGAAAGCCGCCAAGCGCGCCGATGCTGGAGATCTGCACGATGTGCCCACTGCCCTGCGCCCGAAGCTGCGGCATGACGGCTTGACTGACCCAGAGCGCACCGAAGAAGTTGAGGTCGAACTGGGCTCGCGCCTGCGCCTCGGAGAACTCCTCGACCATCCCGGCATACAGCGCGCCGGCGTTGTTCACGACGATGTCGAGCCGGCCGAACTGCCGGACCGCCTCTGCAACCACGTCGAACACGGCCGACCGATCGGTCACGTCAACTGACAGCGGGAGCAGCCGGTCCGGATGCAGCTCGGCAAGGTCGCCGAGGGGCGATGTATCGCGAGAGACGCCGACGACCCGATCGCCGGCAGCGAGAGCCGCCTCGGTGAAGGCGCGCCCCAGCCCGCGGCTCGCGCCGGTGATGAACCAGACCCGACCCTCGACCGCACCGGATGCCGTTTGACCAGCGGTTTCCATCTCGGGCCCCTCTCTTTAAGCGAGACGGTCCGTTCCGTCTCGCAACAACCAGAAGCTTGCCTGACCAACGACATGACTGTCAAGACGGACCGTCTCGTCTCGTTGACTGGTAAGGTGGCCGCATGCCCAACCCGAGTCGCCGCAGCGAGACCTCTCGCCAGGCGATCCTCAACACCGCCCTGGACCTGGTCGCCGATATCGGCTACCCCAAGGTCGCGATCGAGATGATCGCCTCCACCGCCGGCGTCGGCAAGCAGACGATCTACCGCTGGTGGCCGTCGAAGGGCGCACTGCTGTTCGACGCCTTCCTCACCCTGGCCGGCACGCCCGACGGCGAGCTGGCCGCGCTACCCGACACCGGCGACCTGGCCGCCGACCTCAAACTGGTCCTGAACGCCACCGTCGAAGACCTGGACAACCCCCGCTACCGGCAGACGATGCGTGCCCTGCACACCGAGATCGTGCACGACCCCGCGCTGGCCGCCGACTACCACGAGCGCCTCGACGGGCCGATGCGCGAAGTGAAGAAGGACCGCCTCAGAGCCGCCCAGCAAGCCGGCCAGATCTCGAAGGACGCCGACCTGGACGTCGCCGTCGACCTGATCTTCGGCCCGATCCTCAACCGCTGGCTGCAACAGACTGGCCCACTGACACCGGAGTACGTCGACACCCTCGTCGACACCGTCCTGTGCGGCCTGCAACCGCGTGAGGCGGCCGCTCCGGCTGTTTGATAGACGGCGTCTATCAGCTCATAGGCAGCATTGCTTTGACCCTGCGGGTCGGGCGACGGAATGTTGTATACATGACGAGTGAGGTCGTGGCCGCCGCCCCCGTCCCGGTTCCCGGGCGTGCCCAGCGAGTGCGCGAGATAGCCACCGAACTACGTGGGCTCCGCGGGGCGGTGATCCCGATCCTGCACGCGATCCAGGAGGAGCTCGAGTACGTCGACCAGGGCGACGTCCCGGTCGTCGCCGACGTACTGAACATCGCCGTGGCCGAGGTCCACGGCGTAGTCACGTTCTACAAGGACTTCCGTCGTACGGCGGCCGGACGCACGACCGTGGCGATCTGCCAGGCGGAGGCGTGCCGGTCGGTCGGCGCGGTCACGCTGGCCGAGCACGCGAAACGCAGTACCGGCTGTGGGTTCGGTGAGACGACGGCGGACGGGCGGCTGACGCTGGACGAGGTGTTCTGCTTCGGGAACTGCGCGCTCGGCCCGGCGGTCCAGGTCGGCGGCAAGCTGCACGGACGGGTTACGCCGGCCCGGCTCGACGCGATCCTCGGGGAGGCCCGATGACCAAGGTGTACGTCCCCAAGGACTCCGCCGCGCGGTCGGTCGGCGCCGACGAGGTCGCCGAGCGGATCACCGCGATCGGCGGCGTCGAGGTCGTCCGGACCGGCTCCCGCGGCATGCTGTGGCTGGAGCCGATGGTCGAGATCGAGACCCCCGAAGGCCGCGTCGGCTACGGACCGGTCGCGCCCGAGGACGTCGACGGACTAGTCGCGGCCGGCATGCTGCGCGGCGAGGTTCGCGACATCGGCGCGTACCTCGGCCTGGTCGAGGAGCTCCCGTGGATGAAGCGGCAGCAGCGGCTCACGTTCGCCCGGGTCGGTGTGGTCGATCCACTCTCCGCCGGCGACTACACGTCGTACGGCGGAAATGTGGGCCTGAGGCAAGCACTTTCGATGACTCCGGCCGAGGTGGTCGAGACGGTGGTCGACTCCGGCCTGCGCGGCCGTGGCGGCGCCGGCTTCCCGACCGGCATCAAATGGCGGACCGTGCTCGGCGCGAAGTCGGACCTGAAGTTCGTGTGCTGCAACGCGGACGAGGGTGACTCGGGAACGTTCGCGGACCGGATGCTGATCGAGGGCGACCCGTTCACGCTGATCGAGGGGATGACGATCGCGGCGTACGCGGTCGGCGCGACCGAGGGCTACGTCTACCTGCGCTCGGAGTACCCGGACGCGGTCGCGACGCTGAAGGCCGCCATCGAGATCGCCCGGAGCGAAGGCTGGCTGGGCGAGAACATCCTCGGCTCGGACCTGACGTTCGACCTGCACGTGCGCGTCGGCGCCGGGGCGTACATCTGCGGTGAAGAGACTTCGATGCTGGAGAGCCTCGAGGGCAAGCGTGGGACGGTCCGGGCGAAGCCGCCGATCCCTGCGCTGGAAGGGCTTTTCGGCCGGCCGACCGTGGTGAACAACGTGCTGTCGCTGGCCACGGTCCCGACGATCCTGGCCAACGGCGCCGAGGCCTACGCGTCGTACGGAATGGACCGCTCGCTCGGCACCAGCGTCTTCCAGCTCGGCGGCAACGTCGCCCGCGGCGGCATCGTCGAGACCGCCTTCGGGATCACGCTCGGCGAGCTGGTGAACGACTTCGGCGGCGGGACGTCGTCGGGACGCCCGGTGCGGGCTGTCCAGGTGGGCGGCCCGCTCGGCGCGTACCTCCCGGTCGAGCAGTTCGACCTGCCGATGGACTACGAGGCGTTCGCGGCCGCCGGCGCGATGGTCGGGCACGGCGGGATCGTGGTGTTCGACGAGAGCGTGGACATGGCCGCGATGGCCAGGTTCGCGTTCGAGTTCTGCGCCGCCGAGTCGTGCGGCAAGTGCACGCCCTGCCGGGTCGGCGCGGTCCGCGGGGTCGAGACGATCGACCGGATCGTCGCCGGTGACGACCGGAAGAAGAACCTCGTGCTGCTCGACGACCTGTGCGAGTTGATGACCGACGGCTCCCTCTGCGCGATGGGTGGGCTGACCCCCATGCCGGTGCGCAGCGCCGTCCGCCACTTCGGAGAGGACTTCCAGGCATGACCCTGCTCAAGGAAACGGACTACGGCACTCCTGCCCGCGACGGCGCAGCCACCATCAACCTGACCGTCGACGGTGTCAACGTCGCGGTTCCACCGGGTACGTCGGTGATGCGCGCGGCCAAGGAAGCCGGCCTGGACATCCCGAAGTTGTGCGCGACCGACAGTCTCGAGGCGTTCGGCTCCTGCCGGTTGTGCGTCGTCGAGATCGACGGCGTACGCGGCACACCGGCCTCCTGTACGACGCCTGTCGCGGACGGCATGGTGGTCCGGACCCAGAACGAGCGGCTCGGCAAACTCCGTCGCGGCGTGATGGAGCTGTACATCTCCGACCACCCGCTCGACTGCCTGACCTGCTCGGCCAACGGCGACTGCGAGCTGCAGGACATGGCCGGTGTCACGGGTCTTCGCGAGGTCCGGTACGGATCCGGTGTCGAGGCCGGCGCCAACCACATGGACCTTCCGACCGACACCTCCAACCCGTACTTCGACTTCGACGCGTCGAAGTGCATCGCATGTTCCCGGTGCGTCCGCGCGTGTGACGAAGTACAGGGAACGCTCGCGCTGACCATCGAGGGCCGCGGCTTCGACTCCAAGGTCGCCGCAGGTGCTGGTGTCTCGTTCTTCGAGTCGGACTGTGTGTCGTGTGGCGCGTGCGTCCAGGCGTGCCCGACCGCGACGTTGCAGGAGAAGTCGGTCGTCGAGCTCGGCATGCCGACGCGGTCGGTCGTCACGACCTGTGCGTACTGCGGTGTCGGCTGCTCGTTCAAGGCCGAGCTGCGCGGCGACGAGCTGGTCCGGATGGTGCCGTACAAGAACGGCGGCGCGAACGAGGGCCACTCGTGCGTGAAGGGCCGGTTCGCCTTCGGGTACGCCAGCCACCCGGACCGCGTGCTCGAGCCGATGGTGCGGGACACGACCGCGGACGAGTGGCGCAAGGTCTCCTGGGACGAGGCGATCAGCTTCACCGCCCGCCGGCTGCGCGAGATCCAGGCCGAGCACGGCCAAGGGTCGATCGGCGCGATCACCTCGTCGCGGACGACCAACGAAGAGGTGTACGCCGTCCAGAAGATGGTCCGCGCGGTGTTCGGCAACAACAATGTCGACACGTGCGCCCGGGTCTGCCACTCGCCGACCGGGTACGGCCTGAAGCAGACGTTCGGCGAGTCGGCCGGCACCCAGGACTTCAAGTCGGTCGAGGAGGCCGACGTGATCCTGGTGATCGGCGCCAACCCGACCGACGGGCACCCGGTGTTCGCGTCCCGGATGAAGAAGCGGCTCCGGCAGGGCGCCAAGCTGATCGTCGTCGACCCGCGCCGGATCGACCTGGTCCGCTCGCCGCACATCGAGGCTGCCCACCACCTGCAGCTGGCGCCCGGCACGAACGTCGCGATCATCAACGCGTTCGCGCACGTCGTGGTCACCGAAGGCCTTGTCGATCGTCCTTTTGTCGACAATCGGTGTGAGGACTTCGAGACCTGGGAGTCGTTCATCGCCCAGCCCGAGCACAGCCCGGAGGCGGTCGCCGACATCACCGGCGTACCGGCCGAGGAGATCCGCGCGGCGGCCCGGTTGTACGCGACCGGGGGCAACGCGGCGATCTACTACGGGCTCGGCGTCACCGAGCACAGCCAGGGCTCGACCATGGTGATGGGGATGGCGAACCTCGCGATGTCGACCGGCAACATCGGCCGGCGCGGCGTCGGCGTGAACCCGCTGCGTGGCCAGAACAACGTGCAGGGCTCCTGCGACATGGGGTCGTTCCCGCACGAGCTGCCGGGCTACCGGCACGTGTCCGACGACGGCGTCCGCGAGGTCTACGAGCAGCTGTGGGGCACGCCGCTGCTGAACGAGCCCGGTCTGCGGATCCCGAACATGTTCGACGCCGCGATCGACGGGTCGTTCAAGGCGCTGTTCGTGCAGGGCGAGGACATCGCGCAGTCCGACCCCAACACCCAGCACGTCTTCGCCGCGCTGGGTGCGCTCGACCTGCTCGTCGTACAGGACCTGTTCGTCAACGAGACGGCGAAGTTCGCGCACGTGCTGCTGCCCGGTACGTCGTTCCTGGAGAAGGACGGCACGTTCACGAACGCGGAGCGGCGGATCAACCGGGTACGGCCGATCATGGCGCCGAAGACCGGTAAGCAGGAGTGGGAGATCATCTGTGAGATCGCCCAGCAGATGGGCTACCCGATGCACTACGATTCGGCGAGCCAGATCATGGACGAGATCGCGCTGACCACCCCGACGTTCATGGGGGTGTCGTTCGACAAGCTCGACAAGATGGGCTCGATCCAGTGGCCCTGCAACCTCGAGCACCCGGACGGGACGCCGATCATGCACGAGGACGAGTTCACCCGGGGCAAGGGCAGGTTCATGGAGACCGTGTACGTGCCGACCAGCGAGCGGTCGACCCGGAAGTTCCCGCTGATCCTCACCACCGGGCGGATCCTGTCGCAGTACAACGTCGGGGCCCAGACCCGCCGTACGGCGAACGTCGCCTGGCATCCCGAGGACATCCTCGAGCTGCATCCACACGACGCCGAGGTCCGCGGGATCGAGGACGGCGACACGGTCGCGCTGTCGAGCCGGGTCGGCCGGACGACGCTGCACGCGAAGCTGTCCGACCGGATGCCGGTCGGGGTCTGCTACACGACCTTCCACCACCCGGTGAGCGGGGCGAACGTCGTCACCACCGACAACTCGGACTGGGCGACGAACTGCCCCGAGTACAAGGTGACCGCCGTCCAGGTCGACCTGCTGACCCAGCCGACGAGCACCACCGCCGAGCGTGAGGCGGTCGGCGCGAGATGAGCAGCACTCTGCCGCCGTACGTGCGCCTGGCGAACGAGATCGCCGTCCAGTTCGCCCACCGCCCCCCGGCCGACGCCGCCACCGCCATCGCCAACCACATGAAGGCCGCCTGGGACCCCCGCATGAAGCGCGCCCTCATAGCCCACGTAGAAGCCGGAGCCGAAAACCTGGACCCAGTAGCAGCCTTGGCAGCCCAACAACTGGCCCCCAAGTGACGCAACCGGACGAAACCCCGCACCTGGCGCGGCGGCATGCTGTTGATGTGTTGCCTTGGGATGTGGCGCGGGAGTTGGCGCATTCGGCTGGAGTGCCGGGGGCGGCTGTGGCGCGGGGGTTGGCGGAGGCCGAGGGTTGTGTGCTGGCTACTCCGTTGGTGGCGTCGGTTGCGGTGCCGCCCGTGGATCGGGCGGCTATGGATGGGTTTGCGGTGTGTGGGGCGGGGCCGTGGCGGGTTGTGGGGCAGGTGGGGGTCAGCACCACGACGGCGGTGGAGTTGAAGGATGGGGAGGCCTGCAGCATCACGACCGGGGCTGCTGTGCCGAGTGGAGCGACCTCGGTCATCAGGGATGAGGACGCGCTCCGGGTCGGTGAGTTGCTCCACGGTCCAGACGAGCCCGGCAAGCACATCCGACGGGCAGGCGAGGAGTGCCAAGCAGGCGAGCTGTTGCTGCCCGCCGGCGTGGTTGTAGACCCAGCAGTCCTCGGCGTGGCCGCGTCCGTCGGGCTCAACCGGCTCACAGTCATCCCGCAACCACGCGTGGCAGCAATCGTCACCGGCGACGAGCTCGTACACCGCGGCGCCTCCGGACCAGGCCGAGTACGTGACGCCATCGGCCCCATGCTCCCCGGACTGATCACCCGAGCCGGCGCCCAGGCCTTCCCCGTCACCCACCTGCCAGACGACCGTACGGCGCTCATCGACACCCTCCGGTCCACCGACGCCGAGCTGATCCTCGTCTCCGGCTCATCTGCCTCCGGCCCTGCAGATCACCTACGACCAGCACTGTCCGCGCTAGGCGCCGAGCTGATCATCGACGGCGTGGCCTGCCGCCCCGGTCACCCCCAAGCCCTCGCCCGCCTCAACGACGGCCGCCTCGTCGTCGGCCTCCCCGGCAACCCGTTCGCCGCCCTGACCGCCTTCCTCACCTTGGGCGTAGCGGCGATCCTCCGCATGCGCGGTCTCCCGCTCCCAGCGCTACCGGTCGCTCCGGTACCAGGCGGGCTGCCCTGCCACCCGCGCAGTACCCGCCTCGTCCCGGTCCGCGTCACCCCACAAGGCGCCGTACCGGTCGGCCATGGCGGTTCCGCCATGCTCCGCGGAGTCGCCGCCGCCGACGCGCTCGCCGTGGTCGACCCCGGACCGGCCGAGGCGATCGCCGCGCGGCTGCTGCCACTCGATCCTGGAGCGCGACCATGGGCCGTCTGATCGCACGTCGTCCGGTACTGCGTCTCGGCCCGGCCGGCGACCGCAGCCGACCGGACTCGATCGCCGTCGAGGAGCCGCTCGAGCTCCGCGTCGACGGCAAGCCGCTCGCCGTCACGATGCGCACCCCCGGCCACGACGTCGAGCTAGCGCACGGCTTCCTGCACACCGAGGGCGTGATCGGCAGCGTCGACGACATCCGCAACGCCCGGTACTGCGACTCGGTCGACGACGAAGGCCGCAACACCTACAACGTCCTCGATGTGGGTCTCGCGCCCGGCGTCCCACCACCCGTGACCGGCGTCGAGCGCAACTTCTACACGACCTCGTCCTGCGGCGTCTGCGGCAAGGCGTCGCTGGACGCCGTACGCCTGAAGACGCGCCACTCCCCGGCGGACGACCAGGTGCGCGTGCGGTACGACGTACTCAAAGACCTGCCCGACGCACTCCGCGAACGACAGCAGGTGTTCGACCGCACCGGCGGTCTGCACGCGGCCGGCCTGTTCACGTCCACCGGCGAGCTACTCGTCGTACGCGAGGACGTCGGCCGCCACAACGCCGTCGACAAGGTGATCGGCTGGGCCGTCCTCGCCGGTCACATCCCGGCCCGCGCCTGCATCCTGATCGTCTCCGGCCGTACGTCGTTCGAGCTCGCGCAGAAGGCGGTCATGGCCGGGATCCCGATCCTGGGCGCCGTCTCGGCCCCGTCCTCCCTCGCCGTCGACCTGGCGCAGGAGTCCGGCCTCACCCTGGCCGGCTTCATCCGCAACGGCACCATGAACCTCTACGCCCACCCCGACCGCATCACGGTGGACTAGGACGCGGCGGAGTCGGTGCTGCTGGACGGGGTCGTCCACAGGCAGTCGGCGGTGCCGGCGGCCAGGTGGCGGCTGTAGACGTCGACCTTGTGGGTGATGACGTCCAGGCAGTCGGTGAGCTCCTGGATCTGCGCGGTGACGTGGTCCTGGTGGCTGCGGAGCAGGGCCAGTCGGTCCTGCTCGTTGCCCGGGCCCTGGCGGACCAGATCCGTGTACTTGCGGATGGTGTCCAGCGGCATCCCGGACGAGCGGAACTTGATGCACATGCCGAGCCAGTCGACGTCGTCCTCGGAGTAGACGCGCCGGCCGTTCGACTCCCGCCGTACCGGATCCGCGAGCAGGCCCTCGCGCTCGTAGAACCGGAGGGCGTGCACGCTCAGCCCGGTCCGTTCCGCAACCTGTCCGATGCTCAGTCCCGTGCTCATACGCGGCACCATAACCCGGACCTAGACCACCCTCTAGCTGTTTTTACAGCAGCGGTTTGAGCGCCGTGAGGGCCTGATGTACGTCGGCCGTCGTCGTGTAGATGTGGAACGACGCCCGCAACTTCCCGCCCCGGACGGCCGCCCGGATCCCGGCCGCCTCGAACGCCTCCTGGGCGCCCGCGAGGTTGGTGCTGACGATGGCGGAGTCGGACGGCGGCAGGCCGAGCCCGGCGCGGAACTCGTTGGCCAGCTCGAGGTTGTGGCGGTGGATCGTCTCGACCCCGATCTGCTCGATCAGCTCGAGCGCGGGCGCGGCGCCGACGAAGCTGAACCACGCAGGCGACTGGTCGAACTTCCGCGCGCCCGGAGCGAGATCCATCTCGGCTCCGTAGTACGAGCTGTGCACGGTCCGGCCGGCGTACCACCCGGCGGCCGACGGGCGGCAGCGCTCCTGCAGTCGCGGCGAGAGGTAACCGAGCGTGGCGCCGCGAGGCGACATCAGCCACTTGTAGGTGTGCGCGACGAGGGCGTCGATGCCGTCCACGGTCAGCGGCAGCCAGCCGAGCGCCTGGCTCGCGTCGATCACCAGCAGCGCGCCAACTTCCTTGCTAGCGGCAACAACCGCAGGCAGGTCGAGTACGGCGCCGGTCGACGACTGGACCGCGCTCACCGCGACCAGGTCGATCCCCGGCCGGATCGCCGCCACCAGTTCGTCACCCGGTACGGCGATCACCTCGACGCCGCGGTCCTCGTGCACCTTCCACGGGAAGACGTTCGAGGTGAATTCGACGTCGTCGGTCAGCACCTTCGCGCCGTCCGGCAACGCGGCCGCGATCGGCGCCACCGCGGCGGAGACCGTGCTGCCCACGAACGCGTCGGCCGGATCGGCCCCGACCAGGCGGGCGAACGACTCCCGGGAGCGGGTCGTCGACTCGTCCCACGGCTCCCAACTCGTCGCGCCGACCCGCCAGTCGCCCAGCGCGGCCTGCAGCGCCTCCCACGCCGCCCGCGGCGGCAACCCGTACGACGCCGTGTTCAGCCACCCGGGCTCCGCATCCCACAACCCCTCGAAATCCACTCACCCACCCTACGCAAGCCCCACCTTGAGAACCCACCAACCACATTGCGGCGCCCGAAACGGTCGGTGGCTTCTCAAGGTGAGGCTTGACCTAGAGGGCGCTCTAGCTCTTAGCGTGGCGGGACGATTTGGAGTTAGGAGTTATTGGATGCGTTATCGCGTGTTGGGTGGGACTGGGATCGAGGTCAGTGCGCACTGCCTCGGGACGATGATGTTCGGTGCGGTCGGCAACCCGGACCACGCCGAATGTGTCCGGATCATCCACGCCGCCCTCGACCAGGGCATCAACTTCGTCGACACCGCCGACATGTACTCGCGCGGTGAGTCCGAGCAGATCGTCGGCAAGGCGCTGAAGGGCCGCCGCGACGACGCTGTGCTGGCGACCAAGGTGCACTTCCCGCTCGAGGACGGGTCGCGGAACCGGAGCGGGAACTCGCGGCGGTGGATCGTCCAGGAGGTGGAGAACAGCCTGCGGCGGCTCGACACGGATTGGATCGACCTGTACCAGATCCACCGGCCGGACTACAGCACGGATATCGAGGAGACGCTGTGGGTGCTGACCGACCTGGTCAGCCAGGGGAAGATCCGCGCGTTCGGGTGCTCGACGTTCCCGGCCGAGGACATCGTGAACGCCTACCACGTCGCGGAACGGCGCGGGTACGGGAAGTTCCGGACCGAGCAACCGCCGTACTCGCTGATCGCGCGCGGCATCGAGCGGTCGCTGCTGCCGACCGCGAAGCGGCTGGGGATGGGCGTGCTCACGTGGAGCCCGCTGGCGTCCGGCTTCCTGTCCGGCAAGGTGCGTAAGGATCAGCCGGTCGACCTGACCACCGGGCGTGCTGCGTTGACGCCGTTCCGCTTCGACCCGTCGATCCCGGGCAACGCGGCGAAGTTCGACGCGGTCGAGCAGCTGATCGAGGTTGCCGAGGGCATCGGTTGCACGCTGCCCGAGCTGGCGCTGACGTTCGTCACCACGCATCCCGCGGTGACGTCGGTGATCAGCGGCCCGCGCACGATGGAGCATCTGGACGGTCTGCTGAAGAGCGCCGACCTCACACTGGACGACGCCACGCTGGACCGGATCGACGAGATCGTGCCGCCGGGCACGGACCTCTACCAGCCGGACGGTGCGTGGCGACCGCCGTCACTCACTGACGTGACGTGGCGTCGGCGGCCGCCGGCGGACCGCTGAGCTACCTGCCTGCTTGTAGTGCCGACCAAGTGACCGGACCGACCACGCCGTCGACTACCAGCCCTCTGCTGGTCTGGTAGTCGCGGGCGGCGCTCTCGGTGAGCGGTCCGAACTGGCCGTCGATGGCGACTGTGCGCGCCAGAGCGGCTGTCAACAAGCGTTGCAGGCGGCGGACCGCCGTACCTGCGGAGCCGTTGCGGAGGGTTTGCGTCGTACTGGCTTTTCAAACGTTGAACATCGGGCACAGGGGCGGCAGAACCGCTGAAGGAATGTGAGGACGATGGGACTGCCACAGTCCATCCGCAACGCTGCGGAACCCTGGACGACAAAGGAACTGCGCAAACTGAAAGAGCTGGCCGCCGACAACCTTCCACCCTCGGTGATCAGCCTCCGCCTCGGCCGACCGGAGTCGGCCATCCTGAGCAAGGCCCTCCAGGCCGGTATCAAGCTCACCCCGCTGTACCGCCCGCCGTACGGCTGCTAGCGCCGCAAAGGCACCATCGCCACCGCACCCGCGGCGGCGCAACACAGCGCGGATACCGCGAGAATCACCGCCGGCGACACATGATCGACCGCAACGGCACCCACCGCGGCACCCAGCGGGAAGGCGATCGACAGCAACGCACGCTGCGTGCCGAACATCGCGCCGTGACTCGCCGGATCGGCCCAACGCTGCAAGGCCGTCGCCTCGATCGCCGAGTACGGCCCCCACACCGCGCCTGACACCAGGAAGATCGCCGCCGCTGCAGGCAGGCTGTCGGTGAGGACGATCGGCAGCGTGACGAGGCCCCACACGAGCGCCCTGCAGGCATTCACCAGGCCCGGCCGCCGATCAGCCAGCCACGGCGCGAACGGCAACGTCGCCAGCGCGGCCGCACCGAAGAGCACCCACAGCAGCGTGTAACCACCAACCCCGCTGTCCAACTGCTCGCGGGTGAAGTACGGCAACACGGAGTCGAAGGGACCGTAGGTGAAGTAGTACGCCACCGACAACCCGATCAGCCCGATCACCCGCCCCGACGCCCAACCACTCCGAGCCTCAGTACGACGAGGCAGCCCAGCACGACGAGGCAGCCATACGGCGATCGCCGCAACGCCAACCAGCATCGCCAACGGCACGAGGAACGCCCGTCCCGGTCCCAGGGCATTCGCCCGCGGGCCGGCCGCGGTCAGGCTGAGCTCCAGGACCCGGCCGCTCCGGGCGCGATCGACGTACCCGAGTCGCTCCAGTCGGTCGATCAGGGTCAGCGCCGCGAGATCACGCAGCGCGATCCCGGGTGGCGCGGTGGACGAAACATTCACGCGAGCCTGAGCGTGTCGGCCGCGTGCATTACGGTGTGGGGAAACCTGGGACCGGGTGACAAGGGGGTGACGCCGTGGCGGTGACGATGCGGGACGTGGCGCGGCATGCCGGGGTGTCGCCGAAGACGGTCTCGAACGTGATGAACGGGTACCCGTACATCCGCGAGGAGACCCGGACCAAGGTGCTCGCCTCGATCGATGCCCTCGGCTACCAGATGAACATCTCCGCCCGGAACCTCAAGTCCGGCCGGACCGGCATCATCGCGCTCGCCGTCCCCGAGCTCAGCAACCCGTACTTCGCCGAGCTGGCTGACGCGGCGATCGCGGCCGCCGGTGAGCACGGCCTGACCGTGATGATCGAGACCACCGGCGCCAGCCGCGAGCGTGAGCTGACCGCGCTCGCCCGCCCGCGCGGCCACCTGGTCGACGGCCTGCTCTACAGCCCGCTCGGCCTCGGCCCCGAAGACGTCGAGCAGCTCCGCACCCGGACGCCGATGGTGCTGCTCGGCGAGCGGATCTTCCACGGACCGGTCGACCACGTGATGATCGACAACGTCGACGGCACCAAGGCCGTCGTACGGCACCTGCTCGACCAGGGCCGCCGCCGGATCGCAGTCATCGGCATCCGTCCCCGCGAGGGGATGGGCACCGCAGCCATCCGGTACGGCGCCTACGCCGAGACCCTCGCCGAGTACGGCGTGTCCGCGCCGGAGCAGCTGGCCGTGTCCGGCGGGAAGTGGCACCGCTCCAGTGGAGCGGACGCGATGGAGGAGCTGCTTGCGACCGGGCAGAAGTTCGACGCTGTCTTCGCCCTCAACGACACATTGGCCCTCGGCGCGGTCCGGGCGCTGACTGCGCACGGCATCCGGATTCCGGAGGACGTCGCGGTCGCGGGCTTCGACAACATCGACGAGGCCAGCTACAGCAGCCCGACCCTGACGACGGTCGACCCGAACCGCGTGCACATCGCCCGCAAGGCGGTCGAGCTGCTGGTGCAGCGGATGGCCGGCGACGCCTCCGAGCAACAGGAGATCGTGGCGCCGTACGAATTGCACGTGCGCGAGTCCACGGCCGGCTGACCGGTCACGCAAAGCCACCGTCCCTGAGGGGTTGACCACCCGCGGACCACCCGGGCATCATCTCTACACCGATGTAGTACACCGATGTAAATCCGTGCTCCACCACCGCCAGGAGGACACGAAGATGCTCGAAACCCCACCCCTCTCACGCCGGGCAGTCCTGGGCGGACTGGCCGGCGTTCTCGCGCTCAGCGGCTGCGGCACGCTCGGCGCCAGACCGAAGGTCCGCGAGTGGAACCTGTTCGGCGGCGGCGACGGCGCCCGCCTGCTGCAGATCCACCAGCAGTACGTCGCCGAGCACCCCGACGTCCGGTTCGAGGCGCACACCCTGGCCTGGGGCCCGCCGTTCTACACCAAGCTGGCGATGTCCGCGGCCGGTGGCCGGGCGCCCGAGGTCGCCACCCTGCACCTGTCCCGGCTCAAGGGGTTCAGCCCGAGCACCATGCTCGACCCGATCCCGGTCGACCTGCTGAACGCCGCCGGGATCCGCGAGGAGGACTTCCTGCCCGCGACCTGGAGCCGCTGCGTCGTCGACGGGCAGCTGTACGCCGTACCGCTGGACCAGCACCCGTTCGTCCTCTACTACAACACCGACATCTGCAAGAAGGCCGGACTGCTCGGGCCGGACGGAAAGATCAAGCCGGTCAAGGGCGTGGACGAGTTCGTGGACATGATCCGGGCGGCCAAGGAGACCACCGGCAAGTACGGCGCCTCGATCGAGACCACGAACCCGTGGCGGATGTGGTGGACGCTGTACGGCCAGCTCGAGGGCGAGTTCTTCACCGAGGACGGCACTGAGCTGGTCCTCGACGACGCCAAGGCGCTCGAGGCCCTGGAGCTGATGGCGAAACTAGCCGCCGACGGGCTCGTCCCGCGATCGGCCAACTACCCGGCCCTGGTGGCCCAGTTCACCAGTGGCGACGTCGGCCTGAGCTTCAACGGGGAGTGGGAGGTGACGACGTACCAGACCGCGAAGATGCCATTCAGCATGGCGCCGTTCCCGGTCGTGTACGACGTCCCGGCGTACGCCGGTGATGCGCACACGTTCGTGCTGCCGCACCAGTCGAACCGGAGCGCGGACGACACCAAAGCGACGGTCGAGTACATCGCGTGGATGCTCAAGCACAGCGCGGACTGGGCGGCCGGCGGCCACATCCCGGCGTACCAGCCGGTGGCGGAGAGCCAGGACTACCTGAAGCTCAAGCCGCAGGCGGAGTACCGCAGCGTCGCGCCGCACGTGCTGTTCGACCCGGACGCGTGGTTCAGCGGCTCCGGTGCGCAACTGCAGAACGAGGCCGGGGCCGCCTTCAGCGGGGTCTTCTCCGGCCAGGCGACGCCCAAGGCGGCACTCGCACAGTTCAAGGCGGCGACTCAGACGCTGCTCGACACCCCGTCCCCGGTCTGACAGGAGGTCACCCCCATGGCCGTGCAGACACCACCTCGAGTCACCACCCCTGGCACACCGTCGACGACGGCGAAACCGGAGACCGGGCAGCCGTGGAAGGAACGCTGGGCGGGGCTGTTCTTCGTCGCGCCGTTCCTGCTGCTGTTCGCCGCCTTCCTGATCTGGCCGACGATCTCCGGACTGTGGAACAGCTTCTTCAACACCAGCCTGGCCGGCGTCCAGCAGGAGTTCCTCGGCCTGCAGAACTGGCGGGAGATGTTCGGCGACCCGGCCGTCTGGGCGTCGCTGAAGAACACGCTCGTCTTCACCGCGATGAGCACGCCGCCCCTGGTGGTCATCGCGCTCGTGATGGCCCTGCTCGCCAACCGCAAAGGCTTGCTCGGCTGGCTGCTGCGGTTCTCGTACTTCGCTCCGTTCGTATTGCCCGCGACCGTCGTGACGCTGATCTGGGTCTGGATCTACCAGCCCGGGTTCGGCCTGGTGAACGGCCTGCTGACAGCCGGCGGGTTCGCCGAGATCGACTGGCTGAACACCGAGAACCGGGCCATGCTGGCCGTCGTGATCACGACCGTCTGGTGGACGGTCGGCTTCAACTTCCTGCTCTACCTCGCCGCCCTGCAAGGGATTCCGGCCCAGGTCTACGAGGCCGCCGACATCGACGGCGCGAACGGCCGGCAGAAGCTGTTCCGGATCACGCTGCCGCTGCTCAGCCGGACCACCGGGCTGATCGTCGTCCTGCAACTGGTCGCGTCGCTGAAGATCTTCGACCAGATCTACCTGATGACCAACGGCGGGCCGAACTACGCGACCCGGCCGATCATCCAGTACATCTACCAGAACGGCTTCACCAACTACCGGATCGGCTACGCGTCGGCGATCTCGTACATGTTCTTCGCGATCATCGTGGTCGTCGCGATCGCGCAGTTCAAGCTGTTCTCCGGCCGGAAGGAGGCCGGCGCATGAGGACGACCTGGACCTTCCCGAAGGTGGCGACCATCGTCGGCGCGGTGCTGCTCGCGATCGTCTGGCTGGTGCCGCTGCTGTGGGCGCTGGACACGTCGCTCAAGCCGGAGCCGGAGACCACACGCTCACCGATCACCTGGCTGCCGCAGGACCCGACGGTGGACGCCTACCGCAGCGTCGTCGACCAGGGCGACCTACTCCGCTGGTTCATGAACAGCAGCGTCGTAGCGGTCCTGGTGACCGCACTGACCCTGCTCGTCTCAGTGCTGGCGGCGTACGGGTTCTCGCGGACCAGCTTCCCCGGCCGGCGGGTGCTGTTCGGCCTGATCATCGCGGGCATCCTGGTCCCGCCGCAGGTGCTGATCGTGCCGCTGTTCCAGGAGATGACCGGCCTCGGCCTGGTCGACACCTACTGGGGCATCGTGCTGCCGCAGGTGGTCGCGCCGGTGATGGTGTTCGTGCTGAAGAAGTTCTTCGACGGCATCTCCCGCGACTACGAGGACGCCGCCCGGGTGGACGGCGCGACCCGGTGGCGGATCGTCTGGAGCGTGATGGTGCCGATGTCACGGCCGATTCTCGTTGCTGTCGGCATCTTCACCTTCATCGGCGCCTGGAACAACTTCCTCTGGCCGTTCATCGTGACCACCGACCCGTCGATGATGACGATCCCGGTCGGTCTCGCCAACGTGCAGGGCTCGTACGGCCTGCGCTACGCCCAGATCATGGCCTCGGCCGTGCTGGGCGGACTCCCGTTGCTCGTCGTCTTCGCCCTGTTCCAGCGCCACGTGGTACGCGGGGTCGGCGACGCCGGCATCAAGGGATAGATCACCATCCATCACGACAGGAGCAACCTGGTGCCCGCTGCCAACATCACCCTCGACCCAGCCTTCACGATCGCGCCGGTGAACCGCCGTACCTTCGGCACGTTCGTCGAGCACATGGGCCGTTGTGTCTACACCGGTATCTACGAGCCGGGTCACGCCACCGCCGACGAGGACGGCTTCCGCAAGGACGTCCTCGAGCTGACCCGGGAGCTCGGGGTGTCGGTGGTCCGCTACCCCGGCGGCAACTTCGTCTCCGGCTACCGCTGGGAGGACGGCGTCGGCCCGCGGGAGGGCCGTCCGCGCCGGCTCGAGCTGGCCTGGCACAGCGTCGAGACGAACGAGTTCGGCCTCGACGAGTTCATCCGCTGGTGCGCCAAGGCCGGCGTCGAGCCGATGATGGCGATCAACCTCGGGACCCGCGGGGTGCAGGAGGCGCTCGACCTGCAGGAGTACGCGAACCACCCGGGCGGCACGGCGTTGTCGGACCTGCGTGAGCAGCACGGCGCGTCGCCGTACGGGATCAAGTTGTGGTGCCTGGGCAATGAGATGGACGGGCCCTGGCAGATCGGGCACAAGACGGCCGAGGAGTACGGCCGGGTCGCGGCCGAGACGGCGCGGGCGATGCGGATGGTCGAACCCGACCTGCAGCTGGTCGCGTGCGGCTCGTCCTCGTCCGCGATGCCGACCTTCGGCAGCTGGGAGCAGACGGTGCTGCGGGAGACCTACGACTTCGTCGAGTACATCTCCTGCCACGCGTACTACGGGAACGACGACGGCGACACCGCGTCGTTCCTCGGCTCGGCGGTCAACATGGACCGCTTCATCGACGCGGTCACCGCGACCGCGGACGCCGTCGGCGCGGAGCTGAAGAGCAAGAAGACGATCGACATCTCCTTCGACGAGTGGAACGTCTGGTACGGCGAGCGCTCCCGCCGGACCGACGGTCCCGGCGACCAGTGGGAGGTCGCGCCGCGGCGGATCGAGGACGAGTACAACGTCACCGACGCCGTCGTGGTCGGCAACCTGCTGATCTCGCTGCTGCGGCACAGCGACCGGGTCGGCGTCGCCTGCCTGGCCCAGCTGGCGAACGTGATCGCGCCGATCATGACCGAGCGCGGCGGCCCGGCCTGGCGGCAGCCGACGTTCCACCCGTTCGCGATCACCTCCCGGCTCGCGGCCGGTCAGGTACTGCGGCTGGAGACGGACTCGCCGACGATCAGCACGGCGAAGTACGGCGACATCGCGGCGGTCGACGCGGTGGCGACGTACGACGAGGGCAAGCTGGCGGTGTTCCTGGTCAACCGGTCCTCCGAGGGCCCGATCGAGGTGACCGTCGACGTCAGCCGCGCCGGTGTCGGCACGGTGGCGGAGGCCCTGATCATGCACGACGACGACCTGCTCGCGACGAATTCCGCCGAGCACCCGGACCGCGTCACTCCGCAGCCTGCCGACGTGAAGCTGGCGGACGGCAAGCTCACCGTCACCCTGCCCGCGGTGAGTTGGACCGCAGTCAGCCTGGCCGGCTGAACTGCGTGACGGTGACCCCCGGCGCAATCTCGACCCGCACAGTCTCGTGGTAGCCGCGGGACTTGTAGAGATTGACCGCCGGGGTGTTCGCCGTACCGGTCGAGACGATGCTGACCGGTCGCGGCTCGAGCTGGTCGAGGTGGTCCAGCAGCGCACGCCCGTGCCCGCGGCGGGCGTGCGCCGGGTCGACGATCAGGCGGGTGATGTCGACCGTGTCCTGGTCGGGGAACTCGTAAGCGACCGCGCCGACCAGGACGTCACCGTCGTACCGGCCGAGCCAGTGCTCGGTGGACGACATCAGGCCGTCCAGGTCCTCCTGGAGCGGCGGGATGCCGTCGAATCCGATCAGCTCGGCCTCGACGGCGTACGCGGCGTGCTGGATCGCGAGGACGCGTTCGGCCAGCGCGCGGTCGCCGAGATCGAGAGGTCTGATCACGCGCGCCAGGCTATCGTCAGGCCGTCTTCCAGTAGCCGAGCGCTTTGACCCGGTGCTTCGGCACGGCGAGATCCTTCAGCACGTACGACGTGAGCGTCCGCGTGGTGACCGTGTCGCAGGCGATCCAGACGAACGCGTCGGCCGGGTTGTCGCCGATGAACTTCGGCAGCTCCGCCTTCACGCCCTCGACCAGGTCCTGCCGCGGAACGGTCCGCAGGTCGTGGTGATCCTCGATCCGGAACGGCAGCTCGCGGTCCACGTCGTGCGTCGTCTCGAACCAGATCGTGGCCGGCAGCTTCGGCGCGACCGCGAGCAGCGAGTTGATCGCCGGCAACGACGCCGGGTCACCGATCACCAGCATCCGCTCCGGCAGCGGGTCCGGCACCTCGAATCCGGTCCCCTGCACGGTCGCCTCGATCGTGTCCCCCGGCTCGGCCTTGCGCGACCAGTCGCTCGCGCACCCGTCGTGCAGCGCGAACTCCAGGCTGAACGTGCCCTGCACCGGGTCCGGGTCGACCAGGGTGTACGCGCGCTGGTGCGGCTTGCCGGCGTTGTCGAACCACAGCCGCACCCACATGGTCGGGTGGACGCCGATCGCCTCGAGCAGCCCACCGTCGGTGAAGTGCACCCGGCGATAGCGCTCCGTGACCTGTTCGGCGCCGGTCACGCTGAAGGTGAAGTCCTTCCCGCGGAACAGCTTGAGTACGACGCCTTCCCAGCCATGCCTCACTGCTTCCTCCACGCGAGAATGGCCGTTGCGGCCGGATGTACCTGACTTGTAAATTAGCGCAGCCTAACCTAACTGAAGCGAGGACTGTAGTGAACGCGAGGGTCTACCGGGACGCGTACGGCGTACCGCAGCTGCAAGCGGGAGACCCGCTGGCGCTCGTCTACCTGCAGGGCCTCAACGCCGCAGAGGAACGCGCCTGGCAACTGGAGCTCGAACGGCGGCGTTTCCTCGGGACGAGCGCCGCCTTCCTCGGCCCGGAGGCCGCCCCGTGGGACGTGTTCGCCCGGCAGGCCCGGCTCGCCGACACCGCGCAGCGCTGCTTCGAGGCGCTCGACGACGAGACGCGCGAGTGGATCACGGCGTACACCGAGGGCGTCAACCACGCGCTGCCGGTCGGGGCGAAGCGCGCGCCCGAGTTCGCGCAGACCGGCCTGACGCCGCAGGGGTGGGAGCCGTGGGCGCCGCTCGGGATCTGGCTGGCCGTCCACATCCTGTTCGCCGGGTTCCCGACCAAGCTGTGGCGGACGCACGTCGCGCAGCACCTCGGCGACGAGAACATCGAGCTGTTCTCGTCGGAGGGTCCGCGGACCGCGGGCAGCAACGGCTGGCTGATTCCGGGTTCGCTGACCGCCTCGGGCCAGGCGATCATCGCGGGTGACCCGCATCGCTTCATCGAGAGCCCGGGCATCTACCAGCAACTCCGGCTGACCTGCCCGGAGTACGACGTCCTTGGTCTCGCCGTCCCCGGGGTCCCGGGGATCGCGCACTTCGGTCACACCGGCAAGGTCGCCTGGGCGATCACCAACGCGATGTCGGACTACCAGGACCTGTACGACGAGCAACTGCGGCGGACCGGGGCGACGGTCGAGGCGCTCGGCCCGGACGGGTGGAAGCCGGCCGCGGTGCACACCGAGGTGGTCGAGGTGGCCGGCGCGGATTCGATCGAGATCGAGGTGATCGAGACCGAGCGCGGACCGGTGATCATCGACACCCCGACGCGGACCGTCAGTCTGCGGTACCCGCCGCGGGTCACCGGACGCCTCGGCTTCGAGGTGCTGCCGAAGTTGCTTCGGGCAACGAACGCCGCCGACCTGGACGCCGCGCTGGAGGATTGGGTCGAGCCGGTCAACGTGGTCCTGGCGGCCGATCAGACCGGCGGTCTGTTGCATCGGACTGCTGGCCTGGTGCCCACCCGCGATCACTCGAACCGGCTGCGCGTGGTCCCCGCGTGGGAGGCCGGGAGCCAGTGGCAGGGCTGGCACAGCCCGATGCCGCGGGCAACCGTCGACGGGCCGGCGGTGATGGCGAACGCGCGTGAACTCGCCGCGCCGCTGGGCGTCGAGTTCGCCGCACCGCACCGATCCCGGCGGATCGCGGAGCTGCTGTCCGCACAGACTGCGTGGTCGGTGGACGAGATGCCGTCCGTGCACACCGACACTTATCTCGGCTCCGCGGCCGACCTGCTGGACATCCTGGCTGAGCTGGAAGATCTCTCGTCGGAAGCCGTTGCCTTGCGCACCGAGTTGCTCGAGTGGGACCGTCGGATGGACGCCGCGAGCACCACGGCGTCGTCGTACGCCGCGGTCCGCAAGGCCCTCGTCTCCCGGTTGGCGGACCACTTCGCCGTACTCGAGGGAGCGGACGGGCCGGAGGTCTTCGCCCCGTGGATGGACCCGCTCACGCATGTCTCGTACGCGCTGGAGAACCTCCTTGCCGCGGAGCTTCCCTTCGTCAACGTCAGCTGGCTGGCGCGGGAGGCGCTCGAGGAGGTGGCTGCGCGGAAGCCCCGGCCGCCGTGGGGTGAGACCCACCAGGTGGCGCCGCTGCACATGCTGCGTGGTCCGGTGTTCGCGCCGGACGAGGAGCCGTTCGACCTGGGCCTGTCCGGCGACCACCACTGCGTGATGTCGACGTCGAGCCTGCCCGGCCTGACCGACGTGTGCATCCGTGCCTCGGCGGCCCGGTACGCCTGGGATCTCGCGGATCGCTCGGCCAGTGGGTGGATCGTGCCGATGGGCGCGTCCGGCGTACTCGGGGATCCGCACCACCACGACCAGTTGCCGCACTGGCTTCGTGGCGAACTGGCACCGGTCCAGGGTGAACTCACTCGGGTCGAGAAGGGTTTCGCGCAGGACGTCGAAGGGTTCGGTTCGGTGCGGATCGTCGAGGCCGATCCGGACCGCGACCTCGATCTGATCCACGGCTGGGTGACGGCCGAGCGGGCGACGTACTGGGGTATGGGGCACCTGTCGCGGGACGAGATCGAGGGGATCTACCGCTTCCTCGACTCGGTGCCGACGCACCACGTGTACCTCGTGCATCTCGACGGTGCGCCGATCGCCTTGTTGCAGACCTACGACCCACAGGCCGATCCGGTCGGGGCGTCGTACGACGTCCAGGCCGGCGACATCGGCCTGCACTTCCTGATCGCGCCCGGCGACCCGCGCCCGAACTTCACCGGCAACCTGCTGAAGGTCCTCGGCCTGTTCTTCTTCGCCCACCTCGGCCACCCGCGCGTGGTCGTCGACCCGGACGTCCGCAACGACCGCGCCATCGACCGCTTCCTCCGCACCGGCTTCACCACTGGCCCCGAGGTCAAGATCACCCACCCCGACGGCACCACCAAGACCGCCCAACTAGCCTTCCTCACCCGCGACCGCTTCCTCGGCGCCTAGATAAGTCCCCAGCACCACCTCCAACCGCCCCCGCCGAAACCGCCCCGGCTCGGCGTCGTACACCCGCCGCCCTTCGACAGTCCAACATGCCTCCTCGGGTACGACGTCCGAACCATCCGGAATGAACTTCACCACCTCCCCAACCGCCGCCAGTACGTCGGCCTGGGCAACAGCCCGGAGAACCCCAGCCTGTTCGCTGTGGGCCTGCCCGGCGTCGGCGCAGCGGCCATGCTCGACCCGGGCAGCTACGAGCTGTGGCAGTGGGGTTCGCTGGCACCGTCGCTCTGGCACTGCTGCGAGGTCCGGGCGTCGGTGAGGAGCCAGCTCGACGAACAGGTTGGCGCGGCCGACGTGATGGCCGAGGTACTCGGGGATCTGCGGTTTCTGATCGCTCACGGTTGTGCCTACCTGGACGTTGTCGGGTGACAAGATGGCCTTGATGGCTGAGATTCCGTTGGACGCGTTGGTGCCGCATGGGAACGGGCCGGTTGCTTCCGTTTACTTGGTGACGGGTGGGCGTACGGCGGTTTTGAAGGTCTACCCGCAGCCGTTGGATCGGCGGACGTACAACGCGGTCGAGATCGAGCAGGCGAAGTTGGCGGGGTTGCGGTCGGCGGCGTCGATCGTGCGGGTGGAGGCGCTGGACGAACTGCCGGACAGGCGGACCGGGTTGCGGATGGAGTTCTGCCCGCAGTCGTTGCCGGACCTGGTGGCGAACGGGCCGTTGCCGATCGGGGACGTGGTCGTGCTCGGGCAGATCCTGAGCTCGGTGCTGGCCGAGGCGCATGACACCGGGCTGGTGCATGGCGGCGTGACGCCGGCGAACGTGCTCGAGCGGCCGAGCGGGCAGCCGGCGCTCGCCGACTTCGGCGTGGCGCTGCGGTTGCGGTTTCCGCGGGATCTGATGGCCGACGCCGCGTTCACGGCGCCCGAGGTACTGCGGGACGGCGAGCTGTCGGAGCAGGCCGACGTCTACGGGCTGGGCGCCGTACTGTATCTGGCGTTGACCGGGCAGTCGCCGTTCCCGGCGCAGACGGGTGAGTCGGCGGACGGCGTCGTACTGCGGGTGTTGCGCGAGCCGCCGCCGGAGGTGTCCGGGCGGGATGTGCCGCCGGAGTTGTCCGGGCTGCTGCAGCGGATGATGGCGAAGGACCCGGACGCGCGGCCGGAGGCGGTGACTGTACTGCGCGAGTTCGAGCAGCTGCTGACCGCCGAACCGGTCGAGGACGACCTTGACTTCGACGACTTCAGCGACGAGCTGGCGGCCGGCCGAAACGTGCCGGTGGCAACGGCTCCGCTGAAACCCGTTGTGCAGAAGGCGAAGAAGAAGACCAAGCAGCCGAAGCCGCGCAAGGGATTGCTCATCGGCGCAGCCGCCGCGATTGCTCTGATCGCGGTCGTCCCGGTGATGATCCAGCCCGGTGATGACGACCAGACAGCGCCTCCGGCCCCGGTCGTGACGCCGCCCACGAGGACGGCAGCGACGCCCCCAGCGCCGACCGCGATCACTCTGAAGCCGCCGCAGGACAACGGCACCTCGGTCGTCCTGGCCTGGTCGTCCCCGAAAGCCCTCGACCGGTACGTCGTCTTCGTCGCCGAGCAGGGGGCGAAGGAGCCGCGATCGGGCTACAACGGTTCCGGTACGACGGCCACCGTGCAGATCAGCCCCGGTCTCAAGTACTGCTTCCAGGTTCAGGGCACGGACGGCGTCGGCACGTACACGAGCCAGGCCCGGAGCATCCGCGGCGCCACCTGTGTCGGCGGGCGGTAGACGGAAACTGGACCGGTCCTGGACCCTGCTCGCCTAGGCTGGTCGGGTGAAGCCGATGTCCCTCCGCCCCAGGCGGCTCACCACGAGCCCGTCGGAACAGTCCGAGCGCAAGGCTCGCGCCGGGTTGGCAGCGGTCGTCGCCGGTTGCATCGCCCTGACGAGTGTCGTCGTCCTGACCGGCGCGGGCAGCGCGACGTCCGGAGTCGGGTTCACCCAGTCCGGGCACTGGGTCTACAACAGTGCGATCGGCCGGATCTTCCACCTGGACGGCGCGACCAAGGACGTCGACGCCGAGGTGAAGCTCGACACGGCCGGTCCCGGTGCGCAGGTGGTGCAGACCGACAAGAACGGGTACGTGCTGTCCGGGTCCCGGATCGATCAGTTCGGCAAGTCCGACCTGACCGTCGCGGAGCCGATCGAGGCGCCGGTCGACGAGCAGCCGGTCGGGCTGGAGGCCGCCGGCGCCGCGTTCGCTGTCTACCCGAAGGCCGGGCACGTCATGCGCCTCGGCGAGAAGCAGGCGGCCGCGTTCCCCGGCGGCCCGCTCGGCGATCCGGTGGTGACGCCGGACGGCACGCTGTGGGTGTTCCGCGCGAGCCAGGGGGATGTCTGTCAGTTGCCGCTCAGCGCGGACCGGATGTCCTGCCCGGCCTCGGTGCCGAAGGGCCACAAGGGTGGGCTGACCGTGCTCGATGACGAGGTCGCCTTCGTCGACCTCACCGCCCAGAAGGTGTACCGGTTGAGCAACGACGGCATCGACGAGCGGCTGGATCTCAGCGGCATCGAAGTACCGGACGATGCGCTTGTCGCCGGCAACGACGTCGGCGGCCGGCTGGCGATCGTCGACCCGGGCAAGAGCGTCGTCCACCTGGTCGAGATTGCCAAGGGCAAGCAACCGGCGGCGACGAGCGCACCGATCCGGCGCGGGAAGTACGACAAGGTCGCGTCCTCGGGCGACGGGCTCGCCCTGCTCGACCGGAAGCGCGCCGACCTGGTGACCCTCGACCGCAACGGCCGGGAGGTCTCGCACCAGCAGGTGCCGAGCCGTGCGGTCGCCGGCGAACGCAAGCGGGAGCCGAGCCTCTTCCGCGGCGACGATTCCCGCGTGTACGTCGAGAGCGGCAAGGGCGACCGCGTGGTCGTGGTCGACCGCGACGGACAGACCGAGTCGGTGACGGTCGGCGGCGAACGGCCCGGGCCGGTCCCGACGACCCCAACCCCGACCACCACGCCCAGCAAGACGACCGAGACCCCCAAGGTTCCGGTCAGGAAGACGCCGCCGACCCGCAAGACCCCGCCCAGCAAGACGACCGAGCCCGAGAAGACCACCCCGACCAACCAGGCGACGGCTAGGGCGGGCCTGCCCGGTGCGCCCTCCGCAGTCCGGGTGCGGGCGGTCAGCGGTGCCGCGACGGTGACCTGGCAGGCGGCGGCTCCACATGGCGCGACCATCTCGTCGTACCGGCTGAGCTGGACCGGTGGCTCGATGACGGTGCCGGGGTCGGCCCGGTCGGCGCGGATCACGGACCTGGCCGGGAACACCGGCTACACCATCAGCGTTCGCGCGGTGAACCGCGTCGGCGCCGGTCCCGCGGTCCGGTCGAATCGCGTCCAGTTCAATTGGGGCGTCGCGGAGTCGCCGGGCGGCCTCGCAGTCCGCGGCACCCCCAGCGGCGGGTCACTCGTCCTCGGCTGGAACCGGCCCCAGTTGGGCGAGGGCACCTTCGTCCGGTACGACGTCTCGATGGGCTCGCAGACCCGTACGACGACCGCCGCGCAGCTCACCTGGACCGGGCTGACCGCCGCGACGCGGTACACGTTCACGGTGCGGGCGATCACCCGCTCACCCGACGGCCGGACGCTGACCGGCGAAGCGGCCACCGTGACCGCCACGACGCAGCGCAAGGAGAGCGTGATCGCCTCGCGCGGCGCCGGCGCGGACTACGGGAACTGCGAGCCGCCGGAGTGCGCGTTCATCCTGATCCGGATGTCTGGTCTGCGCCCCGACACCAGGTACGAGATCCACCCGTGGACGACCGAGTGGGGCAACTTCAACCCGGGTGCGACGCTGACCACCGACGAGAAGGGCGGCATGGTCGTCGACGACCGCTTCCCCTGCAACGCGGTCGGCCAGACGGTCTGGGTGACGGTGAAGGCGCCGGACGGGACCACCTACACGTCCAACAAGTTCGTCTGGACGTCGAGTTAGTCCTTGACGGCGAGCACGGCGGCGATCAGGCGTTGCCAGTCGGTGATGTCGTCGGCGGGCTGCGGGTTGCGCCACTCGACGGCCGGGACCAGGCCCGGCTCGAGCACGGTGAAGCCGTCGCCGAACAGCGCGAGGATCTGCTCGTCGGTCCGCCAGCGGCCGCGGCCGAGCGACCCCTGCAGCACCTGCTCGAGCTCCTGGCTGCGCGGGTCGTTCTCACTGCGGAAGTGGCTGATGAACACGTAGCTGCCGGAGACGATCCGGTCGCTCCAGAACTTGACCAGGCCGGCCGGGTCCTCGTCGTCGTTCACGTGGTGCAGGGTCGCGCTGAACACGATCGCGACCGGCTTGGTGAAGTCGATCAGCCGCTGGGTGTCCGGGTGGTCGAAGATCGCCTTCGGCGTCCGCAGGTCGGACTGGATCACGGTGGTGTTCTCGTTCTCGGCCAGCAGCGCGCGGCCGTGGGCGAGCACGATCGGGTCGTTGTCGACGTACACGACCGTGGAGCTCGGGTCGTATCGCTGGGCCACCTGGTGCACGTTGTCCGCGGTCGGCAGCCCGCTGCCGAGGTCGACGAACTGGTGGATCCGGTTGCCCGAGACCAGTTCGCGGATGGCCCGGATCAGCGCCGCGCGGTTGTCCAGCGCGATCTGCTGCGAGCCGGGCAGGTCGTTGATGAACTTGTCCCCGAAGGCGCGGTCGACGGCGAAGTTGTCCTTGCCGCCGAGCAGGTAGTCGTACGTGCGCGCGATGCTCGGCCTGTTCATGTCGAATCCGGGGTACGGCGGCTTCTCTGCCTCGGCCATTCGCGACGGTCCTTCCGATCCGGTGCTGGCGCTCATCACTGTAGGCGATACCGGCACTACGCCGTCGGGGACCCCGGCCTGTCAGCCCCGGCGGCGGTCAGCACGTCGGCCGGGAGCAGCGACCGCAGTTCGTCGGTGGTCGGCATCCGCCCGAGCGTGCTTGCCGTACAACCGCGCGACCGTGGTCTTCCCGGTGCCCGGTGCGCCAGCGAAGATCAGGTGGTGGCTGACCGCGCCGACCGACAGTCCGGCGGTACGGCGCCACTCGTTGACCTGGATTTCGTCCACGAGCGCATGCACTTCGGCCTTCACGCCGGGCAGACCGACCATCGCGTCGAGATCGGCGAGCAACTCGTCGACGGGTCCGCCACCGCCGGCGGCGACGGCATGACTCTCCTCGACCACCTCGACCGTGGCCCCGGCGGCCAGCGCCAACGCGGGCTCCGCCGTGTTCGAGAACCGGCTGCCCTCGATCGTCCCGCCGCAACCCGGCGCGACGGTGATCGCGGAGCCGCGGGTGTCGTGCACGGTCACTCGCCGGATCACCGGTGTGCTGCCGTGGGCGACGCCGATGCCCTCGGCGCCGGTGTGGGCGATCTCGAGGTCGGTGAGCTCCGGCCGGCTGTACTGGTAGATGTAGACGCCGCGGCCGCCGCAGCCGGACACCGTGCCGCCGCGGATGACCGGATCGGCGCCCAGGGCAACGACGATGCCGTCGCCGGAGATGTCCCGGACGGTCGACCGAGACGGCGATGCTCTCCACAGCCCGTACGTCGAGACCGCGCAACGTCAGCGCGCCGTCGACGGCCCGGATGGTCGGCCAGTCGGCGCCGGAACCGTCGAGGATCACCGTCGCCCCGTCCTCGGCCCGGAGGGTGACCGAACGGCCGGTCAGCTCGAGCGTCTCGGCGTACGTCCCGTCAGCGATCGCGATCGCGGCCCCGTCCGGCGCCTCGAGAAGGGCAGAGCCGATGGTCGGATACGCGGCGGGACGGTCCGGGGCGACGGTGAGCACCCGCATCAGCTGGCTCGTTCTAGGAGCCAGCCGCGGTCGGCGGCCTTTACACCGGCTTGGAAGCGGCTGCGGGCGCCGAGCCTGTTCATGATCTGCGCGACCATCCGCCGGACCGTCCGGACCGAGATGCCGAGCTGGGCCGCGGCGACCTCGTCGGTCGCGCCGAGGGCGAGCAGCCGCAGCATCTCCTGCTCGCGCAGGGACAGGTCGGTGTCGTCCGGCAGGTCGTCGCCTGCCAGCGGTACGGCGTCCGGCCAGATCCGCTCGAACAGCTCGACGGCCGTGGTGACGACACTGGTCAGCCGGAGTACGGCGACGCTGCCGTTCGCCGTGTCCGCGGGCAGCACAGCGATCGAGCCGTCGATCACCAGTGCGTTCATCGGGATGTACGGCATCGTCCGCACCGCGACCCCGGCCAGAGACATCGCCCCCAGGTGCCGGCACGCGGTCGGCGCCGTCCGGGCGGTGTCGGGGTAGATCGCCCGGTACCGCAGGCCGGGCCGCACGTCGCGCGGCCCGAAGGCAGGCCCGGCCGGGGTGAGGTTGCTCATCGCAATCACCTCGTCCTCGGCGGCAGCCAGCAGCTCGGCGATACCGCCGTGGGCAGAGATCTGGTGGAAGGCAGCGGGCAGCATCGTGACAGTCATGTGAGAGGGACCCCCAGAGGTAGCGTGGCGGCGACGCCGTCGGCGTGCCGGCCGTCGAGGCGCTCGGGCTCGGCCCCGAAGGACCGGGCCAGGTTGCTCAGTACGGAGAAGGCCGTGTCGAGGGTGGCCGGGTGTGAGGCGGCCAGCCGCAGTACGGCGTCGTGGCGAGTGGGCAGGTGGTGATCGGCGGATGCCGTCACCGTGATCGCGATGGTCTGGGCGGCGCCGGTGCCGGTGCCGAGCAGGACTGCGGCCAGCGCCTGCATGTTTGTGGCAGGCAACGAAGCGGACCCGGCCAGCCGGACGCACAGCTGCCGGACCGGCCCGCAGGACCAGGTCGACCAGCAGGACGCCGACCCAGCGGTACAGCCAGAGTCCACGGATGCGGATCGAGGTCAGCGCCACCAGCGAGACTGCTGCTGCCGAGGTCAGAATGAGCGCCGTCCGCGAACCGGCCGTCGCCGCGCCGACCGCGACCACCGCGGACTGCCAGCAGACGATCTGACCGACCCGGATCGACCGGTCCGGCCGCTCGACGGTGTCGGTCGCCGGCGCGGGCGCGGGCGGTTGCTCCACCAGCGTGAGTCGCTGCGCCTGCGCCGGCTGGGCGATCGGTGCCGCCGGCAACTTAGGCGGCCAGGGCCGGGCGACCGGGACACCCACCGACGTCTCCTGCGGGACCGCTCTGGTCACCCCGACCTGGACGGCCTCGCGCTGTGGGGCGGCGGCTGCCGCGGCGTGCGGCTTCATGCGACCAGCTCGGCCTTCGACTCGGTGGCGAGCAGCAGCCGGTGCGCGTGGTCGCGGACCACCGGCAGCAGGACGAACCGTCCAGGCGCCGGCTCGGCGACCAGGTTGAGATCCATCAGCAGGTCGACCATCGACTCGACCTCGTCCTGCCCGACGCCGGCGAGCCGGGCGGCCCGGCGCAGGTCGAACTGCGGTGTCGTCGCGATCCGCCGGTAGAACCGCTGCACCGGCCGCGGGAGCGCCTCGTACGCGGTGTCGAACGTCGCCAGCACCTCGGCCAGCGCACGGCACCGGGCCGCGGGGTCGTCGAGCCGGGCCGCCATCCGGGCGACCGTCCACGGCTGCCGGTTGCGCATCCGCTCGACCAGATGCCGGATCGCGCCGGGATGCCCCTCGCACCAGCGCAGGATCTGCTCGATGTCGGTGAGCCGCTCGGCCTCGTCGACGGCGAGGACGTCGAGGGTGACGGCGCGGGTGCGGTCGAGGCCGGTCAGGCGGTGCCGGCTGATCACGAGGACCAGTGCATCCGGGTCGTTCGGCAGAAGTCGTCGTACCTGGTCGGTGTGCTCGACGTTGTCCAGGATCAGCAGGCCGGTTGCTGAAGGCAACGAGGTGTCCGTGCGCAGGTCCAGGTAACGCTGGGTCTCGAAGCCGGAGGCGGCTGCGACCTCAAGGGCGAAGGCGGTCTTGCCGATCCCCGGCATCCCGTCGATCGTCACCACGCCGGTCGCACCCTGCAGAGAACGCAGCTCCGCGGTGCGGCCGACGAAGCCGGGGACCCGCGGCGGCAGGTTCGAGCTCACCGGCGGCGCGATCAGCCGCGGCGCCTCCTCGCTCAGGATCTGCTGGTGCAGCGCGGTGAGCTCGGCACCCGGCTCGATCCCGAGATCACGCCCAAGCGCGGTCCGGGCCCGTTGGTACGCAGCCAGCGCGTCGTGCCGACGACCGGTCTTCCGGTACGCCGTCATCAGCCGAGCCCACGCAAGCTCGCGCAGCGGCTCCTCCTCGGTGAGAGCCCGCAGTACGGCGATGGCCTCGGCAGGACATCCGAGCGCGAGCTGCGCGTCGGCCAGGTCCTCGCGCAGGCTGCGCTGGAGCTCGGCGAGGCGGTCGACGGCCGACGTGGCGTCGACGGTCAGGCCGTCGTACGGGCAACCGCGCCACAGGCCGAGCGCGCGCTCGACAATCGCGGCGGCCTCGGCAGCGGCACCGCGGACGAGCAACTCGCGGACCTCGTCGCGGAAGCCGGCGGCGATGTCGGCGTCCAGCTCGCCCGGCAGCACCCGGACCCGGTACGCGCCGGGACGGCTCTCGATGCGCTCGTCCGGCAGCGCCCGGCGGAGCTGCCAGACGTAGGTCTTCAGGTTGTTCTGCGCCGACGCGGGGATGTCCCGGCCGGCCCATACGGCGTCGACCAGCTGCTCGGTGCTGACCCAAGCGTTGCGGTGCAGCAGCAGCAATGTCAGCACGGTGGCGGGCTTGCCGCCGCAGACGTCGAGCGGGTGTCCGTCCGGGCCGTCGACCTCGAGCGGGCCCAGCACGCGGAAGGACAACCGGGCCGGTGCGTGCGCTGAGTGACCGTTCATGACACATACGATCCGTGCCGACGATGACATTTCGATGACACACGAGGGTGCCGGTGCGCGTACTGGTGGTAGAGGACGACGAGGACCTGCAGGTGGCGGTGCCGGCCGCGCTGCGGTCGGCGGCGCTCGCGGTGGACGTCGCGGGCACCATCGCGGCCGCGGACGAGGCGCTGTGGGTCAACTCCTACGACTGCGTGGTGTTCGACCGGATGCCGGCTCGTCGTCGGGTTCCGGGCACCCGCCGAGCCCGAGGCCGACGGGCTCTACACGATCCGCGACAGCGACGCGTACGCCTGGCCGGAGGTCGCGGTCGAGGGGGTCGGCTGGTGGCCGCTCGACCCGGTCGACCAGGCCAAGACCGGGAAGGCCTCGATCGCCGGCTCCACCGCCGAGATCACCGAGCAGGCCCGGGCCGCGGTCCCGCCGGTCGAGCAGATCGAGGACCCGGAGGTGCCGCCCTCGACCGACGACGGCGGCTCCGACCGGAGCTGGAGCGGCGTCCGGATCCCGCTGCTGTGGATCTTCCTCGGCTCGGCGGCGTTGCTGCTGCTGTGGCTGGCCGGCGTACCGCTGCTGAAGTCGGTGCGGGCGCTCCGACGGCGGCGCCGTACCGGCAGCGCGTCGGTGGTCGGGGCATGGGCCGAAGCCCGCGACCGGCTGCGGGCGCACGGCGTGCCGGTGACCGCCGGTATGACGGTCCGCGACCTGGCACATGCCGCCCGAGAGCTCCCGGACACCGAGCCCGGACTCACCCACGTCGCCCGAGCGGTGGACCATGCCCTCTGGTCCGGCGGTCCAAGCGGCCCGGATCTCAGCGACCAGGCCTGGACCGGCGTGCGTGACCTCCGCAAGGCGCTCCGATCCCGTCCCTGGACCGACCGACTCCAGGCATCCCTCGAGCTACGGACGCTGTTCAGCCGGTAAGGCATGCCGCAGCGGCCGTCGGGTTCCGGCTCGACGGCCGCTGTGGTGACTGTTCGGCGGACTACGGTGA
The DNA here is from genome assembly GCF_044458365.1 of Kribbella sp. NPDC050470. Classification (NCBI taxonomy): domain Bacteria; kingdom Bacillati; phylum Actinomycetota; class Actinomycetes; order Propionibacteriales; family Kribbellaceae; genus Kribbella; species Kribbella sp. NPDC050470. The sequence goes on along the minus strand of NZ_JBITHV010000004.1, from coordinate 553,060 downwards.
CCTGGTCTGGCGGGCCCTGCCACCGGTTCGTCAGCCGAGAACGGTCTTCTTCTCGTCCCTGCCGACGTGCTCACGTCCGGCCGGAAGGCGTTCGTGAGTCTGGGTGTGGTCGGCTGTTCGTGGCGCCGGGCAGACCGGCCCGCGGTGGATCGGCCCACCGCCCAGCCGCCGGCTCTTCCACTGCTTCTCTTCGTAGTCGTAGTAAGTGTCGACGCCTCCGACTGTCATATATGTCCTCCCGTCAACCCCTGCTCCCCTGCTGGCGGATTCAACACTCCGCTACGAGTGGCCTAGGACACAAGCAATTCCGGAAATCCCCATCGACAAACGGATTCGAACAGCCGGATATGTTCGGTTTCCGCACAAATCTGGGCCAAACCCGTTAAATGCTTGACGTTCGCAGACTGACGGCGTGCGCGGAGAGCCGAACACCATCCGTGACGGCCGCGGCCGTGCCGAAGGTCAGCAGCTCGTGCGACAGCCCACCGTCGACCGGGACCACGGCCTCTCCGGCGGCCAGGTTCACCACGATGCGCACGCTCCCACGGGTGACCACGATCCAGTCGCCGTCGGCGTCGTACGCGATGCCGACCGAGGACAGCCGGTCGTCGCGCAGGTCCGGCGTCCGGGCGCGCAGGGCCAGCAGGTCGCGGTACCAGGCCAGCAGCTCGCGGTGCGGCGACTCGTCCAGCTCGGTCCAGTCGAGGACCGAGCTGTGCCAGGTCTCCGGGTCCTGCGGATCCGGGATCTCGTCGGCGTCCCAGCCGTGGTCCGCGAACTCCCGCCGCCGGCCGGTCCGGACCGCCTCGGCCAGCTCGGGTTCCTCGTGGTCGGTGAAGAACCGCCACGGCGTCGAGGCGCCCCACTCCTCGCCCATGAACAGCATCGGCGTGTACGGCGACGTGATCACCAGCGCGGCCCCGATCGCCAACTGGCCGGGCGTCAGCGCGGGCCGGTCGCCGAGCGCCCGGTTGCCGACCTGGTCGTGGTTCGAGGTGTACGCGAGGAACTCGCCGCCGCGGTGCCGGGCCGGATCGACCGGCCGTCCCCAGTCCTTGCCGCGGAAGGTCGAGTACGACCCGTCGTGGAAGAACACCTGGGTCAATGTCTTGGCGAACACCCCGGGATCGCCGAAGTCCACGTAGTACCCGGCCCGCTCGCCGGTCAGCAGCGTGTGCAGTGCGTGGTGGAAGTCGTCACTCCACTGCGCGGTCATGCCCAGACCACCCTCGGACACCGGCTCGACCATCCGCGCGTCGTTGAGGTCGGACTCGGCCACCAGCCCCAGCGGCCGCCCGAGCTGCTCCGACAGGTCAGCGGTCTCCGACGACAGCTGGGCCAGCAGGTGAGTCGGACTGTCGTCCGCCAGCGCGTGTACGGCGTCCAGCCGCAGAGCGTCGATGTGGAACGCCCGGAACCACCGCAGTGCGTTGTCGCAGATCCACCGCCGTACCTCGGCGCTGCCGGTGTCGTCGAGGTTGACCGCCGGTCCCCACGGGGTGGTGTGCCGGTCGGTGAAGTACGGCCCGAACTCGCCCAGCCGGTTCCCACTCGGGCCGAGGTGGTTGTAGACCACATCGAGGCAGACCGCCAGGCCTACCTCGTGGCAGCGGTTGACGAACCGCTGCAGCGCCTCCGGCCCGCCGTACGGCTCGTGCACGGCGTACAGGTGCACACCGTCGTACCCCCAGCCGTGCCGTCCGGGAAAGGCGGCGACCGGCATCAGCGAGACCACCTCGACGCCGAGCAGGACCAGGTAGTCGAGGTGCTCGGTCGCCGCGTCCAGCGTGCCCTGCTCCGTGAACGTGCCGATGTGCAGCTCGTAGAACACCGAGCCGCGCACGTCGCGACCCGCCCAGTCGCCGTCCGTCCAGCGGAAGCGGTGCTCGTCGAACACCCTGCTGAAGCCGTGCACCCCGTCCGGCTGCCACGCGCTGCGCGGATCGGGTAGCGGCTCACTCCCGTCCACGGTGAACGCGTAGTCGGTGCCGTGGTGGGCCTCGACGACGTCCCGCACCCACCAGGCGCCGGCCTGGTGCAGCGGCAGACGACCGTCGCGCAGGACCAAGTCGACCGACTCGGCGTTGGGCGCCCAGACGCGGAAGGTGTGCATTCAGCTCCTTACGAGCAGCGCCACCGGGAGATCCTCCAGCAGCTCATGGATCCGGGCTGCTCCACTACCCACCTCGCGGCCGGTCAACACGTTCTTCCACTGACCGCTCGGCAGCACCACCGTGCTGTCACCCCATCCGCCGAGTCGGTACAGCGCAGCCGGCAGGCGGGTCGCGACCGTGATGACCGCGTCACCACGGGCGAAGGCGACCGCGTGGCCGTTGGAGGTCGGGAGCGGCGTGTAGCTGCCGGTGAAGGCCTCCGGGTACTGCCTGCGGAGACGGAGTGCCCGGCTGGTGACCAGCAGCTTCTCGTCAGACAGGTCGTCCGGCTTCGTACCCTCGTCCAGCCGCTGCAGCCGGGCGATCCGGTGCTCGTAGTCCACCGGCCGCCGGTTGTCCGGGTCGACGAGCGACAGGTCGACCAGCTCGGTGCCTTGGTAGACATCCGGTACGCCGGGCATCGTGAGCTGCACCAGCTTCTGGCCGAGCGTGGCCGCTCGGACGAACTCCGTTTGTCCTGCGGCGAAGCGCCGTACCGAGTCCAGGACCGTGGTGTCGGCGAGGACTGCGGTCGTGAAGGCGGCGACGGCGTGCTCGTACTCCTCGTCCGGGGAGGTCCACATGGTGTGGCGCTTGGCTTCGCGGATCGCCTTGAGCAGGTAGGCCTGCAGGCGGTCCTCCGGCAGCGGGCCGTCGTCCCAGGTGCCGAACAGTGTCTGCCAGAACAAGTACTCGGTGCTGCCGTCCAGCAGCGGGCTCCGGTGGTCCTCCGAGAGCCGTCTCCACTCCCGGACCGCCTCCGACCAGGCCGCAGGCTGCTCGGACAGCACACCGAGCCGGGCACGGACGTCCTCGGACCGCTTGGTGTCGTGGGTGGACAGCGTGGTCATCGTCTTCGGCCAGTGCTGGTTCAGCCGGGCCGCGTACGCGTGGAACTCCTCCGGCGTCACACCGAAGTGCTCCGGGTCCCCACCGACCTCGTTGAGCGACGCGAGCCGGAACCACCGGTAGAACGCGGTGTCCTCGACCCCCTTGGCCATCACCGGCCCACACGTCTGCTGGAACCGGACGATCAGCTCGTCCCGCGCGTGCTCGTCGATCGGACTCGTGTCTTTACCGAGCAGCAGGTGCAGCACGACGTCCAGCGTCTCCTGCCGGTCCTCGTCCAGCCTCTCCCGCGCCTTCTCGGCCGCCCGCTCCAACGCGACGACCGCAGTCGGAGACGGCTGCTCCCCCGGTACGACGTACGCCCGGTAGATCTCGAAGTGGACGAGCAGCTCCACGACCACCTCGTGGAACGCTCGCCGCGTGTGGTCGCGCAGCCGGACGTCGTCCTGGCAGATGCGGGCCAGCAGCTCGACGAGCCGGTGCACCTCGGCGTACTGGCCGTGCTTCACGACCTCCCGCTTGGCCTCCTCCACGACCGGACCGAAGTCGGCAGGCTCACCGGTCAGCTCGGAGTGGAACGCCGCCAGCGGCGCAGCACCGGCCGGGTCGACGAAGAGGCCGCCGACGCGCAGCAGGGCGTCGTACCCGGTCGTGCCGGCGCACGGCCAGTCGCGCGGCAGTTCCTCGTCGCCTTCGAGGATCTTCTCGACCACGACCCACGCGCCGCCGGTGCGCTCCGCCAGTCGGCGCAGGTACCCACGCGGGTCGGCCAGGCCGTCCGGGTGGTCGATGCGGAAGCCGTTGAGCTTCCCCTCGTGCAGGAGCTCCAGCAACAGCTCGTGCGTGGCCTCGAAGACCTCCTGCGTCTCCACGCGGACTGCGGCGAGCGTGTCCACGTCGAAGAAGCGCCGGTAGTTCAGCTCCTCGTCAGCGACCCGCCAGTGCGCCAGGCGGTACCACTGCTCGGTCACCAACTCGGCCAGCGGCAGGTCTCTGGTCCCGGGCCGCAGCGGGTACTCGTGGTCGTAGTACCGCAGTACGTCGCCCTCGACCGACAACTCGCCGTCCGCGAGCACCTTGCCGATCCGCTGACCCAGCACGGCCATCAGCAACGGCTGGTTCCCCGCACCCCAGTCCACGTCGAACCACTCCGCGTACGGCGACCCCGGCCCGTCCCGCAGCACCGACCACAGGGCCTTGTTGAGCCGCGCCGGCGTCGGCACCGCGACGTGATTCGGTACGACGTCCGACACCGCGCCCATCCGGTGATCGGCCAGCCGCGCGGCCAGCCGGTCGAACGCAGGGCGTCCCCCGGCCGGTTCGGACAGCCGGCTGTGGTCCACCACGTCGTACCCGTGCATGGATCCGGGCGCGGCCTGGAGGATCGGGGACAGGTAGGCGTGCGAGATCCCGAGGCTCTGCAGGTACGGGACGACCGCCGCTGCGTCGTCGAACCCGAAACCGGCGTGCAGTTGCAGTCGGTAGGTGGCCTGGGGAGCTGAGGTCATTCCGCGGCCTGCCTCGCGCGGGTCAGGACGAGCGTGCTGCGGGACTCCAATCGAATCGTGCTGCCGGCTGCGTGCGGCTCGTCGCCGGCGCCGCCCTGCGCGGTCGTCGTGTCCACGGCGACCGTCCAGCTCTCGCCGTACTCCTTGGGCGGGAGCAGGAAGTCGAGCGGCTCGTGGTTGCTGTTCAGCAGGACCAGGAACGAGTCGTCCACGACCGGCTCACCACGCGGGTCCGGCTCGGAGATCGCATCGCCGTTCAGGAACACCGCGATCGCGCGGGCGTCGTCGCGCTGCCAGTCGCCGTTCTGCATCTCGGTGCCCTTCGGCGTGAACCAGACCAGGTCGCCGAGACCGTCGATGCCGGTGTCGCCGTGGAAGAAGCGGCGGCGGCGCAGGACTGGGTGGTCGTTGCGCAGCTTGACGAGGGCCTGGGTGAAGGCCAGCAGGTCCTTCTGGCCGTCGGTGAGCTTCCAGTCCACCCACGAGATCTCGTTGTCCTGGCAGTAGACGTTGTTGTTGCCGCTCTGGGTCCGGCCGAGCTCGTCACCGTGCGCGATCATCGGCACGCCCTGCGAGATCAGCAGCGTGGTCAGGAAGTTGCGCTGCTGCTTCGCCCGGAGCGCGAGCACCTCGGCGTCGTCGGTCGCGCCCTCGACGCCGCAGTTCCAGGAGCGGTTGTGGCTCTCGCCGTCCTTGCCGCCCTCGCCGTTCGCCTCGTTGTGCTTGTCGTTGTAGGAGACCAGGTCGCGGAGCGTGAAACCGTCGTGCGCGGTGATGAAGTTGATGCTGGCCAGCGGGCGGCGGCTGTCGTCCTGGTACAGGTCCGACGAGCCGGTCAGGCGGGAGGCGAACTCGGCCATCGTGTACCGCTCGCCGCGCCAGAAGTCCCGGACGGTGTCGCGGTACTTGCCGTTCCACTCCGTCCACAGCGGCGGGAAGTTGCCCACCTGGTAGCCGCCGTCGCCGACGTCCCAGGGCTCCGCGATCAGCTTCACCTGGCTCACCACCGGGTCCTGCTGGACCAGGTCGAAGAACGCCGACAGCCGGTCGACCTCGTGGAACTGGCGGGCCAGAGTGGCCGCAAGGTCGAACCGGAACCCGTCGACGCGCATCTCGGTCACCCAGTAGCGCAGCGAATCCATGATCAGCTGCAGCACGTGCGGGTGCCGCATCAGCAGGCTGTTGCCGGTCCCGGTGGTGTCGTAGTAGTGCCGCTTGTCGGCGTCCACCAGCCGGTAGTACGCCGCGTTGTCGATGCCCTTGAACGACAGCGTCGGGCCGAACTCGTTCCCCTCGGCGGTGTGGTTGTACACCACGTCGAGGATCACCTCGATGTCCGCCTCGTGCAGCGCCTTCACCATCGTCTTGAACTCGGTCACCTGCTGGCCGAGGGTGCCGCCGGCGGCGTAGTCGTTGTGCGGCGCGAAGAAGCCGATGGTGTTGTAGCCCCAGTAGTTCGACAGGCCGCGCTCCTGCAGGTGGCCGTCCTGGGCGAACTGGTGGATCGGCATCAGCTCGATCGCCGACACCCCGAGCTCCTTCAGGTGCTCGACGATCGCCGGGTGCCCGATCCCGGCGTACGTGCCGCGGATCTCCTCCGGCAGCGCCGGGTGGGTCTTGGTGAGGCCCTTCACGTGGGCCTCGTAGATGACGGTCTCGTGGTAGGCGTGCCCCGGCGGGCGGTCGTTGCCCCAGTCGAAGAACGGGTTGGTCACCACCGACAGCATGGTGTGCTCGCGGTTGTCCATCGTGTTCAGCTCGTCCGGCTTGGCGAACCGGTAGCTGAACAGCGACTCGTCCCCGTCGAGCTGGCCGTCGATGGCCTTCGCGTACGGGTCCAGCAGCAGCTTGGACGGGTTGCACCGGTGCCCCTCGGCCGGGTTGTACGGCCCGTGCACCCGGAACCCGTACCGCTGCCCCGGCTGCACCGCCGGCAGGTACCCGTGCCAGACGAAACCGTCCACCTCGGTCAGCTGCACCAACTGCTCGGCCCCGTCGTCGCCGATCAGGGCCAGGTCTACTCGCTCAGCTACCTCCGAGAACACCGCGAAGTTCGTCCCGGAGCCGTCGTACGTGGCTCCGAGTGGGTAAGGACGGCCAGGCCATTTCTGCACCTGATGACAGTAGCCACCCCACCCCCCAGACCATGCACGCCGGGGCGATTTGCTCCCGACTATTCACCCACCACGCCCCGGTACGCGCTTCCCGGGCCGTGCCTGCTTCGTCAGCTGTGGTCCGACGGGTCCTCGTAGACGAGCCTCGGCGGGACCCGGTCGTCGTAGACGGGCGACTGGCGGGGCTTTCCTCGCGGTAGGACCGGCGCCAGGGCGTGAAACACTCGGCGGATCGCGTCGTCGTCGTACTCCTCCAGCCTGTCGGTGGCGCGCAGTAGCGCGGCGCCGTAGTCGAGCCGCCGTACCTCCGTGAAGGCTCCGGTGGCCTCCAGCGCCTCGTACCCGCCTAGGCGATCGACGAGCGCCGGCGGACAGACCGTGACCCAGGAGTACCCGCGCAGTACCTCGTCACTCTGGAGCACACCGTGGTCCTCCAACCGGGGCAGGACGACTTCCAGCGCGGTTCTGCCGCCGTCATTGTCGTCGGCGACGTTGCCGAACGAAGCACGAGCACGTTCGGAGAACTCCGCGAGGAAATCGACCAAGGCCTCCTGCACCTGCACCGGAACCGGGACGTCAGCGGTTCGCTCATCGCAGCCGTCCTACGCCAGCGGGCCGCCGGACTCGGCGAGTCGACGAAGGACGGGGATGAGTCTCCCGCGCCGGTGGGCGAGCACCGGCTGACCACTCGGCTCGACCGACGACACGACGAACTCACCCTGCCGGGCCTCCGATGCGATGAAGCTCAGCAGGTCGGACATCGACCGGGAGATCACAGCCTTCCGGTCCTCGTCACGGCCGAAGTTGATGACCTGTCCGGGCTGACCACCAGGTCCCGGAGCGAGGTCCAGGCCCAGGTAGCTGCCCTCCATACTCTCTTTCAGGATCGGCAACCAACCAGCGGCTGTGTACTCCAGTTGAACTGCCTCGGCCGGGACCGACGCGGAGAACATGCGCAGTGCCTGCATGTCCTCGTCGGACGTCTCGTCCCGCAGCGATGACCAATCGGCCCATTCTCGCAAGGACTCCGCCACCCCGAGGAACACCAGCCCGCCGATCGTTCCGCCGCTGGGCTCGGGACCGGCTTCACCGTCGTGTATCCCCCACAATTGCCGCAACTCGGCAGGCAGTTCCGCGCCGACGGCTTCCTCGTACTGATCGACCTGAGCCTCCACCGCAGGCCCCCTCAACGCGGCATCCAAGTCCGGCACAACCCCCCGAAGCCAAGTCCGGTGCACCGCAAAGAACGAATCCAGATTCACCGTGATTACCTCTCACTGATGCCAGATCAAGTGCGGAGTGAACGAGTAGACGTACAGCAACCGACCACAGCGCAGAACCGACAGAACCAGCACCGCACCAGGAAGCAGGCGCCGTTGTCGCGTCAACCAGATGGCGACAGTGGCGAGAACGATGGCGACGACCGCCCCAGCCAACGCCACACCCTGGAGTGCTCCACGCTCATCACTCTCGACCAACCGTGGTCCTCGCTGAACTGTAGGTTGGTGCGATGGGTTACTGGGGCTACCTCGTCGCGACCAAGAGCGACGTACCACTGGATCAACTGGCCGAACTCGCGACTTTCGGCGAAGACTACGTGCGGGTCGAACCACTCCACGACGGCTGGCAACTGGCCTGGGTCGCCGGAGCCAACGTGGACCCGCTGGTCGGCGCCGAGCTCCTCGCCAAAGCCACCGGCCACCCCGTCCTCGCGGCCTTCATCCTCGACAGCGACTGCGGCCCCGTCGCCGCCGCAACCCCCGATGGCCTCACTTGGTCGGGCACCCTCGCCAAGTCCATGGCCATCAACTCCTACGAAATGCCCGACGACGGCATCACCCAAACCGCCGCAGTCGACTCCTTCCTCACCTGGACAACCACAGCCGGCCTCCCCACCAACCAGCCCCTGGTCACCCAAGCCCTCTCCCCAGACGCCACCGCCCCCGAACACCTGCTCACCCTTCTCCTCCAGTCCACCGGAATCGCCCCTCTTCCGCACGACGGTCAGTCGTAGCTTCTCGAGGCAACTGGTATAGGCCTTGTAATGCAAGCGTTTGACGTTCGGGGCCGGGTTCCTGCCGTGGGGCGGGGCTAGTAGGATCTCGCGCTTGTGAAGTCGCCTTCCGCTCGGCGGCCGGTTTTCCTGGACTCGACCGGGCGTCGCCATCGCGCCATCCGGCGCGCCGGTGCGGTTCTCGCCGTACCGGCTGCGGGTTATCTGATCCTCGTGGTCAGCAGCGTGCTCGGTGGACCGAGTCTGGACACGCCGCTGGTTCCACTGCCGGAGGCGGCCAAGCCTGCGCCCAAGAAACCGGCGGTGACGCCTGCTCCGGCCGCCGTACAGTCCGTGCACCCGAGTGAGGCGGCTGTCACCCCGGACAGCACCAGTACGCCGACGCCGAGCGGCACGCCGCAGCCCAGCAGCACGCCGACCGTCCTCCCCACTCCGACGATCACCCCGTCGACCCGGGCGACCGCTTCGCCCACGACTCCGCCTGGCAAGCCCACCGCTCACGTGAGCAACAAGCCGACCACACCGCCTGGTCGGACCAAGTCGCCGTCCAAGCCGTGAGTCCTCGCCCAGCCGCGCGACGCGCGAAGCCCGTCCCGATGCGCACGCATTGGATCGTTCTGACCGTGCTGCTCGTCTGCCTGTCGAGCATGTTGCTGCTGAACGGCTACACGCACCACATGTTCGGCGCCGAGCCCGACGGGGCGGTCAAGGCTGCCGGCTCGGCCGAGTCGGTGCCGGAGGCGATCGTCAAGGGCGGGCCGGTGGTCGACGCCGCGCCGGACCGGCCGCGGTCCGTGGCGCCCAAGGCCCGCACGATCGCGCTGACCTTCGACGACGGTCCGGATCCGGTCTGGACCCCAAGGATTCTCGACCTGCTGAAGGCGCAGCAGGTCAAGGCGACGTTCTTCGTGGTCGGCACCGAGGTCGCCGCCCATCCGGAGCTGGCCCGCCGAATCGTTGCTGAGGGCCACCAAATCGGCGTGCACACGTTCACCCACGCCAACCTGAGTACGGCGGCCGGCTGGCGCCGATCGCTCGAGCTCCGGCAGAGCCAGCTGATCCTGGCCGGCGCGACCGGGATGAGCACGCCGCTGCTCCGGCCGCCGTACTCGTCCGAGCCCAGCGCACTCACCGATGCGGACTGGACCGCCATCGAGGCCGCCCGCCAGGACGGCTACCTCACCGTGCTGAGCACGCAGGACAGCGAGGACTGGCGACGGCCGGGTACGACGAAGGTCATCGCCAACTCGATGCCGCGCGGGACCGCCGGCCAGGTGCTGCTCATGCACGACGCGGGTGGCGACCGGAGCGAGACCGTCGACGCGCTGGCGAAGCTGATCCCGACGCTGAAGAAGCGCGGGTTCACGTTCGCCACCGTGAGCGACGCCGTCGGGCTGCCGCAGCCGGTCCACAAGGCGAGCCTGATCGAGCGCGGGCGCGGCCTGGCCGCGATCTGGGCGATGCGGATCAGCGACGGCGTCCTGACGCTGCTGACCTGGTTCCTGTACGCCGCCGGCGCGCTGAGCGTGCTGCGAGCGATCACCACGGTGGTCGCGGCCCGGCGGCACGCGCGCCAGCGGGACTGGTCGTGGGGCGATCCCGTCACCGAGCCGGTCAGCGTGATCGTCCCGGCGTACAACGAGAGTGCCGGGATCGAGGCCGCCATCCGCTCGCTGGTCGCCTCGGACCATCCGATCGAGGTGATCGTCGTCGACGACGGCTCGACCGACGGTACGGCGGACATCGTCGAGGCGATGCGGATCCCGGGTGTCCGGGTGATCCGGCAGGCGAACGCGGGCAAGCCGGTCGCGCTGAACACCGGGCTGCAGGCGGCCCACTTCGACCTGATCGTGATGGTCGACGGCGACACGGTCTTCCAGCCGGACACCGTGCGGATGCTCATCCAGCCGTTCGCGGACCCGTCGGTCGGCGCGGTGTCGGGGAACGCGAAGGTCGGCAATAGGCGTGGTCTGCTCGGTCGCTGGCAGCACATCGAGTACGTGATCGGCTTCAACCTCGACCGGCGGCTGTTCGACCTGGCCGAGTGCATGCCGACCGTCCCCGGTGCGGTCGGCGGCTTCCGTCGTACGGCGCTGGAACGTATCGGCGGCCTCAGCGACGTCACGCTGGCCGAGGACACCGACCTGACGATGGCGCTGTGCCGCGACGGCTGGCACGTGGTCTACGAAGAGCGTGCGATCGCGTGGACCGAGGCGCCGGCGTCGCTGGGTGCACTGTGGCGGCAGCGGTACCGCTGGTGCTACGGGACGCTGCAGGCGATGTGGAAGCACCGTGGTGCGTGGGTCCAGCGCGGCCAGGCGGGCAAGCTGGGTCGACGCGGGCTGAGCTACCTCCTGCTGTTCCAGGTCCTGCTGCCGCTGCTGGCGCCGGTGGTGGACGTGTTCGCGCTCTACGGCCTGCTCTTCCTCGATCCATGGCGGGTGGGCGTGGTGTGGCTGGGCTTCCTGGCGTTGCAGTTCGGGATGGGCTTCTACGCCTTCCGGCTGGACGGTGAACGGGCCGGACCGCTGTGGACGCTGCCGCTGCAGCAGCTCGTCTACCGGCAACTGATGTACCTGGTCGTCATCCAGTCCGTGTTCACCGCGCTGGCCGGCTCGCGCCTGCGCTGGCAAAGGATGGAACGCTACGGAAGTCTGTCCGCCCGCCCGAGCACCGAAGGTTTTCCCTAAACCGCGGGCAAATTTCCGGCGATGGCTTCCGGATCAGCCATCCGTCCACGCAAGATCTCCGGCAACCGGCCGCCCGCCCAGCGGCCCGACCCGGAGGAGCGCAATCAGATGCGATCTTTCATCACCCGTCCACGCGCCCTGGCGGTCATGCTGGCCGGCACGGCGCTCACCTTCAGCCCGCTGGGTGGTCAGGCGACCGCCAAGCTTCCCGCAGACCTCCCGTTGGACTGTCACGTCCCAGCGGCGAGCGCGTCCGCCAAGGGCGGGCACGGCCCGGACACCCGGGAGGTGTCGGCCGCCGAGCAGAAGGCGATCGAGGCCCGGACCGCGCAGATCCTGAAGGCCAAGGCTGCTCGTGGCATCGGTGTGCCGAAGGGTGCGCTGGCGGCCGCGAGCGTGCCCGTCTACGTGCACGTGATGCGTGACGCGGCCGGCAACGGCGACGTCACCGACACCCAGATCGCGCAGCAGATCGCCGTACTGAACCAGACGTTCGCCGGGCAGGAGTCGTCCGCCGCGGCTAACACCGGCTTCACCTTCACGCTGGCCGGGACGTTCCGCTACAACAACAACAACTGGCACAAGGACAAGCAGAGCGCCACGTACCGCAAGCAGACCCGCAAGGGCGGCGCGAACGCGCTGAACGTCTGGCTGGTCGACTTCGCCTACCTCGGGATCGCCACGTTCCCGTGGGACTACGACCGCAACCCGGGCGTCGATGGCATCCGCGTGCACTTCGACTCGCTGCCGGGCGGCGGGATCGCCAACTACAACCTGGGTGAGACCGCGACCCACGAGGCCGGGCACTGGTTCGGTCTGTACCACACGTTCCAGGGCGGCTGCACCGCCACGAACGACGAGGTCGCCGACACTCCGGCGCAGGGCAGCCCCACCAACGGCTGCCCCGAGGGCCGTGACTCCTGCTCGCTGCCGGGTCTCGACCCGATCCACAACTACATGGATTACTCGTACGACTCCTGCTACAACCAGTTCACCCCTGACCAGAGCACCCGCATCAGCAACATGTGGACGGCCTACAGGGCCTAGGCTGTGAGGCGTGGTCACCCCGGCATGCGTGGCCGGGGTGGCCATCTCAGTTCGGGGTGATGCCGTCGAGCAGGCGGCGTAGGCCCCAGAGGTACTGGTCCGTGGTGATGAAGCGCGACATCGTCGGCGCCGCCGCGGCCGAGCGCGGGAACATCTCCGCCGGGATCTGCGCGAACCCGGCCCGCCGCCGCGCCACCCGGTCGTCTTCTGACGGCAGCGGACCGGCTCCGGTCTCGTCGGCCACCTCGAGCGCGATCGAGCCGAGGACGTAGACGATCAGCAGGTACGTCGCCCGCGCCGCATCGGCCGGGTCGAGTCCAGCGCCGATCAGCACGTCCAGCAAGCGCTCGTTCAGCGCGGTCGTCCGCGGGCCATCCATCGGGCCGCTCATCAGCAACGCGGCCGCCCCCGGGTGTGCAACCAGCCGAAGGCGTAGGCCGATCGCCAGCGCCTCCACGCGCTCCCGCCACGGCGCGCCCTCGTCGGCGAACGCCCCGCCGTCCGCCTCGCCCAGCAGCTTCTCCACCAGCGCCCGGTCGACCGCCGCCTTGTCGGGGAAGTAGGTGTAGACCGCGTTCGGCGCCACGCCGACCTTCGCCGCGATGCCCCGGATCGACGCCGCCGACCCCTCGTCGAGCAGCTCCAGCGCCGCGGTCAGCAGCTCGTCCTCGGTCAACGTCCGCCGCGGCCCCGGCCGGCCTCTTGTCGCCATCCGCCCTCCTAACTCTGGACAGCGTACAGGATTGCCTGCATGCTAACTCTGTACGCCGTACAATTTTGGGAGGGAATCCAGATGCGTCGCATCACCGGGGGACTGTTCGTCGTCAGCGCCGTCAGCTTCGCCATCGCCGCCGGCGTGCTGTCGGCCACCTTCGACTGGCCGGACATCCTGCGCGAACCGGCCGGCACCGTGCTCACCTCGTTCACCAAGGGCGGGCCGGGACTGGTCTGGACCTGGTTCGCCACCGCCTGGACCTACGGCCTGCTCGCGATCCCGATCCTGATGTTGCCCCAAGCAATCAATCGGGAGTCGTCGACGGTGTTGCGAGTCGCCACCGCGCTCGGCGCCGCGTCGGTGCTGCTGTCGCTGATCGGGTTCCTGCGCTGGGTGTTCGTCGTACCGCCGCTGGCTCGGGCCTACGCCGACGGCGACCAGGCGGTCGCGGCCGCGTGGACCGCGCAGCACCAGTACGGCGGTGCGCTGCTCGGCGAGCACCTCGGGCAGCTCCTGGCCATCGCGTGGAGCATCGGCGTCAGCGTGGTCATCCTGCACACGAACGCCGTACCCCGCTGGATCGGCTGGGGCGGACTGCTCGCGAGCGTTCTCTACTTCACCAACCAAGGCGACGTCATGGCGACCGCACTCCCCGACTTCCCGGTCTGGGATGCCGCCGGACTCATCGGCAGCACCGCCTGGGGAGTGTGGACGATCCTGCTCGGTCTGATGCTGCTCGTCAGACGAGGTACCGATCGCCTAGCTGGGTGATACGGAGCCAGCGGGAGCCGTAGGGGTCCAAGCCCAGCTCGAGTACGCCGTCCTCGCGGACGCTCGCCGTACCGTCCTGGAGGAGGTCGACGGCCTGGACGCCGACTCCGTTGCCGGCGACCGCGAGGGTCACGTGAGCTGGTTCGTCGGCGAAGTTGTGAACGGCGACGACGCGGCCGCCCTCGTACTCGGAAAGGTGGGCGAACACCGATGGCGCCTCGGACTCGAGGACCGTGTACTTGCCCCAGGACAGCTCCGGGCACTCGCGGTAGCGCAGCACCAACTGCTTGATCCAGCTCAGCAGCGAGTCGGGATCACGGCGCTGGGCGGCGACGTTGACGTGCTCCGGTCCGTACTCGCCTTCGGTGACGGGTACGGCCAGGTCGTTCGGGTCCGCGGTCGAGAAGCCACCGTTCGGGTCGGCCGTCCACTGCATCGGCGTGCGGACCGCGTTCCGCCCTTCCACAGCGAGGTTCTCGCCCATGCCGATCTCCTCACCGTAGAACAGCACCGGCGTGCCAGGCAGCGAGAAGAGCAGGCTGTAGACCAGCTTGAGCCGGTCCGGGTCGTTGCCGAGCATCGGCGGCAGCCGGCGGCGCAGACCGCGGCCGTAGAGCTGCATGCCCTCCTCGGGACCGAAGGCGTCGAACACCTCCTGCCGCTCGTCGTCGGAGAGCTTGTCCAGCGTGAGTTCGTCGTGGTTGCGCACGAACGTGCCCCACTGCGCCTCCTCCGGCGGGTCCGGCCGTTCCCGCAACGCCTTCACCAGTTCGGCGGGGTCGCTGCGCGCCAGCGACAGGTACAGCCGCTGCATGGCGATGAAGTCGAACGACATGGTCAGCTCGTCGCCGTCCTCATCACCGAAGAACTGCCGGGTCTCCTTGTAAGGCAGGTTGACCTCGCCGAGCAGCATTGCCTGTCCACTCCGCCGGGACAGGAACGCTCGCAGGTCACGCAGGTAGTCGTGCGGGTCGGGCAAGTCCGCCGCGTCGAGTGAGCCCGCCGGGTCGATCAGGAACGGCACGGCGTCCACGCGGAACCCGGACAGCCCCAGCCGCAGCCAGAAGCCGATCACCCGCATGATCTCCTCGCGCACCGCGGGATTGGTGATGTCGAGGTCCGGCTGGTGCTTGTAGAACCGGTGCAGGTAGTACTGGCCAGCCTCCTCGTCGTACTGCCAGAGGCTCTGCTCCTGGTCGGGGAACACGATGCCCTTGTCGGCGCCCGGCGGCGGCTCGTCCCGCCACACGTACCAGTCCCGGTACGGCGACTCGCGCGACGCCCGCGCACTCCGGAACCACGGGTGCTGGTCGGAGGTGTGGTTGACGACCAGGTCGGCGATCACGCGCATCCCGCGGTCCTGGGCGAGCGTGATCAGCTCGACCAGGTCGCCGTGCGTCCCCAGCCGCGGGTCGACGCCGTAGAAGTCGGTGATGTCGTAGCCGTCGTCTCGGTCCGGTGTCGGGTAGAACGGCATCAGCCACAGGCAGGTCACGCCCAGCTCGGCCAGGTGGTCGATCCGCTGGCTCACGCCGCGCAGGTCGCCGCGCCCGTCGCCGTCGGTGTCGAAGAAGGTCTCGACATCGAGGCAGTACACCACTGCGTTCTTCCACCAGACATCCGCGGTCTCGGTCAGCCTCATGCCTTCGCGGTGCCCCGCAACATGGCGAGCTACACCGGTCGTGGACTGATCGGTGTGTAATCAGCCAGTCACGTGGAGTAGGTTCGTTGTCATGCTGAAACGGGCTGTCGTGCTTGCCGGGGTTCTCTTGCTCGCCACTGCCGGATCCTCTGCCGACAAGCAGTTCATCGTCGGCGGGACGCTGGCGAGTGTCAGCGAGGCGCCGTGGGCGGTGGTCGTGACCAACACGCAGTCCTCGCGGCCGACCGGGCGGTGGTGTGGTGGCGTCCTGCTCGCACCCGACAAGGTCCTGACGGCCGCGCACTGCATGACCAAGCCGGTCTCGACGTACGGCGCGATCCAAGGACGCGCCGACCTCGGCGACCACTCGACCGGCCGGGTGTCCGGGATCAGCAAGATCTGGATCCACCCCGGGTACAACACCAAGAACAACCGCAACGACTTCGCGATCCTCACCCTCGCCAAGCCGTTCACGCGAGTGCCGTTGATCGCGCTCGATACGAACCCCAAGGCCGATCGGCGCGGCGTCACGCCGACCGTCTACGGCTGGGGCGACACCGCGGACACCGGCCCGGACGACACCCTGCAGAAGGCCGCCGTACCCGATCTCGGCGACGACGCCTGCCTGGCGAACAAGGAGTACGTCGCCAGCGGGTACGCCGCCGCGTCGAACGTCTGCGCCGGCAACGGCAGCACCGACGCCTGCCAGGGCGACTCCGGCGGTCCGCTCGTCCTGAACGGCCGTCTGCTGGCCACCGTGTCCTGGGGCAAGGGCTGCGCCGACCCCGATTTTCCCGGTGTCTACGCGGAAATCGCGCCAGTGGCTGAGACCATGCTTGAACAGGTTCGTTAACCCGAAACATACCTGTCAGTACCGGTCTCAGGTCGTCACCGCTCGGACACAGCGGGAAAACACCATGTCTTTACCTTTCTGGTCAGCTACTTCGTTGCCCAGTGAGGAGAAGGCATGGCGCAGACCAGACGTCAGTTCCTGCAGCAGGTCGGTATCACCGGTGGAGCCGGTGTCATGTACTCCACGATGTCGGCGCTCGGCCTCACGGGCGTCGCCGAGACGCCCGCGTACGCCGCCCCGTCGCGAGTCGAACTGAACGGCCACGGCCGCAAGCACATCGTCGTCCTCGGTGCCGGCATCGCCGGGCTGACCTCTGCGTACGAACTGCTGAAGGCCGGCTACAAGGTCACCCTGCTCGAGGCTCGCACCCGTCCCGGCGGCCGAAACTGGACCGTCCGCGGCGGCACCGTGGAGACCGACCTGGCAGGCAACACCCAGCGGGCGACGTTCTCGTCCGGTCAGTACATGAACGCGGGACCGGCCCGCCTGCCGCAGCACCACGTGACCCTCGACTACTGCCGCGAGCTCGGCGTGCCGATCGAGCCGTTCATCAACCAGAACGCGGACGCCTACCTGTACCGCGAGGGCACCACAGCCCTGTCCAACAAGCCGATCCGGCACCGCACCGCCAAGGCCGACGCCTACGGCTACGTCGCCGAGATGCTCGCCAAGGCCACCGACCAGGGTGCACTCGACAGTCAGCTCACCGCCACCGACAAGGCGGCGCTGATCAGCTTCCTCAGCAGCTTCGGCGCGATCGGGAGCAAGGCGGCCGGGTTCGCCTACACCGGCACCGACGGCCGCCGCGGCTACACCGTCGAGCCCGGCGCCGGCCTGGAGGGCGGGACGACCGAGGCGCCGTACGCGCTGAGCGACGTGTTCGCCAGCGGGGTCGGCAACTACTTCTCGTTCGAGTTCGGCTGGGACCAGGCGATGATGATGTTCCAGCCGGTCGGCGGGATGGACCGGATCCCGTACGCGTTCGAGAAGGCGATCGGCAAGGAGAAGATCCAGTACGGCGCCGAGGTCACCGGCCTGCGCAACACCACGGAAGGCGTCGAGGTCACCTACAAAACCGGGACCCGAACCCGGGTGATCGCCGCGGACTACGCGATCTGCACACTGCCGCCGCACCTGGCCGCGAAGGTCCCGTCGAACCTGCCCACCCCGATCCTCGACGCGCTGAAGTACGCCCGCCCGACGAACGCGGGCAAGATCGGCATCGAGTACGGCCGGCGCTGGTGGGAGGAGGACCACCGGATCTACGGCGGGATCACCAACAGCAACCTCGACACGGTCAACACCTGGTACCCGTCCAGCGGCTTCCACGGCCGCCGCGGCACCGTCATCGGGTACTACAACACCGGCGCGAACGCCAACGTGTACGGCGCTCTGACACCGGCCGCGCGACTGGACCGAGCCCTGATGCAAGGCACCAAGATCCACGGCGACGTGTACGGCAAGGACGTCAAGGCGGCCTTCTCGGTCAACTGGCTGGGCACCAAGTACTCCGAAGCAGCCTGGGTCAGCTGGCCGTCCCAGACCGACGGGGTCTACGCCCGGCTGCTCGATGCCACCGGCAACATCTACTTCGCCGGCGACCACCTGTCGCACGCCATCGCCTGGCAGCACGGCGCGATGACGTCGGCCCGCGCGACTGTGACCGCTCTGCACAGCCGGGTGGTGGCGAGCCGATGAGGAAGCGTGCACTGATCGCCGGTGTCGCGGCGGTCGCGATCTCCTTCAGCGCCGGCGCCGGTACGGCGGCCGGTTGGTGGGACAAGCCGAAGCCGCCACGACCGGGCACGGTCGCTCCGGTCCTGCCGGCCGGCCAGGCCAACCCGATGATCGCCAGTGGTGTCGGCATCGGGGCCAACACACCGATCTACAAGACGAGCGGGCTCGGCCCGTCCGCCCTCAACACCGGCGCTCCGGCCGGATCGGAAGCGTCGTACGTCGACACCGTCGTCTTCCCGGGTGGGACGCTGCCGGCCGGTGTCACGATCACCGAGGCCCAGGGCATCAACGTGCTGCGGCGGATCGGCGAGAACCTGCAGGCCCAGGGTCTCTCGTACGCCGACGTGTACACGATGCGCGTCTTCCTGCAGAACCCGGCCGGCGCCGCCACCGCCGACTTCGCCGGCTGGAACCGCGCCTACCGCCAGTACTTCGCCAACACCGACCTGACCACCGGGAACTACGTCCCGGTCCCGCTCGGTACGGCGGCGCCCGCCAGGCCGTTCGTGGTCAACAAGGCCCGCCCGTCCCGCTTCGCCCTCGAGATCGAGAACCTCCCGGTCAACGGCTGGCTGGTCGAAGTCGAGGTCGACGCGGCGTACCCCGCCCAGCGCTGACCACCTCGCCGGGGCCCTGGTCCGAGCAGGGTCCCGGCGTAGGCTGGCCGATGGGGGTGGGGCGGATGCGGCACGGGATCTACTTGCCGAACCAGGGGCCGTTTGCGGATCCCGCCGTACTGGCCGAGCTCGCACGGACGGCCGAGGCGGCGGGTTGGGACGGGTTCTTCGTGTGGGACGAGTTGCTGCCGTTGCACGCCCACAGCAAAGCGGTCGCGGCCATGCTCGGCGACTCCGATGATGCAGCGGACGCGATGGTGGCGTTGGCCGCGGTGGCGGCGGCGACCGAACGGATTCGCTTCGGCCCGCTCGTCACCGCGGTGGCACGGTTGCGACCGGAAGCCTTCGCCAAACAGACCGCCACTCTGGACCGGTTGTCCGGCGGCCGGCTGATCCTCGGCGTCGGGCTCGGCCACCCGGACGACCAGTTCACCGCCTTCGGCATCGACGCGGACCTGAAGACCCGAGCCACGATGGTCGACGAGTTCCTCGACCTGGTGACGCGCCTGTGGACCGGGGAGCGCGTCGACTTCGAGGGCAACTACTACAACTGCGTCGGCGCCGCCCTCCGGCCCACGCCGGTCCAGCAGCCACGGATCCCGATCTGGATCGGCGCAGGCGGCTCCTACCGAGCACCCCGCCGCCGGGCCGCTCGCTGGGACGGGTTCGCGCCCGCCAGCGAGCAGTGGCCGACCGTGGTCATCCCGCCCGAGACGTACGCCGCGATCGCCGCCGAGCTGCAGGCCACGCGATCCGCCCGTCCCTTCGACCTGGTCCTGATCGGGAACGCCGACGCCACCGAGCCAACACAGCCAAGCCTCCGGCAGTACGAGCGCCACGGCGTCAACTGGCTGCTGACCCAGGCGCTCACCGTGGCGGACGCGCAAACACGCATCCGCCTCGGCCCGCCCCCTCCAGGACCGCCCCGCTGACGCTCAGGCCATGCGTTCGTACGCCGGAAGCGTGAGGAAGTCCGCGTAGTCGTCGGCCAGCGCCGTCTCCAGGAAGAGCTCGCGAGCCGCCTTGAAGCGGCCGGAGTCGTCGCCGAGCTTGGCGATCTCCTCGTCGGCGATCCGCTGGACCAGGTCGGTCGTGACGGTCTCGCCGGTGTCCAGGACGACGCCGTTCTGCCGCCACTGCCAGATCTGGGAGCGGGAGATCTCGGCGGTCGCGGCGTCCTCCATCAGGTTGAAGATGCCGACCGCACCGGTCCCCTCCAGCCAGGCCGCCAGATACTGGATCGCGACGCTCACGTTGTTCCGCAGCCCGGCCTCGGTTACCGCACCTGGCGTCGCGGCGACGTCGAGCAGGTCCGCGGCGGTGACGGACACGTCCTCCCGCAGCTTGCCGAGCTGGTTGGGCTCCGCACCCAGCACCGAGTCGAAGACGGTCCGGCAGGTCTCGACCATGCCGGGATGCGCGACCCACGACCCGTCGAACCCGTCACCGGCCTCGCGCCGCTTGTCCGCCTCGACCTTCGCGAACGCCTGCTCGTTCACCGCCGGGTCCTTGCTCGGGATGAACGCCGCCATCCCGCCGATCGCGTGCGCGCCGCGCTTGTGGCAGGTCCGGACCAGCAGCTCGGTGTATGCGCGCATGAACGGCACCGTCATCGTGACGCTGTTGCGGTCCGGGAGCTGGAAGTCCGTGCCCCGGGTCCGGTGCGTCTTGATCACGCTGAACATGTAGTCCCAGCGGCCCGCGTTCAGCCCGGCCGAGTGCTCCCGCAGCTCGTAGAGGATCTCCTCCATCTCGAACGCGGCCGGGTAGGTCTCGATCAGCACGGTGGCCCGGATCGTGCCGCGCGGGATCCCGAGGTACTCCTGCGCGGTCACGAACACGTCGTTCCACAGCCGCGCCTCCAGGTGCGACTCCATCTTCGGCAGGTAGAAGTACGGTCCCTGGCCGCGGTCGAGCTGCAGCTGTCCACAGGCGGCCAGGTAGAGGGCGAAGTCGACCAGCGAACCGGACACCGGCTCGCCGTCGACCACGATGTGCTTCTCCGGCAGGTGCCAGCCCCGCGGCCGGACGACGATGGTGGCAAGCTCGTCGTCCGGCTTCAGGGCGTAGCTCTTGGTGTCGGTGCTGAAGTCGATCCGCCGGGTGATCGCGTCCAGCAGGTTCAGCTGACCGCCGACCACGTTTTCCCACAGCGGGGTGTTCGCGTCCTCCTGGTCGGCCAGCCAGACCTTGGCGCCGGAGTTCAGGGCGTTGATCGTCATCTTTCGGTCGGTCGGCCCGGTGATCTCCACCCGCCGGTCCACCAGTCCGGGCGCGGCCGGGGCGACCCGCCAGTCCGGGTCGTCCCGCACGTCCTTGGTCTCCGGCAGGAACTCCAGCGACGCCCCGCCCTCGATCGCCGCCACCCGCTCCCGCCGGCGCTCGAGCAGTTCGAGCCGGCGAGCGCCGTACTCCCGGTGCAACGTCTCGATCAACCCGAGCGCACGCTCGGTGAGGATCTCGTCGTACCGCTCGTTGATCGGCCCGGTGACGTCGATTGACACAGAAGGCTCCTTAGCTGAGTACTACGACTTCGTGATCGGTGATCCGGTCTACTCCGACCGTAATCCAGCCGTCCTGCGCGGTCACCTCCGCCTCCACGCCGGCGACCAGGAAACGGGCCCGGCCGGCCGCTGCCCGCACCCGGACGGTGAACGGCCCGACCGGCGTGAGCTCCTCCAGCCGGCCCCGCCACGCCCCGCCCTGGTCGAGGTTGACCAGGTGCAGGATGTGCGCGTCGCCCTGCTGGTAGAGCTGGCAGTCGAGGACGCCGGCGCCCTCGACCTGCAGCGGGATGCCGTCGTGCCGCACCAGGTTCGCCAGCAGCCGGCCGTGGTCCGGATGATGGTGCAGCGCGTACTGCCGATCGAGGTCCGCCGCGAGGTACGTCGTCCGCTCGCCGACCACGAGCGCCGGGATGTCACTCCACGGCTCGGCCATCCACGACAGCTCCGGCGGGTAGATCGGGAACGGCCGCACGTAGGTCAGCGCCGCCCCGGTCGCCTCGACCAGCTCCAACTGTCCCCCGAACGGCAGCAGGTCCGTGTCGTCGAAGCCGTCGGCCACCGCCCGGTCTTCGATCCGCAGGTACGTGTGGGCGTCGTACGTCTCCCAGTCGACCTTGCCCGCCTCGAGCCGCTTGCCCTGATGCCGTACGCCGAGCAGTTCGGCGAGCGCGAAGTCGTCCCGCCGATCCCCCCACTCGTCGTACAGGCTCGACTCCCCGGTGACCACGAGCCGCCCGCCGCCTTCGACGTACGCCGTCAACGCCTCGCACTGCGCATCGGTGAGCACTCCGACGTTCGGCACGACCAGTACGGCGAAGCGCGAGTCGACCTCATGGGTCGGCAGGTACGGGATCCGGGCCCGGACCAGGGCGTCGACCCACCCCCGATAGGGCAACTGGCTCGTCGTCTCCGGAGCGTCCTTGCCGTGGAAGTCCACACTGCGCTGACTCCACAGCAACCCGACCGTCGCGACCGGCTCGCGGTCGACCAGGTAGGCCTCGTTCGCGGCATGCCAGCCGAACAGCGGCTCAGCCGTCGCGTACTGCCGACGGTCCTCGTGCACCGATCCGATGTGGTGCCACCACGGCTGGATCCCGCCGGCGAACCCCTCCACCGCCCACATGCGGGCCTCCGGCTCCGGCTTGCTGCCGAGGCGGAACGTCGGCGTGCCCGCGTCGTACATGGCCGTGCTCTCCGGGATCAGCGTGTCCCAGCCGAGCAGGCCGTGCAGCCGCTTGCCGCTGTCGGCGTTCGCCTGGAAGCCGGACTCCTCGTGCCGCCACTGCGAGTCCAGCATGAAGATCGGGGTGCGTTTGCAGATCTCCACGTCGTCCCGCAGTCGCTTGCTCTGCGCAACGAGCTCGCCACCGTTCATCCCGATCCACAGGCAGTCCGGGCCGCCCGCGCGCCGGGTCACCTCGTTGTTCAGGTCCCAGACCGCGAGCCGCCGCTCGTAGCTCCAGCGGATCCACTGCCGGTACGCCGGATCCGCCCAGTCGACTCCGGTCGGCAGGTCCTGGCCGAAGCTGTCTCGGCAGTTCGGGCAGTAGCAGATGCTGTCCCGGCCGAGACCGCTCCAGCTGTTGTCGGTGATCCCGTCCGCGGCGCTGCGCTCGACGATCTCCTCGAGGATCCCGGTCAGGAAGTCCTCGTAGTACGGGCCGGTCACGCAGGCGACGTACAGCTTCCCGGCCCGGTAAGGGTTGCCGTCGGCATCGACCGCGAACCAGTCCGGGTGCGCGTCGTACAGCGGCTGGTGGGCCCGGTTGGAGTCCATCCGGGCCAGCACCGTGAGGCCGTCCGCCTTGGCTAGCTCGACGATCTCGCCGTACAGGTCGCGATCGCCGAGGAACTCAGCGCGGTGCTGCAGGTCGAACTTGCTCGGGTAGTAGGCGACGATCCCGCCGGCGTTGACGATCACCCCTTGGACCTTGGTACGACGCCAGTGGTCCCGCCACCACTCGGCGTCGTACCGCACCGGGTCCTTCTCGGTGAGGTTCGTCTGCGCCCACCGCAGGGTCCGCTGGTGCCAAGGCTTCACGGCAGGCTCCGGACCGCGTCCCCCGCACCGGACAGGTTCTCCAGCAGCATCTCGGAGTACTTCCGGCTCAGTACGACGCCCTCCGCGCCACCCTCGAATGCGGCCAGCGTCGCGTCCCGGACTGACTCGCGGGTGCACTGGGTCAGGTCGCCCTCGTTGTCGTCCCAGTTGATCTTGGTCCCGAGGTCGCGCGGCTGCTCCAGCCGCTGCTTCGTGACGCCGACCGGGATGTCGATGTCGATCCCGGGGTAGATCGCGCTCTGCCCGGCCACGCCCGCGACCGCACGCGCAGTCTCACGACGCACGTAGTCGGCGGTGAACCCGGTCTGCGGCAGCTTCTCGTAGTCGCCCTCGTCGAGCTGCAGCAGCTTCATCATCAGCGGGTAGACATCCTCCGGATCCGCGTCGGCGAACAGCGCGCCGCAGATGCTCTTCACCCAGGTGAAGAATCGCGGCCCGGCGCAGTTGTTGTAGATGACCACCTTGATGAAGTCGGAGAACTTCGCCATCTCGGTGTAGTCCTGGTCGGCCCGGTAGAACGGGCTGAACGAGATGTTGTGGTAGACGTGCCAGCCGACCTGCACATCGGGCGAGATCGCCTTGGCCACGCCGTAGATGTCGCGGTACAGCTGCCGCTGGCTCTCGGTCCACAGCGTCTGCCAGGCGAGCACCTCGGGGAAGTTCAGCAGGATCCGCCAGAACGTCACGAACGCGCCGTCGACCGGCCGCTCACCGTCGCCGACCCGCTGGTTCCACTCGACCAGCTCACGGTAGCCGCGCATCGCGCGCTCGACGTCGATGCCACGGTCGCGGGCGATCTGCCGGCAGTGCGTGCAGAAGCAGCCGATCTCGGGGACGTCGACAGTGCCCTGCATCAGCATGTTCAGTGGGCCCGGCCGCTCCGAGCACCACGCGAGACCGTCCAGCTGGTAGCTCTGCAGGTAGTCCTCGACGAACCCGAGGTGCCAGTTGCGGTAGTCCGGGTTGTTGAAGCACGGCCGGCGGCCGGGCCGTCCCCACGCGTCCACCTCGAGCACCTTGACGAAGTTCGGGTAGGTCCGCAGCTGGCGGGCGCCGCCGCTCTCCTCCATCCAGGCGAACGACTTCATCCCGCGCTCGCGGGCCTTCGGCACGACCTCGCCGAGCAGGTCGAACTCCGGGTTCTCCGGCGCCTTGCCGACCGCGCCGAGCACGGTGTTGCCGTAGTACTGCGGATGCGGCGTGGCGTAGTTGCCGCCGACCCAGCCGAGGTCGTACTCGGCGCCGCCGTGGTCGGGAATCGGGTGCCCGGGGATCTGGCGTCCGCCGGTGCCCCGGGTCCAGGTCGGCGTGGCCAGGAACAGCGCGTTCACCGCGCCGCGGTCGGCCAGGATGTCCAGTGTCTGGTCGACGCCTTCGTCGACGAACGAAACCGCTCCGATCTGCATGGCAACGAGCCGGTCCGGCACGGTGCTCACCCCTTCATTCCTGTCATCGTGATGCCCTGGATGAAATAGCGCTGCGCAAAGAGGAAGACGGCGATGACGGGGACCACCGACACGGTCGCCCCGCACATCAGCAGACTGATCTGGGTGAAGTACTCGCCCTGGAACTGGGCGAGCGCCACCGGCAGCGTCTGCAGGTTCTCGGAATTGATGTAGATCAGCGGACCGAACAGGTCGTTCCACGACTCGAGGAAGGTGAACACCCCGATCGCGGCCAGCGCCGGCTTGGTCTGCGGCAGCATGATCCGCCAGTAGATGCCGAACGTGGACGCCCCGTCGATCTTGCCCGCGTCCTCGAGCTCCTGCGGGATGGTCAGGAAGGACTGCCGCATCAGGAACGTCGCGAACACCGGCGTGAGCACCTTCGGCACCCACAGCGGGTACTGCGTGTCCACCCAGCCGATCTGGCGGAACACGATGTACTGCGGGATCAGGTAGGCGATGCCGGGGATGATCGAGGTGGCCAGCAGCACCATGAACGCGAAGTCCCGGCCGGCGAACCGCAGCCGCGCGAACGCGTAGCCGACCATCGACGCCACGATCAGGATGCCGACCACGTTCAGCCCGGCCAGCTTGACGCTGTTCCAGAGGAACACCGGGATCAGCTCGAAGATCTGCCGGTAGTTCTCCCACTGCGCGTCCTTCGGCAGGAACTGCGGCGGCACCGAGAGCACCTTCGCCTCCGGCCGCAGCGACGCGCTGATCATCCAGACCAGCGGCGCCAGGAAGACCACCGCGAACAGCGACATCACGACGTACTGCGAGGTCCTGCTCACCAGCCTCATGAGTAGAACACCCACCTCTTCTGGAGCTTCCACTGCAGGAAGGTGACGGCCGCGATCACCGCGAAGAGGATCCACGCCATCGCCGAGGCGTAGCCGACCTTCCCGAAGCTGAACGCGTTCTGGTAGATGTTGAAGATGTAGACGCTGGTGGCGTGGCCGGGCCCGCCCTTGGTCATCACGTAGATCAGGCCGAACACCTGGAACGACGTGATGAACTGCGTGATCAGCAGGAACAGGAAGTGTGGGGTCAGCAACGGCAGCGTGATGAACCGCAGCCGCTGCAGCGCCCCGGCGCCGTCGATCCTCGCGGACTCGAAGTACTCGTTCGGCAGGCCCTGCAGGCCCGCGAGCAGGATGATCATCGGGTAGCCGATGCCCTGCCAGACGCTGACCATGATCACCGCCGGCATCGCCCAGGTCGAGCTCGACAGCCACTGCGGCCCGGTGATCCCGACCTGGCCGAGCAGCCCGTTGACCACGCCGTTGTCCGGCTGGAAGAACCAGAACCAGACGAACCCGATCGCGACCACGTTCGTCACGTACGGCGCGAAGTACGCCGTCCGGAAGAACGCGACCCCGCGGATCGGCCGGGCGCACAGCAGTGCCAGCACCAGGCCGATCCCGATCGTCAGCGGGATGCTCGCCAGCGTGAAGTAGATGGTGTTCTTGAACGTCTGCAGGAACAGCGGGTCGTCCCCGAACAGGTCGGCGAAGTTCTTCAGGCCCACGAACTCCGGCGCCGAGATCCCGTTCCAGTCGGTCAGCGAGGCGCCGATCGAGACCAGGATCGGGAAGAACTGGAACGCCACCACCCCGACCACGATCGGGCTGATGAACAGCCAGCCGACCAGGGTCTGCCGGCGGCGCGCCCGCCGTACCTCGGCCTCCCGGTTCGGCGCCACGACCTCGGCCACCGGCTGCCTCGTCGGTGTTGTCGTTGCCATTGGCATCAACCCTTCAAGGCGTCGTCCACCTGCGGCTTGATCTGGCTCAGCACGTCGCCGACCGGCTTCTCGCAGTTGTAGGCCTGGTCCAGCGCTGGCCGGTACAGCTCGCGGGCGCCGAGCGTGTTCTTGGTCTGGTTGGTCGCGGTCAGGTGGTTCGCGGCCTCACCGAACAGCCCGATGTGCTCGGGCATCTTGCCGCCCGGCGCCAGCTGGGCCGCGACCTTCTTGTTGATCGGCGTGAACGCGCCACCCTGCAGGAGGATCTTGCCGCCCTCCTCGCCGGCCAGGAACTTCAGCAGTTCCCACGCCTGGTCCGGGTTCTTCGCCGCCTTCGGGATGCAGAACACGATCACGCTGGCCTCGGTCTTCTGCTGCACGTCGGCCGGGGGTGGCGCGACGTCCCAGGTGAAGTCCTTGATCGTGGTCCGCATGTACGGCACGGTGCCGAAGGTCGCGAACATCATCGCGATCTTCCCCTGCGCGAACAGCTGGTTCTGCACGTTGTCCTGCTGCAGCGCGGACCACGGTGGTTGCACCTTGTCCTTGCAGGTCAGGTCGGTCGCCCACTGCAGCGCCTCGACCTCCTTGGCGCCGGGCAGCGTGAACTGGGCGCCGTCGGTGGAGTAGATGCCGGTCTCGCTGCCGTGGTTGACCGTGAACGTCTGCTCGTAGCCGGTGTCGAGGTAGACCAAAGCGCCGTACTGCTTCTTCGCCGGGTCGGTCAGCTTCCTGGCCCGGTCGGCGAAGTCTGCCCAGGTCCAGCCGTCCGGCGACCAGGTGGTCGGCGGCAGCGGCACACCGGCCTGCTTGAACAGGTCGACGTTGTAGAAGATCAGGCGCGGCTCGTAGCCGAGCACCCAGGCGGTGTGCGAGCCGTCCGGCTGCTTGGGGAACTCGAACGCCTCCTTGGCGAACGCCGCGGTGTCCACGCCGTCCTTGTCGAGGTACGGCTTCAGGTCGAGCAGCGCCCCCTGCTCGGAGAAGCCGCGGACGAAGTCGTCGTTGATCCGCATCACGTCCGGCGGGCTGCCGCCGGCCAGCAGGGTGCGCATCTTGGTGTCGTACTCCTGGGTGACGGCCGGCTGCACCGTGACCTTCGCGCCGGACGACTTCTCGTAGGCCTGGATCGCCTGCTCGAGCGGCGTGCCCTTGACCTGCTGCCAGTTGAGGAAGGTCAGGCCCTTCCCGTCCCCGCCACCACCTGCGTTGCCGTTGCCACCACAGCCGGCCAGCATGCCGCCGGCCGCGAGTCCCGTCAGTCCGGCGAGAAACCTGCGGCGGCTCAGGTTGGAGTGGAATGTCTGCACCGGAATCTCCCATCCGCGAGGGATGAATACGTATACAATGAATACGTATACAGACCGTCTCGCGCGTGGTCAACGGCGAACGGCGACACTCTTCAGTAGGGTTTCGGATTCTGAGGACGAGGGGAGGGCGGATCATGACGCGACCACCGACGAGCCGTGATCTGGCACGCCTGGCCGGGGTCTCACAGGCCACGGTCTCGCGGGTGCTGACGAACAACCCGAAGGTCAACGCGGAGACGCGGGCCCGGGTGCTGCGGGTGCTGGAGGAGGCGAACTACACGCCGAACGCGCTGGCCCGGGCGATGAAGACCGGCCGGACCGACACCATCGGCGTGTTCATGACCCGGGTGACCAGCCCGTTCCACGCCGAGCTGCTGGACGAGATCGGCCGGGTGCTGAGCGCGCTCGGGTTGCACATGATCCTGTGGAACATCGAGCACGACCCGGAGGAGTCGGTCGGCAAGGTGCTCCAGCAGCGCCTGGTCGACGGATTCCTGCTGACATCGGCGACGTACGACTCTTCCTTGCACACGATGGCGGTCGAGTCCGGCACACCGACCGTGCTGCTGCACCGCGGGATCGACGGCCTCGACTGCGACCAGGTGGTCGGCGACAACTGGCAGGGGGCGTACGACGCCGGCCGTTATCTGGTCGAGTCCGGCCACACCGACATCGGCCTGGTCACGCTGACGCACACCGGGAACACCTCCCGGGACCGCGACCTCGGCTTCCGCGCCGCGCTCGCCGACGCCGGCGTGAAGATCAAACCCAGCAACGTCGTGTCGGTCGGCGTACCGCATGCGGACGGTCATGCCGCGGCGCAGAAGCTGCTGTCGCGGAAGAAGCCGCCGACCGCGATCTACACCGTCACCGACCTGCTCGCCTTCGGCATCCTGGACGGCGCTCGCGCGCTCGGCGTCCGGGTGCCGGACGACGTCTGGGTGATCGGCTTCGACAACACGTCACTGGCCGCGTGGGAGGCGTTCGACCTCACGTCGGTCTCGCAACCGATCCACGCGATCGTGGAGAAGGGCATCGACCTGCTCCGCCGCCGCATCGAGGATCCCGAGCGGCCGACGGAGATCATCACCTTGCCGTGCCCGCTGGTGGTTCGGGGGTCAACCGGTGGGCGCTAACCTCGGGAGGACGTCCTGGAGCAGTGCCGCGTGATCCTCGGGCTTGGACAGGCCCAGCTTCATCGTGTTGACGGCCAGGTGGGTGGCGCCTAGCTCGCGCCAGCCGTCGACGAAGTCCGGCCAGTTCTTCTCGGGGATCTCGGCGAGCGTGAGGCGGGGCTCGATGCCGATGGTCGCCGGGTCCCTGCCGGCCTCGGCTGCCGCTTCGCGGATCGTGGCGAGCTGGGCGCGGGCTCGGTCGTCGGGTCTCCCTTGCGGCATCCAGCCGTCGCCGATGCGTCCTGTCCGACGCAGTGCACCCTCGGCGCTGCCGCCGAACCAGATGGGGATCCTGCTCTTCGGGAGCGGGTTGAGTCCGGCTTCCTCGATCTGGTGGAACTTGCCGTCGTACGAGATCACCGGTTCTGTCCACAGACGGCGCAACACGTCCACCTGCTCCTCCAGCAAGGCGCCACGCTGCTTGAACGGTACGCCGAGGGCCTGGTACTCCACCTGGTTCCACCCGATGCCGACACCGAGCCGCATCCGGCCGCCACTCAGCACGTCGACCTCAGCCGCCTGCTTCGCGACCAACGCCGTCTGCCGCTGCGGCAGCACCAGTACGCCGGTCACCAACTCGACTCTGGTCGTGATCGCCGCCAGGTAGCCGAACAGCACGAAAACCTCGTGAAACAAGGACTTGTCGGTGTACCCGCTCCAGCCGGGCCTGTTCTTGGGGTCGGCGCCGAGCACGTGGTCGTACGCGTGCACGTGCGTGTAGCCGGCCCGCTCGACTGTCGTCGCCCACTCCTTGACAACGTTCGGATCCGCGCCGATCTCCAGTTGCGGGAACACCGCGCCGATCTTCACATCGCCTCCGGCAGCAAGGCGATCAATCCCTGCACAGCAAGCTCGAACGGTTCGTCCGATCCCTCGGCCCGGGCCAGCACGTACCCACCCTGGAGGACGGCGGCGATCGTCGCCGCCGTCCGCTCCGGGTCGAGCGTGCTCGGGTACTCACCATTCCGCTTGCCCTCGGCAATGATCCCGGCAAGCCGGCCGCGCAACCACTGGAACGTCTCCGCGACCGGTCGGCGCAACTCGGGATCGGCCATCACGTCCGGATCCGCGGTCAACCGGCCCACCCGGCAGCCACGCAGCACGTCGCGATCCCGCTCGAGGTACTGCGTGATCCGCTCGGTCGCCGTACCCGTGCCCGCGAACTGCTGCTCGGCGGCCGCCCGCAACTCCGCCCCGGACCGCTCGATCGCCGCCTTCGCGAGCTCCGCCTTCCCGCTGAAGTGGTGGTACATGCTCCCCTGACCGGCGTCCGCAGCACGCTGGATCGCCTTGGGGCTGGTCCCGACGTAGCCCCGTTCCCACAGCAGTTCCTGCGTACTGCGAATCAACCGTTCGACGGTCTCCATGCCACCAACTGTACCTAGAGGTACAGCCGGTGGCCTGCGGAGCTCCGGCTAGCTGATCGTCAGGATCTTGTTCGCGGTGTAGGCCGGCGCGTGGTCGGCGTCGCCCGGGAACCAGACCCGGTAGGCGATCTGGCCGCGGACGGCCGGCTTGATCCCGAACGCGTACTTCCCCGAGGTGCTGAGCTTCACCGACGCGATCGACTTCCACACCTTGCTGCCGTACTGCTGCAGGTAGACGGCCTGCCCCGCATGCGCCGGAGCGACGTACCCACTGAAGGCAGTCGCCTGACCGAGGCGGATCGCCGCCGGCGACAGCGCCGCCGAGATCGTCGGCCTGACCTGCACGGTGAGGTCCGGGGTACGGGTTCCCATCAGGTTCGCGTTACCCGGGAACGTCAGCATGTAGACCGACGACACCAGCGGCTTGTGCGTCAGGGAGAACGTCCCCAGCCCGGACGTCTGCATCGCCGCGAGCAGGGTGAACCTCGACGAGTTCTTCGGCCGCACGTACACGTTGACGGGCAGCTGCGAGTACCGCACGTTGTCGATCCGCAGGGTGCTGCCCTTGATCGTGATCGAGCCGCCGTAGTCGATCAGCGTCGACGACGTCGCGATCCCGGACTTCATCCCGAGCAACTGCTTGACCGCGGGCGTGCTGTAGTGGCCGGTGCGGTCCTTCACCCAGACGGCGTACGTGTACGTCGTGCCCTGCGCGAGGCCGGTGTCCTTCACCGCGGTCCCGGTGCCCGTGTACACGAGCGTCCCGGTGCTGATCGTCGGCGCCTTGCTCCCGACGTTGCGCCGTACGATCACCTGGTCGAGATCAGGCGTCGGGGGCAGCTTCCAGCTCAGGTTCGCGGCCAGGTAGGCGCCGGCGCCGGAGAGCTGGACCGGCTGCGGAACGAGATCCTCGGTGCTGAACACCGAGGTGAACGGCTCCACCGGGACGACCCGGCCGCTTTCCAGGATGCCGCTCGCGGTGATCAGCAACGGAGTTGCCTCGGGCCACGACGTGATCGGCTCGAGCACAGCCTGGCGGGTGGCCGGGTCGTACGAGATGCTCATGTCGACCACGGCACCGGTCTTGGCGTTGCGGACCCACGTGCCGATGGTGACGCTGTCCCCGTCGACGTCCCGCGCGAACGTGATCGCAACCTTGCTGTTGACGGGCACGTTGGTCGACAGGTGTCCCGGCTGGATGTCGCGGACCGGGTAGGCGGGGATCGGCGCGGTGCCCACATTGCCGTCCGCGTTGGTGACCTTCAGCGAGTACGGGCGGCTGTCCCGGGACCCGTTGGCGTTCCGGACCGAGATGTAGACCGTCTCGGCCGGCAATGTCGCGTAGGTGCTGGCGGTCAGCGGCTGCGGGATCTCGTACCCGTCGCTGTCCACCGGCGGCTCCGGCTTCTGGACGAACGCCAACGGCTTGAGGTCGTTGTCATACGCAGAGACGACCGGCCCGAAATTCTGCGCGTAGGCGCCGGAGTCGAACCTCGCACCGGTGACGTCGATGCGCACCTGGTGGGCGCCCGCGGCCGGGATCTTGTACCAGTCGACGTCACCCTCGACGCCGATCGTCGACGAGACCGCGACACCGGCGATCAGCTCGCCCGCGCGGGCCGGCTGATCGTTCTTGTCCGCGACTCCTTGCGCGAAGTCCGTGGTCCATTTGCCGCCGAGGGCGTAGTAGGCGTCGAGGATGCCGGCGCCGTAGTACGGGTCGGTGCCGCGGGGGCCGGCGTCGCGGGCGGTGGCCTTCAGGCGTGCCATCACCTGGGCCGGTGTATACGACGGCCACTTGTTGCGGACCAGGGCGGCGACGCCGGCCACGATCGGGGCCGAGAACGAGGTCCCGGCCAGGCCGATCCAGTACGGCTCGTAGCCTGGTGGGGTCTGGGCGCGCGGTGCGAGGCTGGTGATGTCGTAGCCGGGTGCGGCGATGTCGACGGTGTCGCCGTAGGTGCTGAAGCTGGTCAGCACGCCGCCGGTGTTGGTGGCGCCGACCGACAGCACCTCCGGGTAGGCGGCCGGGTAGTTCAGTGCCGGCGAGCCGCTGTTGCCGGCCGAGGCGACCAGGACGACGCCGTTGGCGACGGCGTTCTTGATCGCGGTGTGCAGGATCGGGTTGTCGCCCTCGCCGCCGAGCGACATGTTGATCACCCGGGCGCCGTTCTTGACCGCCCAGTTGATGCCGTTGATCAGGTTCGCGTCGCTGCCGCTGCCCTGGTCGCTGAGCACCTTGACCGGGCGGACCTTCGCGTTCCAGGCCACCCCGGCGATCCCGAGGCCGTTGCCGGTGCCGGCCGCGATGATGCCGGTCACCGCGGTGCCGTGGCCCTCGCCGTCGGTGGGCGGCAGGGCGGTGTTGAAGGTGTTGTAGCCGGGCAGCAGGTGCCCGGCCAGGTCCGGGTGCCCGGCGTCCACGCCGGTGTCCAGGACCGCGACGACCTGGGTGCCGGCCGACTTGGTCAGGTCCCAGGCCTGGTTCACCCGCACGGTCGGCAGGTACCGCTGGTAGTTGGCGTAGAGCCAGTCGTTCGGGGTGGCGGACTTGCGCCGGATGTAGTTCAGCGAGGCGAGTTCGACCGCCGGGTCGGCCTTGACCTTCTTCAACAGGTCGGCCGCCGGGACCTCGCCGGTCACCGTGACCACGTCGGCGGTCACCGACACGTCCGGGGTGGCCTTGACCTTGGCCAGCGCGGCCTTGCGGGCCGACGTGGTCGCCTTCGGCTTGAACTTCACCACCACCGACTTCGCCTCGTACGCGGGACCGGTCGCGGTGTCAGGACGGAACTTGGCCTTGAGCACAGGTGGCTCGGCGGAGGTCGCCGCGGTGCCGGACGAACCGGTGACGGCGACCAAGCCGGCTGCTACCAGCGCCGCGGCCACGGTGGCGGGCACGGCGAGGCGCAGCAGACGGGCGGGACGGGACACCACAAACCCCCAGGAGACTGGATCGATGACCGAGAAAACGGCCCGACCCTAAATCGGCCGATTGACCTTCGCCGTTACACCCTTTCTGGTGCCGGTTGGATGAGCGGTGGTTGGGTGGGACCGATAGTCTCGGGCGCCATGAGCACCAGCGTCGCCATCGCGGTCATCACCTTCCGGCGACCTGCTCTGTTGCATGCTCTGCTGACCAGCCTGCAGGCCCAGGCGCTTCCGGAGGATTCGGACTACGCGATCCGGATCGTGGTGGTCGACAACGACGCGGAGGGTACGGCGGCCGCGGTGGTCCGCGGGTTCGACGAGGCGCAGTACCCGATCGAGTCCGTGGTCGAACCGGAGCCTGGGATCCCCTTCGCCCGGGAGAAGTCGGTCGAGCTGTGCTGGAACGACGACGCGCTCGTCTTCGTGGACGACGACGAGGTCGCCCCGCCCGGCTGGCTGGCGACGTTGCTGCACGCCTGGGAGACGTCCGGTGCCGACGTTGTCACCGGCCCCGTCAAGGGCAACCTCCCGCCCGGCGCCCCGCCGTGGAACCACTACAGCGACGTCCACGACTCGACCGGCAAGCACACCACCGGCGAGGAACTGCGCAAGGCGTACACGAACAACACCCTGGTCAGCCGCCGCGTCTACCACACCGTCACGCCCGGATTTCACCCCGCGTTCCGCTACACCGGCTCCAGCGACCTGCACTTCTTCCTCCGCGTGCACCGCGCCGGATTCCGGATCGTCTGGTGCGAGGAGGCGTGTATCGCCGAGGAGGTCCCGGCCGGGCGGACGACGCTGCGCTGGCTGGTACGGCGTGCCTTCCGCTCCGGCAGCGGGGACACGATCAGCCGGCTGCTGATCCGGCCGGGCGCGGTCAGCTACGTGCTGGTGCTGGCCTATGCTTCGGCCCGGGTGGTCTCGGCGATCGGGTACGCCCTGGCCGGGCTGCTGCTCGGCCGCAAGACGCACCTGCTGAAGGCTGTCCGCCGGTTCTTCTCAGGCGTCGGCAGTCTCGCGGGGATAGTTGGGATCAACCATGACGAGTACCGGGAACGGCACGGGGCCGAGCACTGCCCCGACGGTGGCGAGCCTGTGCCGGGCGATCTGGCAGGTGGAGCGGGACCTGAGTCTGCTCGACTGGCGGATCGGGGACCTTAGCCCCTGGCCGGTCATCCGGATGCGGATCTTCCACGAGCTGACCCGGCGCAGCGGGATCCACGGCGCCTCCCATCCGGTACGACGTACGCCGTACGACAAAGCGCGGCTGGTCGGCAGGCATGTGGCCGGCCTGGTCACCCGCACCCCGTTCCTGGGCGCGTACGACGCGATGGTCGTCCCGCACCCGCGGAAACCGGGCGGTGTCGAGATCTACACCGACGAGCTGCGCAAGGCGCTCGGAACCAGCGCGCTGGTCCTGGACTCCGCGATCAACGGCACCCCACTCCCCGGCAGCAAGAACCTCGACTTCTTCACGTCGGCCGCCGGCGCGGTGCACAAGCGGCAGGTGGACGATCGCGGCATCGCCGGGGCACTCGAGCAACTGACCGGTTTCCGGGTCCCGGTCGGGGCGTTGCTGGCGCGGGAGGCGCCGAAGCACGAGCGGCTGCGCGCGCTCTACCGGGCGCTCCTGCGGAGGCACCGGATCCAGACCGTCTACGTCGTGGTCGCGTACTTCCACCAGCACATCGTCGGCGCCGCCCGCGACCTCGGGATCCGGGTGGTCGAGCTCCAGCACGGCGCGATCAGCCCGTTCCACCTCGGCTACAGCTACCCGGGTCGTCCGGTGGTGGCCGACCAGCCGGACGAGCTCTGGTGCTTCGGCTCGTACTGGACCGACATCGCGGACCTTCCGGCCGGAATGCGTACGTCGGTCATCGGGGCGTCGTACCTGCCTGAGACCACCGCGAAGGAGCCCACCCTGGCGGTCTTCCTGTCGCAGGGCACGATCGGCGCAGAGCTGCTGCACGTCGCGGAGTCGGTTGCGAAGGAGCACCCGTCGCTGAATGTCGTGTTCAGGCCGCACCCGAGCGAGCGGGCGGCGGACTACACGATCCCGGACGGCGTCCGGTTGTCTACAGAGGGCAGCACGCTCGAACTGCTCGCCGCCGCCACCTACCAGGTCGGCGTCTCCACAACCGCGCTGTTCGAGGGGATGGCGCTCGGCTGCCGGACCGCGGTGGCGAACCTGCCCGGCCACGAGTACCTCGAGCGTCCGATCTCTAGCGGCCACGCCCTCCTGATGACGAAGCCGGCCCAGCTCACCAGCGCGCCGCTGTGCCCGACGCCGGAGACGTACTACGCGCCGAGCGACCTCTCACGGCTGGCGGCCGATCAGCCCGAGTAGGCGGTCCTGCAGCGGAGCGCTCGACGGGACCTGGACCTCGGGCCCGTAGACCTCGACACCTTCACCGAAGGCACCCGGCGTACGGAACTTCTCCATGACGTCCGGGGGTATGGCGGACGCGGTCGCCCACAGGAGCTCGACATCGTCCGGGTCCATCGTCTCGTCCTGGCCGGTCGCGCGGGCCAGGTCCCAGCCGTGCAGGACCAGGTCGTCGGAGATCACCTGGTCGATGTGCTGCTCGGTCGTCAGCCGGCCGGCCGGGGTGTCGGTCTCGGTGAGGGCGAGGATCGGGTCGTCGAGGACGTCCTCGACCGCCGCACGGGCCTCCTGGAACGCGGTCAGCGGGTCATCCGCCGGCTCCAGCTTGCGGGCGACCGGCATCAGCATCACGCCGTGCATCATCACGATGTGGTCCACGACGTCCTTGGCCGTCCACTTCTCGCACGGCGACTGGTTGTCCCACTGGTCCGTCCGGACGGCGGCGACCTTCCGCTCGAACGCCTCGGCCCGCCGCCGGTACCGCTCCGCGATCTCACCCATCTCCGCATACTGCCGTGTCCGGACCGCACGCGGAAGTGTCGGTGGGGGCTTCTAGGGTCGGCGGCATGCGGAGTGTGGAGCTGGGGCGGACGGGGTTGCGCGTGAGCAGGTTGGGGCTGGGGCTTGCCTCGATCGGGGGGATGTTCGCCGCCGTACCGGAGCCGGACGCCGTGGCGACCATCGACCGGGCGTGGGAGCTGGGGATCCGGCTGTTCGACACTGCTCCGGTGTACGGGTACGGGCTGTCGGAGCAGCGGGCCGGGATCGCGCTGCGCGGTCGGCCGCGGGAGGAGTTCGTGCTGTGCAGCAAGGTCGGGCGGCTGATCGAGCCGGGCGGGCCGGACATCCAGCCGATCTGGGCCGAGCCGCCGGCTGGGGTGGGGCCGCGGCTCGACTACTCGTACCGGGCGGTGATGCGGTCGTTCGAGGAAAGCCTCGGGCGGATGGGGATCGACCGGATCGACGTACTGCACATCCACGACCCCGACCTCGACTACGCGACCGCGTCGACGGACGCCATGCGCGCGCTCGCTGAACTGCGAGGCCGGGGCACGATCCAGGCGATCTCGCTCGGGGTGAACCACGCCGACGTCGCCGCCCGCTTCCTGCGCGACACCGGGCCCGACGGCCCCGACTGCATCCTGCTGGCCGGTCGGTACACCCTGCTCGACCAGTCCGGCGCCGAGGAGCTCCTGCCGCTGTGCGAGAAGCTCGGCGTCGCCGTACTCGCGGCCGGCGTCTTCCAAGGCGGCGTACTGGCCGAAGGCGCTCCCCACGGCCAGCAGCCGCTCCCCAAACCCCTGGTGCGACGCATCGCCCAGCTACGCGACTTGAGCCGCCGGCACGACGTGCCCCTCCTGGCCGCCGCCGTCCAGTTCCCCCTGTCTCACCCCGCCGTACCAGCCGTAGTGGTAGGCGCCCGGAACCCCCAAGAAATCACCGAAGTAGCAACCTGGCTCACCCACGAAATCCCCGAAGAGTTCTGGAAAGCCCTCAACCAGCCATAAAGGGGCCGCCTCCGGCGGCGCCAGTTCCCCTTGAGCGCGAACTGCCAAGCCGATCAGCCGTGGTTGCGCGGATGAGCTGTGGACGCGCATCGGCGAGGAGCCATGCCGCGGCGGTCAAGCCTGCGGGCGCTGGAGGGGTTGGGGCGGTTAAGGTCGGTTTATGCGGTACATGTTGCTTCATAAGACCAATGACGGGTTGGAGGCGGGGGAGCCGCCGGATCCGGAGATGTTGGCTCGGGCGGATGCGGTGCTCGAGGAGATGCGGCGGGCGGGGGTGTTGCTGGCCGCCGAGGGGTTGATGCCGAGTGCGCGCGGGGCCCGGATCACGTTCCCGGTGCCGGGTGAGGAGCCGCGGGTGGTGGACGGGCCGTTCGCGGAGACCAAGGAACTGATCGCCGGCGTCTCGATCATCCGGGTCGAGTCGAAGGCCGAGGCGGTCCAGTGGGCCCTGAAGTTCGCCGAAGCCGACCCCAACACCCCGATCGACATCCTCGAACTAGCCGACTGACCCCACCACCAGTTGCGTCAGCGCCCCGGAGGGGCGTCCACGTTGACTGTTGGGATGCCGCCGCCGGCTCGGGCGATTATGGCTAGGGAGGGTTCGTCGGTGGGGTTGCTCTCGCGGTGCACGGTGTACGACGGGACGTGGACGAAGTCGCCGGCGACGGCGTCGAGGTAGTCGTCGTACCCCTCGAACTCCAGCCGCAGCACGCCCGACACGATGTACAGGCTCGACTCGTTCCGGTCGTGGTGGTGCCAGCCGGACACCGCCCCCGGCGCCGTCACGACCTGACCGGCCCAGAGGATCGGCAGCTCGAACGCCCGGGTCCGGAACATCCCCGGTGTCGGGTCCGCCGC
Source organism: Kribbella sp. NPDC050470 (assembly GCF_044458365.1). NCBI lineage: Bacteria > Bacillati > Actinomycetota > Actinomycetes > Propionibacteriales > Kribbellaceae > Kribbella > Kribbella sp. NPDC050470. Next base: position 515,051 of record NZ_JBITHV010000004.1, on the reverse strand, counting down.
CACCAGTTCGCCGGCCCGAATCACCCGAACAGGCTCAGTCATGACGGCATTGTCCCACCGGATCAGTCCGCCAGCGTGCCTTCCTCGGCGACGACCAGCGAGTCGATGGCCGCGAAGAAGCGGGCGATGCCGGGCAGGTTCGGGCCCTTCGCACGGGAGGCGGCGAAGTCCTCCGGCGTCTTCCATTCGACGATGTCGAGCCACTCGTCGTTCGGCAGCCGGACCAGGCGCGCACTGACGAACCCGTCCCGGTCGGCTTCGAAATCGGCGACCATGCCAGGTCGCGCGGCGAGGAGTTCGGAGACCTGCGAGGGGTCCACCCGGAAGCGGGTCAGCTCAACTGTCGTCATGTCGAGCAGCAACCACTCAGCGCCCGAGATACTTCCCGGCCCACTCCGTGATGTCCTCCCGCTTGATCGCCGCGGCCATCAGGTCCGGAAACAGGTCGGGAGTGCAGGCAAAGGCCGGTACGCCGAGGTCGCCCAGAGCAGCCGCGTTCTCCGCGTCGTACGACGGAGTCCCCGAGTCGGCCAGGGCGAGCAGAGCGATCAGCTGGACACCCGACTCGACCAGCGAGCGCGCCCGCCGCAGCATCTCCTCGCGGACGCCGCCCTCGTAGAGGTCCGAGATCAGCACCATCACCGTCTCGCCGGGCTTGGTCACCAAGTCCTCGCAGTACGCCAGCGCCCGGTTGATGTCCGTGCCACCACCGAGCTGCGTCCCGAACAGTACGTCGACCGGGTCCTCCAGCTGATCGGTCAGGTCGACCACCGCAGTGTCGAAGACGACCAGACTCGTCCGCAGCGTCCGGATCGACCCGAGCACCGCACCGAACAGCGCCGCGTACACGACCGACTCCGCCATCGACCCCGACTGGTCGATCGCCAGCACGATGTCGCGCTGGACGCTGTGGTTCCGCCGCGCGTACCCGACCAGCCGATCCGGGACGATCGTGCCGAGCGTCGGTGAGAAGTGCTTGAGGTTGGCCCGGATCGTCCGGTCCCAGTCGATGTCCGAGTGCCGCGGCCGCCCGGTGCGCCCGGCCCGGTCGAGGGCGCCGGTGACCGACGCCCGGGTGCGTTCGGCCAGGCGCTCCTCCAGCGTCGCGACGACGCGCGCGACCACGTCACGCGCGGTCTGCTTGGTCTCCTCCGGCATCACCTCGTTGAGCGCGAGCAGCGTGCTGACCAGGTGTACGTCGGGCTCGACGGCGCCCAGCAACTCCGGCTCCATCAGCATCCGCGTGATGCCGAGCCGCTCGACCGCGTCCCGCTGCATCACCTGGACGACCGTGCTCGGGAAGTACCGCCGGATGTCGCCCAGCCACCGCGCCACCCGCGGCGCCGACGACCCCAGTCCCGCCGCTCGCTGGTTGCCGCCGGACTCGCCGGGCGTCGTGTCGTACAGCGCCGCCATCGCGGCGTCGACGGAGCGGTCCTCGGCGGACAGCGTCGTACCGATCTCTTCCTCGGCCTCGCTGCCGAGCACGAGTCGCCAGCGGCGCATGCGTTCGTCGTCGGTCATCACACCCCCAGCAACTGCGCGACGACGGGCAGGACGGTCGCGGCCAGCTCGGTGTCGAGGTCGTTGTCGTCAGCAACCACCACGGCGGCGGGATCGCTCAGCGCCCGGGCGCGCGTGCCGATCGACCGCCGCTCCGGCGACGCGAAGGTTCCAAAGGTACGACGAAGCAGCGGCAGCACCTCCACGAACGCGTCGGCCGGAATCGCCGCCAGCCACGTATCCACCAACGCCAGCAAGCGCTCGTCGTGCACGAGCAACAACCCGCCCCCGGCCAGGAACCCCTCGACGTACCCGGCGGCGTCGGCAGTCGGCGTACCAGGAGACAACGCCCGCCCGAGTCGCAGCGCCACCTCGTGATCCGGCAGCCGCGACGTGTCGAGCATCAGCCGGGTCAGCCGCCCCCGGATCAACGGCGGCACCGACGACCGATCGCTCAACCCCTCGAGCGTCGCCAGCCACTCGGCCCGGACATCCTCGGCCAGCAAGACCGTCGCGTCCTGCACCCCGTCGATCAACTCCTGTACGGCGGCCGCCGCCTCCGGATCGAGTCCGTGCACAGTCCGCCCGAGTCCGGCACACACGCGGGACACCATCCGGCCGGCGACCGAAGCCAGACCGGCCGTGTCGGTGCCGCGCACGTCGCCGTACCGCGAAGATCGCGCCAGCGCAGGCAACGCCGCCATCAGGTGACCGACGTCAGCATCAGCGGCCGCCCGGGTGTCGACACCGCGCAGCAACGCGGGCAACGCGTCCGCGAGATCGGCCAGCAGCGACTTCTCCAACGCGGCAGTCACGTCCGCGAGCGTGGACGACTCGTCGGCGACCCGCAGCATCACGGTCGTCGCGGCGCCGAGGACCGTCGTACCGTGCGCTCCCGCGGCGACCAGCTCGACCTCGAGCCCGGGATCCCAGGTCAATCGCCAGATCTCCCGGAACGTGCCTTGGGCCCGTCGCTCGTCCGCGGTCGGCACACCCCAGTGCACGCCGAGGATCCGCAGCCGGTGCAGCAGCCGCGACTTCTCCAGGTCGTTCGGCTTCCGCAGGTCGAGCTCGACCACCCGCTCGGTCGCGTCCCGCCGCATCCGCAACCGCCGCGCCTGCGCGGCCAGATCCGCCGCGACCGGAGCCTGTGGCGTCTCCCCCGGCACCGACCCGAGCAGCTCGCCGACGACCGCTTCTCGGGTGACAAGATCCAGCAGTACGTCGTTCCCGCCGCACAGCACGGCCCGGGTCGCCTCGGTGACTTCGCTCAGCCCGGCCAGCGGCCGTCCCCGCAGCGCGGCCAGCGTGTCCGCCAGCCGGACCGCCTCGATCACGTGAGCGCTGGACACCGGCAGATCCTGGGACCGCAGCACCCGCGCGACCTTCGACAACCAGCGCGCGGTGATCTGGTCCGGCGCCGTGAACAAGTGGTGGTACCAACCAGGTGACGTGATCCCCGCGCCGTACCCGGACGACGCTGCCAGCCGGCCGTGGGTCCAAGGAACCCACGTGCACGCGACCTTCCGCTTCGGCAGGCCCTTCAGGATCCGTTGGTCGTGTGCTGCCGGAGGCAACGGGACTTCCAGCGCGGGCACATGCCATGCACCGCAGATCACCGCGATCCGCTCGAACCCCTCACGGATCGCCTTCCGCAACACCGTCCGCATGTAGGCCTCGCGCTGCGCCTCACGGCCACCTGACCGGGGCGGTGGGGTGGGGAAGGAATTGGAGACAGCCTCGTCGCCGTGCCGAAGCTCACGCATCGCGTCGGCGATCACCGTGAACGGCTCGGCACCTTCCCGCCGGGACTCGATCACGTCGTCCCACCAGCGCTCAGGATCGTCGTACCCGCCTGCGTTCGCCAACGTGGCCAGCGGATCGATCGACAACCCACGCCGCCCCTCACCACCGGACGACGCGAACTGATGCGCGGCTGGCAGGTCGCAGAACCGCACCGGTACGCCGGCCCCGAGCGCGTATTCGATCGCCTGCCACTCCGGGCTGAACACCGCGAACGGCCAGAAGGCGGCCCGGGTCGAGTCGTCGACCGCATACGCCAGCAACGCGACCGGCGGAACCATCTCCTCCGACCCCGCCAACTCGACCACCTTGTCGGCTTCCGGCGGCCCCTCGATCAGCACCACGTCCGGCCGGAGGTCAGCGAGCGCAGCCGCGACCGCACGCGCCGACCCCGGCCCGTGGTGCCGAATCCCCAGCAGGTGAACGGTCATCCGGTGATCTCTCGGCAGGCGCGGTAGAACGGTGCCCACTCGTCGCGTTCCCGGACCACGGTCTCCAGGTACTCCGACCAGACGACCCGGTCCGCGGACGGGTCCTTGATCACCGCACCGAGGATGCCGCCGGCCACGTCGGTCGGCCGCAGCACGCCGTCGCCGAAGTGGGCCGCCAGCGCGAGCCCGCCGGTGACGACGCTGATCGCCTCGGCGGTGGAGAGCGTGGCCGACGGCGACTTCACCGCGGTCCGCCCGTCCTCGGTGCGGCCGGAGCGCAGTTCGCGGAAGATCGTCACCACCCGGCGGATCTCGTCCAGCGCGTCGTCCGGCTGCGGAAGCTCGAGCGCGGTCCCGAGCTGCGCGACCCGGCGGGACACGATCTCGACCTCGTCGTCGGCCGAGTCGGGCAGCGGCAGGACGACAGTGTTGAACCGCCGCCGGAGCGCGCTCGACAGCTCGTTGACGCCCTTGTCGCGATCGTTGGCGGTGGCGATGACGTTGAAACCCTTGCGGGCCTGGACCTCCGTGGCCAGCTCGGAGATCGGCAGCGCCTTCTCCGACAGGATCGTGATCAGCGCGTCCTGGACGTCGGACGGCATCCGGGTCAGCTCCTCGATCCGGGCGATCTTCGCCTCGGCCATCGCCCGCTGCACCGGACTCGGCACCAGCGCCGCCTCACTGGGGCCCTGGGCAATCAACTGGGCGTAGTTCCAGCCGTACCGGATCGACTCCTCGGCCGTGCCCGCCGTACCTTGCACCAGCAGGGTCGAGTCGCCGCTGATCGCGGCCGCGAGGTGCTCACTGACCCAGGTCTTCGCCGTCCCCGGTACGCCGAGGAGCAACAGCGCACGGTCCGTCGCAAGCGTGGCCACCGCGACCTCGATCAGCCGGCGCGGGCCGACGTACTTGGGTGAGATCTCCACGTCGCCGGCGCGTCCGCCGAGGAGGTAGGTGACGACCGCCGACGGTGAGAGCCGCCAGGCCGGTGGTCGCGGCCGGTCGTCGGCTGCGTGCAGCGCGGCGAGCTCACCGGCGTACTCCTCCTCGGCGTGCGGGCGCAAAACCTCTGTGCTCATGACAGCTCCTCGTACATTTCACGGCGGAAGGTCAGGGTCTCCACCAGCCGGCGTCGCCAGGTGTCTTCCTCACCGGTCGGCTCGCGGGTGATCGGATGGTTCAGTACGTCGGGTGGCGCCGCCCGGGCCGCGATACTCGCCAGCCGGGCCGACGATCGCGCGGTCCCGGCAGCAGCCAACTGGTCGAGGATGAGCGAGCCGAGCGACGCCGGCCACGGCACCGGCAGCCCGCCCACCAACTCGGCCAGGTCGATGGTCTCCTGCAATGCCTGCACCGCTCGGACCCATTCCTCAGCAGGCAGGACCCGCAGCAACTCGGCCGCGCTACGAGTGCCCGTCGAAGCGTTTGCCTTCAGCAACTCGCGTGCCCAGCTCTCCGAGCGTTCCCGTACGGCGGCCTCGGCCCACGCCGCCTGCAGGACCTCAGGGGCACAACCCTCGACCGGCAGGTGCAGCCAGGACGGATCCATCACCGCGAGCGGGGTGTTCGCGACGATCTGCAGGAACCACCAGGCGCGCTTGCCGAGGCCCTCCGGGTTCTGCGAGTCGAGGCCGTCGCGTTCCATCGAGGCGCTGAGGCGTTTCGGCAGGTCGACCGCCAGGACGCCTTGGCTGACGACCAGGTGTGACCACAGTCGCTCGGCCATCCGGTCGCCGTACCGGGATCCTTGGAGTCGGGCGAGCAGGCGGGCGGCGCCTCGACGGACATCCTTGGAACGGTCGTCGAGCGCGGCCTCCAAGAACTCCTCGTCGGCCAGCGACAAGGCGTCGCCGAGCACGGCGAGGAACTCGGCCCGGGTCGCGGCGGACTCGGTCGGCCAGACTTCCTGCAGCGCTGCGCGCGCGGCGGCTGGATCCTGCTGGCGCGTCGTACGCAACCAAGTCCGACGCTGGAGCGAGTTGCCATGCGTCCACAGCGCAACATCATTGCTCTCGGCAACCGCCGCATGGAGGAACTTCCACTCGGAATTGAGGTCGGCCAACCAGGTCGCCCGGCGTCCGGCCGCGGCGATGACGAGCGGCCGGTACTCCGCGCGGTGCCGTGCGTAGTCTGCCAGCGCCGGCAGATGCTCCGGCGGAACACCCCATCCACGGGCATCCGCCGCACGCAACCACTCGCCGAGCGCAGTCGTCTGGAAACCACCGAGCATCGCGGCCAGCCTGCGGATCGCGACCGGCCGGGGCAGCGGACGATCCTCACCAGGGGCCGCAGGCAACGGTTCGACGTCACGCAACGGCTTGCGGCCCGCGCGCCTGTAGACGGTCGCCAACGCAGCCGCGTCCAGCAGCCCGCCGTCGCCCAGCCGCTCCTGGATGTGCTCCGGCAGGTCCTCGAAGTGCACCGGTCGCCGATCGGTCCCGAGCAGCGCCGAGCTGACCAGCCCGTCCCAGCCCTTCACACGATCACCGGCCGATCACCGTGCCAGCACGTCATCGGCCGGAAGCCGGCCCGGTTCCACTCACCAGCGACCGTGACCGGATCACCGGCCGAGACCGCGAGCAGCTTCACCGGATCCAGGCCGGGCAGGATCTCGAGCCCGTCACCCGCACCGTCCACCAGCGCCCAGCCCTCGCCGTACGCGGCCGGGCGGACGTCCTGGAGGACCAGCGGCCAGCGCTCGTTCCACGGGTCGGCCGCGACGGATTCGACGTACGACGCCAGCGCCTGGCGCGCACCCAGTCCGGCGGGCCGGGGCGCGGGCAGCCGTGGAGCGGTCTGGGTGAGGAGTGCGCGCATCGGCAGCGCGCCGGGGTAGTAGGAGAGCGCTCCGGGCACGTACTCACCCGGGCGGGCCGGGAGTGGGTCGAGCGGACGTCCGGCGGCGGCGAAGGTGAGGATGAGTCCGAGCCGACCGGTTGTTGCTCCGCGCAACCAGACCCGGCGGACCGTCAGCCGGTCGTCGGGCTCGATCACCCGGCCGAGCACCAGCCAGTCGTCCTCAACCTTCTCGCCCTCGGCCAGCACTCGCGCGGTCTCGACCGTCCAGCCGATCCGGGACTGCACGGTGTCGGCCAGCGACGGCGGGAGGTCGGCCAGCCGACCGTGCGCGGACACGATCAAGTGGATGAGTGACAACTCCTCCAGCAATTCGCCCGGCCAGCCGTGACCGCGGCCGACGACGCCGGCCGCACGCCGTACCGCTCCGGCAACGCCTGGCGCCTGGGCGTCCACCATGCGCGCAGCCAGCCGGCTGAGCTCGCTGTACGCCCGCTGGTCGAAGCCACCCAGCCCTTGACGGACCTGATCGTCGAGCCAGCTCGCCAACTCGGCCATGCCCGCGGAGACCCGGTCCGCGCGCCTCGATGCGCGCTGTTGAGCCGCCAACGGATCAGCGACCTCACCGGGCTTCCGCTCGGGTCGCTCGGCCCGGGCGACGCGCTGGTCCACCCAGGTCTTCACCCACTCCGGCTCATCACCCGATCGGACCTCGCCGGTCGCCCAAAGCAGTAGCAACCCGAGCGAGTGCTTGCACGGGAACTTCCGGCTCGGGCAGGAGCACTTGTACGCCGGACCACTCAGATCAACCGTGGTCCGGTACGGCTGCTTGCCGCTCCCCTGACACTCTCCCCAGACTGCTCGGTCCGACGCACCGGTCGTCGGCCACCTCGTCGTACGCGCCAGGGCCTGGGCTGCCTTCGCCGATGCAGGATCGGGCGCCAACCCCAGCACCTGATCCACGTCCATGCCGAGAGCATGCCATCCAGCCCCGACAGGCCGATCATCACCCGAACGCTCGACGCGCCTCGACCTCCACCTCCGGGTACCCATTGCCCGCCGGACGCGGGCGCGGGGTGCCCGACAGGCCGTCCCGGATGATCGCGAGCTGGACGAGCAGCCTCTTGCTGACCAGGTCGGACCCAGCCGGTATTTGGTTGCAGGACCCAACGATAGTCCCGCTCCGTCAGCGACCGGTCACCGCCTGCTGATCTTTTCCTGGGACGAACTCTCCTCAGGACAGGGCTTACCGCGTACGATCCGGTGGCTGTTGAGAGATCAACAGCCACCCCGGCGGAGCTGTCAGGGCCCGCCGGGGTCTCTCACGTCGCGACCTTGGCGCCGACCAGGCGTCCTGCGTTGGCGTGAATACGCTCTCGCCAGTCGCCGGATCGAGCGTCGAGCGCCGCGAACTGGCGCCCGACCGCATCGGCAGGAGTGAAGCAGTAGTCGCTGCCGTAGAGGGCGCGATCGCCGGTGGCCGCGGTCGGGGTCCCGGCGACGTCGTACCAGAGGTTTTCCAGCTGCGGCGTGACGCTGGGCTGGCTGTCGGGGTCATAGGTACGACGGAAGTGGTCGATGCGATCGCCGAGCAGGGGCAGTACGCCGCCGTGCGCGACGATGAAGTTGATCGCCGGGTAGCGCGTGAAGATGCCGGTCAAGGCCAGGTCGGTGACGGCGCGGGCGCTGTCGAAGAGGAACTCGATCATCGGGCGTGGGCGATCCAGCGCCACCTGACGCCACTGCGGCGGGGATGTCGGATGCAGCAGCACCACAGCCGATCTGGCGTTCAGCGCGCGCCAGAGTGGGTCCCACGACGGCTCCCCCGGATACAGTCCGCCCGCGTTGCTCATCAGTACGACGCCATCCGCGTGCAGGACGTCGTACGCGTACTCCAGCTCGACCAGCGCGCCCTCGACATCCGGCAGCGGCAGGCTGGCGAAGAACCCGAACCGCCCGGGGTGGTCCCGGCCCAGCTCGGCCGCGCTCTCGTTGACCCGCCGCGCGAGCACCTGCGCCCGGAAGTCGTCGCCGAAGTGCACGCCGGGCGACGAGACGGACAGCAGGGCGGTGTCGATCCCGTTCCGGTCCATCACCTCGAGGTGGCGGCGGACAGACCACTCCGGCCAGCCGGGCATCCCGTCTGGCCGAAGGTGTCCAGCCCGTTCCGCCGCGGCGACGTACTCCGGCAGCAGGAAGTGAGCGTGGAAGTCGATCAACCTCCTCACCCGACCGGGTGGAGCAGGTCCTCGAGGCCGATCCGGCGGAGTAGCTCGGTGCGGACCCGGTCGGCGACCGCGTTGACCACGGCCGCGCCGTCGTCGGACGGGTCGATGTGCACCCGGAACGGGCGCCGGCCCTTCTCGGTGCCGACCACGGTGACGATCGCCTTCGCGACCTCGGCGACGTCGGCCCACTCGGGCTCCAGCTCGGCGAGCTTCTGGCCGACCTGTTCCATCAGGCCGGCGTACTTCGTCTCGTACGCCGTGACCACGTCGGCGTCGGCCGGCGACCCGCTGTGCGCGAAGTGGTTGGTCCCGTGGGTGAACGCGCCCGGCACGACGATCGTGGTCTCGATCCCGAACCGCGACACCTCCAGCGCGTAGCTCTGCGCGAGCGCGTCCATCGCCGCCTTCGCCGCGAAGTACGGCGCCAGGTACGGCGGGGTGCCGCCGCGTGTGCTGGAGCTGCCGACCCACAGCAGCAACCCGTCCTGCTGCTCCCGGAGCTTCGGCAGCGCAGCCCGGTTCAGCCGCTGGGTGCCGAGCACGTTGGTGTCGTACAGCTCGGCCAGCTGCTCCGGCGTGAACGCCTCGGTCGGTCCGGTGACCATGTGCCCGGCGTTGTGGATCAGTACGTCGAGACGCCCCTGCTCGCTGATGACGGTGTTGACGGCCTGCTGGGCGGAGGCGTCGGAGCTGATGTCGAGCTCGACCGGGCGGAGGTCGACGTTGTGCTCGGTCGCGTACTGCTTGGCGTCCGCTGCCGCGGTCACGTTCCGGCCGCCGAGGTCGCGCATCCCGGCGTACACGATGTGTCCGGCGTCGGCGAGAGCGCGGGCGGTGAGGGCGCCGAAGCCGCTGGAGGCGCCGCTGATCAGAACTGTCTTGCTCATGATCGGTGTCCTTTCAGTACGAAGAGGTGGGTGGTGGTCAGGCGGCCGAGCCGCCGTTGGCGTAGATGACCTGGCCGTTGATCCAGCGCGCCGGGCCGGCCAGGAAGGCGATGATCTCGGCGATGTCGGACGGCTCACCGAGGCGCTCGAGCGGCGGCTCGGCGGCGATCCGGTCGATCAGCTCCTGCGGCTTGCCCTCGAAGAACAGCGGGGTCGCGGTCGGGCCGGGGGCGACGGTGTTGACGGTGACGTCGCGACCGCGGAGCTCGCGGGCCAGGATCAGCGTGATCGCCTCGACGCCGCCCTTGGTCGCGGAGTACGCCGAGTAGCCCGGGCGGGCCAGCTTGGTCAGCGAACTGGACACGTTGATCAGCGCGCCGCCCGAGCGCAGCCGCCGTACGGCCTGCTGGTCGACGACGATGGTGCCGCGCAGGTTGGTCCGTACGACGCGGTCGAAGACGTCCAGGTCGAGGTCGGCCAGCGGGGACAGCGGCATGATCCCGGCCGCGTTCACGACCACGTCGACACCGCCGTACTCCTGCTCGGTCCGGTCGAAGAGCGCTGCCACCGCGGTCTCGTCGGCGACGTCGGCCTGGATCGCGATCGCCCGCCCGCCGGCCTGCTCGACGTCCTTGACGGCTTCCTCGGCCGCGGCCTGGTTACCGGCGTACCCGATCACCACCGCGTAGCCGTCCTTGCCCAGCCGGGCCGCGGCCTCGCGCCCGATGCCACTCGATCCGCCGGTCACGATCGCGACTCGCTCGGTGGTGGTGTTGTTCATCGTCCCGCTCCTTCAAGTCTTCGGTTTCTTGCTGACACCAAAGATCTTGCTGCCGTTCGATGCATCACGTCCAACGAATCAACTCGATGGGTGAATCAGTTTCATTGATTCAAAAGCACGGCCTTCGGGCGGGTTGGATGGATCAGTCTTGTTGATCCACGTCCGCGCCCAGTTCGGTGCCGGGTGGGTGTTGGAGGTGGGCGCCGACGAGGCCGAGAAGTGCGCGGAGGGCGGCGGAGGGTTTGCGCTTCTTCAGCGTGGCCAGGTACAGCGTCCAGCGGAACGACTCGTCCGCGACCGAGATCGCGCGGATCGAGTCGATCTCGGCGACGGCGTACCCGGGCAGGATCCCCAGCCCCACGCCGTGCGCGACGAACTGGACCCCGCCCTCGATCCCGAGCGCCTCGACCACGACCTTCCGCTCGATCCCGGCCGCCTCGAACTTCTGGTCGATCAGCGTCCGCGTCCCGGACCCGGGCGGGAAGTCGACGAACGCCTCGTCGGCCAGGTCCGCCAGCGTCACCGACCGCAGCCGCGCCAGCCGATGACCGACCGGAACCGCGAGCACCTGCGGCACCCGCAGCAACTCCCATGTGGTCAGGTCGCGCGGCGCGCTCCCGGCCGCGACCCCGAGGAACCCGCAGTCGATGTCGCCGTTCCGCAGCCCCGCGATCACCCCCGCCGACCCCTCGGCCTCGGCCCGCAACTGCAACTCGACGTTCGGATACCGCCGCCGGAACTCACCGGCCGCCGCCGGCAGGTTGATCAGCCCGAGCCCCGGCAGCAGCCCGACCCGCACCGACCCGCGCATCCCCGCACCGAGCTCGTCGACGACATCACGAGCCCCCTGTACGGCGTCCATCACGGCCAGCGCCTCCGGCAACAGCGCCGTACCCGCCTCCGTCAGCACCACCCGCTGGGCACTGCGCTCGAACAACGTGACCTTCAGATCGCGCTCCAGCGCAGCGATCGCAGCACTGACCGCGCTCTGGACCACATGCAGCCGCCGAGCCGCCAGCGTGAAGCTGCGCTCATGCGCAACCGCCACGAAGTACTCCAACTGCCGCAAGTCCACGAGGGCAGTGTGTCAGCCCACGTGCACCCAGGGCCGTTTCGACCGGACCGGCTCGGCGCGCCGCAGCACCTCACGGGTCACGGGCGGGACGTCGCCCTCACCGGAGATCAGGTAGCGGAACAGGAAGTAGAACGGGTTGCCCTCGGCCCACGCGAAGTAGATGTGCGGCATCACGTCCCACTCGTCGCGGATCCGCAGCGACAGCGCCGCGATCGCGTTCGCCACACTCGGGCTGTCCACCTTGAGGACCGAGTACCCGTGCAGCTCCTCGCCGGTCACGTCCAGCTCGGTCTCGAACTGCGACGCGTCGGTCAGCGTGACCTCGAGGAACACGATCGGCAGGCCCTCCGGCAGGTTCCGCACCTCGCGCTGCTCGGCCTCCTTCTCCTGGTACTCGGTCGCGTCCCGCTCGTTCGGCTCGTTCGCGATGATCCGGAGCTCGCCGTCGACCGCGGCCGCCTCGATGATCCGGCGCGCCTCGTCGTCGAACCGGACCTCGGTCGCCCGCAGCTCCAGCGACCGGGTGGCCCGGGAGATCAGCGAGGTCAGGATGATCGCGACGATGAAGAAGGACGCGATCTGGACGCCGTCCGGGCGCTCGATGATGTTCGCGATCGTGGTGTAGAGGAAGACCAGGCTGATCACGCCGAAGCCGACCGTCTTCGCGCGCTGGCCCTTCCGCCGCGCGGACAGCGTCACCGCCACCGACGCAGACAGGATCAGCACCAGTACGCCGGTCGCGTAAGCGCCACCCTGGGCGTCCACGTCGGCCTTGAACAGCAGCGTGATCACGAAGGCGATCACCGCGAAGACGAGCACCAGCGGCCGGGTCGCCCGGGCCCAGTCCGGGACCATGCCGTAGCGGGGCAGGTAGCGCGGGACGATGTTGAGCAGGCCGGCCATCGCCGACGCTCCGGCGAACCACAGGATCAGGATCGTGCTGACGTCGTACACGGTCCCGAAGACGTTGCCGAGGTTCTCGTGCGCCAGGTACGCCAGCGCCCGCCCGGACGCCTCGCCGCCGTCCTCGAACTCGTGCTCCGGGATCAGCACGATCGTGGTGAAGCTGCTGGTGATCAGGAAGCCGCTCATGATCAGCGCGGCGGTGGTGAGCAGCTTCCGGGTGTTGCGGATCCGCTCGGCCGGATGCGCCGGGTCGTCGTCGGCTGCGCCCTTGACCTGTGGCATCACCGCGACGCCGGTCTCGAACCCCGACAGGCCGAGGGCGAGCTTGGGGAACACGACCAGCGAGATACCGATCATCACCCAGATGTTGGAGTGCTCGGTGACCAGCAGGCCGCGCCAGTTCGTCACCAGCCCCGGCGCGGTGATCACGTTCCACAGCGCGTCGCCGACGACGACCAGGTTGAGCCCCAGGTAGACCGCGACCAGGACCACGGCGATTCCGATCGCCTCACCGAAACCGCGCAGGAACACGCCCGCGAGCAACGCCAGCAGGACCAGGGTGATGGCCACCTCCTTGCCCTCGAACCAGTGCGGGACGTACGGGTTCTCGACCACGTGCGCGGTCGCGTCGGCGGCCGACAGCGTCATCGTGATGATGAAGTCGGTGGCCATGAAGCCGAGCAGCACCAGGATGGTGAACTTGCCCTTCCAGCGGCCGAGCAGCCGGTCCAGCATCGCGATCGAGCCCTCGCCGTGCGGGCTCTCGGCGGCCACCCGGCGGTAGACCGGGAGCGCCCCGAGCAGCGTCAGCAGGACGAGGATCAAGGTGGCGAGCGGCGACAGCAGGCCGACGGCCGCCGCGGCGATCGCGGGCTGGTAGCCGAGGGTGGAGAAGTAGTCGACCCCGGTCAGGCACATCACCTTCCACCAGCGATGGGTCGGGTGCGGAGCCGGCCGGTGCGGCCCGGCGTGCCCGGTGGGCCGGTCGTGCAGCAGCCAGCCCACGAACCGTCCGTGCCGCGGCGGGGGTACGCCGACGGCGTCGTTCTCCTGCGTTTCTGTCGCCGCCACGGCGCGCAGCCTACGTAGCTCCGGGATCTGCAAACCCGGCCTCTAACAGCTCTCTAACAAGGTGTGTCAAAACCGGCCGGGCGGCTCCGACCTGGTGGTGACTGAACTCTCACAGACAGGATGACGAGCGTGACGAATCTTCAGGAGCAGGTGCAGCGGCGGATCGACGAGTTGGCCGGGACCGAGCTCGGGCTGCAGGTCGCGGTCTACAAGGACGGTGAGCTCGTCGTCGACGCGGTCGCCGGCGAGGCGGTCGGACCGGACACCCTCTTCTACAGCGCTTCGACCGGCAAGGGCGCGACGGCGACGGTGGCCAACGTGCTGGCTGACCGCGGTGTCCTCGAGTACGACGCTCCGATCGCGGACGTCTGGCCCGAGTTCGCGGTCCACGGCAAGGAGAAGGCGACGTTGCGGCATCTGCTCACCCATTCGGTCGGCCTGCCGGCTTTGGCGCCGGATACGACGACCGACGACTTGCACGACTGGCCGAAGATCACCTCGTACCTGGCGGCCGCCGAACCGTGGTGGGAGCCGGGGACGAAGACGACGTACCACGCCGAGACGTTCGGCTACCTGGTCGGCGAGGTGGTCCGGCGGACGACAGGCCGGACGATCTCCGACGTACTGCGGGAGATCGCGGAGCCGCTCGGGATCGCCGACGAGGTGTACTTCGGCGTACCGCTGGACCAGCAGCACCGGGTTGCCACGCTGATCGAGCCGGCCGGCGCCGAGGACACGTTCGCGATGCTGGCCGGGATGTTCAGCAAGGTCACGCCGGCCGCGGTGATCCCGCGGGCCGCGCTGTGCAACAGTCCTGAGCACCTCGCCGCCGAGACTCCGTCGGCCGGCATCCTCACTGCGCGTGGCATCGCGAAGCTGTACGCCGCCCTGATCGGCGAGGTGGACGGGGTCCGGCTGATCCGGCCGGAGCGGGTTGCCGAGGTCACCGGGCCGGCCTTCGTCGGTAAGGACGAGCTGCTCGGGAACGACGCGACCTGGGCGCTGGGCTACGCGATCGGGCGGCTCGGTTCGAGTGCGGAGGAGAGCCCGACGTCGTTCGGCCTGCCGGGCATGGGTGGCAGCGCCGCCTGGGCCGACGCGCGTTCAGGCGTCTCGTTCGCACTGACCAGGCGGTTGTTCGACCCCGCGCAGTCCGCGTCGGCGATCGAGATCGGCAACCTCGTTGCGAAAACTCTTTGCTGAAATCCCTTGTGGGTAAGGTCTTTCCGGGTCCTAGGCGCTGCGGATGGAGTGCTGGTCGACCCAGACCAGGTGGCCGTGGTGGCTGACGAGAACCTCGTCGGCACCGGCCGCGCCGGTCCGGCGACCGAGCTCCTGACCCGCGATCCAGCGGCCGCCGATGCGGACCTGGACAGCTACCGGCCGGGTCGGAGATGTGGCTACGGACATGGCACCTCGAACGGCAGTGGAGTGATGCTGAAGATCGGTCATCGTCGCCCTCGCAGGGACACGGCAACCAGCGTCGGGGGGCTGGCTACTCAACCAAAGGCCACCCTACAACCGCGACATGACAGAGCGTTAGCGATAACTCGAATTGACCACCACCTCCTGGGTACCGGAAAGATCTCACCCTTAGGAGGTGGAGTCATGAGCACGAATCCGATCCCTCCGGTGCCGGTCGGCCCGGGCGACTCCCGCAACCCGGACAACCCGGATCCGGAGATGCCGGACCTGGTCGATCCCTCCATCGATGAAGGAACCACCGTCGCCGACCGCCCCGACGACGACTCACCGCTGGAGCAGCCCGCCTCCAACCCGGACGCCCCGGACGAGGATCCCAACGACCAGCTACCCCACTGGGACAGCTGACTAGCGCCACTCCGGCAACTGCTGGAGAGCCCAGGAGTTCCCGTCGGGGTCGTCGAAGAACGCGAAGGTCCCCCACGGGAACTCCTGCAGGTCCGACACCTCGACGCCGCGGCCGGCCAACTCGGCCCGAGCCGCCGAGACGTCGGGTACGACGATCTGCAGCCCACGCACCGAGCCGGGTTCACCCTGCGGCATCCCGCTGCCGATCGCGATCGAGCAGGCCGAGCCCGGCGGGGTCAACTGAACGAATCTCAGTTCCTCGGTGACCTGGTGGTCGTGGTCGGCGTGGAAGCCGACCTTCTCGGTGTAGAACTCCTTCGCCCGGTCCACGTCCGTCACCGGCACCGACACCAACTCAAGCTTCCAGTCCATGGCCAGACCCTAAGGTCGATCCGGGCCGTCCGGAATGGTTTCTCTCCTCGTCGAAATCGATACAGAGGAATAACGCCGGGAGAGCCGGGGTAGGGTTCCGATCAGATAGCACTGACCGCGGTCCAGACATGTGCCGCGCCGTGACTCAACGTCGCGAGGTCAGCAAAAATGGTCACCGTACTCTCCAGCAGCACCGTCGACGAGCCGCGCAGCACCGATCCGAAGCAGCGCCGGGACACGACGACCCGAAACCTCCTCAGCCGGCGGGCCGCCAGCACGGACGAAGCTCTCCGGCAGGCCCTCCTCAGTGAGGCGATCGAGCTCAACCTGAGCATCGCCCACAGCATCGCCACCCGCTTCCGCGGCCGCGGTGTGGAGGCCGAGGACCTGGACCAGGTCGCGTACCTGGGGCTCGTGAAGGCCGCCCGCAGCTACGACCCCGGCACCGACACCCCGTTTCTCGCCTACGCCGTGCCGACCATCAGGGGTGAGGTGAAACGGTACTTCCGCGACTGCTCGTGGACGGTCCGGATCCCGCGCCGCCTGCAAGAACTGCAGGGCTCGATCGCCTCGGTCCGCCCGCAGCTCGTCCAGGACCTGCACCGCGAGCCCACGCTCGCCGAGCTCGCCGCCGAGATCGGTGCCGAGGTCAACGAGATCGAGGCCGCGATGGCCGCAGACGGCTGCTTCTCGGTGCTGTCGCTGGACCGCCCGGTCGACGACGACACGGCCGCCAACCTGGCCGACACCATCGCGGACACCGACGACAGCGCGTTCGAGCGGACCGAGGCGGTCGCCGTCCTCGAGCCGGTGCTCAGCGACCTGGCGCCGCGGGAGCGTAAGATCCTCGAACTACGCTTCATCGAAGGACACACCCAGGCCGATATCGGCGCCGAGATCGGAGTGAGCCAGATGCAGGTCTCCCGGCTGCTCCGCGGCATCCTGAACCGGCTGCGCAACCGGATCGAGCCACCCTCGGCAGCTGCCGCTTGACGTCCAAGCCGATCTTCGTGGTGCAGCTGCATGATGCCCGGCGGCTGCACTACGACGTTCGGCTGGAGGTCGACGGCGTCCTGAAGTCCTGGGCGGTCCCGCGCGGGCCGTCGCTGGACCCGACCGTGAAACGGCTGGCGGTCTTCACCACCGACCACGACCTCGAGTACGCGTCGTACGAGGGCGTGATCGCGGACAGCGCGTACGGCAGCGGTGCCGTGATCGTGTGGGACGCCGGCATCTACAGCAACCTCACCCGCGACGATCGCCACCAGCCGGTGGACCCGGCGGTGGCGATCGAGCGCGGGCACTTCAAGGTGCAGCTGCACGGCGTGAAACTCAACGGGGCCTGGGCTTTCACCAGGACCGGGACGGACTGGCTGCTGGTGAAGGTCCGGGACGCAGCGGCCGATCCGGACGTCGACCTGACCGTCTCCGAACCGCGATCGGTGCTGAGTGGGCTGACCATCGAGGAGATGGCTGCCTCCTGACCGTTTCCGGCCAATAGGCTCACTTGATTCCCTCCAGGCGTCTCCGCACACTCGGGCGTACTTTTCCGCACACTCGGGCGTACTTTCCGAGTCCCGCCTGGAGCACCCGATGCGCATCCCAGCCGCCCTGCTCTCCGCCGTACTGCTCGCCGCTGCGCTTCCCCTTCCGGCGGCCGCCGCGCCACCGCCGGTCTGGACCCACAACGCCAGCGACCGCCTGTTCCCCGGCACCACCAGACCCGCCGGCGCACCCACGTCGATCGACCTGTACGCGGCCCGCAACGAGACCGAGGCCGCGCAGCTCGCCGTCCGCCCGACCGCCGCGGTACGGCGTACTACGATGCGCTCGTCGAGAACACTCCGCGATCACTCGCCGCGAACGTCACCCAGCCGTACCACTACAGCGTCCACGTACCGGCCGACGCTACCCCCGGCCTCTACACCGGTACGGCGACTGTCCAGAGCAGCGCCGGCAACGTAGTCGTACCCGTCCGGCTGACCGTCTACCCGGTGACCATCCCGCCGACGGACCAGTCCACCTTCAAGCTGAACAACTGGACCACCTCGGCCGGCTGGGACTACGACGGCACGATCAAGGCGATCCCGGTCCAGTACGGCGTCCAGATGTACGACGCCAACTGGTGGAAGGTGATCGAGGCGATGGCCCGCAACCACGCCAAGCACCGGAACAACGTCGTGTACGCCGACTTCCAGGCGCTGCTGATCCCGCGGACCCGGATCGATGCGGCAGGCAACTACACCTTCGACTGGACCGACTTCGACCGGTTCATCGGGATCTACCGGGATGCCGGCGCACTGCAGTGGATCTACACGCCGACGCTCCTGATCAGCAGCGACCCCGCCGTCGGCCGTCCATCGCAGTTGGAGATGCTCAAGCGCGCGTCCGACGGATCGACGCAGATGGTCCCGGTGCCGTCCCAGTCGGCGGAGGCGAACGCGTACCTGGACAAGCTGTTCCCGGCGCTCAAGCAGCACCTGGACGCGAAGGAGTGGACCGACCTCTTCTACATGAGCGCGAACGACGAGACCCGGCACACGGCCGACACCACCGCGGCGAACTGGTTCTACGCCAAGTACCGGCAGTACTTCCCGAACCCGCAGCTGAACGAGGCCGAGCTCGCGATCCACAACCCGCCGCCGAACCTGACCGCGAACACGCCGATCCTCGACCTGTACGAGAAGAACGTCGGCTACTACCAGAGCAAGCGGCTGGGCGGCAACGAGCTGTGGCTCTACAACTGCATCGGCCCGCAAGGCCACTACCTGAACCGTTTCCTGGTGTCGCACCTCGCGAAGACCCGGCTCACTCCGCTGCTGGCGTGGAAGACCGACTCGATCGGCTACCTGCACTGGGGCTGGAACTACTGGTTCGAGCACGTCGGCGGACCGTACGCCCAGTACGACACCTTCGACGGACCGCAGAACGGCGACAACTTCATCGTCCGGCCCAACCGAGCGGCGTACGACGTCTACGACAGCACCCGGAGCGAGGCGCAACTCGACGGCGCCGAGGACTACGAGCTCTTCACCAAGCTCGCCGCGACCAAACCGCTGCTCGCGAAGGCGCTGGCCAACTCGCTGCTCGTCAACTCCTACACAGGTGATCGATCCGGCACGGCCGTGGACGTCGTACACCGTCAGGTCCTCGACCCGCTCGTCGCCGGTGGCCCCGACCAGGCCTATCCGTACGCCGACGACTTCGCAGCCGGATCCCAGTCCTGGCAGACGAACAGCGGAACCTGGTCGGCCTCGGGTGGCGTGCTGACACAGACCGACGTCAGCCGCTGGGACCACGTCGCCGGCCTCGAGGGACGCGCGTACGGCGATGTCGCGGCGAGCGTGGACGTGCAGATCCGCGGGATCAACCCGACCGGCGGCAACGAGAACTGGGCCGGGATCGTGGTCCGCAACCTCAACCCGACGGACTTCGAGAGCGGCTATTTGGTGGCCCAACGCAACAACGGCGAGGTGTTCGTCTACCGCAGCGGTACGACGCTCGCGCGGGCGCAGGCGCCTGGATACGCGGCCGGCCAGTTCAACCGGCTGCGCGTGGTCGCGCGCGGGAGCACCCTGCAGGTGTACGCCGGGTCCGGGCATGCGCCGGTGCTGATCGTGACCGACTCCGCCTTCCGGGCCGGCGGGATCGGGCTGGCGAGCGGCGGCGTGAACGTTGCCTTCGACAACGTCCGACTGAATCCCGAGGTGAACCCGGCGGAAGGCGCCGCAGTGAGCGTCAGTTCGTCGTACGACGGGGATGGGTGGAATCCGCGCGCGGTCGTCGATGGTCGGCGAACCTCTGGCGCTGCGTCGATGGGGTGGACCAGTGCGGCAGCCGCGAGTGCGACGGACGCCCAGACCTTGCAGGTGGATCTCGGGTCGGTGCGGTCTCTTGGGCGGGTGGATCTGTACCCGCGATCGGATGGGGCCAACACCGGGAACGGGTTCCCGGTCGACTTCACCGTCGAGACGTCGGCCGACGGTGTCACCTGGACGCCGGTCGCGACGGTGGCCGATCACGCCCAGCCGGGGTCCGCGCCGGTATGGTTCACCTTCCCGCCGACGACCGCGCGGTACGTCCAGGTCCGTGGGACGGAGCTGCGGCCGGACGGCGAAGGCGGGTACCGGATGCAGTTGGCCGAGCTGGAGGTGCGGTGACTACCAGGCGTTGAGGTGCAGGACGTCGTCCAGCGGCTGGCGCGGGGCGGGCTTGAAGTCGGTCCCGACCGTGTAGGCGGTCGGGATCAGCACCGACTGCCGGATCTCCTCGGGCAGGCCGAGGACGTCGGCGACCTCCTGCTCGTAGTTGAGGTGCAGCGTGGTCCACGCCGTACCGAGGCCGCGGGCGCGTGCGGCGAGCATGTAGCTCCACGCCGACGGCAGGATCGAGCCCCACAACCCGGCCTGGTTGCCCGCCGGCAGCGCGCGGGCTTCGAGGCATGGGATGACGAGGACCGGGACCTGCCCCATCCGCTCACCCAGGTAGGCGACGCTGTTGCCGATCCGGCGCTGTACCGGTCCGCGCACCGGGTCGTCCGCGAAGAGTTTCCCGGCGGCACCGGTGCCGGCCAGGTACTTCTCGACGGCGAGCCGGTAGTACTCCCCGATGGCGGCCCGCTTGTCCGCATCCGTGACCACCACCCAGTGCCATGTCTGCCGATTGCTCCCCGACGGCCCCTGCAACGCGATCTCCACACACTCCCGCACCACGTCCAGCGGCACCGGCCGCTCCAGATCCAGCCGCTTGCGCACCGTTCGAGTGGTGGTGAGCAGTTCGTCGGGGTTGAGCTCCAAGGTGTAGGTCACGCCCACAGTCTGCTCGATCAGCAGGTGTAGAGGCTGTTGGGGTGGACCTTCTCGCAGAAGCGGACGTGGAGGTGGTTGTCGTGGGCCGGCCACTCGGTGGTGAGTCCTTCGTTGATCAGGACCGGGTCGTTGAAGAAGATGATCCGGACGTGCCCCGGTGCGGCGGCACGGATCGCCTGGACCAGTTGGCGAGTGGCAGCCCGGTCGTACGTCGATGACTCCCAGGTGATCCGGCCTGCGGTGCACTGGGCGCTGTCCGTGCGGATCGGCCAGATGTCGATGTCCAGGCCAACCTCATGGCTGCCGTGGCCGGGGATGTCACCACCGTGCTCGAACCCGGCATCGCCGTACGGGACCTTTCCTTGTGCGGTGCCGCGGAACGATCGCGCGGCCTGCTCGAGCTGGGCGACTGCGGCCGACGTGGCCCAGTTGGCCGCCGTACCGTTGCCGTCGGGGTCCTGGTCGCACAGGTTGGCGGCGAAGTCCGGGTAGTCGTAGTGCCAGGCGAGGTTGCGCCAGGTGATCGGACCGACGATCCCGTCCGCGCCGATGCCGGCGTGGGACTGGAACGCGACCACTGCGTCGCGGACCGCCGTACCGAACACTCCGTCGACCGGCAGGCTGAGCCGCCGCTTGGCGTTGAGCTCGACCTGAAGCGCCTTCACCGCCGCGTTGTTGTCGCCCGACCGGATCGTCGGCACCAACGCTCCCCAGGTCTGCGGTCCGACGATGCCATCGGCGCCGACGCCCTTCGACGTCTGGAACGCCTTGGCGGCGGCCGTCGTCGTCGCGCCGAACACTCCGTCGGCGGAGACGGACTGCCCGTGGTGCTGCAGCAGGTACTGGATCGCCAGTACGTCGGCGCCGCGATTGCGACTGCTCTGCGTCGGGAAGAAAGCGTTCGCGTACGCCTGCGCCGGCGCAGGCACTCCGATCAGCAGTACGGCGGCCAGCACCGCGAACACGAGTCGTCGTCTCATGGCTCCTCCGGGGCGGGTGAGGTGCGCTGGTTACTGACTAACTTCTACGCAGCCACGATCGGGCATGATCTTCCCAACCGCAAGACCTCACTGGAAGGGTGCCGGGTCCCCCGCGCCGACCCGGACCACCTCGGCGAAGTCGTCGGAGAAGTCGACGACGGTGGTGGGCTCGGTGCCGGTCTCGCCTTCGATGACCGCGTCGACCTGGTTGTCGAGCTCTTCCTTGATCTCCCAGGCCTGCGTCATCGGCACCTCGTGGTCCGGAAGCAGCAGGGTGCTCGACAGCAGTGGCTCGCCCAGCTCCTCGACCAGCGCCTGGGCCACGACGTGGTCCGGGATCCGCACGCCGACCGTCTTCTTCTTCGGGTGCAGCAGCCGGCGCGGCACTTCCTTCGTGGCCGGCAGGATGAACGTGTAGCTGCCCGGCGTGGCCGCCTTGATCGACCGGAACACCGCGTTGCTGATGTGCACGAACTGCCCGAGCTGGGCGAAGTCCTGGCAGACCAGCGTGAAGTGGTGCCGGTCGTCCAGGTGCCGGATGGCGCGGATCCGCTCGATCCCGTCCCGGTTCCCGAGCTGGCAGCCGAGCGCGAAGCACGAGTCGGTCGGATATGCGATCAGCCCGCCGTCGCGCACCAGGTCCACCACCTGGCCGATCGCGCGCCGCTGCGGATTCTCCGGGTGCACGTTGAAATACCTCGCCATAACGGCCGAGCCTAGCGGTCGGGTCAGCGGGCCGGACCGACCGCGGTGGCGGTGACGACGAGGTTGTCCTCGTAGCCACCGCGGGAGGCGTCGTACGCGCCCGTGCAGGTGATCAGGACCAGCCGGTGGCCGACCTTCTGGTCGAAGGCGCCGCTCTTCGTCGCGAGCGCGTTCTTCGGCACCGAGACGATCGAGCTGACCCGGTACGTCGCGGTGTGGCCGGCGCCATGCAGTACGACGAGCTCGCCCGGCTTGATGCGGAGCAGCCGGGCGAAGTGCCCGACTCCCTCGGTCTTGGTGTCGACGTGGCCGGCCAGCACCACCGACCCGAACGGGTCACCGGCCTGAGCACCGCCGTCCCACCAACCGACGCGCCGGCCTTCCTCCGGGACCTTCAGCTCACCCCTCACCGTGCTCGCCGGGATCACCGGAGCCGTCGCCCCACCCGGCAGCACCACCTGGTCCGGAACGAACCAGATCCGCTGGCTCGGGGCCGGCGTACCGATCCGGGCCGGCGGTGCGGACGCCGGATCGGTCTGCGACGGCGTGACCCTGGGTTCGATCTCCGGAACGAACCCAGGGGCGCCACGTACAGCCGGAGCGGACGACGGCGTTGGGGTACCGCCGCCCGCCCCGGGGTCCGGCACGGCGTTGTCCGCCTGCGCAGCGCACCCCTCCAGGCCCGCGCAGCACAACACCAGTGCGAGCAGGAGCTTCCTCAGCGACGGACCGCCTTCCGGACCGTCACCACCGCAGCCAGCAGACCGGCCAGGATGACCACGAGCCAGAGGTCCGCGGAGCTGTGCGCCTGGTTCAGCTCCGCCGCCTGACCGCCGGTCCCGGTGTCCACCAGCCCGGGTGTCCCCGAACCCGAACCCGGCAACTTGATCGTCCCGAGCGCGACGTTCATCGTCTTCGCGTTCGGATTACCGACCGCGAAGACCCGGGTCAGATAACCGGCCCGAGCCGGCAAATCCAACGGACCGAGAACAACCGGTGAACTCGCGCCGGCCGGCACGATGTCGACCTTGTAGGTGGCCGCCGGGACGACCGCCTCCAGCGATTCCCCATTCGCCACGTTCGCGAACGCCACCTGACCGTTCACCCGGATGTCGGCCGGCCCGACGGCCGCGTCGTGCGCGACCCGCAGCGCGGCCTTGTCGCGCGGGATCGCGTTCAGTTTGTTCACGTACGACGTCAGCACCGGCGCGCCGGTGGGCGAGACCGGCAGGTGGATCACGGCGTCGACGCTGGCCCCGGATCCGACCGAGACCTCCCGCGAGATCACCGTCTTGCCGTCCTGCCGGGCGGTCAGCATCCGCTTGCCTGCGGCAACACCGAACGGCCCGACCACCTTCGTGGTCGCGACATCGGTCGCCACCGTGCGGCCGTCGATGCTGATGTCGAGCGATCGCCCGGGCAGGCCCTGGACGACGTACAGATTGGCGCCCGCGGCCCCCTCGGCCGGCGCCACGAGGACGGCCGGCGCCGCCGCGACAGTCACCACCAGCGCCAGCGGAATCACCCGGCTAATTACCGGACCAGGAATTCTCGAAATTGCTTCGAATACGGCCCGGAATGGTCCGGACACGCTCCGTCTCACCATTTTGTGCCCCCTCGAAGTCCCCAGGAAATATTCGGCAGTAATTGCCGCACCCCACTAATTCCGGCGTATCGTATGCGCAAGTCCGATCCGACCGCCAGAGGAAACGGCCGAATCCGTTGGGGGCGATGAGACGTGTCTGAACGCGGTTCGCCGGACCGGGCGTCGAGGACGGGCGCGGAGTTCCTCCCGGACGTGCCATCGGGGGTGGAGGACCTCGGGCGACGGGCGACGGGGACGGGGACAAGGTGGCTGGCCGCGGCCGCGCTGACTCTGGGGCTCAGCGCGACCGTGGCCTGCTCACCGGACACGGCCGGCCCGGTGGCCCCCAGCCCCGGCCTTCCCTCTGGACCGGTCAGCACCACTCGGCCCGGCGAGACGCCGGCCAGCAGCCCGGGTCCCGGCGCGACCACGCCGGGCATCCGGATGGTCGCCGTACCGCTGGCGGACGGGTCGTTCGACATCACCGAGGACGTGATGTTGCCCAAGCCGACGAGCATCCTGCAGGTCCAGCTGCCCGCGTCCGGTGAACAGCTGCCCGGGATGATGACCAAGACCTCGCCGATCGCGACCAACCTGCGGGTGCTGGCCAACGGCGCGGCCATCCCGCTGGCCAGCTCCAGCGTCACCACCACGACCGACGTGCCGCTGACCACGGCCGCGACGAACCTGCGCCTGATCTACCGGCTGTCCGGCTCGACGGTACGGCGTACGGAGTCGAAGCCGGAGCGGGCCGCGTCGGCCATCCGGCCGCTCACCGCGATCACCGAGGGCGGCCTGCCGACCAACCTGATCGTCAACGGCGGCGAGCTGCTCAACGTCGTCTGCCCACTGCTCACCGAGACCCGCTGCGCAGTCGGCAACCCACCCGAACTCTCGGTGCTCCCAGGCATCCCGGCCGACAAGGCCCTCGTCGTTCTCCAACTGGATCTCCCGCAGCCGTAGTAAGCACCTAGTGTGAGTCCATGACGGACGAGCGGATCGTTTTCGGCACCAGCCGGGCGAGGTGGGTCCTCGCGGCCACGGCACTCGGGTCGGGGATGGCGTTCCTCGACGGCACGGTGGTCAACGTCGCGCTGCCGGCGATGGGCGAGGAGTTCGACGCCGAGGTCGCCGGACTGCAGTGGATCGTCAACGGGTACATGCTGCCGCTGGCGGCGCTGATCCTGCTCAGTGGTTCGCTCGGCGACCGGCTCGGCCGGCGGCGGATGTTCGTCGTCGGAGTGATCTGGTTCGCGATCGCCTCGGTGGTGTGCACGGTCGCGCCGACCCTCGAGGTGATGATCGCCGGCCGGGTCCTGCAGGGCATGGGCGGCGCGTTGCTGACCCCCGGCAGCCTGGCGATCCTGCAGACCACGTTCGCGCCGTCCGACCGCGGCAAGGCGGTCGGCGCCTGGTCCGGCCTCACCTCGGTCGCCGCGGCCATCGGCCCGTTCGTCGGCGGCGGCCTGGTCGACAGCGGGTCCTGGCGGTACATCTTCCTGCTGAACGTCCCGCTCGCCCTGCTGACCTTGCTCGTCACCCTGCGGCACGTCCCTGAGACGCGCGACGAGACCGCGGCCGGCAAGCTCGACCTGAAGGGCGCCGCGGTCGCGACCATCGGCCTCGCCGGGCTCACCTTCGGCCTGATCAGCGCCGGCGAACGCGGCTGGAGCGACCCGCTCGTGCTGACCTCGCTGATCGTCGGCGTCCTCTCGTTCGCGGTCTTCGTGGAGGTCGAGCGCCGGGAGTCGCACCCGATGATTCCGCCCGGCATCTTCGCCAACCGGGCCTTCACCGGCGCCAACCTGGTCACCGTCGTCGTGTACGGCGGCATGGGCACGGCGACGTTCCTCCTCGTCGTCTACCTCCAGACCGCACTCGGGTACTCCGCGATCTGGGCCGGCGCCTCACTGCTGCCGATGACGCTGCTGATGCTGGCGCTGTCCGGGTACGCCGGCGGACTCGCGGACCGGATCGGTGCGCGGATCCCGATGACCGTCGGACCGCTGCTGATGGCGGCGGGCCTGCTACTGATGCTGCGGATCGACATGGACTCGACTTACGTCTCCGCGGTGCTGCCGGCGGTCGTCGTACTCGGCCTCGGGCTGGTCGCGACCGTCGCGCCACTGACCGCGACCGTGTTGTCGTCGGTGGACGACCACCACGCCGGGATCGCGTCCGGGGTGAACAACGCGATCGCCCGGTCGGCGCAGCTGATGGCGGTCGCGGCGATCCCGATCGCGGCCGGGCTCACCGGCGACTCATGGCTCGATCCGGTTGCCTTCAGCAATGGGTTCGCCAACGCACTGTGGATCTCCGGGGCGTTGTGCGCTGCCGGTGGGGTGATTTCCTGGTTCACGATCGGCGGCCGCGCCGAGAGGCCGGTCGAGGTCCTTCACCACCCGCACTGCGCGCTGACCGCACCGCCGTACGCCGACAGCCGCGAGGCCTCCTGAGCCCAGCCCGGCACGGCGACATGTCGACAAATGGCGAACCGGCCTTCAGCAGTTCGGAAGGTCGCGGCCGTTGTTGTCCTTCGCCTCGTCGTTGCCCCAGCGGGACAGGTAGTACGCCGACACCCACTGATTCGCCGGGCCGACGTCGAGGTCGGTCTTCATCCACCAGTGGTTGTAGGCGGTGCCGACCCGGACCTCCGGCCCCCAGACCTTGCAGAACACGTAGTTCGTGCCCTTGTAGAGGGTGCCGGTCTGGGTGCCGCCGGGCGTGCTGTGACCGGGTGCGTTGGCGAACGTGTCGACCCAGAACTTCCCGTCGCCCGCGCCGCAGTTGGCGCTGGTCTCGAAGTGCTGGTTGTACGACCAGGTGAGCGGTACGGCGTGCCCGTTGAACCACGACTGCTGGACGGTGCCGTTCAGCTTCTGCTCGTAGTGCAGGTGCGGCCCGGTGCTGTCACCGGTGTTGCCGACGATGCCGATCTGCCGGCCCTGTGCTACCACGTTGCCGACGGCAACGTCACGGCGGTCCATGTGCAGGTACCGGGTCTGCCAGCCACCACCGTGGTCGATGACGACCATGTGGCCGCCGCTGGACGACAGCAGCGACGCACTGACCGTCCCACCGGCCGACGCGAGCACCGGAGTGCCGCGGGTGGCTCCGCTCGGCGAGACCATGTCCAGCATCCACTGGCTGGCGTGGCCGCCGTGCGTCGCGGTGGTCCACCGCAGCCCGCACGGGATCGGCATCTGAAATCCGGGCGCTGCCGTGGCAGTGGTCGGCACAGCGACCAGCCCGGCGGCGACGAGTGTTGCGAGCAGCAACAGCTTGATGATGCGCTTCGGGTTCATGGGGGCGGCCCCTTCCGCGATCGACTTGAGCGTCAGGGTAACGCTCCGTCGCGGGATCCCGAGGCCTTTCGACCTGCGCGAAAACGTCAGCGCAGCGCCAGATACTCCTTGCGTACGGCGGGTTCCAGCCGCTCGATCGCGTACCGCAGCATGGTCCGCGGCATCAACGCCGCGTGCTCGTCGAGGAA
The DNA here is from genome assembly GCF_044458365.1 of Kribbella sp. NPDC050470. Lineage (NCBI taxonomy): Bacteria > Bacillati > Actinomycetota > Actinomycetes > Propionibacteriales > Kribbellaceae > Kribbella > Kribbella sp. NPDC050470. The sequence continues at coordinate 487,797 of NZ_JBITHV010000004.1, read as the reverse complement.
CGCCCGGAGCTCGTCCTCCGAGACTCGCTTGCCGGCCTCACGCAGCATCCACCCGGACGCCTTGTGGATCAGGTCCTCGCGGTCGTCGAGCACCAGCGCGGACAGCGCGTACGTGTCCGCGCTCTCGCCGTTCCTGATGAACAGGTGGGTCGCAACGAGCGCGATCCGCCGCTCCCACAGCGAGGGCGACCGGACCAGCGTGTAGAGCACGTCGCGCGGCTTGTCGAGCAGGTACCCGCCGACGATCTCCGACGTGCTGCAGTCGACCAAGTCCCAGTTGTTGATGTACGCCGTACTGCGCAGGTAGAGGTCGTAGATCGCGGTGACCTCGGCCGGGTCCGCCGTACGCGGCTTGAGGCTGCGGGACGCGCGGTCGGCGAGCAGGCAGAGCACGGCCAGCCGGTGCTCGTGGATCGGGCTCTTCAGCGCCTCCTCGAGCTCGGCGAGCGGAAGGCCGGCGCGCAGGTAGGGCTTGAGCAGGCCGCGGATGGTGGACAGCTTCACGCCGATCATCTGGTCGCCGTGACCGTAGCCACCGGGTCCCAGCTTGAAGTAGCCGGCCAGGATCTTCGCCGCGGCCGGGTCGGCCGCGGCGTCGACGTCGGCGAGCAGGTCGGCGGTGCTCAGATCAGCAACCCTCCGGTGGCGCGCAGGTTCTGCCCCGTCAGCCAGCGGCTGTCCGGACCGGCCAGGAAGGCGACGACGTCCGCGATGTCGGCCGGCTCGCCGACGCGGCCGAGCGCGGTGATGCCGACCAGCGCGGCCTTGGCCTCCGGCGGGTTGGAGTCGCGGAACATGTCGGTGTCGGTCGCACCCGGCGAGACGATGTTGACGGTGATTCCACGGGCGCCGTACTCTCGGGCGGCGACCTTGACGAACTGCTCGAGCGCGGCCTTGCTCGCCGCGTACAGCGAGATCCCGGGACCGGGCACGACCGTATTCAGCGTCGAGAGCGCGATGATCCGGCCGCCGTCGGGGAGCACCCGCGCCGCCTGCTGGATCGCGAAGTACGGACCCTTCACGTTGGTGGCGAAGAGGTGGTCGTAGTCGTCCTCGGTGACGCTGTCGATCGGCTTCACCGTCACCTCGGCCGCGTTGCCGACGAAGATGTCCAGGGCCCCGGTCGGCTCGGCGGCTCGCGCGAACAGGTCGGGGATGCCGGCCAGGTCGGCCTGGTCGGACTGCACCGCGATCGCCTGGCCGTCGGCCGCCTTGACCTCGTCGACGACCTCGGCGGCCGCGGCGTCGCTCGACAGGTAGGTGAAGGTGACCACGGCGCCGTCGGCGGCCAGCCGCCGGACGATCGCTGCCCCGATCCCTCGCGAACCGCCGGTGACGAGAGCGGCCTTGCCGTCGAGCGCACCCATCGCAGCCTCACCCCTGGTGTCAGATTGCTTCCATAACGTGTCTATCACGCATACCCTGGTGACCCCAGTGAACCCGTCCCGGAAGGGCATCGGGACCTTCGGCGGCCGTGAGGTGATGCGTTCGATCGAGTGACGATTGCCTTTGTAGGAGGCGTCTGCACAGGCAGGTGAACGAGGCGTCTGCACATGGCAAATGCACTGGCTGGTAGCGCTTACACCCGTGGTTAGATCACGCTCCGAGGTCATCCGGGTCAGACCCGTTGTGACGCTTGCGCGTTGGGGCATACGGTGAGGGCAGGGCAGTTCCACCTCGCCAGGACCGACCGGCGTCCGCGGGACTGTCCGGGGGAGAGACCGGCGTGACCAGCCACCCAGAGCCGCGGGACGGCGAGATGATCAAAACGACTTTCGACGCTGTGACCGAGGAGCTGGAACCAGGCGTGCTGCTGGTCCGGCTGTCCGGTGAGATCGACATCGCGACCACTGACTTCGCTGCCGAGTCGATCCGCGCCGCAGTGGCCCCACCGGCCAAACTGGTGCTGATCGACGTCTCTGCCGTCACCTTCTGCAGCTCGGCCGGACTGGGCAACCTCGTGGAGGCCCGCAACCTGGCCGGCCTGCACAACATCACCCTGGCTCTGGTCGGCGTCGGCCGCCCGGTCGATCGGCCGCTGGCGATCACCGGTCTCGGCGGCCAGTTCCGGATCTACTCCACCGCCACCGAGGCGCTCGCCGAGCTCTGAGCCCCCGGGCGGGGGTGGAATCGATTCCAGCCTGCCTCTAGGGTGCTGGGTGTGTTGCACGCCATCGAGGACACCTGTGTGGTCTACCTGTTCGTTGACCCGGCGACGCGGTCGGCAGTGGCGATCGACGCCGGCAGCGGACGCTGGCTGGACCAGTTGCCGTCGTACGGCGTGGACCGGGTGACCGACGTACTCGTCACGCACCACCACCGCGACCAGGTCGAAGGTCTGCCACGGCTCGTGGCAGCCGGCGCCCGGATCTGGGCGCCCGCCGGCGAAGTCGACCTGATCGCCGGTGTGGATCATCACTGGCAGCAACGACGTGTGGTGAACAACTACGATCTGCACACGGACCGGTTCTCGTTGCTGGAGCCGGTGCCGGTCGCCGGCGTCATGAAGGACTACAGCGTCTCCCGCATCGGGCATCTGGACGTGCGGACGCTGCCGACACCTGGTCACACGCCAGGCAGCGTCAGCTACCTGATCGATGGCTATGCCTTCACCGGCGACCTGCTGCACAGCCCGGGCAAGGTGTGGTCGGCTGCCGCGCTGCAGTGGTCGTACGTCGGTCTTGAGGGCGCCGCGCTGACCATGGCCTCCCTGGTGCAGTTGCTGGACCACCAACCGCGCGCACTGATGCCCAGTCACGGCTCGCCGATGACAGACCCGGCTCTCGCCGTCCGGCAGACCTGCGACGCGCTGGGCGAGCTGATCAAGGTGCGACTCGGCCAGCCGACCGGTCTGCTCGACAAGCTCGAGCGGCCGTACGTAGAGCTCAGCCCGCACCTGCTGATGAACCGCACGAGCGAGTCACACAGCTACGTCCTGCTCAGCGACTCCGGTAGGGCGCTGCTGATCGACTACGGCTACGACCTGACCACGGGCATCCCGATCGGTGGCCCGCGGCACCATGTCCGACCCTGGCTGCCCAGCCTGCGCGCACTGCAACGCGACTACGGCATCGAGCGGGTCGAGGTTGCCATCCCCACCCACTACCACGACGACCACGTTGCCGCGTTCAACCTGATGCGCGAGGTGCACGGGACGGAGGTGTGGGCGTCGAGTCCGGTGGCCCACGTGCTGGAGAACCCGACGCACTATGACCTGCCCTGTCTATGGTTCGAGCCGATCCCCTGCGCGCGGCACGTGGCGGACGGGACGAGTGTGCGGTGGCGCGAGTACGAACTGGACCTGCATGCTCTGCCGGGGCACACGCTGTACGCGTCGGCCATTGGCTTCGAGGTGGACGGGCAGCGGGTGCTGTCCACAGGAGATCAGCAGACGGGTAGCTGGGTTCCTGGTGAGTCGGCGGAGATCCCGAACTTCCAGTACGCGAATGCCTTCGCTGCGGACGACTATGTGGCCTCGGCTGCGCTCTACCAGCGGCTGCAGCCGTCTCTGATGATCTCCGGGCACTGGGACCCGCGACCGGTGACGCAGGACTACCTGGACGAGTTGGTGCGGCTTGGCGATGCCGTTGCGCGGGTACACCGGGAGTTGTTCTTGCCGGACGACCCGGTGTTCACGGGTGCTGTGCGCATCACGCCGTACCGGATCGATGCGGTGGACGGGCAGCCGTTCACTGTGCGGGTGAGCTGTGCGGGTGCGTCGCTGGTGGTGCCTTCCGGATGGGAGTGCTCACAGGTGGCGTCGCAGGAGTTCCTCGTGGTGCCACATGTCGGGGAGCCGGTGCGGCAGGCGCGGATCGCGGCCGGGATCACCCGGGACGGGCGGTACGTGGGTCAGTTGGCAGAGGCACTAGTAGACGTGAGGACGGGTCGTTGAAGTACACGGTCGATGTACAGGAAGCCAAGGCGTACGCCAGCGTGGTCGTCGATGGACGGCCGGTGCTGAAGCTGCGGCTGTTCGCCTCGCTGGACACAGTGGAGGGGTTCGACGAGAGCTACGGCGACATCGCGGTGGATGTCGTCGAGGGTGCTGAAGGACTGGTCGTCACTGCGACTGCTCACAGCACGGTGTGGGACACGCGAGTCACGACCACGCGGTTCCTGGCCGACCGGATCGAGACGTCGACAGTGGTGACCGGCCGGGGGCGGCTTACCGACATGCACCTGCTCGGTGGGCGTCGTACGCCGCGGGGTTTCCTGCCCAGCGGGTCGCAGCTGCAGCAGGCGTACTCCCCCAATCCGGACCACCCGACCCGTGTCATCCGGGATGCGCTGGAGCCGGCGACGATCAGTGTGTGCGGTGAGGGCGGTGAGCCGGGCATCGAGCGGTGGCTGTTCACGCCCGCGCCCTGGTGCTTCGCGGCGGCCGTGGACGACCAGTGGCTGGGCCTCAGTGTGGTGGCACCGGTCGCCGAGCAGACCTTCACCAGCTACCACTACCTGCCTGTGACCGGTGGCTTCAGTCTGCGGCTGGACTACGAGGGCCAGACCGTGGTCGAAGGGCAGTTCCGCACGCCGCCGCTCGTCGTACACCTGGGTGGTGAGTCCCCGTCGGATGTCCTGGTGCAGCATCGGGCATTGCTCGACTCGTACGGCGTTGTGCCTTCCCGGACGGCAGTGGACGCGGAGTGGTGGCGCGGGACGATCTTCTGCGGGTGGGGAGCGCAGTGTGCGCTGGGGGTTCGCACCGACCAGGCTCCACAGCCGCTAGCGACCCAGACGAACTACGACGCGTTCCTGGAGACCCTTGCTGGGCAGGGGATCGTGCCGGAGACGATCGTGATCGACGACAAGTGGCAGGCGTCGTACGCGACCTGCCAGCCCGATCCGGTGAAGTGGCAGGACCTGAAGGGCTGGATTGCCGCGCGGCATGCGGCCGGGCAGCGGGTGTTGCTGTGGTGGAAGGCGTGGGACGAGGAGGGCGCTCCGCTGGACGCCTGCGTGACCGATGCCGGTGGCAACCCGGTCGGCCTCGATCCGGACTCTCCTGCCTGCGCGTCACTGATCACCGAGGCCGTGACCTACATGCTGTCCGCAGACGGGCTGGATGCGGACGGGTTCAAGGTCGACTTCACCGCGCGGACGCCGTCCGGCTCGTCACTGCGGCACAGCGGACGCCGGTGGGGTGCCGCGCTGCTGCACGAGCAGCTCCGGCTCGTTTACGACACGGCCAAGCGGGTCAAGCCGGACGCACTGGTCGTCACGCACACGCCGAACCCGGCCTTCCTCGACGTGACCGACGTGATCCGGCTGAACGACGTACTGCACGACCACACCGCCGAGCCCGGGTATGTCGCTCGTCACATGGCCTATCGGGCCGAGGTGGTGCAGGCGGTATGTCCTGAGCTGGGCATCGACACCGACGGCTGGATGATGCCGAGTCACGGTGAATGGCGCACGTACGTGGCGATGCAGGGCGGTCTGGGCGTGCCGGCGCTGTACTACGTGGACGGTACTGACACGGACCGCTACGACTTCGCTCCGGACGACTTCGACGCCATCAAGGACAGCTGGAACCGCTACAGGGCGGCCCGGAGCCTTTAGACTGCGGCCCATGAGTCCCCGGGGGCAGCAGGCAGCACGGGCCGTGCAACAGCAGCCGGTCCAGCCTGCGCAGCCGTCTGTACGGCGTCCGACGGTGCAGGACGTGGCCCGCGAGGCCGGTGTCTCACCGTCGACGGTGTCACGCGCGCTGCACACCCGCGGCTACGCGTCCCCCGCCGTACGGGCTCGCGTGCGGGCAGCGGCCGAGCGGATCGGGTACGTGCTCGACCACAACGCCCGCAACCTGCGGAGCCGTACGTCGACCTCGATCGGCGTGCTCATCTCCGACCTGCGCAACCCCTTCTACGCCGACCTGGCTGCCGGTATCGAGGAGGAGCTGCGGGCGGCGGAGTACCAGATGGTGCTTGTCAACGACAACGGCGACCCGGCAGAGGAGATGCGGGCCGCCGAGACACTGCTGGCGATGCGGGTCCCCGGTGTGATCGTCACGCCAGTCACTGCCAAGTGCCCGCGGGTGCTGCAGGAGAACGGCGTCCACGTGGTGTGTGCGGACCGTGAACTCGGCCGGGGCAACGGCGACGTGGTGATGAGCGACAACAAGGCCGGGGCGCGCGAGCTGACCGACCACCTGCTGGCTCTCGGGCACACCCGGATCGGGCTGCTGATCGACGAGACCAAGTGGTCGACCGGCGCCGGGCGGCTGGCCGGCTTCCGGGCCGCGCACCTGGACAACTTCGTCGACCTGGACGAGGACCTGATCGCGTACACCAGCTTCGACGCGGAGGCGGCCCGGGAGACGACCCGCAAGCTGCTGAACGACCACGACGTCACCGCGATCATCTCCGCGAACAACGTGCTGGCGCAGGGTGCGCTGGCCGAGATCAAGGACCGGCGGCTGAAGATCCCTCGCCAGCTCAGCGTCGCGGCGTACGACGACGTGCCGTGGATGTCGCTGGTCCAGCCGGCGCTGACCACGGTCGACCAGCACACCGTCGAGCTCGGGCGCAGCTGCGCGCGGTTGCTGCTGGCCCGGATCCGCGGCGAGCTCCCCACGAAGCGGCGGATCGTGCGGGTGCCACCGCGGCTGATCGTGCGCGGCTCCACCGGTCCCGCGCCGCGCTGATTCCCGGTCTGTTGTCCACAACCTCCCATCTGACGTCTTGACGTCGGCAGAATCTCACACCTAACGTGCTCTGCAACCAAATGTGGCATCGATACCACATTTCGGCCACTCGCCCCCTGTCGAGGATTAGGAGCACACGCAATGAAGCACCTGCGCCTTCCCGTGGCGCTGGCCGCCGGGACCCTGGTTCTGACCGCCTGCGCCGGCGTCGGGAACAAGGAGGACTCCGGTGGCAGCACCACCGGCTCCACCGACTCGACCCCGTCGGGAACCCTGAACGTGATGGGTTTCAGCGGTGAGGACGAGGTGGCCCAGTCCCGGGTGAACGCGTTCAAGGCGGCGTACCCGACCGTCACCGTGAAGAACAACAAGGGCGACTTCGACGCCCAGCAGTTCCTCACCGCGGTGTCCAGCGGCAACCCGCCGGACGTCGTCTACATGGCCCGCAACCTGATCGGGACGTACGCGGCGAAGGGCGCGATCCAGCCGCTGGACGACTGCATCAAGAACAGTGGAATCGATACCACCCAGTACCGCGAAGCGGCGATGAACGAGGTGAAGCTGAAGGACAAGACCTACGGCATCCCGGAGTTCTACACGGTCTCGACCAACCTGATCAGCGGCAAGGCGCTGAAGTCCGCCGGCGTGCAGACCAGCGACATCCAGACCGCCGACTGGGACAAGCTCGAGCAGACGGTCAAGAAGCTGTACGTCGCCAAGAGCGGCCGTCCGGCCCGGATCGGCTACGACCCGAAGATGCCGGACTTCTTCCCGCTCTGGGCGATGGCCAACGGCGCCGAGCTGGTCAAGCCCGGCGGCGAGCCGAACCTGAACGACCCGAAGGCGGTCGAGGCGCTGCAGTACACGATCAAGTTGATCACCGACCAGGGCGGCTGGTCGAACTTCAAGACCTTCCGCGACACCTTCGATCTGTTCGGCGAGAAGAACCAGTTCACCAAGGACCGACTGGCCGCGTTCCCGATCGAGAACTGGTACGTCAACGTCCTGCTCGACTCGCGCAAGCAGGGTCTCGAACTGCAGTCGACGATGTTCACCAACCGGCAGGGCGAGCCGATCAGCACCATCGGCGGCTCGGCCTGGGTGGTGCCGAAGGGCGCCAAGAACATGAACGCCGCCTGCCAGTGGGCGAAGACGATGACGTCGCTGGAGACCTGGCACAAGGCTGCCGAGGCGCGGATGCAGACCGTGACCAAGGACAAGAGCTTCTTCACCGGCCTGTTCACCGGGAACAAGAAGGCCGACGAGGAGATCAAGGCGAAATACCTCGCGCCCACCGGTGACGCCGGCTTCGACCAGGCGATCAACAACTACTACGACGTGCTGGACAAGGCGAAGTCGATGAACCCGTCACCGGCCGGCGCGGAGATCGACGCCGCCTGGAAGAACGCGGTCGGCAAGGCGCTCGGTGGGTCCGCCACCCCGCAGGCCGCCCTCGACCAGGCCCAGTCCGAGGCCAAGGCCGCCTTCGACAAGGTCAACCAGGGCTGATTCGATGACCACCACCGTCGAGCGTCCGGTGGCGGGCGGGCAGGCCGAGCCCGACCGCCGCCGGCCCAAGCCGCGGCGCAGCCCGCTGGCGAAGCGGGAGGACCGGGCCGGCTGGCTGTTCGTCTCGCCGTGGGTGATCGGGTTCCTGATCTTCACCGCGGGGCCGATGATCGCCAGCCTGGTGCTGTCGTTCACCGACTACCAGATGATCCAGGCGCCGCGGGCGGTCGGCCTGGAGAACTACCGCGAGCTGTTCGACGACCCGCGGGTGCTCAAGTCGCTCAGCAACACGTTCGTCTACGCGGCGATGTTCGTCCCGCTCGGCACCGTCGTGGCGTTGGCGCTGGCGATGATGCTGCAGCGGGTCGGCCGGGCCGGGGGCTTCTTCCGGACCGCGTTCTACCTGCCGGAGATGACGCCGGCGGTGGCCGCCGCGGCGATGTTCCTGCTCCTGCTGAACGGTCAGCAGGGCCTGGTCAACAAGGTGCTCGGCTGGGTCGGCATCAACGGGCCGAACTGGACCACCGATCCGAGCTGGCTGAAACCGTCGCTGGCGATCGTGAGTCTGTGGACACTCGGTGGCACGGTGGTGGTCTACCTTGCGGCGCTGAACGGCGTACCGAAGCAGCTGTACGAGGCGGCCGAGCTGGACGGTGCGGGGCCGGTGACCCGGCTGTTCCGGATCACGATCCCGATGATCTCCGGGGCGCTGTTCTTCACCGTGATCACGAACACGATCGCGGCGATGCAGATGTTCGACCAGGCCTACACGATGTTCTACGGCCCGCAGCAGAAGGCAGCGGCGTCGGAGGAGTCGCTGGTCTACATGGTCTACCTGTTCCAGAACGCCTTCCAGTTCTTCAAGATGGGCTTCGCCTCGGCGATGGCGTGGCTGTTGTTCGTGATCATCCTGCTGATCACGTTCATCCAGGTCCGGATCGGCAACCGGTACGTGTACTACCACGGGGAGCGCTGATGACGATTCCCTATCGGCGGTTGCCGTTCCTGTTCTTCCTGACGCTGGCGACGTTCGCGTTCTGCTACCCGTTGGTGTGGCTGGTGTCGGCGTCGCTGAAGCCACGGTCGCAGGTGTTCGACAACCGGCTGATCCCGGAGATCTTCCAGCCGTCGAACTACGTGCGCGTGTGGGAGGCCGCGCCGGTGCTGCGCTGGCTGACGAACTCGCTGACCGTCGGCTTCATGGCCGCCGCGGCCGTGACGTTGTCGAGCGCGCTGGTCGCGTTCGGGTTCGCGTACTTCCGGTTCCGCGGCCGGAACCTGCTGTTCGGGGTGCTGCTCTCGACGATGATGCTGCCCGGCGCGGTGACGATGATCCCGGTGTACCTGATCTGGAACCGGCTGGGCATGATCGACACCCAGATCCCGCTCTGGGCGCAGAACCTGTTCGGCTCGGCGTTCTACGTGTTCCTGCTGCGGCAGTTCTTCCTCGGCATCCCACGCGAGTTGTTCGAGGCAGCCCGGGTGGACGGCTGCGCGTACTTCGGGCTGTTCCGGCGGATCGCGTTCCCGCTCTGCAAGCCGGCCCTGGTGATCGTGTTCGTCTTCGAGTTCAAGGCGAGCTGGTCGGACCTGATGAAACCGCTGATCTACCTGCAGACCCCGGAGTACTTCACGATGCCGCGCGGCCTGAAACAGATCATCGACGCCTTCGCCCTCTCGGGTCACTACGAGTGGGAGATCGCGGTGGCTGCCAGCGTGATCGCGGTGGTGCCGATGATCGTCCTGTTCGCCTTCGGCCAGCGGTACATCCTCGACGGCGTGGCCACGACCGCGCAGAAAGGCTGAGCGTGCATCCCGCTGATCTGCCGCCCGTGCTCGCGTTGGACGTCGGTGGCACCAAGCTCGCTGCCGGCGTCGTCTCCGCTGACGGCACGGCGCGGTCCTTCTGCCAGGTCGAGACCGCCGTGGACGAGGGCCCGGCAGCCGTGGTCAAGCGCCTGCTGGACCTGGGCGAGCAGGCCCTGACCGAGGCCGGTTCGGTGCCGGTGGCGGCCGTCGCGGGGTCGGGCATCGCGCCAACCGTCGCCGGGACGGGCACCGCGGCGGCTGTCGCCGGGCAGGTGGCCGCGGTGGGTGTCGGGTGCGGTGGACCGCTCGATCCGCGGACCGGGGTGATCCTCGGCCCGCCGGGTCTGCCCGGCTGGGACCACGTCCCGCTCGGCAGCTTGGTGGCCGACCGGTTCGGCCTGCCGGCGTACGTGGAGAACGACGCGACCGCGGCGGCGCTCGGCGAGTACCGCTGGGGTGGCTGGGATGTGCGGAATCTGGTCTACCTGACCGTCTCCACCGGCTTCGGCGGCGGTGTCGTTGCTGACGGCAAGCTGTTTCACGGCGCGGCCGACCAGGGCGGCGAGCTCGGGCACGTGGTCGTCGACTGGCAGGGGCGTCAGTGCGGCTGCGGCGCCCGCGGCTGTGCGGAGGCGTACGTCTCCGGGACGTCGATCGCGCGTCGGGCTGCCGAAGCTGTGATGGCGGGGTCGAGTCTTGCGGTGCTGCCGGCGATCACAGCCAGGGATGTCGCTGAGCACGCGGCGGCTGGTGATCCGGTCGCGCGGGCTGTGTGGGACGAGACGACCGCGATCCTCGGCCGGATGGTCGCCGTGCTGATCAATGTCTGTGAGCCGGAGCTCGTCGTGCTCGGAGGTGGTGTCACCAGGGCGGGCGATCAGTTGCTGGCGCCCGTGCGGGACGCTGCGTTGCGACAGGCGATGCCACCGGCCGCCGCGGCGTGCGACGTGGTACTCAGCAGGCACGGTGATGCGGTCGGGGTGCTGGGTGCCGCGGCGATCGCCTTCGACCGTTTGGAGGTGACCCGATGACCGAGCTCTGGGTGGACGGCCTGCTGGACGGGCAGCTGGAGCGGCATGCGGAAGTGACCGCCTTGATGCGGGACCAACTCCCCCAGGTGCAGGCGGTCGCCGACGAACTGATCCGCCGGCTCGCGGCCGGCGGTGTGCTGTACACGTACGGGAACGGCGGGTCGGCCGCCGACGCGCAGCACCTGGCCGGCGAGCTGATCGGCCGCTACCTCCGCGAACGCCGCCCGCTCCCCGCGGTCGCGCTCATCGGGGACGCTGCGGTGGTGAGCTGCATTGCGAACGACTACTCCTACGACGACGTGTTCGCGCGGCAGGTGACCGCGCTGGTTCGTCCACAGGACATGGTGGTGGGGTTCAGCACATCCGGTTCGTCGCCTACGGTGGTGAAGGGTCTCGCGGCGGCGCGGGCGAAGGGCGCGTGCTCGGTCGCCTTCACGTCGACGCGCGGCAAGGATCTCGCGGCGGCGGCGGACCTGGCGGTCGTCGTACCGGCCGAGGAGACCGCCCGGATCCAGGAGATGCACGTCCTCGCCCTGCACCTGGTCAGCGAACTGGTCGACCGCTGGGCGCTCAGCACCGACATCGTGGAGACGTCATGACACGTGGTCCCCTGCACATGATCGGCAATGCTCACATCGACGCGGTGTGGCTCTGGCAGTGGCAGGAGGGGTATCAGGAGGTGCGGGCCACGTTCCGGTCCGCGCTCGACCGGATGGACGAGTACCCGGACTACGTCTTCACGGCGGACTCGGTCGCGTACTTCAGCTGGATCGCCGAGCACGATCCGGGCCTGTTCGAGCGGATCCGCAAGCGGGTCGCCGAGGGCAGGTTCGAGATCGTCGGCGGCTGGTGGGTCGAGCCGGACTGCAACATCCCCGGCGGCGAGGCCTTCGTCCGGCACGCGCTGTACTCGCAACGGTGGCTGGCCGAGCACCTGGGTGTGATCGCGACCGTCGGCTGCAACGTGGACCCGTTCGGCCACAACGCGACGCTGCCACAGCTGCTCAGCAAGGCCCGGCTCGACTCGTACGCGTTCCTGCGGCCGCAGAAGCACGAGCGGGAGCTGCCGGGACAGAAGTTCTGGTGGGAGTCGGCGGACGGTTCCCGCGTGCTCGCGTACCGGATCCCGCATGAGTACTGCTCTCCGGGCGGCGAGATCTCCGGCCACGTCACCAAGGCGCTGCAACAGTTGCCGGCGACCACCGAGCCGCTGATGGTGTTCTACGGCGTCGGCAACCACGGCGGCGGCCCGACGATCGAGAACATCGAGTCGATCAAGCAGCTCGCCCGGCGCGACCTGTTCCCGGAGATGTTCCCGTCGACGATGCGCCGGTTCTTCGACGAGGCCCGCACGTTCGACGGCATCCCGGTGCATCCGACCGAGCTGCAGCCACACGCGATCGGCTGCTACGCCGCACATTCCGGCGTGAAGCGTCAGAACCGGCTGGCCGAGCAAGCACTGCTCGCGGCCGAGAAGTGGACGACGATCGCAGCGGTGATCAGCGGGACGCTGGATGCTACGGCCGAGCTCGGTCACGCCTGGAAGCAGGTGCTGTTCAACCAGTTCCACGACATCGCGGCCGGCACGGCGATCGAGCCGGCGTACGACGATGCCCGCGACCAGCTCGGTGAGGCGAAGGCGATCGCGGCCCGGCTCGCGAACCGCTCGATCCAGTCGATCGCGCGGCAGATCGACATCCCGGCCGAGTCGGCGATGGTGCCGGTGGCCGTGTTCAACCCGCACGCCTGGCCGGTGACCGCGACCGTGGAGCTTGAGCTCGGGTACCCGGCGCCGCTGCGGGGTGCGATCGCGTTGTCCGAAGGGCTCGACGGCCGGCTGATCGACGTTCAGGAGGTCCGGTCGGCGGCGACGGCGAACGGGCGGCGGCGGATCGCCTTCAAGGCAACGGTTCCACCGCTTGGGTACCAGCTGTACACGATGCGTCCGGGCGACGGGTCGTCGTACCACCTTGGTCAGCCAGCTGGTGACCTGGTGCTGGACAACGGGGTCGTGCGGGCCGAGGTGGACCCGAAGACGGGCTGGCTGCGGTCGCTGGGGTTGGCAGACGGGCCTTCGCTGGCGGCTTCCGGGGTCGCGCATGCGCAGGTGATCGACGACGACACGGACACCTGGAGCCATGGAGTCCGGTCGTTGTGGAACACGGCAGGGTCGTTCGAGGTCAGTCGGGTCCGGCGGCTCGCGGATGGGCCCGTTCGGCAGGTCGTCCGGGTGGAGTCGAGGTACGGCGAGTCCCGGCTGGTGGAGGAGTTCGTGCTCGACGCGGAGTCCGACGCGGTCGAAGTACGGGTGACGATCGACTGGCGGGAGAAGCTGAAGGCGCTGAAGTTGTGCTTCCCGTTCGCGGTGAAGAAGTCCGAGGCGACGCACGAGATTCCGTACGGGCACCTGGTGCGGGAGCAGAATCGCGAGGAGGTGCCGTCGCACGCGTGGGTGGACATCTCGGGCGCCGGCGGCGGCGTCGCGGTGCTGAACGACGGGAAGTACTCGTTCGCCGTCGACGGCTCCAAGGCCGGGAAGCCGGTGCTGGCGATGACAGTCGTGCGGTCGCCGGTCTACGCCTGGCACGATCCGCGGCAGTTGGACGACGACGGCGTGTACGAGTACCTGGATCAGGGAATCCAGCGGTTCACGTACCGGCTGCAGCCGCACGGCGGTGACTGGCGCGCCGCAGGTGTGGTGCGACGCGCGGCCGAGCTCAACCAACCGGTCACACCGCTGATCGAGTGCTTCCATGACGGCCCGCTGCCGGTCTCGCAGTCCTACCTGACCGTGCACGGCTCGGACGACGTGATCTTCTCGGTCCTGAAGCGAGCCGAAGACAACAACGGCGCCGTGGTCCTGCGCGGCTACGAGATCAGCGGCCGTCCGGCAGAGGTGCGAGTTGAGTTGCCGTTCCTGGGCCGCTCGGTCGACGCATCCTTCGGACCGCACGAGGTGAAGACCTTGCAACTCCCGTCGTCGGCCGAGGCCACTCCGGTCGAGGTCGACCTGCTCGAGTGGAACCCGTCGAAGCCACCGCCGTTCGGAGCCTGATCCGGTGAAGGTCACTGTCGAGGACGCTGGTGGAACGGCTCTCCCGGACGACGCGTGGCAGGTCGACGTCCAGGTCGATCCCCTGACCGATGGCGAGCATGGGGTGCGGCTGCGGGTTCGGTACGACGGCTCGCAGCCGGTAGATGCCCGCATCCGCGTCGAGGTGCCGGTGCCGGCCGTGGAGCATCCCCGCTGGCTGATTCCCGGAGTGTTCTACGGGGACAACCGAGACCCGGCCTGCATCCGCCGATACCCGCGCTACTCCCCAGGCGAGTTGGACGCCTCCGACCTCGTTGCAGACCACTGGTCCTTCCGCGCCGACCGCGCCGCCACACCGGCTGTCTTCGGCTGGGGTCCGAACGGCGGAGTCGCTCTCGAGGTCGACGCCAACACTGCACTGGGTCTCAGCGGCCTCGGCCTCGGAGCAGGCCCGGATCGGCCAGCGTCGATCTGGGTCTCACTGCCCTATCGCGAAGAACCCTTCAGCTACGTCGGCGAGCCACACGGCGTCCCCTCGCTCGCCGAGTCGTTCCGCTGGGAGCCCGGCGATGCGCACGAACTGCGTATCGGCCTCTGGGACCTGCCGGCCGATCACGCCGGCTTCGCACCGGTCTTGCGTCGACTCCGAGCTCGCGAGCGGGCGACCAACCCGCCGGTCGAGCCGTGGGTCGACCTCGCCGACGCTGCCGAGCTCACGTCGTACGGGCTCTGGCGGTGGCACTATCGCGAGGACCCCGCGGTGCTCGTCGAGACCGCGCTCTTCGACCGGGAGTTGATCGGCGGCGAAGGCGGCAACGACCGGTTGGCGATGCACGTCGCGTGGGTGAGCGGCATTCCGTACGCGCACGCGCTGCTGCGACACGGCCGTCGCGTCGGCAATCCGTCGTACGTCGAGGCCGGTACGGCGGTGATCGACCACATCACGAGCAACCTCACACCGGCCGGGACGTTCTGGGGTTGCTGGTACGCCGAGGGCGGCTGGAAACAGTCGTGGACACCGGTGCCCGGCGGGCTGCATGCGCGGACGCTGGCCGAGGCGACGTTATTCACCGTGCGAGCGTTGGCGGCCGAGCGTGTGGAGCATCCGACCTGGCGGGATGCGGCGTTGCAGAACCTCGGCTTCGCCCTGTCGGCGCAAGATGCCGAGGGCAACTTTGGCAGCCTGTACCACCTGGAATCGGGTGAGGTGATGTCGCGACGAGGTGCGGCCGGCCTGACCTGGGTCGCCGCGATGGCGGAGGCCTACGAAGTCTTCGGCGACGAGCGACACCTGGCCGCGGCGCGGTCGGGTGGCGCGTATTACGCGGCGGATGTCCGCAACGGCACGCTCTGCGGCGCCCCGGAGGATGTCGACCTGGCGCCGACCTCCGAGGACGGCTACGCCGCGCTGATCGCGTACGCCGCTCTCTACAGGATCGACCGGGATCCCGGCTGGCTCGAGCTGGCGCGTACGGCGGCCGACTGGATGCTCACGTTCCGGTACAGCTACGACGTGAGCTTCTCGCCGCAGACCATTCTCGGCGCCTACAACTTCCGCAGCCGCGGCGCAGACACCGCCAGCCCGTCGAACCAGCACCTGCACAACTACGGCCTGATCTGCACGGCCGAACTGGCAGCCCTCGCGACCTGGACCGGCGACGACTCCTACGCCCTCGCAGCCGTCGAGCACCTCAGATTCGCCCGCCAGTTCGTCGCCCGCCGCGACGGCGACTTCAACGCCCGCCGCGGCATGGTCACCGAACGCTACTACCAAACCCAATGCTTCGGCCCACCCGGCGCCATCCTCACCCTCTCCCACTCCTGGTGCATAGGCCTACTACTCCTCGCCTGCGAAGACGCTCTGACCCACCTCACGACGATCGACTGGTAAGACTGCTTGGTCAGTTGCTGACGGCGTTCTTCCATGGGCGAGCGTGGGTATGGACGATGTTGGCGATCAGGGCGAGGCGGTCTCTGCAGGTTGTCGCTAGGGCGGAGGCGGGGTCGGCCGTCTCGAGGGCTGGGGTCCAGAGGGCTCGGCCGGCGAGGGTGCCTGAGGCGCCGCCGCGGCAGGCGAGCTCGACTGCGCGGGGGAAGTCGTCGCGGGCGACGCCGTTCGACAGGACGACCCACGGCACGTCCAGCGTGTTGGTCAGCTGTTCGCAGGTCTTGATGATCTGGTTCGGATCGCCGAGACCGCGGCTCGGGACCTGCGCCTTGTACAGATCAGGACGAACCGGCCCGAACGCCTCGGCCGCCTCCACGATCGCCGCGTCCAGCTCGAAGTCGTCCTCACCCGGCGCGGGCTGCGCCACCGGCTCCAGCACCGACAACAGTCCGGCGTCCGCGCATCGCCGTACGAACTCCGCGGCCATCTCCACCCGCCGCGCAGCCTGATCGTCGCGCTTCCAGATCACCAGCAGCTTGAGCGCGACCGCCCCCTCAGCACGCGCTGCGGAGGCATCCACCGACTCGTCCAGCTGGGTGTCCGTGACCGGCCCGCCACGCTCCTGCGTCAGCGCATCGGCCGCCAGGATCCACCCGGGCTCGCGGGGAGCGTCGTACCCCTTGTCGATCAGGAAGCCGGACGCCAGTGGCGCAAGGTGTTCCGCGACGGCGGCCTTGAAGGACGTGATCGCCGCGGCATCATCGGGCCGCCCGTGCTCGGCGAGCATCGTGCGCAGGCTCTCGCGCTGGTCCATCGCGACCATCGCGAAGGTGCCGTCGGGATAGGCAAGGGCATCAAGTGTCGGGCTCACGACACCACTTTATGGAATCGATGCCAGAACGCGCCATCCCACACCTCAGCCAACTGTGGACAAACCTCGATCACCCTTGCCCGCAACGGCTCCACCGGCGTACCGGTCACCACCTCGGCCGCCATCCGCGCGGCCCCTTCGGCCGCCGTCGCTTCGCCGTCGAGTACGGCGAACTCCCGCCCACCCGACGCGAGCGCCTTCCGCCGCATCCACCCGCCAAGCCTGACCGGACCCCCAAACGCCACCGTGCTCCGCCATGGAATCCCGAGCAACCGCGTCTGCTCCTCAGCCATCCACCGCGCGTGAAAACTCAGCGCATCCACCAACGCCCGCATCTCCTCGGCCGGATCATCGACCGGCCGCAGCACGTCGTACGTCGATGCCGGATCCGGCGCAGGCGCCTGACGCCCCTGTGGATAAGGCGCAATGACCCGCTCACTCGGCGACTCCACCTCATCCAGTACGGCGTTCAGCCACGGGTAACCGCGGTCGAGCGCAGCAAGCCTCTGCTCGACCAGACCGCCCGCCGCGCCGTTGCCGGAGATCGCACACCCATGCTGTCCGTCGACGTACCACCCGGTGCTGATGCCCTGCTGCCGCAGTACGTCGTCCAGCACCGGCGCAGGACTCGGTGTGATGATCGCCTCCGCCGTACCAAGCGAGTCAGCCACCTGACCGGGCTCACGCACTCCTGCGGCCCACGCACCGACCAGGTGGTCGTGACCGCACAGCACCACCGGCACGCCGGCCGGTGTGATCGCTGCGACCGTCATGGGCTCGACCAGAGGCGGCAGGTGGTCCAGACCGCCGTACGCGAGCAGGTCGGGGTCCCACTGCCTGGTGCGGAGGTCCAGTACGCCGAGGCGCTGAGCATGCGTGAGGTGCATCGCATAGGTGCCCGTCAGTGCGGCCAGGACCAGGTCAGGAGCACCCGCCCACAGCCTGGTGCGGGCCAGAGTGTCGCCCAGCCAGCGCCAGGTCACCACGGGCAGCTTGGCGCTCAGCCGGAGACCGGTCCGGGCGTACAGCTCCTCAGGACCGACCTCAGCCCGCAGCTGTTCGGCCTGCTCGACGCCTGGCTGGTCACGCCAGGTGATGAGCTTGGTGAGCGGCTGCAGGTCCCGGTCGAGCGGCACACCGGTCTCCGCCATCCCGGAGATGCCGATCCCCTCGACCCGCTCCCTGTCGGACAGCTCCCCGACCAGTCGCCGTACGGCGTCCTGCAACTCCCCAGCGTCATCCGGCGTACGCACCGACCGGACCACCACGGCGGGCCCGGCGCGGCCCGGAACTCGGCACACCTTCAGGTTCGTCGTACCGACATCGACGCCTATCCAGGTCACCTGTAAGACCCTAGACCGGGTGATGCGATAGCGTCCGGTGGTCCCCGAAGAAGGAATGTCATGGGTGAGCTGAGCAAGATCGTGGTCGTCGTGCCGACCTACAACGAGCGGGAGAACCTGCCCGTGCTGGCCGGGCTGCTGTCCGACCTGAATCTGCCGGGCCTGCAGATGCTCGTGGTCGACGACAACTCCCCCGACGGCACCGGCGACGTGGCCGACGAGCTGGCGAAGGCGTCGCCCGAGCAGGTCGGCGTACTGCACCGGACCGAGAAGAACGGCCTCGGCCGCGCCTACATCGCCGGCATCAGCCGCGCGCTGGACGAGGGCGCCGACATCGTGATCCAGATGGACGCGGACCTGTCGCACCCGGCCTCGGTGATCCCGACCATGGTCGAGATGCTGCGGACGACGGACGCCGGCGTGGTGATCGGGTCCCGGTACGTCGAGGGCGGCTCCGCGGCCGCGGAGTGGGCCTGGCACCGCCGGGCGCTGTCCGCCTGGGCCAACTTCTACGTGAACGCGATCCTGCGGCTGCACGTCAAGGACGCCACCGCCGGGTTCAAGGCGTGGAAGGCCGACACGCTGCGCTGGATCGACGTCACCACGATCCAGAGCAACGGGTACTCGTTCCAGGTCGAGATGAACTACCGCACGGTCCGCCGCGGCCTGCGGATCGCGGAGACGCCGATCCGCTTCGAGGAGCGCACGGCCGGAGCCTCCAAGATGAGCCTCAAGGTGCAGCTCGAGTCCGCCCTGATGCCCTGGAAGCTCCTGTTCCGCCGTTCGGCCTGAGCCTCAGATCGACTTGGCGACGGAGGCCAGCATGCGCGTGCCGTCGCGGAAGACCGCTGTCTGATCGTCCTTGCGGGCGGCGACGCACAACGTGACGGTGACGTTGTGGATCGACTCGACGCCGGTCATCGTCGTGCATTTGGCGACGAGCGAGAGAACTCCGCCACCGGACGTGGTGTACCGGCCTGAGTAGGTCAACTGGGCCTGGTTGTCGATGTTCGAGTTCGCCGGGCTGAGCGTCTTGACGGACGATTTCCGGACGCCGGTGAGGCGATCGGCCTTGATGAGGTCCGCCGCCACGGCCGAGACCGCGACCCGGGCGGGATAGCCGACGGGATTGACCATCACGAACACGGCACCGGCGCGACTCCGGGAGCCGAGCGTGACCGAGTACTGCGTCGAGCGGTCCTTCCGCCAGCCGGTCGCGGGTTTGACGTAGACGTCGTCGTACACCTTGATGCCCTGGTCGACGTCCTTCAACGTACGCCGCCGCTCGGTGGGCGTCGGAGACGGAGTCGGAGTAGGCGTCGGGACCGTGGTCGGGGTGTCGGTGGGGGTCGCGGACGGCTGGGTCGACGGGTCGGGGGAGGACAGACCGTCGGAGTACGTGGCGGTGGGCAAGGGCGAATCCGCTGAGGTGTTTCCGTCGGAGCGGGTCAGTACGAACACTCCGACGCCACCGATCAGCGAGACGACGACGGCGATCGCGGCGGCGATGAGCCATCCCGTCTTGTTCTTGCGTGGCGGCGGGAGGTGGTAGCCGGGCTCTTGGCCGTCGTGCGGCGGCTGCATGGGTGGCTGGCCGTAGTACTGCGGCTGAGTGGGGGGCCGGTCGTAGTACGGCGGCTGCCCGCTGTGCTGCGGGGGCTGGCCGTAGTACTGCGGCTGGCTCACTGGTTGGGCCGGCGGCACGGGGTACGCGCGCGTCGGTTCGTTGTCGGGGTTCCAGGCAGGCGGCTGGGACGTCGGGTCACTCACGACAGGGGGCCTCAATCGGTTGGCGATGACGAAGAGGCCGGTCCCCGATACCGGCCGAGTGAGGTTACCTCAAGCGCGTGATCCGCGTCGCATTCTTACGGGTGATTTGCACCAAGTGGCAACGGCTACCCGTAGCCGAGCTCGTGGAGGCGGGCGTCGTCGATGCCGAAGTGGTGCGCGATCTCGTGCACCACGGTGATGTTCACCTCGTCGACGACGTCCTCGACGGTGTCGCAGATCGCCAGCGTCGGGTTGCGGTAGATCGTGATCCGGTCCGGCAGTACGCCGCCGTAGTAGTGCCCGCGCTCGGTCAGCGGGATGCCCTCGTAGATCCCGAGCAGCTCCGGATCGCTCGCCGGCGGCTCGTCCTCGACGAAGATCGCGACGTTGTCGATCAGCGCCGCCAGCTCCGGCGGCACCTCGTCCAGCGCCTCGGACACCAGCACCTCGAAGTCCGCCCGGTTCATCTCGATCACGCTGCCAGCGTAGTGAGTCAGAGCCAGCCCTGCCTTGACGCTTGGACGCCGAGCTGGAACCTGGTTTGGGCGCCCAGTGCTTCCTGCAGGCGGCCGATGCGGCGGGCGATGGTGCGCTCGCTGACGCCGAACTCCCGGGCGATCGACTCGTCCGTCAGGCCGGCGCTCAGGTAGGTCAGCAGCCGCTTCTCCTCCAGGCTCGGCCCGGCGTTCACGTCGTTCAGCTCGGTACCACTCGTGATCGGCACCGCGATCCGCCACAGTGCCTCGAAGATCCGCGCCATCCCTGCCAGCAGGGGCGAGTCATGTACGACGACAGCCGCAAACGCCGGCCCACGCCGTACCTCGGCCCGTGCGCCCACCAGTGCCCAGCGGTCGTCGACGATCGTGATGTTGAGCGGCACGTGCGGGAAGACTCGCGCCGTCTCACCGGCGTCGATGCACGCCTGCACCATGTGCAGCGCGTTGGCGTCCTGGAGGACGTGGGCTCCGTAGATCACGTCGTACTGGACACCGCGTTCCAGGGCCTCGAACATCCCGTCCACGATGCGTATCTGCCGGGCCGCGATGTTGCCCATGGTCATGGCGCGGACATGCTGCTGCGCGTCGGTCTGGACGGAGTTCAGGACCGCCTGTGAAGCGGCGTACGTCGGCAGGACCTCCAGATAGTCCTGCTTACCGGCTGCGGCCTTCCAGAGCTCGCCGAGCACCTCCGCGCTGTCGCGGGCCAGCTGCGCCTGCTGCGTGTGACGCTCCGCCAGGGCCTCCATCGCGAGCCGTGGCGGGCGAACGGCCATGGCGTCGCCGTTGCGCTCTACGAGGCCGAGTTCGGCCAGCTCCTCGAGGCTGCTGTCCACCTGCTCGTGCTGCGCTGCCAGGTCGACCGGTGCCGTGTCAGGGCGCTGCAGCAGGTCGAGCAGCAGCGCCTGCGCCGGGGCCGAGAGGCCCAGCGCCTGAAGCGGTTCCATGCCCTTGTGTACCACCGGCGGCAGGGGTGGCGACAGGTTGCTGACATGCCGGTTTCTGACAGCGCAAGGCCTCGTAGTGGGCGCTACTCGATGCCAATACTGCTGCCGTCCCCACCAGTTCCCCCGAGGAGAGAGATTCGGATGAGAATGCGCCTGGCGATCGCTGCCATCGCCCTGGTACTCGGCCTCGCCGCACCGCCCGCGGCCGCGGCCACTGCGTCCCCGGCCGCTCCGACGCAGAGCGCCGTACCGCAAAGTCTGTCGCCCGAGCTTCAGCAGATTGTCGACAATCTACCGGCAATGCGCGCACACGCGGCGGCGGTCCAGGCTGAGCTGGGGCTGCCGGACAACCCGGCGCTGGACGCGCTCATCGAGGCCATCGACCCAACGCAGTACGAGTGCTCGGCGGCCGTGCCACCAGTGGTCGCGGCGATCATGCCGGATGTCGCGGGTTGGACCTTCGAGCAGATACTGGCCGTCCTGCACGTGCTGATCTACCAGATGGCGCTGGTCGACGCGGCGTACCTGCCGCAGCCCGCGCCGTACACATACGGCGCCAACGGTGAGTTCACGAATGTGGTGAACCGCACGAACCGCGACCTGCGGACGTTCTGGGACATCCCGTCCGGCGACATCGAGCTCGTGCCCGCCCACGGCCGGTCGATGCTCGACGCCGAGGTGAACTACCGCGTCTTCACCGCTGTCTACAACCTCGACCCGGTCGCCTCGCGGGTGTCGGCCGACCTGGTCGCGCGGGAGCTCAACAGCGCGGCCCTCGGGTACGGCGACCTGCCCCTGTTCACCTTCAACGCGTACGCAGCGCCCGGCGGCGACGTCATCCCCGGGTACGGCGTCTCGCCGAAGCGGATCGCTTTCGGTGACGGCGTACTGGAGGGCTTCGCCCGCGTCGGACTGGGTGACGTGGCGCCGCAGGCCATCCTGGCGCATGAGTTCGGTCACCACATCCAGTACGCCCGCGACCTGATGCGCAGCGACCTGCCGGCCCCTGAGGCCTCCCGGTGGGCCGAACTGATGGCCGACGCGTACAGCGCGTACTTCCTCACCCACGCCCGCGGTGCGGCGTTGCAGTGGAAGCGGGTCGAGCTCTTCAGCCAGCTGTTCTACCAGCTGGGCGACTGCGGCTTCGCCGAGGGCGGCCACCACGGAACGCCCAACCAGCGGATGCGGTCCGCGCTCTGGGCATACGGCGTCGCGGACTCAGCCCGGGAACAGGGACACATCCTGCCGGCGCTGAGCTTCTACCAGCTGTTCGTGGCCCAGTACCCGCAGCTGATCGCCCCTGACGCAACCAGCTAGCCCTCCCCCTCAGGGCGCCGTACGCCGTCTCTCTCACCCGGCGTACGGCGCCCGCCCCTGCGGGTCTCCGGACCCTGGTCGATGCCTGCTGAGTAACTCGTTTTGGAGCCAGCGCCCAACTCCTCTATGCTTACGGCTGTCCCTGGAGCTTCGGCTCCCGCGGGTCCGAGTCCCCATCGTCTAGTGGCCTAGGACGCTGCCCTTTCAAGGCGGTAACGCGGGTTCGAATCCCGTTGGGGATACGGCCGAAAGGCCGGTGTCAGAAGCACCTCGAAGATGCTGTAGGATCATCGAGAAATCTGGCCCAGTGGCGCAGTTGGTTAGCGTGCCGCCCTGTCACGGCGGAGGTCGCGGGTTCGAGTCCCGTCTGGGTCGCCAGGAGAGGCGGCGGTGTCAAAACACCGCCGCCAATTTTCTCCCCGGTCAGGTAGCTCAGCTGGTAGAGCGTCCGCCTGAAAAGCGGAAGGTCGGCGGTTCGAGACCGCCCCTGACCACCCTTCTTTAGCGTGACTCGGGCCAATCTGGCCCGACTGCCAGTCCCCGTGAGTCCCCCTCAGCAACCATCCGCAGTTGCACGGATGTTGCACGCCGTTTGACTCGTAGGAGCCATCGAATGCCGGACCTCGTCAGCTCAACCGTGATTGTGTCCGCGCTGACATCCGCGGCTGTTGCACTGGGCGTCGACTGGACCGTGAAACCTCGACTGGAGGCTCGGAAGGAGCGCCTCCTCGCGGCTCATCGAGCTCGTTCGACTGTGCTTCGGTGCTTGACGATAATCCTCGTCGCTGCCGCAAAGCTGGGCACCGAGACTCCGGGAACGTTGACGGCGGACGCGCGCAAGATGTGGTTGGCGGAGCTGGACGCAGCGAAGGAAACGATCGCCGCAACATCGCGCGACCTTGAGCAGGCGGTTCTCGACGCCGGCATCCCGTTCGAGCGGATCCTCGTCCCTCTCACTCGTTTCGCCAATCAATCACGAGGGCTCGTCCTGGGCGACCGGAGGAATCATGAGAAGGCCGAGCTGATCCTCGCGTCCGGCGCTCCGCTCCTAGAAGCGTGGCGGGCTGCGATGCGTCCACTCTTCGGTATCCGAGCCGTCCGTGGGGGTTCCAAGCTCGTCGAGGCTGTGGCCGCACTAGATCGGGCCGTAGCGGCTGGCCAATCCGATCCGTAGTCGAGTTCAAGCTGTCTATCCTCGATCACGGTATGCTTGATTGCAGCCGCCGATGCGGACGGACTGTCCAGGGCTGTCCAGCACGATCCATGGCCGCTGTTAGCAAGCCCGTTAGCAGGGCGGACGAGCGACTCATCACGAGTCCGTTGCCCTGCCTCTGCGGGAAGATGTTTGCATGCCTGCGATGCCAACCACGCTGCGGTCCGTAGCCGGGGCCGGTCTGCATGCTCTACTGCGCCTGCCTCGGTTGCCTGAGCTACCACCGCTCGATCTGGCGACCCACCGTGAGTATGAGGAATTCACAAGGAGCTACGTCGATCCGCCCGGCTCACGGGAGGGACTGCAGCCGCCACGGCAGACGATGACCTACCTGCGGTGGCTCGCGAGCCACCGGCAAGTGCTGTTCCATGGCAGTCAGCGCGACAGTATCAGCGAGCTGAGACCGGACCGCGAGTCCGACGACAGCACGGCGTTTGGTAGCCAGCGCGCGGTTTTCGCGACGGACGATCCAGTGTGGGCGATGTGGTTCGCCCTCCTGACCCGTGGGCAAGGCTTCCGCTCCACGCGCAACGGCGTCTGGTCGATACCTGGCGACACGCAGCACCAGCAGTACTTCTTTTCCGTCGACAGCGACCAGCCGGACGCGGAGCTGCTCACCCACGGCTGGTTATACATGCTTTCCCGAGACGGATTCACGGCTGAGCCCGCCGTCGCAGGACTGCTGCAATCGGGTCAATGGGTCAACCCCAACCCGGTCAGACCGGTTGCCCGGATTGCCGTTGCTCCGGCTGACTTCCCGTTCACGAGCATCATCGGACGCCACAGCGGCAGTGAATCCATGTTTCGCACCCTTTGGAACGCACGTACCGCATCCTGCCGCCCTTGAGTCCACCGCGACGCGATGCCCCTGCGTCTTCCCGTCTGCCACACTCCAACCAGCCGGCCAAAATCGACCTGGCATCCCGGTGCACCAGGACTCACCGTAGTACCC
The DNA here is from genome assembly GCF_044458365.1 of Kribbella sp. NPDC050470. Classification (NCBI taxonomy): domain Bacteria; kingdom Bacillati; phylum Actinomycetota; class Actinomycetes; order Propionibacteriales; family Kribbellaceae; genus Kribbella; species Kribbella sp. NPDC050470. The sequence goes on along the minus strand of NZ_JBITHV010000004.1, from coordinate 462,970 downwards.
AACTGAAGGGTCTCCAGATCCTGATGCGGATGCTGTCCGGATCCGTTGCCTCGAGCAACGATCTCGACGTTGTGCGTCATCAGGTACCCGAAGCCCACGTTCGCCGGGTCGTAGTGGTCCCAGAAAACGAGAACGACTGCCGCGAGTCGAGCCAGGTCGACATCGTCGCGAACCGACGCCCGCCCCGGTGGATCTGAAACTTCATGACGTCTAGTAATACCGTGTTCACGGTAAGCGATACCCCATTGCCACATGCTGCAACTGGTCTAGCCGCTGTCGTTGGGCCCTGCTATAACTCGCTGGTCCCCCGAGCGACAGGAGTCTTGATGCGCCGCCCGCGTGTCGTCGTTGCCGGTCTCGTCAGCGCGGCTGTAATCGCCGCCGGAGCCGTGACTGTCCCACTGACCATCTTCCGTTCCACCGCTGCCGAGGCGGCCGTCACCGCCGAACAGGGCGAGCTGCTGGCCCCGCTGTGGGACGACCAGCAGCATCCGTTCGTCACCTATGGCACCTCGAGTGAGTACTTCGCGTACCACCAAGACCCGTGGAGCGGCGACAGCAACAACAACTGGCACATAGCCAGCCTGGCCGACGGGCACATCGTGATTCCCGATGTCTCCTCGGAGTACTCCGGACCGGCGATGGCCGGAAAGTATTTCGTCAAGACGACTTCACCCAGCGTGGGCAAGTTCAACTACGAGTACATCGATCCCGCGACGTCGGAGTCCAAGGGCACCGTGCTCATCCCGGATTGGGCAGCCTGTTTGCATGAGGTAGGCGTCGTCTTCCGGACGGTGGACAACGACGTGCAACACCTCTGGATCCAGCAGCCGGACGGTGCGAAGCGCGAACTAGCCACCGCGCCGATCGGGACGCTCGTGTGCATGGACCAGGACGAGCGCCACCTGCTCGTGAAGACAGTGGACGACCTGCGGCTGATCGACGTACAGACCGGCACCAGCAAGACGGTCGCGACAGTGTCGCCGGAGTGGGCGGCGCTGACGCCCGGCCGGGTGTTCTGGCGTACCGGAGCGACCGCGACCGGCCAGCAGGTGGCGTGGGCCGACCGGGCCGGTCCGGCAACCGGGACCGTCGAGGTGGCCTTCACGCAGGATCTGCAGACCCTGGCAGACGACCTCCTGGTGCTCCACAAGACCGCCGACTACCAGTTCGACGTACGGCGGATCGCCGCAGCGGACGGAGCCGTGAGCGCACCGCTGCTGACCGACGCCCGCGGTGGCACCGCACTCGACGACGGCTCGTTCCTGGTCGGACGGCCAACGTCGCTCGACCTCCTGTCCGGCGACGGCGGTCGCCGGGAGGTCATGCCACTTCCCAGGTCACGAGAGCTGGGGTGGGGTGTGGGCATGTCCGGAGACCGGGTCGTCGCGTCCTGGATGGACTCGAGCGACATGGCGTTCTCCGACGTCCCGATGTCCGAGATCACGACTACCGCCGGCGCCGAATGGACCCAGCCGAGGACGTCGATTCCAGGCCTGCAGCGCCCGGACGAGCCGTTCCAGCTTTCCGGCGACGTGCTGGTCACGACGCAGCGCACCTCCGGCATTATCCAACCGCAGTACGTCGTCGCGTGGCCCGGCGGACACCGCGAAATTCCCCGGACTTCTCTGAACACCGTCCGGCTCGGGCGCGGCGGCCGGCTGCTGACCGCCTTCCTCAACGGAGTCGGAGACGTTCTCCAGGACGCACGGACCGGCGAACCGGTCGACGCCGTCGTCAAAGACCGGTCCAAAACGGCCATCGACGGCACGTGGGTATGGACCGGGCCGGACAGCACCGGGATTCTCTCCGGCAAGGACACCAGCACCGGTCGGACCAAGACCGTGCAGGCCACCGTCCCGCAGAGCTGCGCGCCGGGCGCCGGTCTGCAAGTTGCTGGTCGCTGGGCGACGTACTGCGGTGTCGTGGTCGACCTGCTCGGAGTGGTGCCGGACCGGACCCTGACGGTCGGCGCGGGCTGGAGCCGAGTACTCGGCGACGGCTTCGTCGCGGCGCTCGTGATTTCGGTCGGTAATCCTCCGGAGTTGGTGGTCACCGATCTGAACGACCCAGACTTACCGCACCGCAGCTACGGGTTCGTTGCCGCCCAAGCCTGGCGGGAGACTCGGCGGATCATCGCCGAGGCCGGTGCCGGCGATCCGAGGTTCGCCTACATCGACAACGCCGAACAGGTCCGTGTCGCCAAGGTCGACTGGCTCGAGCCGGCGCCACCGACCACCAGGACCGACAAGACTGCGCCGACGCTGACCTCGGCTACGGCCGGCCCCCGGACGTCACCGACCCAGTCGATCAGCTTCAGTTACGCATTCGCCGACCCGACCTCCGAGACCGAGCCCGCCAGCGGCGTTGCGTCGTACGACGTCCGCACGCAGCAGCGCACTGGGACGAGCGGCGCGTACGGCGATTGGAAGCAGCAGGCGACGACAGACACCCGGGTGACGATGACGGCCAAGCCTGGAGTGGACACCTGCTTCCAGGTGCGCGCCACAGACAAGCTCGGGAACGTCAGCCCGTGGAGCGCGTCGTACTGCACCCAGGTCGACGCGACGACGCCGACGCTGTTCAGCATCTCGGCCGGTGACCGGGTCCGGTACACGTCCGCGGTGACCTTCCGCTACTCGTATCGGGACAACACCGAGCTGAGCACGTACGACGTGGTCTACCGGACCGCGCCGGCCGGTCGCTCGCTGGGGCAGTGGGTGTTCCCGGCCGGCTGGCAGACGATGCGGGCGACATCGGTCTCGATGACCGTGGCCGGCGGCTCCGACACCTGCTTCATGGTGCGTGCGCGCGACGCGGCCGGGAACCTGTCCGCGTGGTCGCCCTCGGTCTGTACGTCGCTACCACTCGACGACCGCTCGCTCAGTATTGTCGGCTCGGTGACCCGGGCCAACACCGCGATGGGCATCTACGGCACCGCTTCGCGGCTCAACAAGCCGGGCGCGGGTTTGTACCGGACCGGCCAGGTTGGCAACCGGATCGCCGTGGTCGCGCTGAGCGGACCGGCTCAGGGCGCTGTCGACGTCTGGCACGCGGGCCGCAAGCTCGGCCGGATCTCGCTCGCCGCGACCAGCTGGAGCAGGCGGACCTACTATCTGCCGGTCACGCCGTACGTCTCCGGCACGGTCTCGATCGTCTCGGCGAGTACGGCGTACGCCTGGATCGACGGCTTCACCGCGCTGCGGTACTAGAACCCTCACGACACAAAGAGGACTGCGCCGCCCGGTGCGCGGCGCAGTCCTCGCCAGGGTGAGACGCCCGGTCAGCCGGTGGGTTTGCTGTTGTCGGAGCCCGGGGTCGCGGTGACGGACTGGGAGTTGCCGTTGCGGGTGAGGGTGAGCTTCACCTGATCGCCAGGGCGGTGCAAACGGACTGCGGCGACCAGCGCGTCCCCTGACGCGATCGCCTTGCCGTCCACAGCGGTCACCACATCACCTGACTACAGCCCGCGTAGCGTGCTCGCATGCCATGGCCCCCTCATCTCCAACCCATCCGCAACCCCCGGACCGATGCGGCATCGCTCGCTGGCGGTCGGGCGCTCTACGTTGCCCAGGCCTACGAGGACAAGTGCGAAGCGCTGCTTCGGTTCGGGCACCTGGCGGCGGGCAGCCAGGCGGACCCTGTAGCCAAGCTCGACGACTTGATCCGAGCGCTGCCGAGGGATCGGATGCTCAAGGAACGTTCGAGAAACCTTGCACAGGTTCTGCCCTCAGCGGCCGAGCACGCACAGGTGCTCCAGAAGGCACGGGAGGCACGGAACTTCATCGCCCATGAGGGCGGCCGGTTCTCTATTGATGACTGACGAGCATCAGACCTTTCGCGACCGCCTCACGGATCTGCGAGCTCAAGTCCAACTCCTTGCGAGTGGGGGCAATCTGGTGTCCGCCTGGCTATTCAATGTGGAAGAACCCTACGAGCCCCTACCTCGGGGGCTAATCGACTCGAACAGTTCGATGATTGACGCGGGGTTCTTCGCGCCAGTGTGGGAGCTCGTCACAAGCACTTCCCACGAGTACCGGCACGCGGGCCCTCGCTCCACGGTGCACCGGCTTGGGAGCTTCCGCCTCACTTAGTGACTGATTACCCGGGTGTTGCGGCTGACCCAGCGACCGCCCGCGGCCCATCCACCACCGCCACACAAGTCGCCCCCGCTGTGTTCCAGCCTCCAACGGCGTCAACTGAGGGCTGGAACAAACAGAGGAAGCAATACAGGACCGTCGGAGTGTAGCTATCGCTGTAGCAATTTCAGGCTCTCACTACCAGCACGCCAGGCCTCAGGACGACCGAAGCCACGATCGCGATCGCGATGACCACTGGGTGCCGCGCGACCTGAAAAGCGGAAGGTCGGCGGTTCGAGACCGCCCCTGACCACCCCTCTGATCTGCAGTTAGTGATGGCCTCGTGCCGAGGCTCCTCCGGGTGTAGCAACAACTGCAGCAGTAGCGTGCGGCAAACGGCCTGGGTGGGTACACCATGAGCGGCGCGAGGACATTCTTGGGCCTCTTGGTCGCCAAGAAGAACCGGGTCCTGGGCTCGCTCTTCTTTGTTTGCGGTATTGGTGCCACGATCCGGGCCGGTGCCCGGGTAGCTGCTCGAGGGCGTCGCGGGCCACGGCGATGTGGTCGGCGGCTGTGTTGGCGGATGAGCCTGACGCTGCGGCGCGGCAGCTTTCGCCCTTACATGGCCGACTATGGCGGCCTGTTGGTCGGTTCAGCGTCACGAGGCTTGTTCGTCGGGGGCGGGTGGATCCTCGGCGGGAGAGGGTGGGACGTGCTCGATCTTGAAGCCGGTGAATCCGTAGAGCACCGATAGCACCGGGCTGGCCCAGCAGAAGATGGCGTAAGGCGCGTAAAGCAGGGTCGAAACGCCGAGGACGGCGCCCATGAAGGCGCCGCAGGAGTTCCATGGGACCAGCGGCGAGGTGACCGTTCCGCTGTCGGCTGCGAGCCGCGACAGGTTTGTCGGGGCCAGTCCGCGCTTGGCGAACTCGGCCCGGAAGATGCGCGACGGCAGCACCAGCGCGATGTATTGGTCGCCGGCCACGATGTTGAGCCCGAAGGCGCAGGCGAACACGGTCAGGAACAGCCTGCCGGTGCCCTTGGCGGCGCTGATCATCGGGTTGACCAGGCGGTTGATCAGCCCGAATTCCTCCAGCAGCGCGCCCAGTGTGACGGCCCCGAAGATCAGCCAGAGCGTGAGCAGCATGCTGTCCATGCCGCCGCGGGCCAGCAGCCGGTCGATGTCGCCGATGCCGGTGTCGATGCTGAATCCGTTGGCCATCGCCAACCAGACAGCCTTGATCGGGCCGAGCACCGCGCGGTAGGCGCTTTCGGGGTCCACGTGGTGTACGAAGTCCCGGTACACGTCCGGCTGTAGGAACGCGCCCAGCACCCCGGCGAACAGTGTGGAGAAGGTCAGCGCGAGCGACGCCGGCACCTTGCGGATCGACAGGATCGCGAGCAGCACCAACGGCAGCAGGTTCCAGATGGTGATGTTGTAGACCTGGTTGAGCGAGGCCAGCTCGACGGCCTCCGACAGCGGCGCGTGCACGTCGGGACCGCGCACGAAGCCGATCACGAAGAACGCGGCCAGAGCGATCGCGAACGCCGGTATCGATGTCCAGATCTGGCGCTTGATGTGCTGGTAGACGTCGACCTTGACCATCTGCGCGGTGAGAATCGTGGTCTCCGACAACGGAGACGCCTTGTCGCCCAGGTAGGCGCCGGAGATGACCGCACCCGCCGTGATCGCCGGGGACACCCCGAGCATGGCAGCGATCCCGACGAGTCCGACCCCGATGGTGCCGGCCGTCGTCCACGAGCTCCCGATGCTCAGCGCGATGACGCCACAGATGATCGCCGAGGCCGCGTAGTACCAGCTGGGCGACAGGATCTGGATGCCGTAGTACACCAGCGTCGGGATGGTGCCGGACAGGTTCCACACGCCGATCAGCGCGCCCACGGCCAGCAGGATGAACGTCGCACTGGTCACCGAGGCCATGGCTCCCTGCGCAGCCGTCTGGACGCGCGACCACGGGTTGCCGTTCTTTACTGCTATCAGGGCCGCCACCATCGCGGACAGCACCAACCCGACCTGGATCGGACCGTCCAGCGCGTCCAGGCCGAACAGCGCCAGCGCCGAGGCGATGAACACGGCCAGGACGACCAGCGGGATGATCGCGTCGGCCAGCGACGGCTCCCGGGCCGGTGCACGGCCCGCGTCGGTGTCGATCTGGTCACTCATCGCAGGCGCCGTCCCGTCAGATGCTGATTCGTCCGGTCCACAGTCCGACAACGCCCACGCCGGCGCCGATGATGATGAGCACCAACAGAACAATCTCTGTGGGTGTGAAGATGCGCCGGCCGAGCTCGGCCCGAGCCTTGACGTACAGCAGAGTTGCCGGAGCCAGGATGATCGCGCACAAAAGCAGGAACTTCAGCCCGGCGGCATCGAACAGGAACAACGTGTACGCAGTCGCGATCCCCGCGAAGATGGTCTCCTTGCGGCGGGTGCCGGCGCCGACCTCTTCATAGGTCTCACCGGTGAGCCCGAGCTTGAGGGCATAGGCGGCCGCGAGGAAGTACGGGATCAAGGCAAGGCTGGTGGTCAGATCGAGCATGAAGTTCAACGCGTCAGTGAGGACCAGGGTCAGGGCCAGCAGGCTTTGGACAGCGAGCGAGGTGACCACCAGAGCGGTGATCGGGGTGCCGTTGTCGCTCTCCCGGCCCAGGAACTCCGGGAAGTCCTCGTTGCGGGCGGGCATGTACATGACCTCGGCCGCCATCAGGGTCCAGGCGAGGTAGGCGCCCAGCACCGAGACGATCACGCCGACGCTGATGAACACCTCGCCCCAGTCGCCGACCACTGACTCGAACACGCCGATCATCGACGGCTGGCGAGTCTGGGCGAGCTCGGGCTGCGGCAGCACCGAGTAGCTGGACAGGGTCACCAGGGAGAAGATCGAGAGCACACACAGGAAGCCCAGCACCGTGGCCTTGCCGACGTCCTCGCGCTTCTTGGCGTAGCGGGAGTACACACTGGCGCCTTCGATGCCGAGGAACACGAAGGTGGTCACCAGCATCGTGTTTCTGATCTGCTCGTTGAGGTTCCCCAGGTCGCCGTAGCCGTAGGCGGTCCAGTTGTCGGCGAACACACCGGCGTCGAGGTTGACGAACAGCACGACGATGAAGACCAGGATCGGGATGACCTTCAAGACCGTCACGATCCGGTTGATGACTGCGGCGTCACGGACCCCGCGGGCGATCAGGTAGTGGAAGAACCACACGCCGACCGAACCGAGGGCGGCGGCGAGCACGGTGTCGCCGTCGCCGAAGGCGTCGAAGAAGGTGCCGAGGGTGGCTGTGATGAAGACCCAGTAGAAGGTGTTGCCGGCGATCGCGCTGGCCCAGAAACCGATCGCGGAATTGAAGCCGGCGTAGTCACCGAACCCGGCCTTGGCGTAGATGAACACACCGGAGTCGAGGTCGGGTCTGCGGATCGCAAGGGTTTGGAACACGAAGGCCAGCATCAGCATCCCGGCGCCGGCTACCGCCCAGGCGATCAGCGATCCGAGAATCCCGGTCGCAACGCCGAACCGGGCGGGAAGCGAGAAGACTCCTGCCCCGACCATCGAGCCGACGACCATGCCGGTCAACGTCGGCAGCGACATCTGGGCGGCGGTGTCGACCTTGGTGGTTTCCTCCACAGCACCGCCCATCAGACTGCCTCTCGTGAGTAACGGCTACCCCGGTCAGAACGAGATCGGCTCGCGGATAATGGGGCAGGTCATGCAGTGCCCGCCGCCACGACCCCGGCCCAGTTCGGCACCGACGATCGTGATGACCTCGACCCCGGCCTTGCGCAGCAAGGAGTTCGTCAGGGTGTTCCGGTCGTAGGTGAACACCACACCCGGCTCGACCGCCACCGCGTTGTTGCCGCTGTCCCACTGCTGCCGCTCGGACTGGTACGCGTCGCCGCCGGTCTCGATCACCCGCAGGCCGGACAATCCGAGAGCGGCCGCGACCACGTCGACGAAGGGTCGGCTCTCGTCCGTGACGTGCAAGGCGCCGGCGTTGCCGGCGCGCAATGTGAACGGGTGCACCGCATCCATGATCGTCGGATACAGCGTGACGATGTCGCGGTCGGCGAAGGTGAACACGGTGTCCAGGTGCATCGCGGCCCGCAGTTTGGGCATGCCGGCGACGACGACCTGTTCAGCCGTGCCGCTCGCGAAGAGCGCGGCCGCCACCTGCGTGATGGCCTGGCGCGACGTCCGTTCGCTCATGCCCATCAGGACGACGCCGTCGCCCACCGGCATGATGTCGCCGCCCTCGAAGGTGGCCTGGCCCCAGTCCTTCTCCGGGTCACCCCACCACACGGTGGAGCCGACGAAGTCGGGGTGGAACTGGTAGATCGCCTTGTAGATCAACGTCTCGTCGTGCCGGGCCGGCCAATACAGCGGGTTCATCGTCAGGCCGCCGTACAGCCAGCAGGTGGTGTCCCGGGTGTACAACGTGTTCGGTAGCGGCGGCATGAGGTACTCGCGCGCACCGGTCGACTCGCGCGCCAAGGCGACATAGTCGGAGCGACGGAAGTCCTCCGGCAGGTCAGACGTCGCGAGGCCGCCAATGAGGTACTCGGCCAACTCGGAGTCAGACAACGACTCCAGGTATGCCCGGGTACCGTCGACCAGGCCCAAACCAACGTGGTTCGGCTCGATCTTGCGCTCCAGCAGCCACGTCTTCGCGTCCGGGATAGCCATGGTCTGGGCGAGCAGCTCATGCAGCTCGACGACCTCGACCCCGCGGTTGCCCATCTTATTGACGAAGTCGGCATGGTCGCGCTGAGCGTTCTCCACCCACAACACGTCGTCGAACAACAGGTCATCGCCGTTGGTCGGGGTCAGCCGACGGTGCGCCAGCCCAGGCCGGCAAACCAACACCTTGCGCAACCGCCCTACCTCGGAGTGCACGCCGTACGAAGAAGACTTCGGGGCGTTCTCGGCCGTCATGATCGTCAGAGTCCCTAGTACATCGACAGAGGCAGCTCGGCAGGCCTGATCACCAAAGAGCTTCGCGACACCCTCGGCCCAGCGCCTCACCCCGAACGGATGAGATCGGCTCTCGCCGCCGCCTACGGGCTACCGCCCGGGGTGCGCGCTGATCGCGCGCAATTGACTACCAACGCTGACCGTCTTTGCGAGGTGATCGTGGTCACGGGCAACCGCGTAGAGCGAGTGACGTTGGTCCCGTTGTCATGTGGAAGGCGGTGAGCCCGCCGATCGCGACGGTGTGGGATGAGGTCGGCGGCTACGGTTCGGGTTCTGTCTCGAATGGCTCTTTGTCGCTGCCCATTGCTTCGCGGAGGCGGTGGCGTGCGGCGTTTAGGCGGTCCGTGTAGTCGGGCATGAAGATCTCGGTCAAGGCTCTGTCCAGGATGCCTGAGATCGTGTGTAGCGGGGACCAGACGGCTTGGTAGGTCACGATGGCACTCAGCTGATCTGAGTTCATGGGACCGTCGGGAGAGTGGGGCTCTCCCGACGGTCAGGGTTCGTTAGGTCTGGCGGATGGAGAGGCCGTCGATTTGGACTAGTTTGCCGGTGGATCTGGTGGAGATCCGGAGGGTTCCGGTGATCGCCGTGGTTTGTACCGGAAGACCGATCACAACTTGCCGCTGCGTCGTGGCGGCGTACAGGTTGATCGTCGTCAGGTACCGGGTGCCGAGATAGACCGCCACCACTCCGCACGTGGAGCACTTGGTGGCCAGCAGGTAGGCGCGCTTCATCTTGACGGTTCTGGTCAGCGATGCGCCATACTTCGTGGTCGAGGTTGCCGTGCTGTAGTAGAGGCCGGCCCCGGTGCCGCGGACCCAGCCGGTCCCGGCGCTGAGCGAGCGGTCGTCCATCGGCCTGGAGAAGCACCTCTCGGCGGTCCAGGCCGATGTGTTGCCGACGCGGTCGCGGGCGCGGACGGAGACGCAGTACTCATATCCGCCCGTCAGTGGGAGGACGTAGCTGCGCAATGCGGTCCCGGTCTTCGGGTACACATAGTTGCCGAAGGCACCGGATGAGGATGCCGCCCGGTAACGCACGTCGTACGTCGCGACCCCCGACGAGTCGTTGGCCAAGTAGGTCACCGTGGCGCTCGACGCGACGGTAGCCGCGAACGTCGGGGTGACGAGGCGGACCGCAGGCGCGATTGCGTCCACCGTGAACGCACGCGCCGCCATGACCTTACGGCCGTTGAACGTCTGCCCATGCGGCTCCTGGGCGATCACGCGCAGAGTGTGCGGTCCGGTGGTCAACCCCGTCGGGCGGTACGGCGAGGCGCAGGTCACCGGAGTGCCTTCGTCGATCTGACAGGTGATGGCCGACCCGCTCTCCAAACCGCTGGTGTCGAACGCGATCGCCGGCGACGGACCCGTGACCGCGGGCGTCGGCTTGATGAAGGTGGCGAGCCCTTGCCATTGAACGTCGTGAATCGTCTGGCCGGAAGCCGACTGCAGCAACACCCGCGACGACCCCGGGACGCCGGCCGACACCGCAAGGGAATGGATGCGGTCGACACCGGACTCACGGCTGAGTACGCCGAGAACGTTCGCGTCCGGCCGCCAGGAGATCCGCTGGATCGACGACGAGGGAAGCTCCGGACTGAGTCGGACAGTGCCCCCGTTCAGCGGCACGATGCCGACACGGTTCGACTGACCGGCAGGAACGAACGCGAGCCATCTGCCGTCCGGGGATGCCGCCGTGTGCGTGGCGCCGTTCGCGCCGGACAGGACGGCGATCCGGGTGCCGTCCGCACGGGCCGACAGCCGAGCCAGTGGCGCTCCGCTGATGCGCGAGTCACGGACGATCAGTGACTGTGCATCCGGATGCCAGACCGGGAAGTCCAGGGAGCACCCGACGCGGGTCGAGACGCCACCCGTGGCGGGAACGATGTCTACACAAGAAGCCGTGCCGTCCTTGGTCGTGTAGGCGATCCGCGTTCCGTCCGGTGACCAGGACGGCGTGTGGATGGCCGCGGCCGTCACGACTCGGGTGACCGGCTGGCTGCCCGGCCCGTCGGCTCGGCGGGCCCAGAGCACGCTGCTGCCGCCCTCGTCGGTTGTGTACGCCACGCTCCGGCCGTCCGGTGAGACAGCCAGCTCGGCGCGGTTGGACGAGGGAGCGCCTGGGCCGAACGGAACGATCTGGGTCCCCCAGATACCGAACGTGCCGAGCGTCGAGTCCGCGCCGGTCGGCCCGCTGAAGAGCGTGATCTGTTCCCTGGCCGGCGCCGGCTCGATCGGGAAGCTCCGCTGTCCCTCTCCGAGCTCGTTGACGGCGGACACCGAGTAGAAGACGCCTGGTGCTCGGTCGGGATCGATCCACTGGTGCTGGTCGGCGGGCAGCCGGTACTCGGTCGCCGTATTGTCGACAATCCGACGTACGACGAAGCCCTGCACCGGCCTGGCGCCGTCCTGGCTCGGACCGGTCCACGAGAGATCGACGCCGGTCAGCGTCGCCACCGCCTCGACCGAATCCGGAGCCGCCGGCGGGGACTCGCCGGCGGCGACGGCCTTGATGTGCCGCGACCCCCGACGAGTGGAGTCGAAGATGCGGAACGACGCGTCGAGGGAGTACGTCGTGGTCGCCTTGAACGTCAGCGTCATCGTGCAACTGGATCCGGGGGCCAGTGGCGCGCTGCAGTCGTTCCGGACTCCCCATCGGTCCGAGAAGCCCCCGGTCAGCTCGGTCCTGGTGATGGTCAGATCAGCCGTCCCGGCGTTCGTGATGGTGATCGGGCGTTCGGCAGTGGTCCCGACCAGCACCCGGCCGAAGTCGACGCTGTGGGAGCTCACCGAGATCGCGGAGTAGGGCTGAGTGCTGTTGATGCGGATCTCACCGATGACCTCTTCCCTGTCGACACCGCACGGCCTCACCGAGAACCATCCGGTCATGAGGGCGATCTTCAGATCCGCGGTGTACGCCACCTGGGTGATCGAGAGCTGCGCGTTGTCGGGCACGCCACAATCAACGTCGCCCTGGCGCAGCCGGAGGCTGGGATAGAAGGTGCGGGGTTCCAGCAGCGCCGGCAGGGTGAGCTGGATGTCGCCCGCGGACAGAGTCCGGGTCGCCCCCTCGGGCTGGCCTACAGTGACTGTGGTCGCGACCTCGCTGGTCAGCTCGGAGATCCCGTTGTACCCCGGGTTCACATCCATGGTGAGCGCGCTGACGGAGCCGGTCACGGGATCCTGCAGCGGCCGGGTCGCCGTGGCGATGCCACTCCCCTGGCTCGTGCCGACCTCGTTCTTCGCCAGGACGTAGTACTGGTGGCTCTCACCGGGCTGCAGCGAGGTGTCGATCCAGTGGTGAGTCGACGGATCGACGGGGCCGGAGACGTCCTCCCAGTGCCCGTTCTCCCGCTGCCGCATGACCACGTAGGACTCAGGCGGGCTGTCAGGGTTTTCGGTCGGCGGTTCCCACTTCACTCCGGCCGCGCCGACGACCGGGAACGACGTGACCCACTGCGGCACTCCGGGGACGCTGGTGGCGGCTTGCGCCCCGTTGAACTTCGGCAAGAACGTGGCGAGAGTCGCCACGACGATCAGCACAGCAACGAGTACAGCCTTGCGCTTCAAGAGCCCCCCAGGCATCAGAAGCGGCCCCATCGCGGGCGGATCCTCGACGGCGGCCAACAGCGCAGAAGGCTATCGCACCATCGCGCGGACTTCACCGGGTAAATGACTGACTCGGTAGGGGATGCTGTGTCCGGATGCCGGTCTGGTGTCTCGATCGTGGAGGCAGTGGACTTCGGCTGCTGGCGTCGGACGGCGAGCGTGGGTCCTGGCTGGGGCCGCGATTCGTGGCTCTTGGCGACGCGCCTGGCTCATGATGGGGCGTCGCGGCGAGAGGTCGGGCGGATGACTCATGATGGGGCGTCGCGGCGAGAGGGTCGGGCGGATGACTCATGATGGGGCGTTGCGGCGAGAGGTCGGTGGATGCGGCTCCGGTCGGGGCGCGGGAGGATGTGGGGCGTGGACGAGGAGAAGGACTTCCTGGCTGAGGCTCGTGCTCTTGAGGCGGAGGCTGCGCTGGCGCGGGAGGAGGCTCGGGCGGCTGCGGAGGAGCCCGCGGCTCAGCGGGAGTGGATTCGGCAGTCGAACCTGATCTACGGCGGGTTGGGCGCGGCTGGGCTGGTGGTGGTGCAGCCGTTCTTGACCGTGGAGTCGCTGGATCCGTCGGCGATGGTGTGCGTGGTGGCGTTCGCGGTGTCGTTGCCGTTGCTTGCTGGGCTGCTGATGCTGAACTGGCAGGAGGAGTTCCGGCGCCGGGTGAGCAAGTCGGGGCTCGTCGAGGTGGCGAAGTCGCTGGCCCAGGGCTCGGCGTTCGTGGGCGTCGCGGCGGCCTTCTGGCACATCTCGATGGTCGCGGGGATCGTCTTCCTGGTCATGGGAATCGTCGCGCTGGGCGTGCACTCCTCGGGATACACAGCCCTGGAGTACGACTCGAAGTTCCGCTCAAGATTCCGCTCCCGGAAGTCCCCTGCGTCAACACCTCCGGCTGACGGCCAAGCCCAGAACACCTCAAACACCAACAACCAGTAGGCACGGCAGGCCGCAGGACAGTAGGTACGGCGGGCCGCCGAACAGTAGCTACGGCGGGCCGTTCGAGCCGAACTGGTTGACGGGCGCCGCTAGTTATCGCGTCGTGGCGTCGTTAGTCTCGCGTTCTGCGAGGAACTGGTCGAGGAGTTCGACCACGGCGGCGTGCGTGTGTGTCGTACCCAGATAGATGCTTCGGCCAGCGAACGGCGCTAGCGGTAGCCGTGTTTTAGGAGGTAGGTGGCGCCGGCTTCGAAGGAGGCTGGGGGTAGTAGTTCGAAGGCGAAGGCGTCGGACAGGCGGGTGGTGATGTTGAAGGCGGTGCAGACGGCTACGGCGTCCTTGATTTGTTGGGGAGTCGCCCCGGTGGCGAGGACTTGGCGGATGTGGTCGGGGGTGATGGTGGCGTGCTGGGTCAGGTGGGCGAGCATGCCCAGGGTGGCTCGGAGCTGAGGCGTGATGGGGGCGGAGTCGAGGTCGGTGAGGACTGCTTGGACCAAACCCGAGTCCTGGTAGGCCTGGGAAGCGGTGGCGGTGTGGGCGCGGGTGCAGAAGGCGGATTGGTTGAGGTTGGAGATGTAGGCGGCCATCAGTTCCCGGTCGGCTACGGACCAGGCTGACGGGCCGCGCATGGCTTCGTGGGTGAAGAGTTTGGCTTTGGCGCCGTAGAAGTCAGGGCGGTAGAAGACCACCTTGGCGGCGTCGGGCACGGGGTGGCCGGAGAACAGGCGGATGATGGCGAAGAGGAGCTTCGTACGGCGGCGGTAGCCGTGGTTGAGAACGGCGGGGCGCATCAGCCGGCCTCCCCGGTGGCTTCGGCGAGGGCGGCCAGGCCGGCGTCGTACATGCGGGCGGACTGACCGACGGCCGCCGCGATGACCAGTTCGAAGAGCTGGTCGTCGGTGAGGCCGGTTGCGGCGAAGTCTTCGTCGGTGATCTGGGTCGGTCTCGTGGCCACCTTGTCGATCAACGGATGCGAGGGTACGGCGTTGTCGAAGGCGCGGGCGCGCTCGTCGGCGGACGTCGTACCCGGGCCGTTCAGGATCTGGTCGACCAGGGCTCGGTGCGCTGTTTGCTTTCTCTCCACACTCATATGACGAATGAGATCAGGAGAAATGTGACATGCGGTCACTCCTCGACGAAGGGGATCTTGCTGACGCTCTCCTGGTACTGGTCGAGCGCGTCCTCGACCGAGAGGTGGCCGAACTGGAGCGAGGTCAGCACGCCTTCGAGCTCGGTGTTGCAGACCTCGGCGGCGGTGACGCGCGCGGCGAGGTCCTGGGACTTGCTCAGGTTGCTCGAGATGACGGAGATCAACGAGACGATCAAGGCCGCCAGGCACAGCGGCTGCCAGACGGCCGCGGAGGTGTCGAGGGACAAGTCTCCTTTGACTCGCTCGGTGAACTGCACGCCCATCAGCGCCGGGCCGGCCACGAAGGCGGCGGCCAAGGCGCTGCTGACGATGCTGATGTTGGTCAGCCGGTTACGGCGCGGCCGGACCTCGCGCAGGAACGCCGCGATGCCGGCCCGCCGGGTTTCGATCTGCGCCCGCAACTGCGCGCGGACGTCGATGTCCTCAGCCATGGTCCTCCTCCTGCCCCTTGCCATGCCGACAAGATGCACAAGGCGGACGATAAATACCGCGCGCTGCAACTCAACCGCCTGCCACGAAGGCGCGGAGAGCGCCGCGCGGTCGACTAACGCGCGAGTCGTCCAGTGCCTGCGTGCTCGTCCTGCTCGTCTTGGTCGGATGGCTCCGGCCAGGTCATCACCGGCAGCGGCTCCGTGAGGCCGAGCCCACTGCAGGCACGACTGCACGATAGCTGTGAGGCCCCGCCGGCGGTGGTGGGGCCGCACGGGTCAGTTGCAGAAGGCGGTGTTGAGGAAGTTCTTGATGGTGATGTCGGGGTCGCCGGTGTGGGTGGGGGTTACTACGACGGTGGCTTGGCGGTGGGTGTCTTCGGTGGAGAAGGACCAGGACTGGTAAGTGAGTGAGTCGCCGTCGTTGCCGTAGACGCGGGTTCCGCAGGAGGTGTCGCGCCAGGCCAGGCCCAGGCCGTAGTTCCGGTCGGGGACGGCAGGGGTCTTCATCTCGGCCAGCAGGTTCGGCGGGAGCAGGTCGCCGTCCAGCAGTTCGGCGAAGAAGTGGTTGAGGTCGGCCGCGGTGGAGATCAGCTCGCCGCCGGCGCCGAAGATCGACGGGTTCATCTCGGTGTAGTCGACGAGGCCCTGGTCGCTCGGGATGTAGCCGTGCGGGTGCGGTCGCCGGATCAACGGCGACGTCCCGGGCAGTTCGGTGCCGCGCAGCCCGAGCGGCAGGATCACGCGACGCTCGATCTCGTCGGCGTACGACGCTCCGGTCACCTTCTCGATGATCATGCCGAGCAGGGTGTAGTTGGTGTTCGAGTAGTCGAAGACCTTCCCCGGCTCCTTGGACGTCGGCGGTTTCGCCAGCGCCCGCGCGACCATCTCCTCGGCCGTCCAGGTCCGCCACCGGCTGTCCAGGATCTCCTGCATCGTCAGGGTGTCCTTGAAGTCGAACAGCGTGCTGGTGTGGTTGAGCAGGTAGCGCAGCTTGATGTTCTCGCCGTTCGGGACCACGCCGGGCAGGTACTTCTCCACCGGGTCGTCCAACCGCAGCTCGTCCTCCTCCACAAGCTGCAGTACGACGGTTGCCACAAACGTCTTCGTGATGCTGCCGGCCCGGAACTGACCGCGGACCGGGACCTTCCGCGTCGTACCGACCTCGGCGACACCACTGGTCCCACGCCACACGTGGTGCCCGTCGCGCACCTCCGCCAGCGCGCCGACTCCACCGTCAGCCACGACGGTGTCCAACAGTCTCTGCAGTTCGGCGCGATCCGGTGGTGCGGCAACGGCAGCCACTGGAGCCGCCATCACCGCCGACACCGTCGTCGCAGCCACCAGAACTCGCAGCCCTCGGCGCATACCAGCCCTCCCTGTCAGCGTTTTGCGTACAGGGCAAGCCTGGCGAAGTCGGGACCGCGGCAGATCCGGGAACGCCCTCCGTTCTCCCCCAAAGCCCTATAGGGGTCGACGGCAACGAGTCGTCAGGCTTCGATCCGGCGGCCGGTGAACGAGCCGGTGTCGGTCGAGGGATCCTCGCCCGGGACGAACAGCGTGAAGGTGAAGGTGCCGCGGATCCGGTCACCCTTCACCTCACCCCGCAGCTTGAGCCGTGCGGTGGGTCCGGTGGATCCCGGACCACCCTCGCCGGGGAACCCGGACCACAGCGTCGCGCGCCACTTGCTGCCGTGCTGTGCCCAGGACCCGGTGAACGGCGGGCCTGCCGGGCTGATGTCGTGCGTGATCGCGACGCCCCCGTCGGCGAAGCTGCCGACGGAAATCAGGTTGCCTCCCTGTGGACCGCCGGACGCCACGTCGACCAGCCAGCTCCCTGCCAACCGCTTGGAGCCGCTGCTCGCGGCGGCCGGTTGCGTTGCCAGCGCCCCCACCCCGACAACCACTGCCCCACCGGCGGCTGCGCCGGCTCCGTGCAGCAGTCGTCGGCGATCGATCGCGTTCGCTTCCATGACTCCCCCTCGTGCTCCCCCTTGTACTGCTGACTTCCCCGTGAATCCACCATGCGCCGCAGCAGGGAGGCCCACAACCCCGTAGGAACCCGGACCACGAACGGCCAGTGCGCGACTACGCCGCGGCAGCAGCCTCGGTCAGTTCTTCGGAAGTCGGCTGCAGTTGCGGCGAGGCCAGTGTCAGAAGGACGTTGGCCAGGGCAAACACCGCGGCCGCGAGCAGGCCGCGTTCGTACCCAGCCACGAGGGCTTGCTGCTGGGTGGCACCGTGCGTGAGTTCCTGCGTGGTGTGGGTGATGGACAACGTGGTGACGATCGCCAGACCGAGTGCGCCGCCCACCTGGTACATCGCGTTGACCACACCGGACGCCGCACCGGCCTCGGCCGGCCGGACCTCGGAGACAGCGGTGATCTGACCGGGTACGCCGACACCGATGATGCCGAAGCCGAAAATCACCAAGCCAGGCAGGAGTTCTGAGGAGTAGCTGCCAGTCGCATCAGCCTGCGACAGCAGCAGCAACCCAGTCACACTCAACACTGCGCCAGTGAGCTGCACGGTACGAGTGCCAACGCGCTGCACCAACTGCGACGCCAGCACAGCGCCGGCGATCGCCGCACCACCCATGGGCAGGAAGTGCACACCCGCCTCGAGCGCACTGTCCCCACGCACCTGCTGCAAGTAGATAGCAGTCAGGAAGAACATGGACAGGAACGCAGCCCCGTTCAGCGCAAGCGATCCGCCCGACACACTCAATGCACGCGACCGGAACAACCGCAGCGGCACCAGCGGAGCAGCAGACCGCCTTTCCACCAGTACGAACGCCAGCAGCAACACCACTCCAGCAGTCAGTACGCCGACCACCTCGAACGATCCCCACCCTGACGGCTCCGACCGCACCACGCCGTACACGACCGCCAGCAAACCCGTCGTAGCAAGCACAGCCCCCAAGGTGTCGAACGTACGGCGACCAACCGCGTGCCGCACGTCGCGCACGAACACCGGGATCACCGCGACCAGCGCAACCACGATCGGCACGTTGACGAAGAAGATCCACTGCCAGCTGAGCGAGTCGACCAGTACGCCGCCCGCCACCACGCCGAGCGTGCCACCGAGACCCGCAAGACCACCCCAGACCCCCATCGCGATGTTCCGCTCGCGCCCGTGCGCAAACGTCACCGTGAGAATCGCCAGCGCGGCCGGTGACAGCAGCGCCCCACCAAGACCCTGTACGGCGCGGGCGGCGATCAGGAACTCGGGTGAGCTCGACAACCCCGCGACCAGCGAGGTGACGCCGAACAGGAGCAGCCCGGCCACGAACACCCGGCGCGGCCCGAGCAGGTCGGCCATCCGGCCGCCGAGCAGCAGGAAGCCGCCGAAGAGCAGCGTGTAGGCGTTGATCACCCACTGCAGGGAGTCGGCGGAGAAGTTCAGGTCCGCCTGGATGTGCGGCAGCGCGACGTTCACGATCGTCACGTCCAGCACCACGATGAACTGCGCAAGGGCCAGCACCGCCAGGGTGGCCCAGGGACTGCGTCGCATGACTACCTCACTCGAAGTTCAGTCTACGTTGTATGTATACGCTGTATGCGTACGCAGTACACGCTAGGTCTACGGTGTAAACTTGTCAACGTGATCAGCAAAGAACCCGCCCGCAGGCTGGACCCGGACAAGGTCGTGGACAGTGCGCTCGCGATCGCGGACGACGAGGGACCGGCCGCCGTCACCCTCCGTCGGCTGGCCGGTCAGCACGAGGTCACGCCGATGGCGCTGTACCGGCACTTCAAGGACAAGGACGACCTGCTCGCCGCGCTCGGCGACCGGCTGCTGGCGGACGTCGTACTGCCGGAGCCGTCGGACGAGCCGTGGGATCAGCAGCTGCATGCCGTGCTGACGGCGTTCGTCACCGCGCTGCGAGGCCACCCGCGGCTCGCGGATCTCACCCTGACCCGCATCCTCGTGGCCGAGCCAGGGCTGGTGATGGCCGAGCGGACGATGGAGCTACTCACCGCGGGTGGGTTCTCCGTCGACGACGCGGCCGAGGTCGGGCGGCAGTCGATCTGCTCGCTGATCACGCTCGTCACCAACGACCCGATCGCGCGGGAGGCGAGCGACCCGATCACCCGTGAGGACTCGTTGCGGCGCAAGCGTGCGTCGCTGGCCTCACTGCCCCCGCGCAAGTACCCGCTCGTCACGTCCGCCGCGGACACCCTGGTGTGCCCGACCTCGACGGACCGGTACT
Source organism: Kribbella sp. NPDC050470 (assembly GCF_044458365.1). NCBI lineage: Bacteria > Bacillati > Actinomycetota > Actinomycetes > Propionibacteriales > Kribbellaceae > Kribbella > Kribbella sp. NPDC050470. Next base: position 443,571 of record NZ_JBITHV010000004.1, on the reverse strand, counting down.
ACGAGCTCGGCATCGACCTGGTCGTCGCGGGCGTCCGCGGCGTACTGAAAGAGGAGAAGTAGCTTGGCACTCAGCGTCCTGACCTACCTGGAGCAGCACAGCCCGGACGAGATCTTGCCGGCCAACGAGCAGCCGATCGAGATCCGGCGGGTCGAGGAAGTCTCCCCGGAGTTCGCCCGCTACCTCTACACCGCGGTCGGCGGTCACTGGCACTGGATCGGCAAGCTCGGCTGGAACTGGGACCAGTGGACCGGCTGGCTGAGCCGGCCCGGGTTCGAGACATACGTGCCGTGGGTCGACGGCGTCCCGGCCGGGTACGTCGCCCTGCGCGGCGTCGGCAGCGAGGTCGAGATCGAGAACTTCGGGCTGCTGAAGGGTTTCATCGGCCGCGGTATCGGCGGCCACCTGCTGACTGTCGGGCTGCAGATGGCCTGGACGCTCGACGAGCGCCACGAAGGCGTCGACCCGATCACCCGGGTCTGGGTAAACACGAACACGCTCGACGGGCCGGCCGCCCTGGTCAACTACCAGGCCCGCGGCCTCAAGCCCTACAAGACGGTGGAGGAGGAACGCCCCGATGCCGACGGACCCGCGCCCGGTCCCTGGCCCGGCTGGTCCGGCCCACCCGGCGTGGTGCGTGAGGTCCCGGCAGGCTGACGGGGCTGGAGGTAGGGCGTCGACGACCAGACCGACCGAGAACCCAAGAGAACAAGGGGGTCTCGCCACGACGCGGCGAGACCCCTTGTGCTCAGAGACCGGACTCGAACACCACGCCACGGACCTCCACACCGAGGCCCTCGATCGAGGCGTCCGGGATCATCGCGGCCAGCTCGTACGCGCGCTCCGCCGAGGCCACGTCGACGATGTAGTAGCCGCCGAGGAACTCCTTCGCCTCCACGAACGGCCCGTCCGTCACCGCCGGAACCCCGTCGCGGACCTTGACCACGGCGGACTTGGCCGGCTCGGTGAGCGCGACTGTGCTGTGGAACTCCCCCGAGTCCTTGATGGTCGCCATGAACTTCTCGTGCCCCGCGCCGATCGCAGCCTGCTCCTCCTCGGTCAGCGCGGCCAGCACCTCGGCGTTGATGTTCAGCACCAGCAGATACTTCACGGTGTCTCCTTCATCCACGGCCCCCGGTTGGAGAGCCTCTCGCCCATCAGTACGGAGCCGGCCGCGCCATCTTGACATCGGATGCGCAGCAGAGCGGATAGCGTCGGCGGCATGGCCGAACTGAGTCTCACAGACATCCGGTCCGCCGCCGACCGGATCGCCGGAATCGCCCACCGTACGCCGGTCCTGACCTCGCGGACCCTGGACGAGCGAGTGGGCGCGCGGGTCTTCCTCAAGGCGGAGAACCTGCAGCGCATCGGCGCCTTCAAGTTCCGTGGCGCGTACAACGCGGTCAGCCGCCTGGCCCCGGAGCAGCTCCGGTACGGCGTCGCGGCGTACTCCTCCGGGAATCACGCCCAGGCCGTCGCGCTGGCGGCGCAGATCGCAGGGACGAAGGCGGTCATCCTGATGCCGGCGGACGCCCCGCCGACGAAGGTCGCGGCCACCCGTGGGTACGGCGCTGAGGTCGTCACGTACGACCGGTACGCGCAGGACCGGACCGCGCTCGCGAAGGAGCTGGCCTCCGAGCGGGGGCTCACGCTCATTCCGCCGTACGAGCACTACGACGTGATGGCGGGGCAGGGGACGGTCGCGCTGGAGCTGATCGAGGAGACCGGGCCGCTGGACGCGCTGCTCGTACCGGTCGGGGGCGGTGGGTTGATGGCCGGGTGCGCGACGGCAGCGACCGCCTTGGCACCCGGGATCCGGATGATCGGGGTCGAGCCGGCCGCCGGGGACGACCATGCCCGGTCGCTGGCAGCGGGTGAGCGGGTGGAGATCGACGTACCGCGGACGATCGCGGACGGGCAGGCGATCTCGACGCCGGGTGAGCTGACGTTCGCGGTGAACCGGCGGCTGGTGGACAGCTTCGAGCTCGTCACGGACGACGAGATCCTGGCCGCGATGGCGTTCGCGTTCGAGCGGCTGAAGATCGTGCTCGAGCCGAGTGGCGCGAGTGCGCTGGCGGCGTTGCTGGCCGGGCGGATCCAGTCGCTGCCGGAGCGCGTCGGGGTGGTGCTGTCCGGCGGGAACGTGGGCCTGGACCGGTTCCTGGAGCTGCTCGGGAAGTAGCTGAATGCGCAAGCACCTGAGGGTGCCCTGAGTACGCACTGTGCCCGTTGTCACAGAAAGCTACTAGCGACTGTGACTGAGGTCACATGAAAGCGCTCATTTGCCCGCTGAGCCCCGCTCAGACACGCTCAGGACACCTGATGTTCACCCTCGATCCCTGATCCGTCAGAGAGCCTTCCAGGGCCTTCCTGAGGGCTGCCTGTGGATCGGAGGGTTTGCGTCGTGATCGTTCTGTTATACAGTCGTCGGCGGTTCGGTAAACAACACGAACCGCATCTGTGTCAACGCCGAGCCCTGCCAGGCACAGTTGCTCCCCTCGAACAACCAAGGCAGGGGTGGGGGACCCAGGAGGTTGGGTCTCGACCGTGAGTGGTCGGAACCCTGGGGTGAAGTCCGCGGGAGCGGACCGGGCGATGAATCCCAGCCCGAACCCGACAGCTAACTCCGCAGGCGTCGGGAGACAACCATGCCCGTCACTGCCCGACGGACGTCGCTTTCGCGCGCCGTCAGTCAGACCAGCGAGCTGAGTACCAGGCCCACCGGCCGGACCCTCGCGAAGCACCGCAAGCCCACCAAGCCCGCGACTCCGCGGGCCGCAGCCGCTGTCCTCACAGTGGGCCTCACGGTCGGCGGTGGAGCCGCCATCACGCTCGCCGCACCTCCGGCCACCGCCTCGGCGGCGACCACCTCCGCCACCGCAACCACCACGCCGCGTGGCTACTGGAGCATCCCGAGTCGGCCGCTGCTCCGGTTCCGCGACAAGGGCCCCACCGTCAAGTACGTGCAGCGGGCCCTGCACCTCGGCCCGGACGGGTACTACGGCGCCAGCACCATCCGGATCCTGAAGAAGTACCAGGCATCCTGGGGTCTCAAGCCCACCGGGACGACGACCCGGGCGACCTGGGGCCGGCTGACCTACACCGCCAAGCGCGGACTGCTCTACGGTCCGTACGGCAAGAGCAGCGGCAACACCACCTTCCGCGCCAAGGTGCTGCGCGAGGCGGCGAAGCTGAAGGGCACGCCGTACCGCTACGGCGGCACGACCCCGCGTGGCTTCGACTGCTCCGGCTACACCGGCTACGTGTACAAGAAGGCCGGCAAGAAGCTGCCCCGCACCTCGCGTGCGCAGTACAGCGCGACCAAGCACATCAGCCGGTCCACGGCCAAGCCGGGTGACCTCGTCTTCTTCAAGAGCGGTGGCGGCGGCGTGTACCACGTCGGCATCTACGCCGGCGGCAACATGCTGTGGCACTCCTCGAAGCCGGGTGTCCCGGTCCGGAAGGCCAAGATCTGGACCAAGAGCGTGGCCTTCGGCCGCGTCTGAGCCAATCCCGTCAGCGTTTCCCTCCCCCCAGGATCGCTGACCTGAAACCGGTCGCGGGCCGTCGTCCCCCCACCCCTCCGACGGCCCCGGCCGGTTTCCCTTTCACCCGTCCAGCAGGCCCGCGTCGTGGGCGAGGATCGCGACCTGGACGCGGTTGGTGGCGTCCAGCTTCACCAGCACCCGGGAGACGTGCGCCTTCACCGTCGCCTCGCTCATGTACAGCGTCTTGCCGATGTCGGCGTTCGACAGCCCGCGCCCGACCGCGGCCAGCACCTCGCGCTCCCGGTCGGTGAGCACGGCGATCCGCTCCCGCGCCTGCCGCTGCCGGTCCGAGCGCGAGTCCGCCGCGAAGTGCCCGATCAGCCGCCGGGTCACCGCCGGCGACAACATGGCGTCCCCGGCCGCGACCACCTTCACCGCCTGCACCAGTTCCCGCGGCGGGGTGTCCTTGAGCAGGAACCCGCTCGCCCCGGCCTGCAGCGCCCGGAACACGTAGTCGTCCAGGTCGAACGTCGTCAGTACGACGACCTTCGGCGGATCCGGCAGCGCCTGCACCTCCCGGGTCGCCGCCAGCCCGTCCAGCCGTGGCATCCGGATGTCCATCAGGACGACGTCCGGCCGGTGCTTCACCACCATCGCCGCCGCGTCGGCGCCGTCCTCGGCCTCGGCGACCACCTCGAGGGCGTCGTCCGACTCGAGGATCATCTTCAGCCCGGCCCGGACCAGCGCCTCGTCGTCCACGATCAGCAGCCGCGTCATCGTTCCCCTTCGTCCACACCCGAGTCCGCACCCGGGTCCACACCTGACTCGACGTCGTCCCGGCCGTCCGGCCAGGGCAGCCAGGCGTCCACCTGCCAGCCGCCGTCCTGCGTCGGCCCGGTCGACAGCCGGCCGCCGACCAGCTGCACGCGCTCGCGCAGGCCGACGAGCCCCGCTCCGGCGCCTGGGAGCAGTGAACCAGCAGCGACCGGCCGCACGTTCGTCACCCTCACCCGGACGCCGTCTCCCCTGCTGCCATGGACGACGACCTCGGTCGAGGCACCCCGGGCGTGCTTGTGTACGTTGGTCAGCGACTCCTGCACCACGCGGTAGACCGTCCGCCCCACCGAGGTCGGTACGTCGTCCGGCAGCATGAACTCGCCCGTCACACTCACCCCGGCGCTCCGGGACGCCTGGACCAGGCGATCCAGGTCCGAGGCCCGCGGCACCGGAGTCAAGTCGGCTCCGTCGACGCTGAGGTCGGAGCGCAGTACGCCGAGGACCTCGCGCAGATCCTCCATCGCCTGCCGCGCGGTCTCGCGGATCAACCGGGCCGAGTCCTCCACCTTCTCCGGACCGACCGCCGGGTTCACCTCGAGCCCGCCGGCGTGCAGCGCGATCAGCGACACCTTGTGCGCGAGTACGTCGTGCATCTCCTGGGCGATCCGGGCGCGTTCGCCCAGCCGGGCCTGCTCGCCACGCAGCTCACGCTCGGCCTCGGCCCGCTCGGCGCGGTCCCGCAGCGACACCATGAGATCCCGGCGCGCGCCGACGTACGCGCCGACCGCGATCCAGGACCCGATCAGGAACGGCGCGGTGAACAACGCGACCCAGACCTCGCCGTCACCGGACGCCGTGTTGACGACGTAGGCGACGTAAGCGGCGAATCCGACGATGGCGAGGATCAGGTCGCGACGGCGGATGGCGAGGGTCAGCAGGGCGAGACCCATCGGCACGAAGATGGCGGCGGCCAACATCGCCGCGATGCTGACCAGGGTCACGGTGACCGGGAATCGCCGCCGCCAGAACAGGGCGACCGAGGCAACCACGCCGGCGCCGAGCACGAACCACGACTTGGTGTCCCAACCGGCGTCGGCGCCGGTGGAGGCGGCCTGGGCCACGATGGTCAGCAGGCTGAAGCCGACGAACAGGATGTCCCGCAGCCGCGGGGCATGCCGGGACAACCAGGCATGCCAGCGCTGCAGTCGTCGTCGCATTCTGTCAGCGTAGTTGCGGGGTCGGGGTGTTCTCTTCACCCGATCGGGTGGGTTCAGGGTCGTTCCCCGACGACTTTCGTAGGGGGTCGCCGCAGCCGCTCGTCCGATGTGCGACCGGGGTCCCGAACGGTTGACTCGTTGCCATGATCACCGTCGAGAACCTGACCAAGCGGTACGGCAGCACCACGGCCGTCCACGACGTCTCCTTCACCGTCCAGCCGGGCAGCATCACCGGATTCCTCGGCCCGAACGGGGCCGGCAAGTCCACCACGCTGCGGATGCTCACCGGGCTCACCCCGCCGACCTCCGGCACCGCGACCATCACCGGCAAGCGGTACGTCGACCTGCCCAACCCGGGCCGGGTCGTCGGGGTCATGCTCGATGCCGCGGCGCAGCACCCGGGCAGGACCGGACGGGAGACGCTCCTGCTCAACGCGAGCCTGCTCGGTGTCCCGAAGTCGCGGGTGGACGAGATGCTCGAGGCCGTCGGCCTCAGCCATGCCGCCAAGCGTCGGGTCGGGCAGTACTCGCTGGGGATGCGGCAGCGGCTCGGGATCGCGAGCGCGCTGCTCGGCGACCCCGCCGTACTGATTCTGGACGAGCCGGCCAACGGCATGGACCCGGAGGGCATCCGGTGGATGCGCGGGCTGCTGCAGGACTTCGCCTCCCGCGGCGGCACGGTGATCCTGTCCAGCCACCTGCTGGGCGAGGTCCAGGCGACCGTCGACCGGCTGGTCGTCATCGGCGGCGGCCGGATCGTGGCCGACGGCTCGCTGGAGGAGCTGCTGGCCGGAAGCGGCACGCTGGTTCGCGGTCTCGACCCGATCGGCCTGAACCAGGCCCTGACCGCCGCCGGGCTGCACCTCGAGCCGCTCGCCGAAGGCGCGCTCCGCGTCGACGCCACCGCAGAGCAGGTCGGCCGGGCCGCGGCGGCCGCCGGCCAGATCCTGCTCGAACTCCGCCAGAGCGACGGCGCCGGGCTGGAGGACCTGTTCTTCCAGCTGACCACGCCCATCGCCGAAGCCGCCTGACCACGCCTACTCTTCTGGAGCTCATAGACATGACCACTCTCACCGAAGCCGCTCCGCCGGCCCCGGCCAAGCACCGGGCCGAGGTGGCGACCGCGCTGCCGCCCGCGCGCGGCCAGTCCTTCCTCAAGCTCGTCACCATCGAACTGCGCAAGTCCCTGAACACCCGCAGCGGCCGGGTCCTGATCGCCGCCGTCCTGCTGCTCGCCGTCGCCGCGATCGGCTGGCAGCTCACCCACCTGCCGCAGGGACCCGCCGGGTTCGACGGCTTCCTCGGCGCCGCGTCCACCGGCGTGATGCTGATCCTGCCGGTCATCGGCGTGATGGCGATGACGAGTGAGTGGACCCAGCGGACCGCGCTGACCACGTTCACGCTGTCGCCGCGCCGGGTCCGGGTCCAGCTGGCCAAGTTCGTCTCCGCGATCGTGCTGAGTGTCGTGGTGATGACCGGTGTCGTCGCCCTCGCCCTGGCCGGTACGGCACTCGCTGGAGCGGTCACCGACCACACGACGTCGTACGCCGACCTGGGTGGGCAGCTGGCCGGGGCCTACCTGACCGTCGCGCTCAACGTGGTGATGGGCGCCGCCTTCGGCGCGGTGATCGCCCAGACCGCGGTCGCCATCCTGGTGTACTTCATCGCCCCGACCGCCTGGTCGCTGGCCGGGCCGGCGCTGTTCAAGGACAACGCGAACTGGCTGGACGTGTTCGGCGCCTTCGGCCGGATCATCGAGCGCGACCTGAACGGGATGCTGCCCGAGACGCTCACCGCGATCGGGATCTGGATCGTGCTGCCGACCATCGTGGGACTGTGGGCAAGCTCACGTCGCGAGGTCAAGTAGCTGTTAAGCAGCGGGGGATCGACGCGGTGGGGTGGGCCGGTTCGAGGGGACCGGCGCACCCCGCCGACGGTGTGATCGGACCTCTCGGGGTCCAGCCAGGGGGCCGGTGCGTGTGTCGATCCCGTGCTCCGGGTATCCTAGAAACACGATTACTGACGACTGATCCGTGGGCGCCACGCTGCGTACCCGGTTGACTTGTGCGAGGGGGTCGACGCTATGGGGCGCGGCCGTGCAAAGGCCAAGCAGACGAAGGTCGCTCGCGACCTGAAGTACCGCACCTGGGACACCGACTTGGACCAGCTCAAGCGAGAGCTGTCCGGTGACCAGGGGAGCGACCGTTCTGCCAACGGCGAGAACGACGGCGACGACTACGACGCCGACGACTACCACCCCCGTCGGTAAGCAACAGCTCGGCTGACCTGCTCAGCGCCCTCAGGGGTGGCTGAGCAGTTAGTCGCGCGTCCGACGAGCTTCACCACACCAGCAGTAGCCGGAGCGGTCCCGCCTGCTCGAAAGCCGGCGGGACTTCCTCGGTGCCTCGGTCAGCCGCTCAGCGGTCGGCCTACTTGGCGTACACGCCTTCCAGCGTGACGGTCCCGCCCGCGGTCGGGCCGACCTCGCCGCACACCCATGCCGGGATGTCGCGCGCCGCCAGCGCCGCGATCGCCTGGTCCGCCACCGACGGATCCAGTACGGCGACCATCCCCGCCCCCATGTTGAGCGTCTTCTCCAGCTCGGGCAGCGCCACGTCGCCGAGCAGCCCGACCAGCCCGAAGATCGGGTCCGGCGTCCAGGTGGACCGGTCGATCCGGACCGACAGCTCGTCCGGGATGACCCGGGCCAGGTTGGCCGCGAACCCGCCGCCGGTGATGTGCGACATCGCGTGCAGCGGCTTGGCGTCGCCCTCGAACTCGCCGTTCAGCTCCTGGATCAGCTCCAGGCAGTGCTTGGCGTAGACCCGGGTCGGGGTCAGCAGCACCTCACCCAGCGTGGTCCCCAGCTCCGGCACCTCGCGGTCCAGCGTCCAGCGCGCCCGCTGGAGGAACACGTGCCGGACCAGCGAGTACCCGTTCGAGTGCAGGCCCGAGGATCCCATCGCCACGACCACGTCACCCGCGCGGACCCGTTCCGCACCCAGCACCTCGTCGGCCTCGACGACACCGGTCGCTGCGCCGGCGACGTCGTACTCGTCCGGCTCGAGCAGGCCCGGGTGCTCGGCGGTCTCGCCGCCGACCAGCGCCGTACCGGCCTCGACACAGGCCTCGGCGATGCCCTTCACGATCTGCGCGATCGTCTCCGGGACCACCTTGCCGGTGCAGATGTAGTCGGTCATGAACAGCGGCTCGGCGCCGCACACGACCAGGTCGTCGACGACCATGCCGACCAGGTCGAACCCGATCGTGTCGTGCTTGTCGAGCTTCTGCGCGATCGCGACCTTGGTGCCGATCCCGTCGGTCGAGGTCGCCAGCAGCGGCCGCCGGTACGACGTCAGCGCGGTGGCGTCGAACAGCCCGGCGAACCCGCCGAGCCCGCCGACCACCTCGGGGCGGGTCGCCTTCGCCACCCACTCCTTCATCAGCTCGACGGCCCGGTCCCCGGCCTCGATGTCGACTCCGGCGGCGGCGTAGCTCCCATCACTCACGGTTCTTCTCCTCGGTACGGCGTACGCCCGTTACGGGCAGCCCATTACGGACGGCCCATTACGGACGGCTGAGTGCGTCGGCGGCGCCGGCGCCACCGGAGACAGTGGCCAGGCCGTCGATGTCGGTGGCCACCGGCAGCTCCAGCAGGTGCTTGCCGAGGTGCTCCGGGTCCGGCAACTCGACCGGGTAGACCCCGTCGAAGCAGGCACGGCAGAGCCGCTCCTTCGGCACCGTGGTGGACTCGACCAGCGCGTCCAGGCTGATGTAGCCGAGCGAGTCGGCGCCCAGCGAGCGGCAGATCTCCTCGGTGTTCAGGCCGTTCGCGATCAGCTCGGCGCGACTGGCGAAGTCGATGCCGTAGAAGCACGGCCACTTCACCGGCGGCGCCGTGATCCGGACGTGGATCTCCTTGGCGCCGGCCTCGCGCAGCATCCGGATCACCGCCCGCTGGGTGTTGCCGCGGACGATGGTGTCGTCGACCACGACCAGCCGCTTGCCCTCGATCACCTCGCGCAGCGGGTTCAGCTTGAGCCGGATGCCGAGCTGGCGGATGGTCTGGCTGGGCTGGATGAAGGTGCGGCCGACGTACGCGTTCTTGACCAGGCCGGAGCCGTACGGGATGCCGGACTCCTCGGCGTACCCGATCGCGCCGGGGACGCCGGACTCCGGGGTGGCGATCACCAGGTCGGCCTCGGCCGGGTGCTCGCGGGCCAGCCGGCGGCCGATCTCGACCCGGGTGGAGTGGATCCGCTGACCGGAGATCTGGGTGTCCGGGCGGGCCAGGTAGACGAACTCGAACAGGCAGCCCTTGGGGTCGGCCTCGGCGAACCGGGTCGAGCGCAGCCCCTCGGCGTCGATCGCGACGATCTCGCCGGGCTCGATCTCCCGGATGAAGGAGGCGCCGACGATGTCCAGGGCGGCGGTCTCGCTGGCGACCACCCAGCCGCGCTCCAGCCGGCCCAGCACCAGCGGGCGGATGCCCTGCGGGTCGCGGGCGGCGTACAGCGTGTTCTCGTCCATGAAGACCAGGCTGAAGGCGCCCTTCACCTTCGGCAGGATCTTGGCCGCCGCCTGCTCGATGGTGAGGTCCGGGTAGCCGGCCAGCATCGAGGTCAGGATGTCGGTGTCCGAGGAGGCGCTGTGCTTGGCGTTCGCCTTCGCGTGCTCGACCTCGACGTCCAGGCCGAGATCCAGGTCACCGCCGCCGTTGAGGCTCGCGGCCAGCTCACCGGTGTTGGTGAGGTTGCCGTTGTGACCGAGAGCGATCGACCCGGTCGCGGTGGACCGGAACGTCGGCTGCGCGTTCGCCCACACGCTCGACCCGGTGGTCGAGTACCGGCAGTGACCGATCGCGATGTGCCCCCGCAGTGAGGCCAGGGTCGCCTCGTCGAACGCCTGGCTGACCAGACCCATGTCCTTGTAGACGAGGATCTGGCTGCCGTTGCTGACTGCTATGCCAGCCGACTCCTGCCCGCGGTGCTGCAGAGCGTAGAGCCCGAAATAGGTGAGTTTGGCGACCTCTTCCCCCGGCGCCCAAACCCCGAAGACGCCACACGCGTCCTGCGGGCCAAGGTCCTGCGGGTCCAGGTCATGAGTGAGCCGACCATCGCCACGAGCCACGCCAGCAGTCTACGGGACGCGGAACAGCCCTCCGGACACCACCGATCCCGGTGGACTACCAGCAGGTCATTCCGATGCATCCGGGCCGGCTGCCCGCGGCGACGGTCGTGAGGGACGTCGGGGCGGCGGGCAGCAGGAGCAGTCCGAGGCTGACTACAGTCAGCAACTTCTTGATCACAACTTGTCCCTTCGAAATAATTCCGGAACCAACTGCCGGGTCTCACTGTCGAAGCACTGTGTATATGGTCGGTTCCACCAAGTCCTGAGGAGAGAAGAAAAGTGTTCGAGCCGCTGGGGGTGGACGAAGCCACTTTCGCGGTCTATCACGCCCTCCTCAGCCACCCAGACAGTACGCCGGAGCAGATTGCCGCGCTAGTAAAAAGTCCGTTGCCGCAGGTTCAGCAGCGGATGGACACTCTGCGCGAACTCGGCCTGCTGGTGCCGACCTGGACCGACCCGGACAGTGAGCACGCAGTGCACCCGCGGGTCGGCCTGACCGGTCTCGCCGAGCGGCGGCGCACCGAGCTGAACATGGCGCTCGGTGAGCTTCGCGAGGCCGAAGCCTCGGCCGAGATCGTCGCGGAGCAGTACAACGAGTTACTGACGGCCCGGAGCAGCGGCGACGTCGAGGTGCTGAAGGGCCGGGCGAACGCGTCGCGCCGGATCGAGGAGCTCGGCCTGAAGGCCCGGGAGACGTTCTGGGGCCTGGTGCCCGCTCACATCGACGACACCATCCAGCCGATGGACCGGTCGCCTGACCTGCCGTTGCTCGAGCGCGGGCTGAAGATGCGGACCGTCTACCTGCAGAGCATGACCGCGTCGAAGCAGGCGCTGGACTACGCCGCGGCGATGCACCGGCTCGGCGGTGAGGTGCGGGCGACCCCGACGCTGCCGATGCGGCTGCTGATCTTCGACCAGGAGATCGCGATCATGCCGATGGACCCGGAGAACCCGACGGCCGGCGCGGTCATCCACCGGTCCCCGGCCGTCGTCTCGGTGGCCCTCGCGCTCTTCGACTCCTACTGGTCCCGGGCGACCGAACTGTTCGCCCCGGAGGACCGCGACGACAACACCCCGCTGACACCGCACGAAGCCGAAGTTCTGCGTTTGCTCGCAGGCGGCGCGAAAGACGAACAGGTCGCGCGTTTGCTGGGTATTTCTTTGCGTACTGCCCGGCGAATTACCGCGAACCTTTCCGAGCGTCTCGACGCCGCCAGCCGATTTGAATTGGGCGTGGCCGCGGCAAAACGCGGCTGGGTCTGACCGGACCGGCAATTCCGGCCGAATTCCCCGGGTACGGCGCCCGCGCCCGGACGCCTGTGTCCGCAAGGATTCCCGGCCGGCGCATCCGGTCTGTACCGCTGGCCGGCGACCCGGGCAGGAAGATGCCAAACGCTTGATTATCCGGGTTTGGCGTGGTTTAGTTCGCGGCTTTCGCCGTTGACAACGTAATCGGGGTCAGACCATCTTGAGGGCGGCGAGGAGTTTGGTGAGCGAGTCACGGGCGTCGCCGAACAGCAGCGTGGTTCGCGGGTCGTAGAGGAGCTCGTTCTCGATACCGGCGAAACCGGGCCGCATCGAGCGTTTGAGGAAGATGACCCGCTGGGCCTCGTCGGCGTTCAGGATCGGCATCCCGTAGATCGGGGCGCTCGGGGTGGTGCGGGCGGCCGGGTTGACCACGTCGTTGGCGCCGACCACCAGGACCACGTCGGTGGACTTGAAGTCGCCGTTGATGTCGTCCATCTCACGCAGCTGCTCGTACGGCACCTGCGCCTCGGCCAGCAGCACGTTCATGTGGCCCGGCATCCGGCCCGCGACCGGGTGGATCGCGTAGTCGACCTTCACGCCGCGGCTCTGCAGCTCCTCGACCAGCTCGCGCAGGGTGTGCTGGGCCTGGGCGACCGCGAGGCCGTACCCGGGCACGACGATGACCTTGTTCGCGTACCCGAGCAGGATCGCGACATCCTCCGCGCCACCCGAGATGACCGGCCGCTCGGACGCCGTACCGGCGCCCAGGGTCGAGCCGCCGCGGATCGCGCCGAACAGGATGTTGTAGAGCGAGCGGCCCATCGCATCGGCCATCAGCTTGGTCAGCAACGTACCGGCCGCACCGACCAGGGTGCCGGCCACCAGCAGCAGCGTGTTGCCGAGCACGTACCCGCCGGCCGCGACCGTGAGGCCGGTGAAGGCGTTCAGCAGCGAGATCACGATCGGGACGTCGGCGCCGCCCACCGGCAGCACCAGCATGACGCCGACCGCGAGCCCGAGCAGGCAGAGCAGAACGCCGACCCACACCCGCGGGTCGGAGACCAGCCAGCCGGCCAGCGCGATGCCGCCGATGATCGCGGCGATGAACAGCACCGGCAGCCCGGGGAACGTCACCGGCCGGGTCGTCATCAGCTCCTGCAGCTTGGCGAAGGTGACGATCGAGCCGGAGAAGCTGATCGCGCCGACCAGGATGGTGAACGCGGTCGCGATCGCGGCGACGGTCTGGCCGTCGCGGACGTCGCCGAGCTCCATCAGCGCGACCAGGGCGGCCGCGCCGCCGCCGACGCCGTTGAACAGGGCAACGAGCTGCGGCATGTGGGTCATCTGCACCCGGCGGGACCCGACCACGCCGCCGACGGTGCCGACGGCCAGCGCGATCAGGATCGGCGCCAGGTGGTCCGGCTTGTAGGCGACGAAGGTGATCACCACCGCGAGCACCGCGCCGGCCGCGCCGAGCGCGTTACCGGCCCGGGCGGACTTCGGCGACGACAGCGCCTTCAGCGCGACGATGAAGCAGACCGCGGCGACCAGGTAGCCGATCTGGGCCCAGGTGGGGATCACTTGCGCAGCTCCTTCTTGCGAGCCCCCGGACCTTTGAACATCTGCAGCATCCGGTCGGTGACCACGAACCCGCCGACCATGTTGACGGTCGCCAGGACGACGGCCAGCAGCCCGACCGCCACCACGATCGCGGACTCGGCCTGGCCGGTGACGATGATGGCGCCGACCAGGATGACACCGTGGATCGCGTTCGCCCCGGACATCAGCGGGGTGTGCAGGGTCGAGGAGACCTTGCTGATCACCTCGACGCCGACGAACGCGGCCAGCACGAAGATCGTCAGCAGCGCGATGGACTCGCTCACGGGGCTTGTCCTTCCAGAAGTTCACGGGTCGGCTCGTGCAGCACGCTGCCGTCGTGGGTGACGCAGCAGCCGCGGACGATCTCGTCGTCGAAGTCCGGATCGAACGCCGCATTGCGGGTCATCAGCCGGATCAGGTTGGCGATGTTCTGACCGTAGAGCCGGCTGGCCGGTCCGGCCAGCTGACTGGGCACATTCGCGCCACCCCAGACCAGCGCGTCGCCGATGGTCAGCTCGGTGCCGGCGACCGACCCCTCGACGTTGCCGCCCTGCTCGGAGGCCAGGTCGACCACGACCGAGCCGGGCTTCATCTGCTCGACCATCGAGCGCGACACCAGGATCGGCGCAGTCCGCCCCGGTACGGCGGCTGTGGTGATCAGGGCGTCCGCGGCGGCGACGTACGGGGTGAGCAGCTCGCGCTGCAGCTGGGCGCGTTCCGGTGTCATCTCGCGGGCGTAGCCGCCGGGGCCGTCCAGCGTCCCGAGCTCCAGCTCGATCGGTACGGCGCCCATCGACGCGATCTCCTCGGCGGCCGCCGTGCGGACGTCGTACGCCTTCACGACGGCACCGAGGCGCTTGCAGGTCGCGATCGCCTGCAGGCCGGCCACACCGGCGCCCAGGATGAGGACTTGAGCGGGTGGGACCGTGCCGGCCGCGGTCATGTTCAGCGGGAAGAAGCGCGGCAGCCGTTCGGCCGCGACGATCGCGGCGCGGTAGCCGGCGACCAGGGCCTGCGAGGACAGCGCGTCCATCGACTGGGCCCGGGAGATCCGCGGGATCAGCTCCATCGCGAACGCGGTGAGCTTGGCCCGGGTGGCGGTCCGGACCACATCCGGCGGATTCGTCGGCAGGAACGACATCAGCGCCGTACCGGCGTGCAGCCGCTGCAGGCGCTCGCGCTCCAGCGGCTGCACCGACGCCACGATGGTGGCCGCGTGGTCGGCGCCCCAGGCGACGTCGGCCCCGGCGTCGCGGTACTGCTCGTCGGAGTACAGCGCTCGTTCGCCGGCGGCCGGCTCGACCGCCACCTCATAGCCGAGCTCGATGAGTTTCGCGACTTGTTCCGGCACCAGCGCAACCCGGCGCTCGGCCGGTCTGGTCTCCCGTACGACTGCGATCTTCACTCGCCGAAACCTATGCCAAACACTGGGTCGCCGGAAAGCCCGGTCAGGCTTGGTCGGCCAGGTTCTGGAGCAGGAGGGCCTCGGCGAGGCAGACCTTGCGGAACTCCGCCAGGTGCAGACCCTCGTCGATTCCGTGCGCGCGGGTGTCCGGATCCTCCACGCCGGTGACCAGGATCGAGGCCTCCGGGAAGGCCTGCTGGAACTCGGCGATGAACGGGATCGACCCGCCCATGCCCATGTCGATCGGCTCGACTCCCCACGCCGTCTTGAAGGCGGCTCGGGCTGCTTCGTACCCGGCGCCGCGCGCGTTGATGCTGCACGGCTGGCCGGTCTGCCCGTCGGTGACGGTGACCTGCGCACCCCACGGCGCATTGTTCTCGAGGTGTTCCCTCAGCGCCGCGCTCGCCTTGATCGCGTCGTCGCCGGGCGCGACCCGCAGGCCTACCTTGGCGCGCGCGACCGGCACCAGCGTGTTGCTGGCCTCGGCCACCGACGGGGTGTCGATGCCGAGGATGGCGATCGACGGACGCGTCCACAGCCGGTCGACGAGCGAGCCGGAACCGGTCAGCCGGACCGAGTCCAGCACACTCGACTCGGCCCGCAGCCGGTCCTCGGGGTACACGACATCCGCCGCCCGCGAGGCGTGCAGACCGTCCACGGCGACGTCGCCCTTGTCGTCGTGCAGGGTCGCGAGCAGTCGGCACAACGCCGACAGCGCGTCCGGAATCGGGCCGCCGAACAGGCCGGAGTGAACCGCGTGGTCGAGGGTGCGGACCTCGACGTACGACTCGACCAGGCCGCGCAGCGACACGGTCAGCGCCGGCTGGCCGATATCCCAGTTGCCCGAGTCCGCGATGACGATCGCGTCGGCGGCAAGCTCCTCGGAGTACTCGTCCAGCAGTTGCAGCAGGGTCGGTGAGCCGATCTCCTCCTCACCTTCGACGAACACCGTCACGCCCACCGGCAGGTCGTTGCCAAAGGCCCGTACGGCGGCCAGGTGCGCAGCGATCCCCGCCTTGTCGTCGGCCGCGCCCCGGCCGTACAGCCGGTCCCCGCGCTCAGCCGGCTCGAACGGGTCGGAGGTCCACTGCTCGACCGGTCCGGTCGGCTGGACGTCGTGGTGCGCGTACAGCAGGACCGTCGGCTTCCCGGCCGGGGCCGCCTTCTTAGCGATCACCGCGGGCGCGCCGTCGCCGGCGCGGACGATCTTCACCGTGAAGCCCTCGGCCTCGAACAGCGAGGCGGTCGCCTCGGCGGAGCGCTGGACGTCGGCCGCGCGGGCCGGTTCGTAGCTGACCGACGGGATCCGGATGAGGTCCTCGAGGTCGGCACGGACGCTGGGCAGAACGCGGTCGATCGCCGCGGACAGATCGGTCATGCGCCTACCGTACGGCGTCCGTTCGGGAGCGCGACGCCCGCTACACCCTCGCGCGTTACTCATTGCCGATTTACTCTGGAATTGTCGTAGGTTTCCGCCCAACCTCGAAGGACAACGCCCATGTCCAGACGACTGACAGCCATCTTCGCTGCCCTCCTTACCTCCGCTGCCACGCTGACCGCCGGACTGCCGGCCAGTGCCGCGATCAGCTGTGACACCGCCACCAGTGGCGGCTCGACCTTCTACGACGGCCCATCCGCGTCGTACAAGTACGACGCCCGCTTCAGCAACAGCGCGAGCATCCCCAACCTGAGCACGCACACCCCTCAAGGCGCCGGCACTTGGTACAACTGGGACGGCACCGGCAAGAACCTCCTGCTGGTCGGCTCCTACCGCACCGGCGCCGACTCGCAGATCTACGGCATCGACCCGGCCACGGGCGCCACCGTCGGCGTGGTCGCGATCGCTGAGTCGCACGTCGGCGGCATCACGGTCAGCAAGGGCTGGGCCTTCGTGTCCGGCCAAGGCAGCAGCATCCGCAAGTACCGGCTGACGGCCTTGCGTGATGCGCTGAAGGCTGCGGGTACGCCGTACCTCACGCAGGTCGGGACCGCGCGGGACGTGGCTGCCTCGTCGTTCATCGGGAGCTACGGCGACTCGCTGTTCTCGGGATCGTTCAACTCCGAGGGTCGCGGGATCATGTACGAGTACAAGATCGCCGACGACGGGACGCTGACCACGGTGGCCGGCGCGTGGGAGGTGCCGACCAAGACGCAGGGCCTGACGGTGACCGCGAACCACTTCATCTACAGCACGTCGTACGGGCGCACCAACCGCAGCAACATCTACGTGGTGAAGCGCGGCCAGAAGGACCTGGACGCGGCGGCACTGAGCTGCTTCCGGGCCCCGAGCATGACGGAGGGCATCACGGAGTACAACGGAACGGCGTACCTGGTCTACGAGTCCGCCTCACACCTCTACGGCTCCGACCCGGCCACCCTCAACGTCATCCCCCGCATGCACAAGGCAACCATCTCGTCGCTGACGTCGCTCGTCCCTTAGGGCGTGTACGACGCCGAGTCCAGGACGGCCTGCCTGTTCTCGGGGTTGTCGTCACGCACCTGGACCTGCAGGAGCTTTCCATCAGGTTGCAGGATGAACCGCTCCAAGACGGTGTGCGCGTCCGAGCACGGGTAGCGGAAGAGGACCGCCTGCTGACCATCGACGTCCTGTTTCTCCCCCGCGATCGCCTGGCAGCCCGGCGGAGGTGTCGCGGTGGTCGGCAGCTCGGTCTTGCTGGTGATGCCGAGATACACACCATCGGTTTGGCTGGACTTGCCCCAGTCCGCGGTGTTGGTGCTCACCAGCAGCGCAGGTCCGTCTCCCCGCTCGGCTTTCTGCGTCCACTCCCTCGGCACTTCGACGGACAGCCCGCTGTACTCGACGGTCGCCGGGCGGGTCAGCACGAACTGGTAACCCGCGTAGCCACCGCCGGCGGCGAGGACGAGGGCGACCAGTGCGGCGATGACGCGGCCGCGGACCGAGCGTTTTGGTTTGGTCGCGACTGTGGACTGGTTGGCGCTGGCGAGGGCGGTGGCCTGGTCGACGTCGGCGGGTGGGGCGGCGGGGGTTGGCATCTCGGCGGCCGGGACCAGGCCGGGCGGGACCTCGCCGGTGGTGTGCGCGTCGCGCAGGGCGTTGAGGAAGCTGTCCAGGTCCGGCCAGCGCTTGTCCCGGTCCGGCTCGAGGGCACGCCGTACGACGACGTCGATCGCGTCCGAGATGTCCTCGCGCAGGGTCGCCATCGACGGCGGCGGGGTGTCGATCTGCATCACGGCGCTCAGGCTCGCCACGCCGTACGGCGCCTGGCCGGTGAAGGCGGCGTACGCGACCGCGCCCAGCGAGTAGAGGTCGGCCCGGTGGTCCAGCCGCTCGCCGCGGACCTGCTCGGGCGCGACGTACGCCGGGGTGCCGCCGGGCATCGTGATCCGGGAGACCTCGGCCAGCGACTTGCCCAGCCCGAGGTCGGACAGCATCGCGCGGTCGCCGGCCGGGTCGGTGCGGAACAGCACATTCGCCGGTTTCACGTCGCGGTGCAGGACGCCACGACTGTGTAGGTGCTTCAGGCCCCGGCCGACCTGGCCGATCACCCGGACCACCTCGGCGATCTCGAGCGGGCCGGCCTTGATCCGTTCCGCGAGAGTGCCGCCGTCGGCGTACGTGAGCACCATGAACGGGCGGCCGTCCTCGGCCTCACCGATGTCGTGGACGCCGACGACGTACAGCGAGTCGACCTTGCGCAGGAACCGGCCCTCGGCCAGGAACCGGCGCCGGACGTCCTCGTCCTCGATCCAGTTGTCGGAGAGGATCTTGACCGCGACCTCGGCGTCCAGCTGCTCGTCCCGGGCCAGCCAAACGGTCGCGAAACCTCCGGCACCCACCCGGCGGACCAGGGAGTACCGGCCGATCCGGGGTGGCTGGTCCATGGCGCAATTATGCTCGATGCCTCCTGCGACTCGTTCGCCGGAGCATCGGGTACGGCGTTTCGGGCCGAACAAATCGGGGTTCCGGAGCGTCCAAACGGCGATGAACGAGGCAGGGGTGACCAGCAGAAACCACTCGTTGGTGGCGGGCGTACCTCCGAACCTCTGCTGCTCGGATCGTAAGTAAGGAGCCCGGTGATGCGGAGCAACAACAGGCGCCTGGTCATCCTGGTCGCCTCCGTAGCAGTAGCCGCCGTAGCGATCGGCGCAGCCTTCGCCTACCGCCAAGGCCCGCAGTCAGCCGAAGCCGACGCCGCCCCGTTGACCGGCTCACCGTCTCCGACCCCGAGCCCCACGCCGAAGCCGACGCCGTCGAAGACTTCGACGTCCGCCAAGCCGACGCCGACCGTGACGCCGACCAGCGCCCCGCCGACGTCCACCGGGCCGACCAAGGTCAACGTGGACATCAACAAGCTGTCCCAGGGCCGCGAGCCGGCGATCCCGTACCTGGTCGGCCGCGAGGTCCGCGGCGGCGCCGGCAGCGCGCTCAAGATCCCCGGCACCGGCGGCATCCTCGCGATCGGCCGGCTGGAGACCGATGCCCTGGCAGCCGTCACGAATGGCGACGCGGGGACCGAGCTGATCAAGGTGACTGGCTCCGGCGAGGTACGCCGTACCCCGGACGTGTCCTCGCTGGTCACGAAGGCCGACCAGTCCGCGGCGGCCTATGCAGCGGCCCGGCCCAGCTGGCTCGGTGCGCAGAAGCAGGGCGGCATCGTCTACGCCGAGGACCCGGGTGAGGACGGCTTCCTGAAGTCGCTGAAGCTGCCGGACGCCTGGAATCTGCAGGTGCTCGCCTACGTGGGCGACAAGGTCTACTACCGCGCGGACAACGACGACAGCGGCGCTTGGAAGCTGTACAGCTGGGTGCCGGGTGCGGCGAAGCCCGTCGTGGTCAAGACGGTCGCCTCGGCGTCGGCCGTGTCGAGGGACGGCAGCGTGGCCTCCTCGGTGAACCTGATCAACGACGGCGGCAGTTGCTCGTCGATGGTCGACGTCGGCTCCGGCAAGCAACTGTCGCGCACCTGCGACTACTGGATCACCGGCTTCACCCCGGACGCCCGTACGGCGGTCGGCGGACCGGCGTACGGCGACGGCTACTGCAACGTGGTCCAGGCCGCGGTGGACGCCCAGACCGGCAAGGTGGTCCGCGAGTGGAACGGCTGCTTCCACCGGATCGCCGCCGAGGACGACCAGCACGTGCTGATCGTGGCCGTGGGCGACGGCCAGGGCGAGACGGAGAACGTCGACCAGGCGATCGTCCGCTGCAACCTCGCCACCGCCGCCTGCGAGCTCGCCACCAAGATCGTCACCGACCAGTCGCTGGTGCTCGGCACCTGATCTGCCGGTAGCAGACATCCCCGCTGCCGTCGCGGTTTCACAGCAGACTGGCGGCATGACGACTGTTGCGGTGCTGGCGGACGTGCATGGGGTGTTGCCTGCGCTCGAGGCGGTGCTGGGCGAGTCGGACGTGCGGGACGCCGATGTGATCGTGCTGGCGGGGGACATCGCCAGCGGGCCGCAGCCGGTGGAGACGTTGGACTTGCTGGTGTCGCTCGGCGAGCGGGTGGTCTGGGTGCGGGGGAACGCGGACCGCGAGCTCGTCGCCATGGCTCGGGGGACGTTCGAGGGCGAGGCGCCGGACGGTGTGAGTCCTTGGGCCGCCGAGCAGTTGCGGGCCGATCAGGTCGCGCTATTGGCCGGCTTGCCAACCACGGTGACGATCGGCGAGGCGCTGTTCTGCCACGCGACGCCGCGGGACGACGAAGAGATGGTGCTGGTCGACAGCCCGATCTCGCGGTGGGCGCAGGTGTTCAGCGGGCTGCCGGACGAGGCCCGCACAGTGGTGTGCGGACACACGCACATGCCGTTCGCCCGCCAGGTCGACCGGCGCCTCGTGGTCAACGCCGGCAGCGTAGGCATGCCGTACGGCGCCCCCGGCCCGAGCTGGGCCCTGCTCACTCCAGACGGCGTACAGCTGCGAAGGGCACATTTGGACAGGAGGTATGCCGCCGACCGGATCGTCGCTGAGTCGTCGTACCCCGATCGAGAGGCCTGGGTGGCCGAATACCTCCTGTCGAACTACTCCGACACCGAAGCCCTGGAGGCGTTCAGGCCCCGCGCGGAGGGTTGAGCGGTTACCGTCAACACGTGTTCGCGCGACGGCGGAAGCATTTTGGGACTCCGGCTGACAAGGCGACGTATGCGACCCTGCATACCGCCTCGCTGGCCACACCCCACCTGCGGGAGGGCCTAACCCCCGCCGCGGCGGGCAAGGCGAGCCGCCACCTCCGGGACCTCCTGGGTACGGCGGCCATCGCCATCTGCGACTCCTCCGGCGTACTGGCCTGGGACGGCGTCGGCGGCCCCTATGAGAGCACCCACCGCGGCGACGCGAAGGCGCTCGCGGCCCCCACGCTCCGCACCGGTCGTACGGCGGTCCTCGGCGCCCACGACGTGGCTTGCAGCGACCCACAGTGCCCGATCCGTACGGCGGTGGTCGCTCCGATCGTCACCGAGGAGCGAGTGGTCGCCGTACTGGTCGCGTACAGCATCCGCTCGTCGGCTGCACTGGTCAGAGCGACCGAGGAGGTCGCCCGCTGGGTATCCGGCCAGGTGGAGCTGGCAGAGCTCAACAAGGAGCGCACCCGCGCGATGGAGGCCGAGCTGCGGGCGCTGCGGGCCCAGATCAGCCCGCACTTCATCTACAACGCGCTGGCTGCGATCGCGTCGTTCGTGCGGACCGATCCGGAGCGGGCGCGTGAGCTGCTGCTGGAGTTCGCCGACTTCTCCCGGTACGCGCTGCGGCGCGGTGGGGAATTCACCACGCTGGCCGATGAACTGCGCAACGTCGAGCGGTATCTGGTGCTCGAGCAGGCCCGGTTCGGCGACCGGCTGAAGGTGTCGTTGCTGATCGCACCCGAGGTGCTGCCGGTGGTGATCCCGTTCCTGGTCGTGCAGCCGCTGGTGGAGAACGCCGTACGGCACGGCCTGGAAGGCACCACCGGGGTCGGCCGGATCACCATCCGGGCCCGGGACCGGATCAACGAGGCCGAGATCAGTGTCGAGGACGACGGCGCGGGCAGCGACCCCGAGGTGATCCGGGCCGCGCTGGCCGGGGAGTCCGGCAGCGACTCGGTCGGCCTCGGCAACGTGGACGCCCGCCTCCGGCAGGTGTACGGCGACGCGTACGGCCTGGTCGTGGAGACCGCGGTCGACGCCGGAACCAAGGTGACGTTCCGCATCCCCAAGTACTCGTCCGGAGTGCATGCCGCGCCGTAGGGCTGTGTCGCGTTGACCGTGACGTTGGGGCTGACTAGCGTCGAAGACGATCCCCCTGACGGCGTCGGCCTTGCGCGCCATCGCCTCTGGACGGGATTCACCTGAGCGGGGCAGGCGACGACCGGATCGCCTTCTGCTGGGGGCGATCGCGGCCCGGGAAAGCGGTATCGCACGGCTCCATGCGTTCCGCGGTGGAGCCTCCTGGAGAGGAGCGATTTTCTCGTGCCAGGTAACAGGGCAGTAATTTACAAAGGGCCGGGCGACGTGGCGGTCGAGACCATCGACTACCCGAGCCTCGAGCTCAAGGACGGTCCGGGGGTCAACCCCGCGAACGTCGGCCGTCAGATCCCGCACGGCGCGATCCTGAAGGTGGTGGCCAGCAACATCTGCGGCAGCGACCAGCACATGGTGCGCGGCCGGACGACGGCACCGCCCGGACTGGCGCTCGGCCACGAGATCACCGGTGAGGTGGCGGAGGTCGGCCGGGATGTCGAGTTCATCAAGGTCGGCGACCTGGTGTCGGTCCCGTTCAACATCGCCTGTGGGCGGTGCGTCAACTGCAAGGAGGGCAAGACCGGAGTCTGCCTGAACGTGAACCCGGACCGGCCGGGGTCGGCGTACGGGTACGTCGACATGGGCGGCTGGGTCGGCGGCCAGGCGGAGTACGCGCTGGTGCCGTACGCCGACTGGAACCTGCTGAAGTTCCCCGACAAGGAGCAGGCACTCGAGAAGATCCGCGACCTGGCGATGCTGTCGGACATCTTCCCCACCGGGTACCACGGCGCGGTCACTGCCGGCGTCGGGACCGGTTCGACCGTGTACATCGCCGGGGCGGGACCCGTCGGCCTGGCGGCCGCCACCTCGGCGTTCCTGCTCGGCGCGGCGGTCGTCATCGTGGCCGACCTGCAGAAGGAAAGGCTCGAACAGGCACGCAGTTTCGGCTGCGAGACGATCGACGTGTCCGAGGGTGACCCGAGGGATCAGCTCGAGCGGATCCTCGGCGAACCGGAGGTGGACTGCGCGGTCGACGCGGTCGGGTTCGAGGCACACGGCCACGGCACCGACGCCCGGTCCGAGCGTCCTGCGACCGTGCTGAACACGGTCATGGACGTCACCCGTGCCGGTGGCGCAGTCGGCATCCCGGGCCTCTACGTCACCGGTGATCCCGGGGCGAGTGACGAGGCCGCGAAGACCGGCTCGCTGTCGATCCGGCTCGGCCTCGGCTGGGCCAAGTCGCTGTCGTTCACCACAGGTCAGTGCCCGGTCATGCGGTACAACCGCCAGCTGATGCAGGCGATCCTGCACGACCGTACGCAGATCGCGAAGAACGTGAACGCCACGGTGATCCCGCTCGACGAGGCACCGCAGGGCTACCGCGAGTTCGACAAGGGTGCGGCGCGCAAGTACGTACTCGACCCGCACGGGCTGATCAAGTAACCGCGCAAACCGACGGGAGCCGGGCCACTGCCCGGCTCCCGTCGTGTGCAAACTCGTCATCGGGGCGAAACGCATCGGTAACCATGCCCGAGCGATACTTCGATTGAAGGGATCCATGACGAGAGCGACCGTTCATGAGCAATGACAGCCGACTGGACCTCGAGTTCGCCTACACGACCTACGAGGACTCCTGCCGAGACCTTTACTCGCCGTACTACTACTGCCGGCGTCCACGCGGTCACGACGGGGTCCATGCCGCGGGCTTCGGATCGAGCCGCCTGCGCTGGGAGCACCAGCCGGAGCACGCTCCGCACATGTTGTTCTGAGCCGGTGGACGCCGTGCGGCTGTTCCTGGGCGGCGATGTGATGCTCGGCCGGGGCGTCGACCAGATCCTGCCGCATCCGGGCGACCCGGTACTGCGGGAACGCTCGGTCCACGATGCCCGGACGTACGTCGCGCTGGCCGAGGCCTTGAACGATCCGATCCCCTCGCCGGTCGGCTACTCCTGGCCGTGGGGAGACGCCCTGGCGATCCTCGACAGCTTCCGGCCCGACGTACGGCTGGTGAACCTGGAGACCAGCGTCACCCGGAGCGACCACTTCGCGGCCGGCAAAGGGATCCACTACCGAATGAACCCGGACAACGTAGCCGCGCTGTCGGCTGCCCGGCTGGACCTCTGCTCGCTCGCCAACAACCACATCCTCGACTTCGGCGTCGGCGGACTCGAGGAGACCCTCGACGCGTTGCGCCGGGCACGGGTCGCAGTCGCGGGCGCGGGCCGCAACGCGACCGCGGCGGTCCAGCCCGCCCTGCTGCCGGCCGACGGCGGCCGGGTGGTGGTGTTCGCCTTCGGTGCGACGTCCAGCGGCGTACCGAAGGGCTGGGCGGCGACGGCGACCCGCCCCGGCATCGCCGTGCTGCCTGATCTGTCCGAGCACACCGCCGATGCGATCATCGCGCGAGTGTCGCAGGTCAAGCGCGACCGAGATGTCGCCATCGTCTCGGTGCACTGGGGATCCAACTGGGGGTACGCCGTCGCGGCCGGACAGACGCGCTTCGCGCACCGGCTGATCGACGGCGGCGTCGATGTCGTGCACGGACACTCCGCACACCATCCCCGGCCGATCGAGATCTACCGGGACCGGCTGGTGCTCTACAGCTGCGGCGACCTGATCGACGACTACGAGGGCATCAGCGGCTACGAGCAATACCGCGACGACCTGCGTTTGCTGTTCCTCGCGACGGTGGAATCCACGACCGGCCGGCTGACCGGGCTGCGGTTGGCGCCGCTGCAGACCCACCACCTCCGGCTGCGCCCGGCAACGGCCGAGGACTCCGAGTGGTTGTGCCGAACGCTCAACCGCGTATGTCGCCGCTACGGCACCCGATTCAAGCTCTACGAGGACGGGCTGCTCGAGCTCACTTGCTGAGCGCCTCGACTTCCGCGTCGTCCAAGGTGAACGTCAGCGCCCCGGCGTTCTGGGCGGCCTGGTTCGCGTTCTTGGCGCCTGCGATCGGCAGTACGCCGTCCTGCTGGATCAGCCAGCGCAGTGCGACCTGACTGGGACTCCGGTCGTGCCGATCACCGATCTCCCGCAGCAGCTCGACCAGACGGGCCAGCCTGTCGCTGCTGAAGGCCCGGTTGTATCGCCGCCAGCCCGCTGGTCGGTTGTCGGCCGAGTACTTGCCGGTGAGCGCCCCCGAAGCCAGCGGCATGTAGGCGATCAGAGTGGCCCCCAGCTCTCGGCAGGCGTCGAGCACGCCGTCCGTCTCCGGGTTGCGGTGCAGCAGCGAATACTGGACCTGGTTGGAGGCCAGCGCCAACCCGTTGCGAGCCAGCTGAGCGTGCGCCGTACGCATCTGGTCGGCGCTGTAGTTGCTTACGCCCACCGCTCGGACCTTGCCGGCCTCGACGGCGTCGGCCATCAGGTCCATCAACGCCGTGATCGACATCCACCGGCTCGGGAAGTGCACCTGGTACAGGTCGACCGTCGTACGGCGGAGTCGTTCGAGGCTCCCGTCCAGCGTGGCCGGCAGGCTGCTCGTCCGGGAGAAGAAGCCGGACGGGAACTTGGTCGCCACGACGATGTCCCGCCCTGCCGTGAGCTCACCGACCCTGCGCTCGGACGCACCCTTGCCGTACATCGCGGCGGTGTCGATGAAGTTCAGTCCCGCCTTCAGGCTCACGCCCAGCGCCGCTGCCTGCTCCTCGGCCGTGCTGGTCGGCCCGTAGGCGTTCCGGGCCGGGTTCCAGCGCGGCGCGGTCGACATGTCACCCCACACCATCGCGCCGACACCGAGCCGGGACACACGAATGTCCGTCTGCCCCAGTGTCATCGACAGCGTGCTCATCCGGTCACCTCAGCGGTTCAACAGTAGCTCCAAATCGCGATCGGCTGGCATTAGTGTGTGGGCATGGCCGACACTCCCCTGCGCGCGCTGGTCGCGGACGACGAGGAGCCCGCCCTGGCCGAGCTGGTGTACCTGCTGTCGCGGGACGACCGGATCGGCGAGATCCGGACCGCGTCGAACGGTCCGGACGCCCTGAAGATCCTGCAGGCCGCGGACCTGGACGTGGTGTTCTGCGACATCAAGATGCCCGGCCTGGACGGCATCGACCTGGCCAGCGTGCTGTCCAAGTTCCGCCAGCCACGGCCGCAGATCGTCTTCGTCACCGCGTACGACGAGCACGCGGTGGCTGCGTTCGAGCTGCAGGCGACCGACTACGTGATGAAACCGGTCCGGGCCGAGCGACTGGCCGAAGCGGTCCGCCGGGTCCTCACCGCGGGCGCACCGGCCGCGCTGCAGTCCCCGGAGGAGACCGAGGACGAGGTGATCCCGGTCGAGCTGGCCGGCGTCACCCGGTTCGTCCAGCGCTCGACAGTTCGGTACGTCGAGGCACAGGGCGACTATGCCCGCCTCCACACCGGGCAGAACTCGCACCTGGTCCGGATCCCGCTCAGCACGCTGGAGGAACGCTGGCGCGACGCCGGCTTCACCCGGATCCACCGCAGTACCCTCGTCGCCCTCGCGCACGTGGACGAGATGCGCGTCGACGGCGGCCGGTGCGCGGTCCGCGTCGGCGGCGACTGGCTGCCGGTCAGCCGCCGCCACACCCGCGAGCTCCGCGACCTGCTGGTCCGGTCGACGTCACTGCGTGGCTGACATGAGTACGCCGGAAGGACCGCGCCGCGTCCGGGTCACCAGCCCGCGAACGAGCGCGGCCCGGCGCCCGATCATCCCGACCGGCACCCGCGAGATCGACGAGCAGACCCGGCTCGGCGAGGTCTACATGTCCTCGCTGATCCAGTCCCAGCTCCGCCTCGCGCTCGCCGTCATCGCCGGCGCGGCCGTCGTCCTCGGCGGCATCCCGCTGCTGTTCGCACTGGTCCCCGCCACCCGCACCTTCGACGTCTTCGGCCTGCCGCTGCCCTGGGTCATCCTCGGCATCGTGGTCTACCCGGTCGTCTACGTCGCCGCCCGGATCTACGTCCGCAACGCCGAGCGGATCGAGACCGAGTTCACCGAGTTCGTCGGGCGGAAATAGTGCCCACCGGGAGGCACTAGATGTCGCCGGCAACGAGTTTGACGGCGATCGCGCTGGTGATCGTGGCCACGATCGGGATCGGCCTGTTCGGGTTGCGGATCTCCCGGACGACCAGTGACTTCTACGTCGCCAGCCGGGTGGTGACGCCACGGTGGAACGCGTCCGCGATCAGCGGCGAGTACCTGTCCGCGGCCTCGTTCCTCGGCGTCGCCGGGCTGGTGCTGGTGAACGGCGCCGACATGCTCTGGTTCTCCGTCGGCTACACGGTCGGCTACCTGATGCTGCTCGTGCTCGTCGCCGCACCGCTGCGCCGATCGGGTGCGTACACATTGCCCGACTTCGCCGAGAGCCGTTTCGAGTCGGCCGTCGTACGGCGGATCTGCTCGGGTCTCGTGGTCGGCATCGGCACGTTGTACCTGCTGCCCCAGCTCCACGGCGCCGGCCTCACTCTGCAGACGGTCACGGGTGCGCCGCCCGACGTCGGCGCCGCGGTCGTCGCGGTGATCGTGGTGATCAACGTCGCCGCCGGTGGCATGCGTTCGATCACCTTCGTCCAGGCGTTCCAGTACTGGCTGAAGCTCACGGCCCTGGCCGCGCCGATCTTCGTCATCCTGATCGGGTGGCGATCCCTCGACCACTCGGTCGGCGTACTGTCCTCACTGCAGGGTGCCGGCGCGGAGTGGGCCGAGCCGCTGTCCACCGCGGGCGGCCGGGACCACCCGCTGTACGCGACGTACTCGTTGCTCCTGGCCCTTTGTTTCGGAACGATGGGCCTGCCGCACGTGCTGGTCCGCTTCTACACGAACCCGGACGGACGGGCGGCACGCCGTACGACGGTCGTCGTACTGGCGCTGCTGGGGACGTTCTACCTGTTCCCGCCGATGTACGCGATCCTCGGGCGGACATTCGCGCCGGACCTGGTCGGGACTGGCGCGGATACCGTCGTACTGGAGCTGCCGGGACGGATTTTCCCTGGTACAGCAGGGGATCTGCTCGGGGCGCTGGTCGCGGCCGGGGCGTTCGCGGCGTTCCTGTCGACGTCGTCGGGGCTGACCGTGGCGATCGCCGGGGTGATCGACCAGGACCTGTTGCGGAGCCGGTTGCACCGGTGGACCGGCGGCGACTACGTCGCGGTGAACAGCTTCCGGATCGCGGCGCTGCTGTCGATGTGCGTGCCGTATCTCGCGTTCCAGTTGACGGGGTCGCTGAGTCTTGCGGACACGGTCGGGCTGGCGTTTGCCGTCGCGGCGTCGACGTTCTGTCCCCTGCTGGTGCTGGGGATCTGGTGGCGGCGGATGTCCACGACCGGCGCCGCCGCCGGTCTCGTCGTCGGTGGGGTCGCGGCGAGTGCCGCCGCTCTTGTCAACGTGATCGGCGGGCCGGAGAGCGGTTGGCCGCAGGCCCTCGTCGGCCAACCGGCCGCGTGGACGATGCCGCTCGCGTTCCTCACCGTCATCGTCGTGTCCAAGCTGACTCCCGACAAGATCCCGGCCGGCACCGCCCGCAGCATGGTCCGCCTGCACACCCCCGAGGCCGTCGACGTCGACCGCGGTCTGCCGCTGTCGCCGTACCGCTCGTCGTGAGGATTCGACCGCTCGTCGCAGGACCGTGATCCACCGAACGACTGGTGTGGTCCGCTGAGCGCTCGATGCTCGTGGGTGCTGTCTCCTGGCGCGTGACCGGGGACACAGTACGGACCAGCAACCCCCTGCCGGTCACTCCGCCCGGCCTGACATTGTCTGGAGGTCCGTGCATGACTGACACGCGACCCACGGGCGACTCGGGGCTGACGACGTACCGGGACGTTCAGGTTTCGCCTGACTTCTCCGACCTGCGTCGCCGGTTCCGGCGCTTCGTGTTCCCGATGACCGGCCTGTTCCTGGTCTGGTACTTCCTCTACGTGCTGCTCGCCGCCTACGCCCCGGACTTCATGTCCACCAAGATCGGCGGCAACATCAACGTCGCGCTGTTGCTCGGCCTCGGTCAGTTCGTGTCGACGTTCGCCATCACGATGACCTACGTCCGCTGGGCCGACAAGCGGGTCGATCCCGACGCCGAGAGGCTTCGCCACCAGATCGAGGGAGCCGACCAGTGAGCGCACCCCTGCTGTTGCCGATGGCAACCGACATCGGCAACCCGACCGTCAACATCGCCATCTTCGCGCTGTTCGTGCTGGCGACCCTGGCGATCGTGATCAAGGCGTCCCGGAACAACCGGACCGCGGCCGACTTCTACGCCGGCGGCCGGTCCTTCACCGGCCCGCAGAACGGCGTCGCGATCGCCGGCGACTACCTGTCCGCCGCGTCCTTCCTGGGCATCGCCGGCGCGATCGCCCTGAACGGGTACGACGGCTTCCTCTACTCGATCGGCTTCCTGGTGGCATGGCTGGTGGCCCTGCTGCTGGTCGCCGAGCTGCTCCGGAACACCGGCCGCTTCACGATGGCCGACGTACTGTCGTTCCGGCTCAAGCAGCGGCCGGTCCGGATGGCGGCCGCGATCTCGACCCTCGGCGTCTGCTTCTTCTACCTGCTGGCGCAGATGGCAGGCGCCGGGGGTCTGGTCGCCCTGCTGCTCGGCATCGACAGCCGGGCCGGGCAGAGCCTGGTGATCGCCGTGGTCGGCATCATCATGATCACCTACGTCCTGGTCGGCGGCATGAAGGGCACCACCTGGGTGCAGATCATCAAGGCCGTCCTGCTGGTGCTCGGCGCCGGCCTGATGACGCTGTGGGTGCTGGCGAAGTACACGTTCAACCTGTCCAGCCTGCTCGGCGCCGCGGTGGACCGCAGCCCGGCGGCCGGTGAGAAGCTGCTGAACCCCGGCCTGCAGTACGGCGCGACCGGCATCAGCAAGCTGGACTTCATCTCGCTGGCGCTCGCCCTGGTCCTCGGCACTGCGGGTCTGCCGCACGTGCTGATGCGCTTCTACACGGTGCCGAACTCGAAGGAAGCCCGCCGCAGCGTCAGCTGGGCGATCTGGATCATCGGCATCTTCTACCTGTTCACCCTGGTCCTCGGGTACGGCGCCGCCGCACTCGTCGGCCCGGACGCGATCAGGGCCGCCCCGGGCAAGGCGAACTCGGCCGCCCCGCTCCTGGCCTTCGAGCTCGGCGGTGAGCTGCTGCTCGGTGTCATCTCCGCGGTCGCCTTCGCCACCATCCTGGCGGTCGTGGCCGGCCTGACGATCACCGCGAGTACGTCGTTCGCCCACGACGTCTACGGCCAGGTGATCAAGAAGGGCCAGGTCAACGCCGACGGCGAGGTCCGGGTCGCCCGGATCACCGCACTGGTGATCGGCGCGGTCGCGATCATCGGCGGCATCTTCGCCAACGGCCAGAACATCGCGTTCCTGGTGGCGCTCGCGTTCGCGGTCGCGGCCAGCGCGAACCTGCCGACCATCCTGTACTCGCTGTTCTGGCGGCGGTTCAACACCCGTGGCGCGCTCTGGAGCATCTACGGCGGCCTGGGCTCGGCGATCCTGCTGATCGCGTTCAGCCCGGTCGTCTCCGGCAAGGTCGACGCCAAGACCGGCGCCAGCCTGTCGATGATCACCGACACCAGCATCGACTTCCACTGGTTCCCGCTGGACAACCCCGGCATCGTCTCGATCCCGCTGGCGTTCCTGCTCGGCTGGCTCGGCACGGTCACCAGCAAGGAGCAGACCGACGTCGACAAGTACGCCGAGATGGAGGTCCGCTCCCTCACCGGAGCAGGCGCCGAGAAGGCCGTACAGCACTGAACCTGTCAGGCAGGCCCTGCTGACCAAACGCGATCCTGCCTGACAGCCCCACCCCCGCCCCTGAAGACGGGCCCGGACCCTCCCGCCGGGCCCGTCTTTCTGTTCCTCTGGCGCGATGTGTGGGGAGCACGTCGTCGACGCCAGACGGTGCGGCTGCCTAGCGTCGAGACATGGCTGACCCTGCAGTGATCTTCGCGAATCCGACCGGCGTGATCCGGTACTGGAACTCTGGCATGACCGACCTGTTCGGCTTCACCGAGGACGACGCCCTCGGAGCCACCCTGGACCTCATCGTCCCGCCCGACTACCGAGAACGCCACTGGATCGGCTACCGCGCCGCCATGAACCTGTCCGACGGCGTCGTAGACCACGGCTCCTTCAACGTCCCAGCCCTCCACAAAGACGGCCACACCATCCGCCTGGAAGTCCACCTCAACGTAATCCACGACAGCCGAGGCCAAGTACTAGGAGCCTTCTCAGCCTTCACCCCCGACCAAGGCCCCTCGGAGTCCATCGAGCCGCTGTAACCTCTCGCCACCACCACGGTCGGCTCGACGAGGGCGGGTTGGCGGGACCACGGGGCGGTCGAGTACGCGCGGTAGCGCGTAGGTGAAGCGCGATAAGCGCGTGCGTCGGGGTGGGTGGGAGCGGGGCGGCGTAGTGCGGCGACGAAGGAGCTGCGACGAGCGCCGCGTGGGATGTACCTCAGCCCAGTTTGAGTTTTGGCCAGAGGGTGTAGAAGTCTTCTCGGGACTGGATGCCGCGGTGTTCTTCGGCGGCGTGCAGGCGGCCGAAGGTGAAGGCGTTGCCGCCGTCGAGGTGGACCTGGACGGCGAGCTGGCGCAGGAGGTCGCGGGAGACGACCGAGTCCTGGTGCGCCCCGAGCACTTCCTGGACATCTTCGGCCCGAGCGGCGAGGTCAGCGGCATCGTCACCCTGGACAGGTACGGCGGACTCCGCGGCGTACCGGAGTCGCTTGGCTGCCTTGCGGACCTCGTGCAGCTCGTGGTCCTGCTCAGCCGTCGTCTCGGCCACCTTCGACCGGCGCACTGCCTTCCGCATCCGCTTCCAGTCGTGGTCGAGCAAGTCGCCGATCTGCTTCTTCGCCTTCCGGTCGTCACCCACCAGCGGCGGGTTGGCGATCAGCCGATCGAGAGCATCCAGCAGCCGGAAGTACCGCTCACTCTCCAACGCGACAAGCGCCCCGGCCCGTCCCTCCCTGTAGACACCCCGCAGATGATCGTCGATCCGCCCAGCGACCCGCCCCATCACCAGCTCGGCCGGCTGCTCAGCAACTGTCGCGGCGAAGTGCTCGCGCTGCACCTCGGCGTCCCGCGCGACCCCGAGCTCACCGGCGAGCCACTTCAGCTCGTCCCGGATCCGGTCCCCTGCCTCACGGTCGACCACCGGCCGGTACGTCGCCAGCGCCGAGCGGAGCCGCCGCGTCGCGACCCGGAACTTGTGGATCGAGTCCGGGACGTCACGCCGCACCTCCGGGTCCCGCTCCCGGATCGCCTGGACCTGCGTACCGGCGTACTCACGGAACAGGTCCGACGTGCGCGGCTTCGACGGCAGCTCCCACACAGTCGGAGTCGGCACCCGATCGCCCAGCGCCCGCGCCAGCTTGCTCGGCCCCGCCGCGGGCTGCGCGCCGGCGGACAGCAGGACCTTCTCGGCGTCCTCGAGCAGCGAACGTTCACCGCCGACGAGCTCGACCTCCCACTCCCGCCAGCTCTCCGGCTCGCCGCCCTCGACGGTCGCGGTGACCCGGTCGTCGGCAAGCTCCGCCAGCACTTCCCCGTCCTCGCCGAGCAGCTTGTACACGATGCGCTTGGTGGTCAGCGTGACCACCGGGACGAGCTCGTGGTCGCGGACGTGCACCCGCACCATGCGAATCAACGCGATCGGCACCTTGGCGTTCGACCGGCCGAGCGGTTGTCTGACCTCGAGCCGCTCGCCGGACGAGACCGGCAGCTTCACGTGCCAGCCGTCGTCCTCGCCGCCGGTCCGCCGCCGCAACGTCACCTTGTTCGCGGCCAGGTCGAGCGCGTCGGTGTCGTAGTACACGGCCTCCAGGTCCAGCTCGACCGGTTGCGCGACACTCGCGACCCCGGGCAACTCGTGCAGCGCGGGCAGGCTCGCGCTCTCGTCGACGTCGTACTTGCTCTCGATCTCGAGCTGTTCGCTGGTTGCCATCCTCCTTGTTTACCAGGTGTTCATGAACTGGTCAGCGCAGCGCCTGCAGATCGGCCACCAACCGTTGCAGATCACGATCGGGTACGGCGTTGCGCGCGGTGCCTGGCGTGGACGGCCAGGTCTGGCGGTCGTGGTTGAGTTGCAGGGCCCAGGCGATCAGGACCAGGAACAGCAGCAGGATCAGCATTTTCGGCCTACCGATTTGAAGAAGGTGTAGTGGAAGGTGCCGCCGGTCTCGGCGGCTTTCGACAGTTCACGGATGCCTTGGGCCCATTCGGCGGGTGTGCGCATCCCGGCGGCGATCGCGCGGTCCCGGACCGACTCGACCATCGCGATGAACGTCTTGCGGGTGAAGCCGTCGACCAGGTGCGGCAGGGTCTCGTCGGCGTACACGGTGCACGGCCAGGCGCGGACGTCGTCGTACCCGGCGTCCTTGAGCAACGGCTGCAGCCGGCGGCCGATCAGTGAGTCGCCGCCGGCCTCGGCCTGGAGGTCGACGAGGCAGTCGATGACTGCCTGCGCCGCCGTACTCCTCGGGTGGAAGAAGGCGGACTCGTGGTCGCCCTCGATCACGGTGATCGTGCCGCCCGGCTTCAGCAGGCTGCCGAGCCGGACGAGCGCGTCGTGCGGGTCGGCCAGGTGCTCGAGGACGAAGCAAAGGAAGACGTGGTCGAACTCGCCGGTGAGTTCGTGCAGGTCGGCGAGCCGCCAGTCGACGCGGGCGTCGGGGGCCGCGGCGCTGACGCGTGCCTTGGCCTGGGCGAGTGACTCCTCGGAGATGTCGACGGAGACGAGATCGATGCCCGGGCTGCGAGTCACCAGTTGGACCGTCTGCGCGCCGACCCCACAGCCCGCTTCGAGCACCCGGCTGCCGGCCGGGTAGGCGGTCCCGGCGTGCAGGAGGTCGGCGAGAGTCTGCGCCTGGTCGGTCAGCCGGCGGGTCTCGGCGGGGGTGTAGCCGTGCACGTAGTCAGTTCCCATACCTCCAAGTTGCCGCCACAATGGTCCAGTGAACAGGTCCAATCAGGGCGAAAGTGGTCGGTCCAAACCAGGAGCCGACTTCCTCCAGCTGGACCCGGCGGACGCGCCGCCGGGCGGCCTGTCGAGCTGGCTGACCGAGCATCTCCGAGCGGCAATCTCCGACGGCCGCCTGCCCATCGGCAGTCGCCTCCCTGCCACCCGAGTCCTCGCCGCCGAGCTCCAGGTCTCCCGCGGCGTCGTCACCGAGGCCTACCAACGCCTGACCGAAGACGGCCACGTATCCGGCCGCGGCCGCGCCGGCACGGTAGTAGTCACCTCCCCCGGGCCGGCCTCCCGGCGGGCCTCGCAGCCCTCGCACCGACACCGCAGCGCGGCGCCGGACACGGCGGAGACGGTGGCGAGTGGGCCGGGGCTCGATGTGTTCGATGTCTTGCGGGCGGCGCCGGCTCGGATTGATTTGACGCCTGGGGTGCCGGATCTGGCTGCGTTTCCGCGGGCCGCCTGGCTGAAGGCCGAGCGGGCCGTCTTGAGTGATCTGGAATCAGCGGAGTTCGGGTACGGCGACCCGGCCGGCACGCCCGCGCTCAGGCGGGCCGTGGCGAACTGGCTCGCGCGCAACCGGGGCGTGACGGCGCACCCCGACGACCTGATCATCGTGGCCGGTGTATCCCAGGCGATCGGCCTGGTCGCGCAGGTCCTCAGGTCCCGCGGGATCACCGAGATGGCGGTCGAGGATCCCGGCTCACTCGGCTCCCGCCAGCACCTGCAGAACTGGGGTCTCGACACCCCGCCGATCCCGGTCGACGACGGCGGCCTCCGGGTCGACCTCCTGCGCGAGTCCGGCGCCCGCGTGGTGATGGCGACACCCGCGCACCATTTTCCGACTGGCGTCGTACTGGACGGTGAACGGCGGCGCGAGCTGATCCAGTGGGCGGCCGAGGGCGGGTTGATCATGGAGGACGACTACGACGCCGAGCACCGGTACGACCGGCCGCCGGTTCCGGCCCTGCGCGCGATGCTGGCCGACCAGGTGATCTACGCGGGCAGCGTGTCGAAGCTGCTCGCGCCGTCGCTGCGGATCGGGTGGATGCTGCCGCCGGCGTCGTACAAGGACGACCTGATCGACATGAAGCGCCTGGCCGACCTCGGCAACGCCGCGCTGCCCCAGCTCACGCTCGCACACCTGATGGAGTCCGGCGAGCTCGAACGCCAGCTCCGCTTCCTCCGCCGCCGGCACCGCACCCGCCGCGACGCGATGGTGCGGGCCGTCGCGAACTACTTGCCCACCGCAACCGTCCACGGCGCCGCCGCCGGCCTCCACCTGACCATCACCTTCGAGGCCTCGGTGAACGACGTCGAGCTCGCCGCGGCCGCGCTGCAGAAGGGCGTGAAGACTCACCCGCTCTCCTGGCACTGCCAGCTCCCGCACGCTCCCGGCCTCGTCCTCGGGTACGCCGCCCGCACGCCCACCGATCTCACCGAAGCCATCGCCACCATCGCCGACGTCATGTGACCGGGCTCCACCAGTTCGCGCGACCAGCCAGCTTCATGAACGCTGGCAGCAGCACACCCCGGATCGCGGTCGCATCCACCAGCACGGCCACAGCCATCCCGATCCCGATCATCTTCAGGTAGACGACCCCGCCGGTCGCATACACCGCAAACGACAGCGCCAGTACGACGGCCGCCGTCGTCACCAACGGCGCCGACTGCTGCAACCCCGTCGCCACCGCCCCGACCGTGTCCCCCGTCCGCCGATACTCCTCCCGGATCCGCGACACGATGAACACCTCGTAGTCCATCGACAGCCCGTAGACGATGCAGAACATCAGCATCGGCATACTCGCCTCCAGCACCCCGGTCGCCGTGAACCCGAGCGGCCCGGACAGGTTGCCCTGCTGGAAGACCCACACCATCACGCCGAACATCACCGCCAGGCTGAGCAGATTCAGCACGGTCGCCTTCAGCGGGAGCAGCACACTGCCCGTCGCGAAACAGAGCACCGCGAAGCTCAGCAGCAGGATCAGCCCGAACACCAACGGGATCCGCTCGGTCAACGCCGACCGCCAATCGACCATCTCGGCCGGAGTCCCGCCGATGATCGCGTCGTACGGCGGATCCACCGCACGCACCCGCTCCACCCAGCCGCCGACGTCCCCTTCCAGCACCTCCTGGGTCGGCGTGACGGTCAGGTAGGCGCCACCGTTCCGCGAGTACGTGTCGACCTGCGCGACCCCGTCCAGCTTCGACAACTTCTCGGCGTACGGCGGAAGCGCAGCGGACTGAGACGTGTCCGGCATGACGACGTACAGGGCGTCGGACTCCTCTTGGCCGAAGTTGGTGCGGACCTGGTCGGCCATGATCCGGCTGCTCGCGTCGGCCGGCAGGATCCGGGCGTCCGGGAGGCCGAGTCGCAGACCGAGAGCCGGTGCCGCGAGCAACAAGATCAGCGCGAGCATCGCGCCGCCGGTGAGGACTGGTCGACGCATGACGTAGTGCGCGAGCCGGAACCAGCCTGTTCTCTTGCGTTGGGCAACTGGCCCGGCGGCTCGGTGGCCGAGGAGGGCGAGGGCGGCCGGGAGGATCACCAGGGCGCCGACGAGTGCGGAGGCGACGACCAGCACTCCGGCGTACCCGAAGGAACGCAGGAAGGGCAGCGGGAACAGCAGCAGGGCGAGCAACGACATCGCGACGGTCAGGCCGCTGAAGAACACCGTCCGACCGGCCGTGCGCACTGCCGTTACCACCGCGTCGCCGACTTCTGCGCCGTGCGCCAACTCCTCGCGGTAGCGTGCGATCACGAACAAGCAGTAGTCAACGCCGAGGGCTAGACCCATGACCAGGGAGAGGTTCGCGGCGAAGGTGGAGACCTCGGTGAACGCGGCGATCGCCCGTAGCCCGGCCAGCGCACCGCCGACCGCGAAGATCCCGACGCCGAGGGTCACCAGTGCCAGCGACACCCGTCGATAGATCAGCACGAGCAGCACCAGAACCATCGGCAGCACGATCACCTCCGCCCGCAGGAAGTCCTCCCGCGCCTGCGCCCCGATCTCCCGGAACACCTCGTCCTGCCCACCCGCCTCAACCGAGATCCCGCCGCGCTGCCCGGCAAACTCCTGCGCAAGCTCGCCGACCCGAGCCCGCGCCTCGTTCACCTCGCCCGGCACCCGAACGAGCACCAGCGCCTGCCGCCCGTCCTCACTCCGCAACGCCGGGCTGTTCTCGCGCGACCAGTACGACGCCGCTTCCGCGACGCCGGCCTGGTCGGCAATCTCCTCGGTCAGCGCGAGCCCTTCGGCTCGCACCTTGGCGTCGTCGACGCTCCCGCTAGCCGTCACCAGGAACGCGAGGTTGGGCGGGCCGGTCTGGAACTGGGTGTCGAGGACGCGACGCGCCCGATCGGACTCCGACGCGGAGTCGGCGATCCGGGACAACGACAGGGCATTCAGAGCGCCGGCGGCGATCGCCAGCACCAGAACGGTCAGAACACCCGACAACGCGACGACCAGGCGCCGTCGCCGTACGGCAAACCGACCGAGCCGCTCGAGCAGACCGGCCTGCGTCGGATGGGCGGGGGCGGTTTCGGGCATGGGGGAACCTCCGGGCAGGCGGCGGTAGGATGACAGAACACGAGTAGTTGCTCGCGTATGAAGAAAATACGAGTATTTGCTCGTGTTTGTCAATCGAGGGGTGACGCATGCCTGAGGAACCGCGTCGGCAGGCGCGCGGGCAGCGGCGGATGGAGCAGCTGACCGACGCGGCCGCGGTGGTGTTCGCCGAGGTCGGGTACGCGAAGGCGACCACCAACGCGATCGCCAAGCAGGCGGGCGTCTCGCCCGGCACGCTGTACCAGTTCTTCGCCAACAAGGAGGCCCTCGCCGAGGCGCTGGCCGAGCGCTACCGGGCCGAGCTGAAGGCCGCCCACGAGCAGGCTTTCGACCTGAGCATGGTGAAGCTGCCGCTGCCGGAGATGGTCGACCGGATGATCCGCCCGATGGTCGAGGTCAACCTCGCGAACCCCGGTTTCAAGGCGCTGTTCAGCAGCGGCGACCTCCCGGACCGGCTCACCGCCCCGACCCGCGCCCTGCAGCAGGCCGTCACCGGCCGGGTGGCCGAGATCATCGGCGCCCGCGTCCCCGACCTGCCCGCCGACCAGCGCGACACCGCCGCGGCCGTGGCCACCCAGATCTTCGCCGCCCTCCTGGGCACGATCGTCTCCGCCGCACCCGCCGACCGCGACCGCTGGATCACCGAGCTCAACCGAGCCCTGGTCGGCTACCTCACTCCCCTCGAGACCCCTGCCCACCCCCACTGATCCCGACCCACGGCCTCCCGGCTGGGCAATGTAGAGATCTACATCACCGGGTGTACAGCGGGGACATCGCGAGGGCGAAGGCGGTCATGGTGTCCGGGTCGATCGCCCGGGCGGGCAGCGGGACCAGGTCGACCAGTTTGTCGTCGCCGACCAGGATCGTGGTCCGGCCGGTGGCGGTGTCGACGTACGCCTCGTCGCCGAGCGGGATCGACTGCGCCGTCGAAGCCTTCCGGATCGGCTCCATCAACGCCTTCGCGTTCGGCGTACGGCGGACCGACGTGGAGAGCACGCTGGTCGGGTTGACCCAGCCGCAGACCAGATCGCCGAGCGCGGTCTGGCCGTCGCGGCGGACCATCGCCGGTGCGCCCATCACCTTCTCGGCTTCGTCCGACCCCCGCTCACAGTCCGGTCGCGCGATCAGCGCCGGCGCCTCCGGCAGCCCGGGTGCCTGCCGGACCACTTCCTGCCCGAGTACGACGTACTTCGCCAGAGTCGCCGGTGGTCCGCTGACCTTGTACAGCCGCCCCTGCAGCAGGAACACCACGAACGTGCTGGTCCCGAACCCGCCCTCGCCCACGACCGCGGGCTTGGCCGGCTCACCCTTCGTCGCCGCGTAGGCCTTCTGCGCGCCGGCCAGCGTCGCCTTCGTTGCCGGAAGCACCGAAACCCCGACCCGCAGCACCGGCCCGTTCGGGCTGGTGCTCAGCCCGAACTGGCAGACGTCGTACGTCGGCAGGCCGAAATCGGCCGGGGGGACCTTCGTCTGGAGCGTCACCACCGGTGTCCCGAGGGTCGCCTGCACCAACGCCTGGTCCATGCGCACGCACAGCGTCTCCGCGACCTTCGCGGTCGGCGGCGTGCTCGGCGAGGGTGTCTCCGACGGCGTCTGGGTCGGCGTCGTACTCACCGAAACCAGCGGCGGCACGTTCGGCGCGGTCTCGTTACCGGGACCACCACAGCCCGCGACGGCGAGCAGAGCAGCGGCCAGAAGGGCAGGACGGATACGCATGGTGAGTCGACTCTAACTCGCCGCGCGCAACTCCCTTTCGCGGATCGCGTGTTCGTCGGTGCGGGCGTCGTACCCCCAGAAGTCGCGCAGGCAGGCCGCGGTCACGACCACGCCGGCGACGCACAGGATGCCGCCGCTGACGATCGACGTCCGGACGCTGGTGAGGTCCGCGACCAGGCCGGACCGGGACTGGCCGCCGAGCGGGCCGAGCGAGTAGGACAGCATCTCGATCCCGGCCAGCCGGCCGCGCATCTCGTCCGGGATGGTCTGGTTCCAGATCACCGAGCGGAACAGTCCGGAGATCATGTCCGCGCCGCCGGCGATCCCGAAGAACGCGATCGCGAACCAGATGTTCGGCGCCAGCCCGGCGACGCCGACCGAGGCACCCCACGTGATGGTCGCCAGTACGACGGCCCGGCCGTGGTGATGCACCCGTCGGGCCCAGCCGCTGGTCAGGGTGGCCAGCATCGCGCCGATCGCCTCCGCGCTGTAGAGGAGACCGAGCAGTTTCGGCTGCTGCAGCACCTCGGTCGCGAACGCCGGGAACAGCACGATCGGCATCGCCAGGAACATGCCGACCATGTCGACGGCGTACGTCCCGAGCAGGTCCCGGCGGCGGAAGGCGTAGCGGATGCCCTCCCCGATCGCGCGCAGGCTCGGCGGCGTGCTGTGCTCGCTCACCTTGTACGGGCGAAGCAGCAGGTAGAGCAGGGTCGCGACGGCCAAACCGGCGAGCTCGACCGTGAACGCCCAGGCGACACCCGCGGTCGCGACCAGGACGCCGCCGAGCGCGGGACCCGCGAGCTGGCCGACCTGGAGGGTCAGCGCGTTCAGCGTGACCGCGGCCGGCATCTCCTTGTGTTTCA
Organism: Kribbella sp. NPDC050470; assembly: GCF_044458365.1. Classification (NCBI taxonomy): domain Bacteria; kingdom Bacillati; phylum Actinomycetota; class Actinomycetes; order Propionibacteriales; family Kribbellaceae; genus Kribbella; species Kribbella sp. NPDC050470. The sequence goes on along the minus strand of NZ_JBITHV010000004.1, from coordinate 403,414 downwards.
CCACCCGCGGGAAAAGCGCGTCCCGGCTCGGGCGCTGCAGTGACGACGCGATCGCATTGAGACCACCGCAGACGTAAATGAGCCAGACCTGCGGATTGGAAAGCAGAGTGTTGGCGAGCAGCAGGGCACAAATGACCACTTGCGCTATCCCGGTGCCGATCAGCATTTTCCGCCGGTCGACGTGGTCCGCGAGCGCACCGCCGTACAGGCCGAACACGACGAGTGGCGCGATCGTCACCAAACCCATCGCGCCGACGGCGAAGTTCGAGTGCGTCAACTGGTACAGCTGGTACGGCAGGGCGACGTACCCGACCATGCCGCCCAGAAAGAACACCGATCCGGAGATCACCAGGATGCGGAAGTCGCGGGAACCACGCCACGGCGTCAGATCGACGCGGAGCCGGGAAAGCCGTTCTCGGACACTTGATGACACCGGCACATGGTGGCATGCACCCTCGCTCCGGGAAGAACCCTTTTTCGTCCCTACCGTCGAACCGATTGGTTGCCCACGGCGTCAATCATCCCGGTCCGGAACCGCCGGTCGCTGAGTCATCGCTCAAATGAGTGGGAGCAGCGGGCCGAGGTCGGTGCGTTCGCCGCTGGCCCGGAGCTTGCCGGAGCTCCGGGCCTCCGGCCAGGTGGTGCGGCCGAGGGCGAGGTCGATCCACAGCTCGGGCGGGAGCTCGACCACAGCGCCCGGGGTGCCACGCGTGTGCCGGGGGCCTTCGATGCACTGCACGGCGCCGTACGGCGGGACCCGGACCTCGACCGCGTGCCCGGGAGCCTTGGCGACCAGGAGCTTGAGCAGCTGCTTGGTGAGCAGCTTGAGGTCCGCGCGATCCGCCGTACCGGCGTCGTACCGCTGCAGGGCCTGGGCGAAATCGGGATCCACGACGAGCCAGCGTACGCGGGGATTGTGGGGTCGCCCCCTTCGTGGTCGATAATCAGGCGGGAAAGAGGGAAGCGAGGTCGGGATGCTCACGCCCAGGCACCAGGCGCTGCTGATGACGCTGGCGGGAATGACCGTCGGCGTAGCCGTGTTCGGCGGCGTACTGGCGATCAACGGGGACTTGCTGGGGACCGACACCCCGGCTGGGAACGTGAACAACAGCCAACCCGCGCCGACCACACCGTCCTGCACGGACTGCCTGCAGGCGGACTCGCTGCAGTACACGCTGCAGACCTTCGGCACCAAGAGCGACCCGGTGTCCGCCGAGGTCCCGAACGGGTGGAAGAGCGCCCAGGAGGGCACCCGGCCGCGGTTCATCGACCCGAGCGGGGTCTGGCAACTACGGTTCGACACGCGCGGGAGCAGCAAGTCGCCGGACGAACTGGTGGGCAGCCGCGAGCGCAGTATCGACGAGCAGGGCCTCAAGGTGATCAGCCGCGACAACGGCACGCTGATCTACACGTACGTCGACCAGACCCGCGGACCGCGGATGGGCCTGTCCCGCTGGATCTCCCAGGACGGCGGCCAGAAGACCGCCGTCGAGATCACCGTCGGCGGCCGCCCGAAGGACGAAGCAGCCCTCCGCGCCGTCCTCGAGCAGGCCACTCAAACGTTGCAGCTACCCACGGCGGACAACGACACCCGCCCCAGCTAACACTTGATGTCGGCGGTGGGCGCCGTACCTTGCAGGAGGTAGCTCTCCACGGCGTTGTCCACGCAGGCGTTGCCGGCCTTGTAGCCGGTGTGCCCGTCGCCGTCGCGGGTGATCAGGACACCGCTCTCCAGCTGACCCGCCAGCCCGACGGCCCACTCGTACGGCGTCGCCGGGTCGCGCGTGGTGCCGACGACCACGATCGGCTTGGCGCCGGCCGCCTTGATCGCGTGCGGCTGGTTCTCCGGCTTGACCGGCCAGTTCGCGCAGGCCATCGAGCCCCAGAGCAGGAAGGCCCCGAACCGCGGTGACGCTGCCTTGTACTCCGGCTCCTCCGCCTTCGCCTGCGCGATCGAGCTGATGTCCGGGCGGTCCAGGCAGTTGACCGCGTAGATCGCCTCGTTGCTGTTGTTCGAGTACCCGCCCGGCTCGCGGCTGGTGTACTCGTCGGCGAGCGCCAGCAGGCGGGCGCCGTTCCCGGCCAGCCCGTCCAGGACCGCGTCCTCGAGCCGCGGCCAGAAGTCCTTCACGTACAGCGGGTAGATCACGCCGAGCACCACCAGCGCCTGCGTGACCTCACGCCTCCCGTCGCCGGGCAGCGGGGTCGCGTCACTGTCGTTGATCAGCTTGTCGACCTTGGCGAGCACCTCCTGCTTGGTGCTGCCGAGTCGGCACGACCGCTGCGCGCAGTCCTCCGCGAACGCGTCCAGCGCGGTGTCGAAGCCCTTCGCCTGGGCCATGTTGTTCTGCTTCGAGGACTTCGACGGGTCCACCGCGCCGTCCAGCACCAGGCGGCCGACGTTCTTCGGGAACAGCTCGGCGTACGTCGCACCTAGGTAGGTGCCGTACGACATGCCGAGGTAGTACAACTCGGAATCGCCGACGATTCCCCGCAGTACGTCGATGTCGCGCGCCGCGTCCTTGGTCGACACGTGCGGCAGCAGCTCACCGGAGCGCTGCTGGCACCCGTTCGCGAAGACCTTGGACTCCTCGTTCAGCTCGTTGATCTCGGCGTCGTCGTCCGGGCTGCCGTCGGTCGCGATGTACTTGTCCATCTGCGCGGTGTCCAGGCAGCGCACCGGCGTCGACTGCCCGACCCCGCGCGGGTCCCAGCCGATCACGTCGAACTTCCGCAGCAGCTGCGCGCCGAGCACGAACCCGGCCGAGGCGGCGAACTCCTGCCCCGAGGCGCCCGGACCACCCGGGTTGATGAACAGCGTGCCGATCTTGCCGGCCCGGTCCCGCGCGAGCACCTTGCGGGCCCGGAGCTCGATCGTCTCGCCGGTCGGCTTCGAGTAGTCCAGCGGGACCTCGATGGTCGCGCACTGCTGGTTGGAGCCACAGCGCTCCCAGTCCGGCTGCTGCTGGTAGAACTTCTCCAGGCCGGCGGGGATCGGGCCGGCCGGACCCTTCGTCGGGTTGCTGCCGCTGCCGGTCGAGCCGGTCGTGCCCTCCGCTCCGGCGTCCTGGGCGCGGCTCGCGATCCCACAGCCGCTCACCAGCACCGCGAGAACCGCAAACACAGCAACCCCTCGCTTGGCCCGGGAGCTGGTCAGCCCTGCGCGGGGGGTGGTCGTTGTGCGGTAACTCACTGCGGGCTGTCTCCCTCGTCGTCATGGTGCAAGCGCCGGCGCCGCCGCGGCTTCCTTCGCCTCGGCTCCGTGGCCTCCTCGGCTGCCGCGATCTCCGTGGGTTCCGCGGTCGGCGTGGTCGTCGCCGTCGCGGCCTCGGGCTCCACGGGTACGTCGTCTGCCGGTACGTCGACGATCGGCGGGGCGTCCGGTGTCGTCGTACTGGAGGCTTCGTACTGCTGGCGCGGCGAGCAGACGTCCGCCCGGCTGCAGGCGCAGCGCCGGCCCGACGCCGCCAACCGCACCACCACGGTGTCGCTCGGCACGTTGTGTCCGACCACCACTCCATCACCCGCGGGGGTCTCCACGTGCGTCCCGGCCGGCGGGGCCTTGGCGTTGAACTCCTGGTAGAGCGGGTGCTCGTACTTCAGGCAGCACATCAGCCGGCCGCAGGCGCCGGAGATCTTCAGCGGGTTCAGCGGCAGGTCCTGGTCCTTCGCCATCCGCACGCTGACCGGCTCGAAGTCCTTCAGGAACGTCGCACAGCACAGATCCCGCCCGCACGGCCCGATCCCACCCTGCAGCCGCGCCTCGTCGCGCGCACCCACCTGCCGCAGCTCGATCCGCGCCCGCAGCCCACGCGCCAGATCCCGCACCAACTCCCGGAAGTCGACCCGGTGCGGCGCGGAGAAGTACACGATGACCAACTGGTCCACATCCGCGCGGCGATCCACGAAGTCGATCCCGACCACCTTCATCGGCAGCCCATGCTGACGAATCAACCGCTTCGCCGTCACCCGCGCATCAGCCCGCCGCTGCCGGTTCTGCTCATCCCGGTCCAGATCCGCGGTCGTCGCGATCCCCTCACACAGCGGCAGCCCGCCGATCTCCTCCGTGACGTACTGCGGCGCCCACACACACTCGGCCACCTCAGGCCCGTCATCGGTCGGAACCAGCACCTTGTCCCCGACACGCGGACGATGCGGGCCGGGGTCCAGGTAGTAGAGCCGCCCGTACCGCTCGAACGACACCGCCATCACCATGCCCACGCGGCCAGCGTACTTGCACGACTGATAATGAGCCCACGCGTGCTACGCCAGCTCCTGCGTCGCCCCCGCTCCGCCCGCTCCCACCCGCCCCCGGCTCAGCGCCGTCCTTCCCCTACCCGGCTGCCGCCGGGGTTTGCGGGCTCCCGCCCGCCCCTGCGTGCTCCTTCGTCACCCGCACTCGAGTGATACGCCGGCGCCCGTCCGCAGGACAACTGCCCCTCACGGCGACCTGCGCCGTGCGGCGTGGACGCGTTCTAAGATTGCGGATCGGCAGGGGCGTAGTAGCTGGTGAGCATCTCGGTGGTCCAGGCCGGCTGATAGGTAGCACCTCGGGGCCCGAACTCGCTGAACCACGGTTTGATGTCGATCACCGGAGTGCCGTCTACGGCGTCGAGGTCCTCGACGTGAAGATCGAGCCCGTCGACCTTCAGCAGGCGGCAACGGGAGACGCCGAGCCAGTTGATCCGGCGCATATTGCGGTGGCCGAAGGCCCCGACCTCGGGCCAGTCGGGGTTGTCCCGGGGTCGGCGGGCGCCGAGGTTGAGGTCGGTCTGGTCGGTGAGATGAAAGAAGAACACGACCTCGAGGTGGGAAAAGGCCTCCAGACCGGCCACAGATCGTTCGTCGAATCGGTCGCCGTCGATGCGCAGGATGGCGCGAGTGCCGCCCAGTAGTCGTCGGTCGGATCGGGTCGGCCGCCGACGACCTGAGCAACTGGTTCGACCGTGATAGCGCGCTGCGTCATGGAGAGGATCCTTCGCTTGGGGTTGGTGAGCAGGGTGTCACCTCGCTGCGGAGGCAAGATAACGGCACACTGATCGAGTTCGGCAGCAGCGCGAGCCAGGTTCACGACGCCGGGCACCCGCACCACCGCGACCGACACGGCCGCGCGGACATCGGATGGGAGGCGACGACCAATGGCTGAACTCACTGCCCCGTGGACCGAGTTCGACTACGCCGTGGTCGACGTCGAAGGCAACGGTCAGCAGCCGCCCGACCTTGTCGAGATCTCGATCGTCGCGATCGAAAACGGCACAATCGGTCCGCCGAAGACCTGGTTGGTCCGGCCGCCGCGGCAGATCACTGCGATGGCGCGACGCTTCCACAGGATCACTGACGACATGGTCGCCGCAGCTCCCACGATCGCCGACCTCGACGGGCAGTTGCGTGAAGCGCTTGGCCGCACGGTATTCGTCGCCCACAACGTGCGCGTTGATCTCGGCGTGGTCAGCCGCGAGCTACCCGGCTTCCAGCCCGCGCAGGTCCTCGACACCCTGAAGCTGGCCCGACGGCTCCACCCCGGCCGCGGTTCTTACAAACTCGGCGCCCTGATCGACGCGTTCGGACTGGCCGACGGCCTACCAAGCGACCTGGTACCGCATCGTGCAACGTACGACGCCATCGTCTGCGCCCGCCTCCTGGTTCACCTGGCCAGCCCGCCCGATCGCGCCCCGCTCACCCTGACCGAACTACTGGACACCATGGGTCGCAAGGCCCGCACGGGTACCGCTGCCAATGAACCGGCCGCGACTCTCTTCTGAGTACGGCGCCGGCCTCTTCGTCACCATCGGCACGTCTTGACCCGAGACAAGCCGAGTTGCTCCCAAGCTGGCACTCAGCTCGCCCTGCCAGCACAACGATCCGTAGGAAATCCTCTACATCAACATGGCTGATGTAGGGGATATCCGGTTCTCCTGTCTGATGTGTGGGTCGGCTTGGTGCCCCACCTCGCGACCGATGGCGGTCGAGCGCACCGCACCCATGCCACCCCGCGAACAGGATCCCCCGATGATGCGGACCGCCAGGCCATCACAATCACCACCTACGACCCGGCACCCTGCCTGCCACCACCGACGCCAGCCGATTGTGATGGCCCGGCGGTCCGCCACTCGACAGCCCCCAACAACTCAACACCCCAATGGCTTGCGCTCGCTCAACCCGCGCCCCACACATCCGTCACAAGAGGGGATCTCCGTCCGTGTTGTGCCTTCTCCTCTCGCGTATCGAGGGAGAAGGCACAACAGCACCGGATATCCGACGCCCCGTATTCGGTTGCCAGCCGAGGCGACTGCATCCCATTGGCTCACGCCGCGTCGCGGGCACTGGAGCCGGAGACGGGCGCCAGCTGGGCGGTCGCCGGGAGGCGGTTGTTGGCGTCGATGCGCCGGGCAGGTGGTCGAGGGCGTGCGACGGAGGAGCGCGCAGGGCCGGCGGTAGCCGGGGTGGCGGCGGGAGCCGCAGAGGCGGGCGGTAGCCCGCAGCAGGTTGGGTGGGTGGGAGCGCGCGTAGCAGGGGCGACGAAGGAGTCCCTGTGTAGCACGCGTGGGGCAGAAGAATCAGCGTTTGGTGCCTTTGATGCTTCCGGTTAGTTGGTCGAAGTCGGGGCCGTAGGCGGCGCAGACGACGAGGCGGTCTTCGTCGTTCCAGAGTTGGCGGGTGGGGGTCCAGTAGTCCCATTCCAGCTCGGTGGACTTGACGGTGGAGCCGACGTACTTGGTGAACTCCGTGGTGCAGGCCTGTTCGCCGGCCTTGTCGACCTCGCGGTCGCCGGGGTACGGGCCGTCGGGGAGGGTGACGCCGGCGATGATCTCGCCGTCGTGCAGGTCGGCGCAGGGGCGGCGGACGACCTCGTCCTCCTCGTCGGCATCGTCGAAGCACTCGCCGACGGCGAGGTCGTCGATGTACGTCGTCGCGGTCGAGTACGACGAACTGGGCTCGGGGGCGCCGTAGTAGTCGTCGTCGCTGGTCGCGCCGATCACGCCGAGGGCGACGATCAGGATGAGGTACAGCAGCCAGCCGATGGTGATCAGGCTGCCGATCACCAGACCGGCGATCGCCATGCCCTTGCCGTCCTGGGGGCGCTTCTTGAGCTGCGACAGCGCGATGATCCCGAGCACCAGGCCGACCGGGCCGGCGATGGGGATGCACAGGCCGCCCAGGCTGGTTGCCAGCGAAGCGATCGCCATGCCGTTGTTGCCACCGTCCGACCCGGGATACCCGTACCCGTACGGCGTCGGCCACGACCCGGCCGACGGATACCCAGGCTGCCCGTACGGCGCCTGCGCCCCAGGTTGCCCGTACGGCGACGACCCAGCCGCCGCCTGTCCGTACGGCGACCCGCCCGGCTGCTGCCCGTAAGGCGACCCCGCGGGCTGTTGTCCGTACGCCGACTGCCCCGCCGACTGGTGCGGTTGCCCCGGAGCCGCCCACTGCGTCGCCCCGGGCTGCCCGGACGACTGCTGCCCGGACGTCTGCCCGTAGGGCGACTGCCCCGACTGCCCGGACGAGGGCTGCCCCGACTGCCCGTAAGGCGACTGCCCTGGCTGCCCGGCCGAAGACTGCCCCGGCTGGCCGGACGGCTGCCCCGCCTGCCCCGCCGGTGCCCCGCTCTCAGACGGCTGGGGTGGTTGCCCGGGGCGTCCGTACGTCGGGAACGACCGAGGCGTGTCCTGTGGCCGGCCCTGGTCCGGTCCGTACGGTGGTTGGCTCACGTTTGCTGTCCCCCGCTGGTGCTACCGCTGCGACCCGCGCATGCTACCCGTCAAGTGGGTCCCCGGCATGCCGAGCAGGCACAGGACGTTGCCGTCAGCAACTGCGCGGTCGCCGAGCACGACGTAGTACATGTCCAGTTCCGACTGCTCGTACGACTTCCCGACGAACGCGCTGAAGGCGGTCGCACACTGCTGGGTGGCCACCGTGCCCTTGTCCTCGGCCGAGAGCCCGGCCAGGTTCGCCCGGACCTTCGCGTACCCCTCGCCGGTGTGGGCGACGGCACAGTCGGCGATCCGCACCACCCGCAGCGTCTCCGCCTCCAGGTCCGCGTCGAAGCACTGCTGTACGGCGACCTGCGAGATGGCGACCGTACGGCCGATCCCCGCCCGGCGCTCGCCGTACAGGTTCAGGGCGACCGCGATGGCGATCGCGACCGTCCAGGCCAGGCTGATCGCCAGCGCGCCGTACGCGAGCCGCTTGCCCCGGCTGCCGGTCCGCTTGATCCGGCGCAACGCGATCCCGGCCAGCACCACGGCGATCGGGACCAGCCCGGGCAGGCTGGTCACCAGCGCGGCCACGGCGTAGCGGTCCTGGCGCTGCTGTGCGGGAGTCGGTACACCCGCGAGCCAGGACTCGGCCGGCGGCAAGGATGGCCGGGCAGGCTGGATCGGGGGCGGTTGCGTCATGCAGTTCCGTTCGGGCAGGGCGCCGAGCGGTCTGCCCGGACACCCAGACATCGGACCGGCCGGTCTCGGTGTTACAGCCGCTGCCCGCTAACCGGACGCAGGTGTCACCCTTCGAACAGCGCGATCGTCATCGCCTCGAGAGCCAGCAAGGGTGCGACGTTGGTCTCGATCGCCTCTCGGCAGGCGGCCAGCGCGTCGATCCTTCGAATCGTCTGCTCCGGGGTGGTTCTGCCCGCGTATTGCTCGATGTTCGATCGGAGCTCGGCGTTGATCAACTCGGCGCCGGCCCGGGTCTGAACCATCAGAACGTCGCGGTACAAGGCCATCAGGTCAACCAGTGACCGGTCGAGCACGTCGCGTTCCCACCGCTTGGCCCGGGCCTTCTGCTGATCCTCGAGTTCCTTCAGCGCGGCGTTCGCTTCCCGGGGCTTGGCGCCCTTCGTGCCGACTCCGAGTGCCTGCTCGAGTGCGGCGCGTTCCTTCTCGTCGACCTTCGCCGCACTGGCCTTCGCCTCGTCCTTCGCCGCCTCGACCAGCTGTTGTGCGGCCTTCAGACAGGCGCCGAGGTCGCGGAGCGCGAACGGGACCTCCAGCACCTTCGTCCGCCGAGCCCGCACCTCCTCGTCGCGCGCCAGCGCCCGGGCCCGGCCGATGTGACCCTGCGCGGCCCGCGCGGCGAACCCGGCCAGCTCCGGATCGACGCCGTGCTTGCCGATCAGCATGTTCGCCACCGCGTCCACCGGCGGTGTGCGCAGCACCAGCAACCGGCAGCGTGACCGGATCGTCGGTACGACGTCCTCGACGGTCGGCGCGCACAGCACCCAGACCGTCCGTGGTGCGGGCTCCTCGATGCTTTTCAGCAGCGCGTCGGCGGCCTGCTCGGTCAGCCGGTCCGCGTCCTCGACGACCATCACCTGCCAGCGGCCCTGGGTCGGGCTCATCGCGGCCCGGCGGATCAGCTCGCGGATCTCGCTGACCCGGATCGACAGCAGCTCGGTGCGGATCAGCGACACGTCCGGGTGCGCGCCGGTGAGCGCCGTACGGCACTCGTTGCACTCGCCGCAGCCCTGGTTCTCGCACTGCAGCGCGGCCGCGAACGCCCGGCCCGCGTTCGACCGCCCGGACCCGGGCGGCCCGGTGATCAACCAGGCATGAGTCATCCCCGCGACCGCGGCACCCGTCTCCCCGCGCATGCCGGCCTCTGCACCCGCCACGGCCTTCTGCAGTACGGCGACCGCCGGCTCCTGCCCGACCAGGTCGTCCCAAACGGTCATGGGGCCTCCCGGCCTGGACTGAGGAGCGGAGGGAGCGAAGCGACTGGAGGGACGAGGGAAGGCCGGGAGTTACAGCCCCATGACCACGCCGGCGCCGGAGGCCCGGCCAAAAGCACCGTCATAGATCCACCTTCGGGAGCATGGGTTGGACACGGGCGCGGATCTGGGCGGCGATTTCGTCGCGGTCCTGGGTGGCGTCGACGACCAGGTAGTGCTGCGGCTCGGCCGCGGCCAGCTCGAGGAAGGCGTTGCGCACCCGCAGGTGGAAGTCGTGCGACTGGGCCTCGATCCGGTCCCGCTCGGTGAACCGGTCGAGCCCGCTCTTCGGCGGCAGGTCGAGCAGGATGGTCAGGTTCGGCCGGAGGTCGTCGGTCGCCCAGCGGTTGACCCGCTCGACGTCGGTCAGGTCGAGGTCCCGCCCGGATCCCTGGTAGGCCAGCGCGGAGTCGACGTACCGATCGGTGATGACGACGGCTCCGGCCTTCAGCGCGGGCTTGATCACCGAGTCCACGTGCTCGGCCTTGTCGGCGGCGTACAGCAGCGCCTCGGCGCGATGCGAGATGTCACCGGTGGCCGGGTCGAGCACGATCTGCCGCAGGGTCTTGCCGAGGTCGGTGGCGCCCGGCTCGCGGGTGAGCAGCACCTGCTGGCCCTGCTCCTTCAGCCAGCCGACCAGCAGCGCCGACTGGGTCGACTTGCCGGCGCCCTCGCCGCCTTCCATCGCGATGAACAGGCCGGTGGTCGGGTAGACACCGGGGGTCTTGCCGAAGCTTCGCCGCACGTCGCGCCAGAACGGGACACCCGGTCGGTCGTCCATCTGCCGCCAGGCGATCAGGCCGATCACGCCGGCCAGGATGGCCGCGATCAGCATCGTGAGCGCGGCGCCGTTGTACGTCCACGACTGCCCGCCGATGGACCAGGTACGGCGACCGATCGCGCCGGCGGCGAACGGGGCGATGGCCAGGGTGACTGCGAGGACGGTCCGGACCGCGGACTGAACGAACGCGAAGGTCCGGCCGCGGACCGCGTCCGGGACCTCGAGACCGAGCAGCGTGTAGCCGGAGACCCAGGATGCGCCGGCGCAGAAGCCGAGCAGGATCGCGATCATGGTGGCGATCTCGATCTGCTGGATCAGCGCCAGCCCGGCCAGGCAGATCCCGGAGCCGACCAGGCCGGCCGCGAACAACCGGCGCCGGGACAGGCCGGAGAACAGCCGGGGCGCGAACCCCATGCCGAGGGCCAGACCGCCGAACACCGCGCCGAACAGGACGCCGTACCCGGGATCGCCGGCCTTGAGGTCCTCGACGTAGGTGCGGCCGAGGCCGATCACGACCGCGCCGGCCGCGAACGCTCCGGAGATGCCGACCACCAGACCGCGGACGACCGGCGTCTTGGTGACGTAGGACCAGCCCTCGACCATCGTCCGCCACAGCGTCGGATGTTCCTCGTGCTCGTGGATGGCCCGGCCGATCTCGGACACCGACACGATCGCCAGCGCGGACACCACGAACGTTGCGGCGTTGACGTAAACGGCCAGATCGATGGCGAACTCGCCGAGCCCACGGGCGGCCAGGGTGATCGCGGTGAAGATCACGGCGGCCGGCAGCGCAGTGCCGTAGGTCGTGATCAGGCTGATCTGGTTGGCCGCCTCGAGGCGGTGCCGGGGCACCAGGTTCGGCACGCTGGCGTCCTTGGCCGGGCCCCAGACCAGGCTGACGATCTCGATCAGCACGGTCGCGACCAGCAGCCAGGTGAGCGTGCCGACGATCGGGATGGTGACGAAGAACGCGGCCCGGATCAGGTCGCCGAGGATCATCGTCCAGCGCCGGTCCAGCCGGTCCGCGACCCAGCCGGCCACCGGCCCCATCACCAGCGCGGGCAGCACCCGGAGGAACAGCACGCCGCCGATGGCGAAGTTCGCCGCCTGGTAGTCGTCACCGGCGAACGACTTCGCCATCGCGGTCAGCGCGAGCAGCCCGATCCAGTCGCCGAGGCTGGACAGCCCGAAGGCGATCCAGAGCCGCCGGAACGCCCGGATCCGCAGCACCGCGCGCACGTCATGCGCCGGTGCTGGATCAGTCATCGGGTCATAAACCTCCGGCACACCGCAAGACTAGTCGGCGGCATGGACAGCCTTGCGCAGTGCCGTCGCCAGCGCGTCCAGCGCGGCCTTCAGCTCGACCAGCGGCAGGAATCCGAACCCGAGCCGGAACACCCGCGACTCGTCGCCGAACCAGTCACCGTCGGCCAGCCGGACACTCAGCTCGGCAGTGGCTGCGCGGAACGCGTCGAGCGAGACGGCTGGTCGCACCCGGATGCAGCAGAGCGCGCCGGCGTCCGGCCGGACCCACTCGACCAGGTCCTGGTTCGCACGGACCCACTCGTCCGTCACGGCCAGCGAGTCCGCCAGCCAGCGACGCCGTACGCCGAGAATCTCGTCCTCCCGCTCGAATACCTTCACGGCCAGCGCCTCGGTGACCGGGGCACCGGTCACCACGGTGTTGAACTTCGCGTTCACGACCTGGTCGACGAGTTCGTCGTCGGTGCTGACCAGCCAGCCGACGCGCAGGCCGGCCGCGCCGTGACACTTCGACAGCGAGGCGACGACGACGACCTTGGACCCCAGGTGTACGGCGGTCTCCGCGATCGGATCGTCGCCGTACGCAGCCGTCCGATAGGTCTCGTCGACCATCAGGTAGGCATCCGGGCAGATCTCGCTCATCACGGCCACGATCTGCTGCAGCGTCTCGCGCGAAACCTCAACACCTGAAGGGTTCTGCGGAGTCGCGAGGCTGACCAGCTTGGTGTCGGGGGTGAGGTGGGCGCGGACGTGGTCCACGGTCAGTCGGTAGCCGTCGTCGAAGGACACAGGGATCTCGCGGACGTCGGCGCCCACGGACTCGTAGGAGTTGCGGGCCAACGGGAACAGCGGCGCGGTCGTCACGACCTGACCGCCGCCCTCCGCGACCAGATAGGCGAGCAGGAAGATCGCATGCATCCCGCCCACGGTGGTGACGACCTGGTCGGGACGTACGCCGTGGCGCTCGGCGAGCGCGGTCCGCAGCCGCAGGTCGCCGGACGCGGTGCCGTAGCCGAGCTCGAGGTCGCCGAGCTCCGGGGTCAGCAGGTCCGCCAGCCGCAGGTCAGGTCCATAGCTCTCGCCCAGGTCGTAAGTGGGCGTCACTTCGGTCAGGGACGCGATGTCGTTGCGAAGAAAGGTGGCCATACCGCCATCGTCCGAGCCCGGGTCTGGTCACCCCAGAGCCAATCCGGCACAATTGGTTCGCGAATGAGACCAATCGAGGTATGTGACCGTCTGGGCCGCTGGTCGTCCGGCCGCGGGCCGCTGTACGTGCTGCTCGCAGCCCGGATGCGCAGGCTGATCGACGACGGCGAGCTACCGCCGGGCGCGCTGCTGCCGCCGGATCGTGCGCTGGCGTCCGCGCTCGCAGTCGGCCGTACGACGGTGGTCGCGGCGTACGAGCTGTTGCGGTCCGAGGGCCGGATCACTCGGCGCCAGGGCAGCGGGACCCGGGTGGCGGGGAGTCAGTCGCCGGCGACGATCGAGGATGCGCCGGTCGACCCGATCTTCCTGGACTCGCTGGAGGCGCGGGACGACGACGTACTGCTCGCGATCTGCGCTGCGCCCGGCGATCCGCCTCCGCAGCTGGCCGAGGCGTACGAGCGGATCGTGCCGGCGCTGCGGGCGATCAGCGGGGACATCGGGTACTACCCATACGGTCACCCGGTCCTCCGGGAGGCGATCGCAGATCGGTACGGCGATCGCGGCGTACCGACATCTCCGGACCAGATCCTGGTGACGAACGGCGGCCAGCAGGCGCTGTCGCTGTTGGCGCATGCACTCGTGTCGCCCGGGGACCAGGTGCTGGTGGAGGCGCCGACGTACCCGGGTGCGTTGGAAGCGTTCCGCGAGGAAGCCGCCGTACTGCGTGGGCTGCCGGTCGGCCTGGTGGGGTTCGAGGCGGCGATGCGTGAGCGTCGTCCGGGGTTGGCTTATGTGATCCCGACGTACCAGAACCCGACCGGGTCGGTGCTGTCGCCGCTGGTCCGGGAGCGGCTGGCGCGGGCGGCCGCGGCAGCCGACGTACCGCTGATCGAGGACGAGGTGCCGGCCGACCTCGGCTTCCCGGGTACGGCGCCGCCGGCGCCGATGGCGGCGTACAGCGAGACCGTGATCTCGATCGGGTCGCTCAGCAAAAGCGTCTGGGGCGGCCTGCGGATCGGCTGGATCCGCGCCTCCGCCCCACTCGTCAACCGCCTCGCCCGCCTCCGCGCCGTCCACGACCTGGGCGGCAACGTCCCCGCCCAACTAGCCGCCGCCCACCTGGTCGCCCAACTGGACACCCTTGGCCTGGCCGACGAGCTCAAGCACCGCCACGACCACCTCAAGTCCCTCCTGGCCGAACACCTCCCCAGCTGGCAGATCCCAACCATCCAAGGCGGCCAGTGCCTCTGGGCCCGGCTCCCGCACGGCGACGGCAACTCCTTCGCCCAAACAGCCCTCCGCCACGGCCTGGCCATCCTCCCCGGCTCCGGCCTGGACGTCACCGGCGCGAGCGACCCCTACGTCCGCCTCCACTTCCGAGCCCGCCCCGAAGAACTGACCGAAGCGGTCCGCCGCCTGACCACCGCCTGGCAGTCCTACAACCCTCCACTCAACCGAGTACACCCCCGCCCAGCCATCGCGATCTGAGTGCGCGGGCGGGATCATCTGCCGCATGGACGATGTGGAGCAGTACTCGGACGAGAGCAGCGAGGGGTTGCAGCAGGCGACGACCGACCTCATCGGGGCGCTGCGAACCTACGCTGACGCGCTGCTCAGGCTCCGCGGCGGCGCAGCCGAGGCAGAGGAGTTGTTTGCTCGAAACGCGGCGATCGAGAGTGTGGTGGAGGCGTGGAACGAGGCTGTGTTCGAGCACACCGGGACGGCGCCGTTGCTCCTGGAGGTCATCGAGGAGCTCGACGAGGAGGCTGACGAGGAGCCGGTGGGTGGGGCGCTGAGCGTCATCACCCGGGTGGATCTGACACTCGAAAGTCCGGAAGCCTTGCTGGCGGCAGGGCGGGCCGCTTATCTCCGGCTGTGGCCGGATGAGACGGACGAGGATGCCGAGGTCGCGGTGGACGGGCCGGTGCAGGCGGTCTACACGATGGCGAATGAGGCGGGCGATCCCTGGCCGACCATGCCGGGGGCGGGCGTGCGCCGGGCGGTGCGGGCGTATGTCGTGCCCGAGAATCCCGACGACGTGGCCGTGGTCGAGGACGACCTGGACATGTTGCGGGAGGTCGTCCCGCCGCCGGGAACGCTGGTGTTCAGCGAAGCGTGGAGCTGATGCCCGGGTCGTGGATCGGCGCCGGAGCACCGATCCACGACCCGTATGGTCAGCTGGTGGTGAAGCGCACCGACAGGGTCGCCGGGGCGGTCTTCAGCTTGTCGCGGTCGGGGAGTTGGGGGCCGCAAGCGGCCGTGCCCACGCCGGTCTGGGCGATGTCCAGGGTCACGTAGGTGGTGTCACCGGGGACCAGGTCCGCGGTGTGCTTGGCGGTCTCGAGGTCGTGGCTGGTCCAGTCGCGGACGGTGAGGCCGAAGAGAGTGCCCACCGCCTCGAGGCGCAGACCGTCGAGGGTCGCCCAGCGAGTGTCGATGCGGTGGCCGTTCTCCTGCGGGCGGACGTACGGCGTCTGCAGCTCGGCGACCGTGGCCGAGTACTTGCCGACCGCGGCGGCCTCGCGGGTGTCGACGTACGCCTCGTTCGGGCCGGTGCCGAACCACTCGACCCGCTCCACCTTCGGCAGCTCGAAGGTGATGCCGAGCCGCGGCAGCACCTCCGGGAACTGACCCTCGGGTACGACGTTCAGGTCCAGAACGACGCCGCCGTCGACCGCGGTCCAGCGCCAGGTGCTGACCAGACCCCACTGCAGCTGCGGCGGCGCCGTACGGGTGACGACCTCCCAGGCCCCGTCGCGCTCGCCCTGCGAGACGATCCGGTGCTGCACGCGGTGCAGACCTTCCTCGCGCCAGGCGTTCGACCCCGGGGATGGCGTCGTTGTCGATCGGCGCACGCCAGACGTCCAGCCGAGCGTTCTGCACGCCCGCGACGCTGATCCCGCTCACACCGGCGACGCCGTCGGCCGGCGCACCACCGGTGACCGGCTCCACCGAAGCAGGCTCGTCCAGCCGGACCTGGCCCCACGCGATCCGGTGACCGGCCTCGGCCCACGCCGTCGCCGAAGCCAGCGACGCGGTGACCGTCACCCAGGTCTCCGGCTTCGAGCCATCCACCGCCGGCAGCTGCACTGTGGCCGTCGCACCGGGGGCGATCGCCGGCACCGACAGCTCACCGGCATCGACCTGCGATCCCTCGACCTCGACGACGTACGTGAAGGTCAGGTGGCTGGTGTCGAGCACCTCGTAGCGGTTCGTGATCGACACTCCACCGTTGCCATCAGCCACGATGCGGAGCGGCTCGATCACCTTGACGTACTCGAGCATGCCAGGCGACGGCGTCCGGTCCGGGAACAGCAGGCCGTCGCAGACGAAGTTGCCGTCGTGGATGGTCTCGCCGAAGTCACCGCCGTACGCGTAGACCTCGCGGCCGTCGATGGTGGTCCGGAGGCCGTGGTCGATCCACTCCCAGATGAAGCCGCCCTGGCAGCGCGGGTACTTGTCGAACACCTCGCGGTAGTCGAGCAGGCCGCCCGGCCCGTTGCCCATCGCGTGGCCGTACTCGCACAGGATGAACGGCAGGTTCCGGTACAGCTCCGGGTCCGCGCCGATCTCCGCGCAACCGGCCGGGTCGGTGTACATCCGGGAGTAGATGTCGACCCACTCGGCCTCGGTGTCGCGCTCGTAGTGCACCGGCCGGGACGGGTCGAGCTCCTTGGCCAGGTCGTACATCGCCTTCAGGTTGTCGCCCATCCCGCACTCGTTGCCGAGCGACCAGATGATGATCGCGGGGTGGTTCTTGTCCCGGTGCACGGTGCGCTCGATCCGGGACACCAGGTCGTCGTGGAACCGCGGGTCCATCACCGGGTTCGGCAGCTTCGGCGGCTGCGGCTCGTACCCGAACCCGTGCGTCTCCAGGTCGCACTCGTCGATCACGTACAGGCCGTACTCGTCGCACAGCGACAGGAAGTGCGGGTGCGGCGGGTAGTGGCTGGTGCGGACCGCGTTGATCCCGGCCCGCTTCATCAGCAGTACGTCGTCCAGCATGTCCTGCTCGGTGAGCGCCCGGCCGCGGTCGGGGTGGAACTCGTGCCGGTTGACCCCGTTGAACAGCACCCGGTTGCCGTTGACCGTGAGCACGCCGTCGGCGATCGCGACCGTCCGGAAGCCGATCCGCAGCCGCACCTCAACACCGTCGGTCCGGACCACCCCGTCGTACAGCCGCGGGCTCTCGGCCGACCACGGCTCGACCGCAGCGGTCACCTCGGTGCCGGTCGCGGTCTCGATCCCCAACTCGGGTACGACGAGAGTCCCGGCGACGTCGGAGTCGACCTTCAGCGTGCCGGTCCCGTCGGCGTAGGACGCGTGCACGAAGACGTCGGTGGGGGCGGTCGGCTTCAGCGCCAGCAGGTTGACCTCGCGGAAGATCCCGGACAGCCACCACATGTCCTGGTCCTCGACGTAGCTGCCGGCCGACCACTGGTGCACCCGGACCGCGATCCGGGCCTCCTTGCCGGGGGCAACCACGTCGGTCAGGTCGAACTCGGACGGCAGCCGGGAGCCGGACGACCAGCCGACCAACTCGCCGTTGACGTGCACCGCGAACCGCGAGTCGACACCCTCGAACCGCAGCACCACCCGCGCGCCGGCCCAGTCCGCCGGGACCGTGACGGTCCGGACGTAGTCACCGGTCGGGTTGTCGGTCGGCACGAACGGCGGCTCGAGCGGGAACGGGTAGACGACGTTCGTGTAGGCCGGGGCGCCGTACCCGCTGAGCTGCCAGTGACCCGGGACCGCGATGGTGTCCCAGCCGGTGGTGTCCGGGTCCTTCAGGTCGTCGGGGGCGTCGGCCACGCTCGGGGAAAGCCGGAAGCTCCACTCGCCGGTCAGCGGGAGCTTGGCCGAGTCGTCGTCGAGCCAGGCACGCGGAGGAAGCACGTTGGCGCCGGGAGCAAAGTCCTCGACATAACTGTGGTCATGGGTCACAGGCATCGAGCCTAAGCCCAAGCTGTTCACGAATCCACACTGATCAACAGATATGGACAGGACGGTGACCGGATCAGGTCAGGACTGGCACGCCTTGCACACGCCGATCAGGGCGACCTGCTCGGGGGCCAGCTGGAAGCCCAGCTCGCGCTGGACCTTGCGGCGGGCGGAGTCGAGGATGTCGCCCGGGGCGTCGTACACCGTGCCGCACTCCGAGCAGCGCAGGTGCAGGTGGCGCGGAGCCAGATCACCGGCCAAGTGGTACGTCGTCCCGGCCCGACCGAGGTGGACGTGCGTGACCAGGCCGAACTCACCCAGCGCGTCCAGCGCCCGGTAGACGGTGGCGCGGTGGATGCCGGGGCGCAACTGCTCGGCGCGCTCGCCGATCTGCTCGGCGCTCAGGTGCTCCTCGGTGCCCGCGAGCACCTCCACCACCGCGAGCCGGGCCGGCGTGACCCGCTCGCCCCGGTCCCGCAGCCGCTGCGCGGTGACTTCGACAGCACTGGTCACGTCGGCCCTCTCTCAGGACTACAAGCAGCCTCAGGACTTCTTGGCGGCCGTCTTCTTGGCGGTGGTCTTCTTCGCCGCGGCCTTCTTGGTGGTCGCCTTCTTCGCGGCCGTCTTCTTCGTCGTGCTCTTCTTGGCGGTGGACTTCTTGGCCGCCTTCTTCACCGGACCACGGGCCCGCTTGTCCGCCAGCAGCTCGGCCGCGCGCAGCAGCGAGATGGTCTCGACCGAGTCGTCCTTGCGCAGGGTCGCGTTCGTCTCGCCATCGGTGACGTACGGGCCGAAGCGACCCTCCTTCACCACCACCGGCTTGCCGGACTCCGGGTCCTCGCCCAGCTCCTTGAGCGGCGGCGCCGCGGCCCGGCGGCCGCGCTGCTTCGGCTCGGAGTAGATCTTCAGGGCCTCGTCGAGGGTGATGTCGAACATCTGCTCCTCGGACGACAGCGACCGCGAGTCGGTGCCCTTCTTCAGGTACGGCCCGTAGCGGCCGTTCTGCGCGGTGATCTCGTCACCGCTGTCCGGGTCCTTGCCGACCACCCGCGGGAGCGACAACAGCTTCATCGCGTCGTCGAGGCTGACGCTGTCCAGCGTCATCGACTTGAGCAGCGACCCGGTCCGCGGCTTGGCGCTCTTCGGCGCGTCCTCCGGCAGCACCTCGGTCACGTACGGACCGAACCGGCCGGCCTTCGCGACCACCTTCAGGCCGCTGTCGGGCGCCGTACCGAGCTCGTGCTCGACGCCGGACGGCTGGCTGAGCAGCTCGTGGGCCTTGTCGACGGTCAGCTCGTCCGGCGGCAGGTCCTCGGGCACGTTGGCGCGCCGCTCGTCCTTGTCCTCGACGTACGGCCCGTAGCGGCCGACCCGGACCACGATCCCGCTGTCGTCACCGCCGACACCGAAGGTGGACATCTCCCGGGCGTCGATGTCGCCGAGGTCGTTCACCATCGAGTGCAGGCCCTCGAGGTCGTCGTCGCCGAAGTAGAACCGGGACAGGACGCCCTCGCGCTGCAGGTCCCCGGCGGCGACCTCGTCGAGCACGTCCTCCATGGTCGCGGTGAACGCGTAGTCCACCAGCCGGGTGAAGTGCTCCTCGAGCAGCCGGACGACGGCGAACGCCAGCCAGGCCGGCACCAGCGCGGAGCCCTTCTTGTACACGTACCGGCGGGCCTGGATGGTGCCGATGATCGACGCGTACGTCGACGGCCGGCCGATCTCGCGCTCTTCGAGCTCCCGGATCAGCGTCGCCTCGGTGTAGCGGGCCGGCGGCTTCGTCTCATGCCCCGACGCCAGCACCTCGACTGCGGGCAGCACGTCGCCCTCGGCCACGTCGGGCAGCCGGGTCTCCTGGTCGTCGGTCCCGGCGGACGGGTCGTCCGCGCCCTCGACGTACGCCTTGAGGAAGCCGTGGAAGGTGATCACCCGGCCGGACGAGGTGAACTCGCACAGCTCGCCCGACGAGGCGGTCGCGTCGATCTTGATCGACACGCTGCGGCCCTCGGCGTCCTTCATCTGGGACGCGATGGTGCGCATCCAGATCAGCTCGTAGAGCCGGTACTCGGCACCGCTCAGCCCGGTCTGCGCCGGGGTCTGGAAAACCTCGCCGGCCGGCCGGATCGCCTCGTGCGCCTCCTGCGCGTTCTTCACCTTGGAGGTGTAGACGCGCGGCTTGTCCGGCAGGTACGACGCGCCGTACAGCTCCCGGACCTGGGCCCGGGCGGCGGTGATCGCGGTGTCCGACAGCGTCACGCTGTCGGTACGCATGTAGGTGATGTTGCCGTTCTCGTACAGCCGCTGGGCGATCTGCATCGTCTGCGAGGCGGACATGCCGAGCTTGCGGCCGGCCTCCTGCTGCAGCGTGGTGGTCCGGAACGGCGCGTACGGCTTGCGGGTGTACGGCTTGGACTCGATCGACCGGACGGTGAACTGCGAGTCGCGCAGCGCGCCGGCCAGCGCGGTCGCGGTCTCCTCGTTCAGGTGGACCGTGTTCTGGCCCTTCAGCTCACCGCTCGAGCTGAAGTCGCGGCCCTGGGCGACCCGACGGCTGTCCACCGAGACCAGCCGGGACGGGAACTGCCGCGGCGTCCGGCCCTCGCCGGCGTCGAGCGTGGCGTCCAGGTCCCAGTACGACGCGCTGCGGAACGCGATCCGCTCGCGCTCACGGTCGACCACCATCCGGATCGCGACCGACTGCACCCGGCCCGCCGACAGCTTCGGCATGACCTTCTTCCACAGCACCGGCGAGACCTCGTAGCCGTACAGCCGGTCCAGGATCCGGCGCGCCTCCTGGGCGTCGACCAGGGACTCGTTGATGTCGCGGGCGCTGCCGACCGCGTCCTGGATCGCCTTCGGGGTGATCTCGTGGAACACCATCCGCTTGACCGGGACCTTCGGCTTCAGCTCGTCCAGCAGGTGCCAGGCGATCGCCTCGCCCTCGCGGTCCTCATCGGTGGCCAGGTAGAGCTCGTCGGCGGACTTGAGCAGGTCCTTCAGCTTACGGATCTGGGCCTTCTTGTCGGCCGGGACGACGTACAGCGGGTCGAAGTGGTCCTCGACGTTCACGCCGAGCCGGGCCCAGGGCAGGCCCTTGTACTTCGCCGGGATCTCGTCCGCCCCGCTGGGCAGGTCGCGGATGTGACCGAAGCTGGACTCCACCACGTACCCGGACCCCAGGAAACCGGCGATCATCCGCGCCTTCTTCGGCGACTCGACGATCACCAGCCTGCTTGCCGATGTCTTCGTCCCTGCTGCCCCTGCCACTGCGCTCCTTGCCTTAGCACTCTCTCGCCCTGCCGACAACGCCCGAGATCAGGCGTCTGTTCCCCCGGACACAGACCGACCCCGCCCGAGGACAGGGTACGGCCGACGGCAACGCATTTCTCAACGCACGGTAACCGGTCGCGCCGCTCGTACACCTCACAGGGTTTCAGAAAGGTCCGACAACCCCGCTCACCGCGCGTCGCAGCACGACCACCGAGCGGCAGAACCCCGCCCCTCACGTCGTGACGAGGGTACGCCGTCCCGCGGGCGGCAGCGGTGGTAGGAGTCACAACGTGGTCAGCGGGCGAAGTGGACCTCCGGGAATTTCGGCGAGTCGCCGCGGAGCAGCAGCTCGGGCCGGCCGCGCAGGTTCTGGTCGAAGAAGGCGGCGATGTACTGCCGCTGGGCGTGCACGCTGCGGTCCGGCTGGACCGCGCCGACCAGGGCAGTCATCACCGAGGTGATGATCTCGTCCTCGCCGTAGATCTCCCGGAACAGCTGGTCGAAGACGAACTGGAAGTCGGTGAACGCCTTCTGCTTCGCGCCGGTCAGGCCGAGGTTCAGCTTCCAGCCGCGCTGCTCCTCCCAGAACCGGGCCCACGACTTGTCGTAGTACTCCTTCCCGGCGTCGGTGCGCTGGCTGGTGTCCGAGCCGAACAGCAGGAACGGCTGGTCGAGCCCCTTCCGGGCCACCTCGCCGAGCGGACCCTTGGCCGGGTCGTCCTGGAGGGTGCCGTCCAGGTCGAGGCCGGCCGCGAACCGGCGGTCCTCGAGCAGCGTGTTCGCGGTCGCGTAGCCGCCGAGCGAGAAGCCGAACATGCCGATCCGCTGCAGGTCGAGGCCGCCGGCGAGGCCTGGCGGCAGGTTCTTGCTGTCCATGTCCGGGTTGTCGCCACGGACGATCCGCTCGAGCTGGTCCAGGACGAAGCGCGAGTCCGCCGTCCGGGTCTCGACCGCCTTGCGGGTGAACTCCGGATCCGGCAGCTGGCTGGCCGGCACACCGGGCAGGAACCGCCCGCCCGGGAACTCGGTCGGCGTCTCGTGGGTGTGGTCCATGGTGACGACGACGTACCCGCGACTGGCCAGGTCCTCGACCTGGGCGGTGTTCACGAACCGGCTGTACTGGTAGCCGGGAGAGAACAGTACGACGGGGTGCGGGATCGGCTGCATCGGCGCGTCCACGCGGGAGTGCGTCTCGGTGTTGGCGAAGTCGAACGAGCCGGTCGGCACCGCCAGGCCGTACTCCCCGGTCCAGGCCTCGTCGACCTCGACGGCGGTCCGCTTCGGCATGTACCTGGCCAGCGGGGCGGCGGCGGCCACCGAGCCGGGGTACCAGAGGCTGACCACCAGTTCGCGTTTGCCGCTGGGCATGGTCGGGTCCGGGCGGGACTGGTCGATCAAGTGCAGGGCGGTCGTGCCGAGCGCCTTCCGGCCGGTCGGCGCGGGCAGCCGGAACGTCACGGGGTGGAAGTTGGGGTCGTCCTGGGCGGTGAAGCGGTCCGGGTCGAGGGGGTAGGCCTGGGCGAGGGCCGGGCTGGTCAGCGCGACACCGAGGCCGAGACCGCCGGCCAGCACCGCACGTCGGCTCAAGGTTCGACTGTTCGCCATGCGAAACATCGTCATGGCCCGGGTTCACCCCGCGATGGCGACGGCGTCTCAACTTCATGACGGCCGAGCTGATGACAAGGCGCAGTCCGTGCGCTTCAATGAGCGCACTCTTGTTCATAGATGCGTGAAGTGAGGCACTCGTGAGCATCTTTGTCCGCATGAAACGTTCAGTCACCGCCCTTGCTCTGATAGCGGGCGCGCTGGTGGCTGTCAGCGCGCAGGCGCAGGCCCAACCCACCGCCGACACCACGCTGGGTGACGTCACCGGGTTCTCCGCCGACCAGGCGACGTACACGCTCAGCGCCGGCGCCGCGAAGGTGCGGGTGGCGTTCCTGAAGGACGACGTGTTCCGGCTGTGGCTGGCGTCGGACGGAAACTTCACGGATCCCGCCAACACCCCGCCGACCGACCCGAACGCGCCCGCGTCGAACATCGTCGTCAAGACCGACTACGGCACCCCACGCACCTCCTGGCGCGATCGCGGCAGTTACTACTCGATGACGACCGGGAAAATCGAGGTCCGCGCGCAGAAGTCACCGCTGCGGTTCTCGGTGCACCGGTCGAACGGCCAACTGGTCTGGGCCGAGACGGCGCCGCTGGCGTGGAACGACACCTCCACGACGCAGTCGCTGGGCCGCGGGCCGAGTGAGCAGTTCCTCGGCGGCGGCATGCAGAACGGTCGGTTCTCGCACCGCGACGAGACCATCAGGATCTCCCGCGACTTCAACTGGGAGGACGGCGGCAACCCGAACGCCTCTCCCTACTACATGAGCACCGCGGGGTACGGCGTACTGCGGAACACGTTCAGCCCGGGCAGCTACAGCTTCACCGAGCCCGTCGTCACCAAGCACGACGAGCAGCGGTTCGACGCCTACTACTTCATCGGCGACCTCAAGACCTCGCTGGATCGCTACACCGAGCTGACCGGCCGGCCGTTCATGCCACCGATCTACGGGCTCGAGTACGGCGACTCCGACTGCTACAACCGCGGTCATTACGCGAAGGACCCGGACACCAGCAACGACTGGAAGGTGCACCCGGACAAGGTGACCACGCTGGACGCGGTGAAGATCGCCCAGCGGTTCAAGGACGAGGACATGCCCGGCGGCTGGATGCTCGTCAACGACGACTACGGCTGCGGGTACTCCGATGACACCGACTTCGAGCAGGTCGACGGCACCTGGTGGGGCAAGCGCGAGATCCCGCCGCTCAAGCAGACCGGTGACGAACTCCGGCAGCGCAACATCCAGATGGGTCTGTGGACGCAGTCGTCCCTGGACCGGCAGCCGGCCGAGGTCGGCGAGGCAGGCGTCCGGGTTCGGAAGCTGGACGTCGCCTGGGTCGGTCCGGGCTATCGGCATGCGCTGAGCGCGTGCGACACCGCGCACAGCGGTATCGAGCAGTACAGCAACGCCCGCGGCTTCGCCTGGATGGTGGAGGGCTGGGCCGGCGCACAGCGGTGTGCAGTGCAGTGGACCGGTGACCACAGCGGTTCGCTGGACGCGATCAGGTGGCAGGTCCCGGCGATCCACGGCTCCGGCAACTCCGGTATCGCCTACACCGCGGGCGACGTGGACGGCATCTTCGGCGGCTCGCCCACGTCGTACGTCCGGGACATGCAGTGGAAGGTCTTCAACCCGGCCTTCATGACGATGTCCGGCTGGGCCACCCCGGCCTTCAAGCAGCCGTGGGCGTACGGCGACCCCTACACGTCGATCAACCGCAAGTACCTGAAGCTGCGTGAGCGCCTGCTGCCGTACTTCTACACGTACGCCGCCGAGGCGCACCGGACCGGCGCACCGCTGAACCGGTCGCTGGTCCTAGAGTACCCGGACGACCCGAAGACCTGGGACGACACCACCAAGTACGAGTTCCTGGCCGGCAAGGAGTTCCTGGTCGCACCGATGTGGGGTGCGGACGAGGTGAAGAACGGCATCTACCTGCCGAAGGGCAACTGGGTCGACTACTGGACCGGCCGTGTCTACCAGGGCCCGACCACGGTGAACGGGTACAACGCACCGCTCGACACGCTTCCGCTGTTCGTGAAGGCGGGCGCCGTCGTACCGATGTGGAAGGCGGGCATCAACACCGCGGCCGAGCAGGGCTTCGGCGACCCGCTGACGGTCGACATCTACCCGCAGGGCAAGTCGTCGTTCAGCCTGTTCGAGGACGACCGGGTCACGCGGTCCGGGAAGTCCGCTACGCAGGTGTTCACTGTGGACGCGCCGACGCAGGACCGCGGTGACGTGACGGTCAAGATCGGCGCCAGCGTCGGCACCTACACGGGCAAGCCCGCGTCTCGCCCGTACGAGCTGACCGTCCACACCGGCACCGCGCCGCGTGAGGTGCGCGTGGACGGCCGCAAGGTGAGCGGCTGGACGTATGAGAACGGCGTCGTGCAGGTGAAGACCGCACCGATCTCCACCTCCCGCGCTGCAGTGGTGCAGCTCATCGGTACGTCGTCGGTCGGCGGCCCCGATGTCGCGAACACCTTCGGCACGCCGGAGCTGACGTCGCCGTCGCTGTGGAACGCTCCCGGCCAGGCCACCGAGGTGACCGCGACCTTCCACAACGGCAGCAAGGAGACGATGCGGAACGTCCGCCTGGATGTGCAGGTCCCGAGCGGTTGGACGGTCACCGGTCAGAAGGACTTCGCCAGTGTCGAGCGCGGCAAGACCGTGACGACCAAGCTGCAGGTCACGCCCGGCGCCGACGTGCAGCCTGCGGCGTTCACGCTGAAGCTGGTGGCGACCTACCTTGCCGAGGGGAAGAGCTACTCCAACAGTGCGGCGGCGACTGCTCAACTGCCGTACGCGTCGTTGTCTCAGGCAGCCAATGTGGTCGGCATCAGCGACGCGTCGACGTACGCCCAAGGGAATTTCGACGGGTCGGGCAACAGCTTCAACGGTGAGGCGCTCGCGGCGGCCGGTTACACACCCGGCGCGACGGTGACTGTGCAGGACGCGCAGTTCACCTGGCCGTCCGGTGCGCCCGGAACGCCGAACCTGGTGAAGAACCAGCCGGCGCCGATCCTGGTCTCCGGCACCGGCTCGCACCTCGCCCTGTTGGGAGCTGGAGCCAGCCTCAACGCCCGTGGGGCCGTCACGATCATCTACACGGACGGCTCGCAGTCGCAGGCGACGTTCCAACTGCCGAACTGGTGCTGCCAGGACCCGGCCACGGGCGGCGCCAAGCTCGCGGTGTCGGTGAAGGGCCGCTACACGCAGGCGGGCCTGAGCAACACCACGACCGACTACCGGGTCTTCTACACCGCCGTACCGCTCGAGCCGGGCAAGACGGTCAAGGCGATCAAGCTGCCGGGTGGTGGACTCGGCTTCTTCGCCGCCACGATCGCCGACAAGCCGTTGCCGCCGGCACCGACCGGTGAGAAGTGGGTCAGCGACCTGGAGTTCCTGGACTCGACCAATGGCTGGGGCCCGGTCGAACGGGACCGCAGCAACGGCGAGGACGGGGCTGCCGACGGCAACCCGATCACCCTCGACGGGGTGCAGTACGCGAAGGGCCTGGGCACGCACGCGCCGTCCACGGTCAGCGTGCGGATCGGCGGGAACTGCACGACGTACACCGCGAAGGTCGGCGTGGACGACGAGATGGAGGACCGCGGCAAGGTCAGCTTCAAGGTCCTCGTCGACGGAGTCGCGAAGTACACCTCCGACCTCCTCACCGGCACGTCCCCGACCGCCAACGTCTCCGTCGACATCACCGCCGGCCAGACACTCACCCTCCAGGTAACCGACGGCGGCGACGGCATCACCAGCGACCACGCCGACTGGGCCGAAGCCAAGGTGACCTGCAACCCGTAGGAAATCGAAGGAAAAACCTGGTACGGGCGTGGACGCTGCAACTGGCGTCCACGCCCTTCCGCACGCGGCATCCCGCACTGCTTCGGGCAGCTTGGAAGCCGAGGTGGAGTACCCATCCATAATGGCTGTATGGGTGAACTGACGGGGGACGACTTGGAGGCGTTGCGGCAGGCGTTTGTGGCTGCTGGGTACACGGTTGATGGGGTGGCTGCACGGCTTGGGGCTCAGGCCAGTGATGCGCTGGGGCGGAATGAGACGACTCTTGCGGGGCGGCGGACTGGGTCCGGTGATGCGCTCGACACGATGATCCGGTTGTTCCTGCTGCAGCGCGCCGTACCGGAATCCCTTGTCGCGCAGGCGTTTCCGGGAATCGATTTAGTTGCTCTGGGCATCATTGATACTGCCGGGAAGGCTGTGCTGGACATCCGGCCGTATGCCGAGGATGGGCGGGAGTGGTGGGTGGTTGCGGACCTCACGCCTGGGCTGGACGGGCGGCGGGAGGCGATGCGGTCCGACTACGTGCTCGGGATCGCGCCGGCCAGTTTGAGCCTCATCCACCTGACGGTCCCGATCAAGGCCGAGCGGGCGCTCGACATCGGCACCGGGTGCGGGATCCAGTCGCTGCACCTGGCCGACCGGGTCAACCAGGTCGTCGCCACCGACGTGAATCCGCGGGCGCTGCAGCTGGCGCGGTGGACGGCCGCGCTGAACCGGGTCGACCTCGACATCCGGTCGGGCAGCCTGTTCGAACCGGTCCGTGGCGAGCGGTTCGACCTGATCGTGAGCAACCCGCCGTACGTGATCTCACCGGGCGACGGGCGGCTGACGTACCGGGAGACCGGGTTCGCCGGTGACTCCGTGGTCGAGCAGCTGGTGCGACAGGCGCCGTACCACTTGACCGAGGGTGGCTGGTGCCAGCTGCTGGCCAACTGGACCTGCGTGCGTGGCGAGGACTGGCGGGACCGGATCGCCGGTTGGACGGGCGACCGGTCCGCGTGGGCGGTGCAGCGCGAGCAACTCGACCCGTCCGAGTACGTCGAGCTGTGGCTGCGGGACGCGGGTCTGCACGGGTCCCCGGAGTACACGGACCGGTACGACGCATGGCTGCGCTGGCTGGAGGACCAGAGCGTCGAGGCGATCGGCATGGGCTGGATCACCCTGCACAACGTGGCTGGCAAGCTCGAGGCCGAGGAGTGGCCGTACGAGATCGAGCGACCGATCGGTCCGCACGTACTGCGCCGGTTCGAACGCTCGGAGGGACTGCCTGACGACCTGACCGGGTTGCATCTGGTGGTGGCGGACGACGTCGTCCAGGAGACGAGTGGGCAGCCGGGAGCTGAGGATCCCGCGTCGATCGTGCTCCGCCGGCAACGTGGCATGCGGCGAGCGGAACAAGCGGACACCGTGCTGGCCGGGTTCGTTGGCGCGTGCGACGGGGACTTGAGCGTCGGCCAGATCCTGGCCGCGCTGGCGGACCTGTTGGGGCAGCCGCTGGAGGACGTGCTCCGGGAGTACCTCCCGCAGGTCAGACGCCTTGTGGTGGAAGGGTTCCTGGACTACTAGGTCCGGCGTCGGCGCTTGTCGGCGTACATGCGCTGGTCGGCCTTGGTGAGTAGGTCGCCGACCGGCGTACCGTCGGTGCTGCTCGCCTGCCCGATGCTGAGCCGCAGCATGCCGAACCACGGCTCGTCCGCCGACGCTGCGACCCGGTCGGCCGCGACCTTGATCCGCTCCACCAGCTCTCGCGCGCCACGCTCGTCCGGCTTGTCCAGTACGACGACGAACTCGTCTCCACCGGCTCGCACCACCACGTCCTCGGCCCGGCACTGCTCGGTCAACAGCTGCCCGACCCGTCGCAGTACGTCGTCGCCGCTGGCATGCCCGTAGCTGTCGTTGATCACCTTGAGGTTGTCCACGTCGATGGCGATCACCGCCACCGAACGACTGGCGTCGTGCGCGACCGACATGCGCTCGTCCAGCGCTCTGCGGTTGCCTACACCGGTCAGCGGATCCTCACGTGCCGCCCGCCACTCCGCGTCGTGCCGGATCGAGAGCTCGTGGTTGGCCAGTGCGGAGCGTACGGCGTACAGACCGCGCAGCCGCTCGGCCCACCAGCCTCTGGTGATGGCACGCGCGTACTGCAGCCCGGTGACCGCTCCGATGTCGCCTGACTCCGCCACGATCTGCACAGCGGTATGCCGGACCAGCGCCTCGACCGGCGGATCCGATGTCGGCGGCAGATCGCTCCCGGCCCGCTGTGCGGCCTCTGCGGCGTCCTCCAGCCGGCCGATTGCTGCGTACGCCTTCGCCAGGTAGCTGCCTGCGATCGCGGCCAGCTCCAAGTCGCCCAGCTTCGCCAGCTGGTCCCGGCAGTCCTTGAGGATCGCCACTGCCTCGGCGGCGTCGGTGCCGTCGTTGCTCGCGGCCAGCCACATCCGCCCGGCGATCGGCCAGTACCCGAGCAGGTCGTCCCGGACGATCACCTTGACCGCTTCACCCGCCCACTGGTGCGCGTCCCGCCGGCGCTCGCGGATCTCCGCGTCGTACGACGTGTCACCCAGCCGCTCGAGCTCGTGCGCCCAGCGTAGGTTCGACTCGGCCAGGTTGAGCCGGTTGATGGCCGGCGCCTCGGCGAGGCCGAGCGGGTCGTGGTCACCCTCGGCCGCGAGCTCGAAGTGCGGGATGCACAACTCGTACAGGCGGAGCAGGTCGTAGGCGTACCCGAGGCCGGTGTGCGCCCAGCCGGCCAGGCCGAGGTCGCGGGTCCGGGACAGCGCGTTCTCGGCCGCGACCAGGTCGGCGACCGAGTCACCGCCCTCGCCGGTGCGGATCAGCGTAACGATCCGGATCGCGATCGCGTTCGCCTCCCAGCCGGGCTCGTCGATCGCGCGGGCCGTCCGGATACAGGCGTCGACCGCGTCCAGCGCCTCGCCGGCGTCGGTGGCGTGGTGCGCTGCGACGGCCCGCACGTACTCGGCGGCAGCCCGCTCCGGGCTCGGCTCGGACCCCAGCTCGGCCAGCAACCGGTGCAGCTCGGTCGCCGCCTCGGCCGGGTTGCCCGACTGGGCCCGCGTCATCGCCGTCGCGATCCGCGCGGTCACCCCCGACGTGTCGCGCACCTCACAACCCCCTGTCGCCTCACCGCCTGCGGCGCTTGTCGTCGTACAGCCGACGGTCCGCCGTGGCGATCAGCTGATCGACCGCGACTCCTTCGGCTGTTGCGGCGTACCCAATGCTCAGCCCCAGCCGACCGAGCCAGGGCTTCGACGTCGACGCCGCGATCGCCGCGGCCGCCGTACGGATCCGCATCGCCAGCTGGGCGCCGCCCTTGGCGTCCGGCTGGTCCAGCACCACGATGAACTCGTCGCCACCCGATCGAATCACGGCATCGGTCGCTCGCGCCTGTTCTACCAGGAGATTTGCCACAACCTGCAGCAATTCGTCCCCGCAGGCGTGCCCGTACGTGTCGTTGACAACCTTCAAGTCGTCGACATCGATCGCCAGCACTGTCACCGCGCGGCCCGAGTCCCGGGCCGCGGTCAGCCGCTCGTCCAGTGCCCGGCGGTTGCCGATCCCGGTCAGCGGATCATGCCGCGCCGCGTGCCACTCCGCGTCGTGCCGCTGCGACAGGTCATGCGTGGCAAGCGCATGCCGTACGGCGTTCAGCGCTCGCTGGCGCTCCTTCCACCAGCCGCGCGCCACCGAACGCGCATACTCCAACCCTGCAACGGGTCCCGGCCCGCCCGTGCTGGCCGCGAGCTCCGCCCGGGTCTGCAGCACCAGCACGTGGGTCGCCGGATCCGCCAACGGAATAAGGTCGTCCGCGGCCCGGTCGGCTGCCGCCTTCGCCGCATCGTGCTTGCCGTCGGCCTCGAGCGCCTTGGCCAGGTAGGTGCCCGCGATCGCCAGCCGCTCGGTCTCACCCAGCTTGCTGATCTCGTCCCGGCACTCCGTCAGCTCGGCCACCGCCTGCGCCGGATCGTCGGTTGTGGCAGCCGCCGCCAGCCACAATCGGGCGCTCAGCCGCCAGAAGTCCTGGTTCTCGTCGTCGACGATCACCCGCTCCGCCGCCCGCGCCCAGTACGCCGCCGACGCGCGCCGCTCCAGGATCTCCTGCTGGTACGACGGATCGCCCAGCCGCTCGAGCTCGTGCGCCCACCGCAGGTACGTCTCGGCCAGGTTCAGCCTGTCGATCGCCAGCGACTCGGCCAGCTCGAAGACGTCCGCGTCCAGCTGGGTGGCGAGCTCGTAATGCGGAATGCACAGTTCGTAAAGGCGCAGGACGTCGTACGCGTAGCCGAGGCCGGTGTGCGCCCAGGCGGTCAGGCCGTCGTCCCTGGTCCTCTTCAGGGCGTGCTCGGCGGCGACCAGATCCTTCACCGTGTCCCCGCCGCGGCCGCTGCGGGCGAGGTTGATGATCCGGATCGGCAGCGCATTCGCTTCCCAGCCCGGCTCGTCGATCGCCTTCGCGGCGGCGATACATGCGTCGACAGCCTTCAGTGCCTCGTCCGCGTCACTCGCGTGATGAGCAGTGACGCCGCGAACGTACTCCGCCGCGGCCAGGTGGTAACTCGGCACACCACCGAGCTCCGCCCGGACCGCCTCAATCTCGGCAGCCGCAGTCGCGTGCCCACCCGTCTGGGCCAACGTCATCGCGGCGGCGATCCGGGCGGTCAGCGCGCCCCCGGTCGCCATCTCGCCACTACCCATAACCCCGCCGGCGGCCTTTCCCTCACCAACCCGCACCTCGGGCCGGACCGCCCATTGTGACCACCCACCCCCACATCTGTCACGACCCGAACCCGCCACGACCACCTAGTGCCACGACTCGCTCACCCCCGCACCGCCCGGGGACTTCCCCACGCGGCACTACGCCCGCTCCTACGTCGCGTGCTCGCCACCGCTCCCACCCGCCCGGCCTTCCCGAGCGGACTGCCGCCCAACGTGCCGGCTGCCGCCGGCGAACACGCGTGCTATCGCCCGCTTCGCTTGAAAGCAGCTGGCCGGATGCGGTCCCGGCAAAGCGAGTTGTGGTCGCAGGGGAATGACGGTTCTCCTGTCTGATGTGTGAGTCGGCTTGGTGCCTCAGTTCGCCACCCATGGCAGTCGAGCGCACCGCACCCATGCCACCCCGACCACCCGCGAACGGGATCCCGATGCCGCGGACCGCCAGGCCATCACAATCACCACCCACCACCCGGCACCCCGCCTGGCACCGCCGACACCAGCCGATTGTGATGGCCCGGCGGTCCGCCCTCGACGCCTACAACCCCAACACCCAACGGCGTGCGCCCGCTCCACGCGCCCACAGATCCGTCACATGAGGCGGAATGACCCAGGAGCGGCGCTCCGGCGTCGTGGCGCTCGCCACCGCTCCCGACCACCCATGAACTTGTGAGCTACCGCGCGGTTCGCTGAAAGGCGGCTGGCCTCCGCCGGGATGTAGCCGTAGGGCCCGCCTCGCAGCGAGACGTGACCTCAGCCAGCCCAGGTGACGTCGTAGATTCGGAGCCCCTCGCGATCGTGGTCGACGTAGAACGACAGCAGGCCGAAATCACCAAATGTGCACTGCCGGAAGGCCGGCACATCTCGGTCGAGGCTCTGACTGTCCCACGGCGCGCCGACCAATTTGCCAACACGATCAACCAACGCGTCGAACGCCGACGGAGGCAGACCGTGTAGCTGGGCCAATGCGGACGCGTGGAAGTCCACGCGATAGTTCATTGCCTGTCTGACCAGCCTGGGATCACTTGCTCAGCCGGGACGAACTCTTCGTCCCGTCCCTCCCGAGCCGCCTGCATGGCCTCGTCATAGCGCGGATCGGAGTACGCGACTGCCCGAAGCCTCCAGAGGTGCAAGACGTCTCGCAACTGCTGGAAGCGCCACACCTCGTGTGCCGCGTCGAGGGCACCGTGATACTCCTCCAGAAACTGCGCATGCCACTTCGCCGGCAGCAGGCGAAGAATCTCGCTGGGGTCCTCCGGCGACCCGTGCATAGGCTGCGCAGTCATGTCGCAAGACTACCGGAGCGATCCCCCGGGTCCGAGTTATCCACAGGGCCAACGGCCCGCAGCCAGGCCGCAGAGTGCTTGAGCCGGGCGGCGAGACGATTTGAGGCGATCCCTCTTGTGTGTCAGCCGGCGATTTTCGGGAATTGCGGGTCTCCGAAAACGACGTCGGTGAAGGGCGGGCAGGCTTCAGCGCCCACACCGTTGCGTTGCAAATCCACCAGGTACTACGGTCCCGGCTACGGTTTGCAGACGGCCAGCGGAAGGAGCCACCCGTGCTGAGGCAAGTCGCGGAGGGCGTGCTGATCCACCAGAGCGAGTTGCTCGCGAACAACACCGTCGTCGTACAAGGCAAGAACGGCGTGCTCCTCGTCGACGCCGGGATCACGGGCACTGAGATGACTTGCCTCGCGAACGACCTGTCGGAGCTGGGCCAGCCCGTGGTGGCAGGCTTCTCGACACACCCCGACTGGGATCACGTGCTCTGGCACGCCGCGCTCGGCGAAGCGCCGCGTTACGGTACCGCTGGCTGCGCGGCCTTTATGCGAGATCTGCGCTCGAACGCGGACTGGAAGGAACGCGCTGCCGGCGGATTACCCCCGGAAATCGCCGATGACACACCACTGGACCTGTTCGGCCTCATCACCGCTCTGCCCGCTGAAACTTCGCAGATTCCCTGGGATGGCCCTGTAGTCCGGATTATCGAGCATCCGGCACATGCCCAGGGTCATGCCGCGCTGTTCGTCGAGGAGAGCAGGGTCCTCGTCGCCGGCGACATGCTTTCCGACCTCTTCGTTCCGATGCCCGACTTCGAGGGCGCCGCGGACCCGATCGGGGACTACCTCGCCGGTCTGCAACTGCTCGAGGCCGTGGCGGACGACGCCGATTTCGTCGTACCGGGTCACGGGACCGTCGGTGGAGCAGGTCAAGCACGCGCACGGATCGAACTGGACCGCGCGTACATGCACGCCCTGCGCGACGGCGGCGCCTTCGACGACCCGCGGATCGGCCCAACAGCCAAGGAAGGCTGGGAATGGGTCAGCGACATCCACGAAGGCAACGTGCACCAACTAGCCAACAGCCGCAGCGAACACGACCAAACCCCCAGCTAACAACCCGCTCCAACGAACTAACTCCGACGCAAGACCGCGCACACCACCGAAACACCTAGAGCTGCCGTCGCCCAGTGCTGCGCGCTAAACAAG
The DNA here is from genome assembly GCF_044458365.1 of Kribbella sp. NPDC050470. NCBI lineage: Bacteria > Bacillati > Actinomycetota > Actinomycetes > Propionibacteriales > Kribbellaceae > Kribbella > Kribbella sp. NPDC050470. The sequence goes on along the minus strand of NZ_JBITHV010000004.1, from coordinate 369,662 downwards.
ATCTAGGCCAGCCAGCGCCACCACACCGCCCCGGGACGCCGACACGCGCACGCCCCCGAAGGCGGCCAAGGGACTGCCGCCGCGCAGCGGTGTCCTTTCCGCGAACTGGAGGTCGGCCGGCGCCGATCACGCCCAGCCGGGAGCCGGGCTCGCGCGCACCGCCGAAGGCGGCCAAGGGACTGCCGCCGCGGAGCGGTGATCTTGGGGGTCGGCGCGTGGTGGGGCGTGGCGTGGGGAGCGGCTGTCGCCCTAGAGTGAACGTTCGATCGCCGAGGGTTCCTGGGGGCTTAGCGATGAGGCATGACGGGCCGGCCGCGGAATCGAGGCGTGCCGGTGAGCGGATGGCGCTCGAGCAGGAGTGGCACGAGGTGCTCGCGGAGATCCGCGCACTGGACGGGTTCGCCGACTTCCTCCGGCCACCGCGACTGGACAGGCTCCGACTGGCGGCGACAAGCGGGCCAGTAGTGATGGTGAACGTCAGCCAATGGCGCTCCGACGCACTGATCGTCACCCCCGACGGAGTCCTGCCGCCTCTCGAACTACCAGAGGCCTCAAAGCAAGACACCACCGAATGGGCCGCCCAGTACCTCGAAGCCGTACACCGCTTCCAGACAGCCGAGCAGCAGACATACGAGGCACAGCGCCGGTTCCGCGAGGGAGACCAGTCGCCGGCGGCGTTCCAGGAGTTCCACGCGGCGGCGCAGCGCCTGCACGCCGAGCGGCTCCTGATGGAGCGTGTCGTCACCGAGGTCCTCGACTGGTTGTGGACGGCGATCGCCGACCCGGTACTGACCCGCCTAGGCTTCACCGAAACCCCACCGGACGACGCCTGGCCGCGGCTGTGGTGGTGCCCGACCGGCCTGCTCACCGCCCTCCCCCTGCACGCCGCAGGCCGGCACGGCGACCGGCAGTCGGTGCTCGACCGCGTCATCCCGTCGTACACACCCACCCTCCGAGCGTTGCTCGAGGCAACAAACAGGCCCAAGCCGTCACCAACCCCGGAGATCCTCGTCGTCGCCGTGCCGAACGCGCCCGGTCAGACCCCGCTCCCCAACGTCGACCGCGAGGTCGACCTGCTGGCCAGCCTGTTCCCGAGCGACCGGAGCACAGTCCTGTACGGCGCAGAAGCCACGACCACCCGGGTCCGCGAGGAGCTCGGCCGGCATCACTGGGCCCACTTCAGCTGTCACGGCCACCAGGACCTGACTGACCCGTCGAACGGCGGACTTCTGCTGCACGACGGCACGCTGACCGTCCAGAGCATCAGCAGCCGCACGTACCAGGGCGAGTTCGCGTTCCTGTCCGCCTGCAAGACCGCGACCGGTGGACTCGACCTCGCCGACGAAGTGATCACCCTCGCCGCGGCGCTCCACTACGCCGGTTACCGCCAGGTCGTCGCGACCCTCTGGTCCGTGTACGACCCAACCGCGGCCGACGTGGTCGACAGCGTCTACAGGGAGCTCTGCGCCGACGGGCAGTCCACCGACGGTACGGCGGCAGCCCTGCATCGCGTCGTACGGCGCCTGCGCGACCAGCACCCCGCGAGTCCGAGCGTATGGACTCCCTTCGTCCACCTCGGCCCGTGACGACCAAGGAGACCCTGACGATGAACGACGTTCGCCCCGGCGGACCGGTGCCGTACCGCGAGGTGAGCGAACCCGGGTACGCCGAGCAGGCGGCCGAGACGTTCGTGATCGAGACCTTCGGCGTCGGCATGTCCCTGCTCGGCGGGGTCTGCCCGCGGTGCCAGGCGGCGATCGAGGTGCCGTTGGTCGACGGTGTCTTCCGGGCCCTGTCTGCCACTGAGCGCGCCGAGGGCGGCCACCACGCAGTGCCGGTCATCTGCACCTGCTCGGAAACGCATCCCGGTCGGCCGGACGATCGCGTCGGCTGTGGCGCGTACTGGATCTTCAACCTCCCGGCCAACGCGTGAGCACCCCAGCACCAGGCCGACCGGCGCCGGGCCAACCGACACCAGGTCAAGCGCCGCCAGGTCAACCGACACCGGGCCGGCCAGCGACCCCGGCCGACCTGCGACGCGCCCAGCAGGTCGACCTGATGCGCCGCACCGAACTCCCAAGAGTCCGGGCAGCCGCCACCCAATGGCGCAACGGCCTAGCCGGCCTCCTGATCGCCCTGATCGGGTTCAGCCTCATCAAGGGCCGTTCAGACATCACCGAACTGACCCCGCTGGCCGCAGCGATGGTCGGCGTCCTCCTGCTGCTCGCCCTACTCGCCGGCGCGGCCGCAGCGCTCTACCTGCTCCGAGCCTCGAACGGCCGCCCCGCTGTCGTCCCCGTCGCCGAACTAGCGCCCGGCCCCATCGCGGAGCACCGCGAAGCCCAAGAGTCCGCGCGAGCGCTACGCCGCGGGATCGCGTTGAGCCTGGTCTGCGCGGCGCTGCTGGTGGCTGCCGTCGCGAGCACCTGGTACGGCCCGGCCCGGAACCGGCCCAAGGTCGAGATCACGACCGACAGCCGGACCATGTGCGGCTCGGTGCTCCGGATCGACGCCGGCCGGATGACGATCCAGACGCAAGCCGGAGAGATCACCGTCGAGCTGAGCAGGCTCACGTCTGTGGAGGCGGTGGACTCATGTCCCGCGAACTGATCGAGTCGCTGTACGGCCGGGTCGAGCACTGGAAGCAGGATCCGCGCGCCCGGTCGGTGTTCGGCCCGGCCGCCGACGCGGAAGTGGCGCGCCTGTTCGAGACCCCGGGCTTCGCCGAGAACCTGGAAGGCCGACATGCAGCCGGGATGCTGTTCTGGTGCCGGTTCCTCGCCTCCGGGTCGACCGACCAGGACACGTTCCGGACGGCGGTCGGGCTGCTCGAGCCGATCGTGTTCGCACAGCCGAACGCCGTACCGGACCAGGTGCGAGAGGTCGTGCAGGCCAGGGAAAGCACCACGGCTGCGTCCGACGAGGCCATCGACCTGTTCGAGCAGTACCAGCAGACCGGCGAGCTCGCGCAGCTGGACCGCGCGATCGAGCTGATGGCCGGCGCTGTGAACATGGTCCCCGCAGGCGCAGCGGCGGCCGTCACGTTCCGCTTCAACGTCGGCAGCTTCTGCTGGGCCCGCTACCGCCATCTCGGAGATCCGGACGACCTCGCCACCGCGGTCGAGCAGTTCACGACAGCCACCGACAGCGCCCACGACGGACAGCTCGCTGGGGCCGCGCCGTCGCTCTATGACCACGCCAGTCAGCTCCTCAGCGCGTATGAGGCGAGCAACGTGCTGGACTTCCTGCTGTACGCGATCCAGGTCCAACGGTGCTCGGCTGAGCTCGCGACCACGAACAAGTCGTCGTACGGCGCCTTCCTTGCCGACCTGGTCCAGCTGGCCTACGAGCGCACGGCCCGACTCGAGATGCTCGACGACGCAGTGACGGCAGCGGAGTGGGCGCTGTCCTTCGACCCGGCGAACCCCTGGCCGCAACGCAGCCTCGCGCTCTCCCTCGTGCACCGCGCCACCACGAGCAACGATGCCGAAGCCGCGGACCGGGCCGTCGACCTCGCCCGGCGCGCGGCTGCCACGGACGGCGAGAGTAGAACACTCCAGGTGCTAGGTACGGCGCTGCGCACTCGCCACCTGCTCACCGGCGACCACGCCGCGATCACCGAGGCCGTCGCCGTACTGCGGCAAGCGGCCGACGCCACCGATCCCGCGGATCCGGACCACGTCCGCCGGCTGATGGCCCTCGCCGACATCCTCCGGGCCGCGGCCGACAACCCAGAGCTCGCGGCGGAAGCGGTGACCATCGCCCGTCGGGTCGTCGAGATCTCCGCGCCGTCGGATCCGGAGTACCCGATGCGCCGGGCGATCGTCGTCATGGCGCTGCTGAAGCAGCACGAACTCACCGGCGATCCCGCAGTACTCACCGAGGCCGTCGCGGAGGGCCGCAGCGCACAGCGCGCCATGGCCGTGACCGAGCCGACCTACCCAGCCGTGGTCCGGTCGCTGGCCGCGGCGCTGGTCCACGGTCCGGTCGGTGACGACACGATCGAGCTGACCGGCGAGGCGATCGCGCTCGTCCGCGACTGCCTCGCGCAACTCCCGGAGTCGCACCCGGAGAACGCGAACCTGCAGAACGATCTCGCAAGCCTGCACGCCTTCGACGGCCACTGCCGGCTGCGTCGCTTCCTCCGGACCACCGACGATTCCGAGCTCGACCGGATCATCGAGGCGAGCGAGCACGGCATGGCGGTAGAACCGACCGCTCTCACCGACTTCTGCTCGGCGTTGCGGCTCAGGTTCGAGGCGGGCGGCGAGCGGGCCGATCTGGATCGGTCGATCGCGGCGGGTCTGCAGGCTGTCGACGTCCTCACCGACCCGGACCACCTCGCGCGGGCCCAGAACGCCGTGGGCTTCGCGCTGCGGCTCCGCTACGAACAGACCGAGCACCTGGCGAGCCTCGACGACGCCATCGACCTCCTGCAGGCCGCGAACGAACAGGCCGAGGACCCTGACCTGCGGGCAGCGGTGCTCAACCAGTTGGGCAACGCGCGCTGGGCACGTCATCTGCGCACCCGTGAGGCCGGTGAGCTGGAGTCCGCCCTCGCTGAGCTGCGTCAGTCGGTGCAGGTCGGAGCCGAGAACGGCGGCGTGGACCCCGGGCATCTCAGCAATCTCGCTCTGGCCCTCGCCACGCAGTACGAGCGGACCCATGAGCGCGACGTACTCGACGAGATGGTGTCGGTCCTTCAACGGGCGGTTCAGGAGTCGGGGCCGGACAACAATCGGCTGCCCGTGTTCCATTCCAACCTGGGACGGGCGCTGTTGAGCCGGTACCAGCGCGACGCCGTACTGGCCGATCTCGATGCCGCGATCGTCGCGCACCAAGAGGCGATCGCGTCCCCGGCAGCCGGGTCGCGGTTCCGGACGGCCGCCGGGTTCAACCTCGGTGCTTGCTGGTTGCAGCGGTACCGGCGGACGGGCGATTCGGCGGACTTCAGCAACGCACTGACCGCCTACCAGTCGACGGCGCGGTCGTCGACGGCGACGCCGCTCCTCCGGGCGCAGGCCGCCGGCGACTGGGGCCAGCTCGCCGCCGAGGCCGGGGACTGGGCCGAGGCGCTCGACGGCTACGCGACCGCGCTGGAACAACTCCCGTACGTCGCACCCCGCTTCCTGGACCGCTCCGACCAGGAACACGGCCTACGCCAACTGAGCTCGTTAGGCGCCGACGCAGCCGCCTGCGCCCTCCACACAGCCGACCCCGCCCGAGCCGCCGAACTCCTGGACCAAGGCCGAGCCATCCTCCTGACCCAACTCTTCGATTCCCAAGGCGACCTCTCCCGCCTCCGAACCCAAGCCCCGACCCTAGCCACCAAATTCGAATCCCTAAGAACCCAACGAAACCAACCCACCGTCTAACCGCCAGTCGCGTTCCCCGGGAACTGGCTGCCCGGAACCACCTGCAGGCGATGGCGCGCGCGTCGGGGAACCTACCCGGCGACCTGCTCAGTCGCGTTGGCGTGGAGTTGGACCGGGAGGGCCTCGACGCCGTACACGATGGAGAAGTCCCGGAAGCGGAGTTGTTCTTCGGGCACGGCCAGCGACAGGTCAGGAAAACGGTGCGCGAGCGCCGTGAACGCGGCCCGGAGCTCCATCCGCGCCAGTTCGGCGCCGACGCAGCGATGCATTCCGTGGCCGAAGGCGAGGTGCGCAGACGAGACGGTACGACGGGGGTAGAAGTCCTCGGCGTCCATGCCGAACACCTGCTTGTCCCGGTCCGCCCCGGACAGCGACACCGCGACCAGATCCCCCTTCTTCACCTGCTGCCCGAACAGCTCCTGGTCATGCCGCGCGAACCGCGGGAACGCGACCTGCACGACGGTCAGGTACCGCAGCAGCTCCTCGACGATCACGTCGACCGCGCCCGGCTCGTTCCGGATCCGCTCGAAGTTCGACGGGTCGCGGAGCAGCACCAGGGTGCCGAGCGCGAGCATGCTCGCCGACGTCTCGTACCCGCCGAGGAACACCCCGTCGGCCAGCCCGCCGAGCTCGATGTCGTCGATGGTGTCGCCGTGCTCCCGGATGATCGACCCGATCAGCCCGTCACCGGGTTCGGCGCGCTGCTTGCCGACGATCTCGAACAGGAAGTCCCGCGACTCGCTCGCCGACCCGAACACCCCGATCCCGCCGCCGGACAGGTCGAACCGGGCCGGGCCGAGTGCGCGGAACCGGTCGCGGTCGGACTCCTCGACGCCGAGCAGGTCGGCGATCAGCAGGAACGGCACGTTGAACGCGAAGTCCGCCACGATGTCGACGACCGGCCCCTTGGTCTCCATCAGGTCGAGCTGGTCGTTGACGATCTTCTCGATCACCGGCTCCAGCCGGGACAGCCGGCGCTTGGTGAACTCCGGTGTCAGCAGCTTGCGTAGCCGGGTGTGGTCCGGCGGGTCGGTGAACCCGAGGCCGCCGATTCCTTCGGACGGCTTGTTCGGGTCGGAGCCGACCAGCGGCCGGATGTCGTTGCTGAAGTTCGTGGTGTCGGCCAGCACCGCCTTCGCCTCGGCGTGCCCGCTCACCACCCAGACATTGAGCCCGAACAGGTGGGCCAGCTTGTGCACCGGCTCGGTCTCGCGCACCCGGCCCAGCGCGGGCACCGGGTCCACGCCGTGCCGGCGCAGCGGCATCGAGACCGAGCTCGGGAACATCCGCATCTTCGACAGATCAAGACCACCCTTGCGGGTGGTCCTGTTCAAGATCCGGCTGCCGACCCATTTCTTCAGGTATGTCGCAACCATGACTCCACGCGCCCTCTCTGAACTGCTGCCCCCGACGGCTCTCGTCAGCCAGAAAACTAACGTCGCCACGGACCAGATCCGATGGTGTTTGCACTACTGCGGTAGTGGCGTTGGCACCACCATGGGAGGGGTCCACGGCGTCACCAGCTCAGACGATCCCACGACAGGGGTTCGGCATCCACCGGAACCCACCTGTACCGTGCCCTGGACCACACCACGCCGTGGATCGGGGACACTTCAGGGGAACCCCAGCCGAAAGTCGGATGCGCCGTCCACCGACGGTCTGACGCTCAGAGGTAGTACGGCGTGACGATCCGAACGACGTCGGCGAGCTTCGTCTTGACCTGGTCCCGGTGCGGGATGCGGGTCAGCGTAGTGGCCTCAGGCAACCGCAGTCCGTGGTCGATCAGCAGGTACGTCGCCCGCAGCGTGCGGATCGTGTTGGTCACCTCAGGGGTGATGCCCTCGGCAGGCGGATTCGAGAGCACGCGGATCGCGGGGTCGAGCCACTCGGTCGCGTCGGTCTCGGCGAGGTCGGAGCGGGTGAGGGTGGCGGCGAGGGCGTAGCCGAGGCGGTCGTCCTCCATGTCGCGCAGCACGTACGGCGTCGGCGTCAGCAGCCGTCCGATTCCGAGCCGGAGCATCTGGACCGGCTCGACCGCGGAGTGCAGGCCGAGTGTCCCCAGCAGGTCGGCGCCGTGGGCAACGGCGTGCAGCCAGCCGAGCTTGGCGTCGTACCCGCGCAGGTCCTCTTCGGCGACGTACCAGCGCTCGAACGGCGGCACCCAGGTCGGCTCGAACACCCCGGCCGAAACGATCGCGCGGAGGATCAGCGGCGCGAACGTGCGGGCCTGCACTTCCGGGTCGGCGAACCGGGTGACCATCTCGTCGCCGAGGCTGCGGAGCTGGTCGGTGGACAGGTCCCCGCGACGGATCCAGGTGGCGAGCACGGTGTAGGCCTGGACGTCGCGCTGCACCGGGTCAGGTGAGCGCAGCAGGCCGGACAGCTCGGCGACGAGATCGGTGAGCGGACGATCGGTCGGGACGGCGAAGCCGTCGGCGCGCACCCGCGCCCAGTCGGTCATGCGCGGCAGGCTAAACGCTTCCCACCACGACCCGCCAGCCCTGCCGACCGGTTCCGGAACGGGGAACGGCCCGTGGTCCATCCGGTCTCCCGGATGTGCCACGGGCCGAAGCGGCCAGGACCCCTCAGCCCGGCCGGGCCCTCGCGTCCCCGGCCAGGGCCCCTCAACCAGGGCCGGGGACGACGTCAGGTGCTCAGGCGTCGCGCTTGCTGGCGGTGACCAGGGCGATGATCAGCAGGCCGACACCCCAGGCGGCGAAGTAGGCCAGCGCCCACCACGGCGACAGCGCCGTGGAGGGACCTGCGGCTTCGGCGCCGGCCGAACCCATGTCCTGGCCGCCGTTGATGAACTGGCCGCCGTTCGTGAACGGCGCCCACTTCTGCAGGTCGTCCCCGACCTTCGGGATCAGCACCACCAGGCTCTCGATCAGCAGCGGCCAGACGAGCAGGATGGCGATCGCGCCCGCGCTCTGCCGGATCAAGATGCCGACCGCGATCGCGAAGATCGCCGCGATCGCGTAGACCAGGCCCTGACCGAAGATCAGCCGGTACTCGCCCGACGTGTCGATCGCCATGTCGGCGCTGCCGCCGGCCAAGAGGTAACCGACCCCCCAGGAGCCGACGGAGGCGACCAGACCGACGACGGCGGCCAGCGTGGCGACCACGACGGTCTTGTTCAACAGCAAGGCCGTGCGCTGCGGGACGGCTTGGAAACTGGTCCGGATGGTACCGAACCGGTACTCGGTGGTGACGGCCAGCGCGGCCATCACGATGATGACCATCTGCCCCAGGTTGACGCCGAACTGCGACATCGCCGGAGTCACCTCGGCATCGTCGGGGGCCAAGCCGGTGGCGAGCGCGGCCAGGCCGATCGACAGCACGGCCGCGACGATCATGCACCACCACGGTGAGCGGGTGGAGAAGAGCTTGATCCGCTCGACGGTGATCAGCGACATGTCAGTTGTCCTCCTTCGGACCCGAGACGACCTCGACGTTCGACGGTGCGTCCAGGTTCACGTCGCCGACGTGGGCGAGCTCGTCGTGTGCGTGGTACTGGACCGAGTCCCCGGTCATCTGCATGAACGCCTGCTCCAGCGAGCCGCGCTGCAGGGTCAGCTCGTGCAGCACGATGCCGTGCGCGGCGGCCGCCTCACCGACCTGGTCGGTGGTCAGGTCGCCCTCGACGAACAACACCTTGCCTTCCTTCTCGACGTCCTCGATCCGGGTGACCAGCTGCTGCTGGTGCAGGACGCCGGCCAGCTGGTCCAGCTGCGGGGTCCGCACCTTGACGGTGGTGCCGCTGGCGCGGTCGACGAACTCCTGGGTGGAGCTCTGCGCGATCAGCTTGCCGCGGCCGATGACGATCAGTTCCTCGGCGGTCTGCGCCATCTCGGACAGCAGGTGGCTGGAGACCAGCACGGTCCGGCCCTCGGCGGCCAGCCGGTGCATGAAGTTCCGGATCCAGAGGATGCCCTCGGGATCGAGGCCGTTGACCGGCTCGTCGAACAGCAGCACCTCCGGGTCGCCGAGCAGCGCGCCGGCGATCCCGAGCCGCTGCGACATGCCCAGCGAGTAGGCGCCGGCCCGCTTGTTCGCGACCGAGGTCAGGCCGACCATCTCCAGCGCCTTGTCGACACTCTCCTTCGGCAGCTTGTTGGAGGCGGCCATCCAGGCCAGGTGGGACCGGGCGGACCGGTTCGGGTGCACCCACTTGGCGTCCAGCAGCGCGCCGATCTTGGTCAGCGGCTGGTGCAGGTCGCGGTAGCGCTGGCCGTCGATCCGGACGTCGCCGGAGGTCGGGGTGTCCAGGCCGAGGATCATCCGCATGGTGGTGGACTTGCCGGCCCCGTTCGGGCCGAGGAAGCCGGTCACCTTGCCCGGTTTCACCTCGAAAGACAGGTTGTCTACGGCAACGGTTGCGCCGTATCGCTTGGTGAGGCCCATTGCCTCGATCATCGCCGTACTCCTCGTTCGGTGACGCGCCAGTGCTGCACTTCGTCGGGCGGTGCTGTCCAGATCAGTATCGAGGTCCGACCGGGCCGGATCATCGGACCCGGGGCGGATCCGCTGTGTCCACCCCTGGGTTGATTCTGCCGTCCGGCCGGAGCACGCTGCCATCGGTTAAAGCCCTGACCACGACCCCGACGATCCCCCATCGACCCCACCGGCCGCATCAGCCGAAAGTCGACGTACGGCGGTACTTCCGGATAACCGTGGAAAAGATGGAAGTCACCACCGAATGACGGCAACGCGTGGTTTAACGCGAAACGGCGTCAGTCCACGGGAACGCCGTACAGCACGAGATTGTGGCTGTAGCGCCGAGTTGTCTGGTTGTACGTGCCGATGCAGGTGACCAGCGCCAGCCGAGGCTTCGCGGCGCCGTGGAACAGGTCGCTGGGCAGGTCCTGCTGCCGGTAGGTGCGGCGAGCCACGATCCGGTACTGGTGTACGTCGCCATCCCCGGACGTGACCGCGACCTTGGCTCCGACCGGCACCTGCGACAGCGCAGCGAACACCGCGCGCCCGTGGCGGGCGGAGTCCACATGGCCGGCGAGCAGCACGGTGCCGCCGGACGCGCCCGGCGCGGCGCCAGCAGCCCACCAGCCCACGTCGACGGGCGACTTGGGCATCTGCAGCAGGCCGTCGACGCCGGTCGCGACCGGGGCCACCGATGCGTCCAGGAAGCCAGGCACCGAGAGCCGGACCGGTGGAATGGCGGCTTCCCGCTCCGCCGCGGTGGTGCCGGCCTTCGGAACCTCACCGGTGTCACCCGGCAGCCCGCCGAACACCATGAACAACCCTGTTCCCAGCGCTACGACGCCGACGAGGCGCCGACGCGCCGGGACCGACTTACCTCGGAGGAGGAGTACGCCGAGGCCGAGCAGGGCCAGCGCGGTCAGCGAGCGAGTCCGCTGGGCGTCTGCGACCTGGCCACCGTCGCCGGTGGGCACCACGGGAGAGCCGCTGATGATGCGACAGCTGGGTGACACCATCCGCAGATGCATCTGGACCACGGGCTGGGCGCCCTTGGCCACGGACACGACGGCTGGCTCTGTGCCGTTCTTCAGCTCGGTGGCAATGAGCGTCAGGAGCTGCTGGTGCTGTTGCCGTTGCAAGGCCAGCCAGGCGGCGTCGTACCCAGCCGTCCCCGCTTTCGCCTCGAGGGCGTCGAGCTGCTGGCGCTGGGCCTGCGAAGGGATGGTTACCAGCCCGACGCCGAGTTGGCTGGCGGCCTCGAGGTCCTGCGCGGCCAGCCTGCGATGGTCGCGTTCCATCAGGGCGCCGACCTGTTGCACGCACCTGGTCCGGCCCTGGGTCTTGGCCGCCTGGGCGGCCTGAATGATCGTCAGATGGGTCTGGTGGGCGGCGTTGAGGTAGGTGACGTCCTCCTGCGTCGTCGCGGCGCTGGCGGGCTGTGCCGCACCCAGCACGCCCGCCGCGACCAGCAGCAGAAGCGCCGACAGCCGGGCGATCGCCGTCAGTCGGGGAGAGGCAGAACCGTTGCTCTGTCGCCGAGGCACCCCCCTTACCTCCCTGCCCTCAGACGTCAGCACCTACCGACGACACTAAAGCGGTCGACTGTCTGGGTCCATGCGAAACGGCCCGCCGGATGACCGGCGGGCCGTTCTGCTGCTTGCCTGGATCAGGCGGCGGCGTTCACCTCGGCGGGGGTGTCGGCGATGACCGACTCCCGGCGCTTGGAGACGATCACGGCCGCAGCCAGGATCACCACCGCGGCGACGGCGATGCCGATCCGCAGCGGGGTGTTGGTGTCCTCGCCGATCGCGGACATGCCCACGACGGCCGGGGCGATCAGCACCGAGACCAGGTTCATCACCTTGATCAGCGGGTTGATGGCCGGGCCGGCGGTGTCCTTGAACGGGTCACCGACGGTGTCACCGATGACGGTGGCCTCGTGCGCGGGCGAACCCTTGCCACCGTGGTTGCCGTCCTCGACGAGCTTCTTCGCGTTGTCCCAGGCGCCACCGGAGTTGGCCAGGAAGACCGCCATCAGGGTGCCGGACGCGATCGCGCCGGCCAGGTAGCCGGCCAGCGCCGAGGCGCCGAGGCCGAAGCCGACGGCGATCGGCGCGGTGATCGCGAGCAGACCCGGGGTGGCCAGCTCACGCAGCGAGTCGCGGGTGCAGATGTCGACGACCTTGCCGTACTCCGGCTTGCCGGTGCCCTCCATGATCCCGGGGATGTCGCGGAACTGGCGACGGACCTCGTAGACGACCGCGCCGGCGGCCCGGCCGACGGCGTTGATCGCGAGACCGGAGAACATGAACACCACAGCCGCGCCGATGATCAGGCCGACCAGGGTGGACGGGTCGAAGACCAGCGCGTCCGCGTTGAAGGCCCGGTCACCCGCGTCGTCCAGCACCGCGTAGATCGAGTCCGTGTAGGAGCCGAACAGCGCGGTCGCGGCCAGCACGGCGGTCGCGATCGCGATGCCCTTGGTGATCGCCTTGGTGGTGTTGCCGACGGCGTCCAGCTCGGTCAGGATCTGGGCCGCCTCGCCGTCCACGTCACCGGACATCTCGGCGATGCCCTGGGCGTTGTCGGAGACCGGGCCGAAGGTGTCCATCGCGACGATGACGCCGACGGTGGTCAGCAGACCACAACCGGCCAGCGCGATCGCGAACAGCGCGACGACGCCGGAGCCGCCGACCAGGAAGGCGCCGTACACGGCGGCCGCGATCACCAGCGCGGTGTACACGGCGGACTCGAAGCCGACCGAGATACCGGACAGGATGACGGTCGCGGCGCCGGTCAGCGAGGTCTTGCCGACGTCCTTGACCGGCTTGTCCTCGGTGCCGGTGAAGTAGCCGGTCAGGGCCAGGATGATCGCGGCCAGCACGATGCCGATCAGCACCGAGACGGTGGCGATCAGGCGCGGGTCGCCGTCGTGGGCGGCGATCGCCTCGGTCGCGCCGGTCAGGTCCCCGAAGTTGCTCGGCAGGTAGACGAATGCCGCCACGGTGCAGAGCACCGCGGAGATGATCGCGGACAGGTAGAACGCCCGGTTGATCGTCCGCAGGCCGTTCTCGCCGGTGCGCGGGCGGGTCAGGAAGACGCCGATGACCGCGGTGATCGCACCGATGGCCGGCACGATCAGCGGGAAGATCAGGCCCTGCTCGCCGAAGGCGGCCTTGCCCAGGATCAGCGATGCCACCAGCATCACGGCGTACGACTCGAACAGGTCTGCCGCCATACCGGCGCAGTCACCCACGTTGTCACCGACGTTGTCGGCGATGGTGGCCGCGTTGCGCGGGTCGTCCTCGGGGATGTTCTGCTCGACCTTGCCGACCAGGTCGGCGCCGACGTCGGCGGCCTTGGTGAAGATACCGCCGCCGACACGCATGAACATGGCGAGCATGGCGGCGCCGAAGCCGAAGCCCTCGAGCACGGTCGGGGCGTCACCCTTGAACAGCAGGACGACGAGTGCGGCGCCGAACAGGCCGAAGCCCACCGTCGCCATCCCGACCGTTCCACCGGTGCGGAACGCGACCCGCATGGCGGGGTCGCGGCCCTCGTCCCGGGCCGCCGCGGCGACCCGGACGTTGGCGCGCGTCGCGAGCCACATGCCCAGGTAGCCGATCAGGGCGGAGAAGCCCGCACCGACCAGGAAGAAGACGGACCGGAAGATCTTCAGCGTGGTCTCGTTGTCGCCGTCACTGTGCGCGGGCAGCAGGAACAGCAGCAGGAACGCCACCACGGCGAAGATCGACAACGTCCGGAACTGCCGGTTCAGGTAGGCAGAGGCGCCTTCCTGGACCGCAGCAGCGATCGTCTTCATGTTCTCGGTGCCATCGTTCGCGGCAAGCACCTGGCCCCGGAAGACCATCGCAATGGCGACCGCGAGGATCGCGATCACTCCGACGACGATCACCAGTGTGGTGTTGCTCGACGAAAGATCCACCGCTTGTGCAAGCAGCGCGGACATCCGTCCTCCTTGTAGGCAACCCTTCCGGGCTTGACGGCCCCCGTTTGCCGCAACCGAAGGGTTGGGAAAATACGACACAGCGCCAATGACTGGCGCGGTGGGTCACTCTAACGGGTATCCGACCAGACCTGACGACAGGGTGGTCTACGCCATACCCGCGATGTCAGGCAAGAACCGCCATACCGTTGCTACCCCTCCCCACCGCCCCAGTCACTCTTCGTAGTTCTGTGGATACCTTTTCGCATGCTTCAGATCGCCGAGGCGACGTCCGGGTGGATGTCGAAGACCTTCGTCAGGCCGGTGATCCGGAAGATCTTGAGCAGCCGTTCCTGGGTGCAGACCAGGGACAGGGATCCGTCGTGGGTGCGCACCCGTTTCAGTCCGCCGACGAGGACGCCGAGACCCGTGGAGTCCAGGAACTCCACACGTTCCAGGTCGATCACCAGGTGGTGGACACCTTCGTCGACGAGGGCGGCGATCTTCTCGCGGAGCTTCGGTGCGGTGTAGACGTCGATCTCCCCCGCCACCTCGATGACGGTACGCCCGCCCTCGGCGCGGGTGTTGAGCGACAGATCCACTTCGGCCTCCGATCCCGTGAACTGCTGCATTCAACCATGTACGGACCGTGAGTAGGACCGTTCCCGAAAACTCTTTCATCTCGTTACACCTGAAGTCGATCTCAGTGCCCAAAATGCCGCGTGCATCCGCATCTGCACAAGATGGGCCCGACCGGATCAGCACTGTCCGAGGGCGTAACTAAGCTCAGAGTCATGCGTGTGGGTGGTGAGGCGACGACTGTGCTGAAGCGCCTTGCCCTGGGCCGCGACGACCGACTGACCCATGTCGAGTCCGTGCCGCCTCGTCTCGGGCAGACCTGCGACTGGCCGCGCTGGGCGCCGCCGGAGGTGCTCAGCCAGCTCGCGGACGCCGGCATCACGGCGCCTTGGACGCACCAGGTCGCGACGGCGGAAGCGGCGTACGCAGGTAAGCATGTGGTGGTCGCGACGGGGACGGCGTCGGGCAAGTCGCTCGGCTACCTGCTGCCTGCCTTCGCCACGTTGAGCATCGCGCAGGCCGCCTCACCAAATCGCCGTACGGCATCCGTGCTGTATCTGTCCCCCACCAAGGCTCTCGCGCACGACCAGCTCCGGGCGGTCTCGTCGTACACGGTGCCCGGCCTGCGGGCGACGACGCTGGACGGCGACTCCGAGCGCACCGAGCGCGACTGGGCCCGTGACCACGCGACCTATGTACTGAGCAACCCGGACATGCTGCATCGCTCGGTCCTGCCGAACCACCAACGCTGGGCCCGCTTCCTGAGCTGCCTGCAGTACGTCGTGGTCGACGAGTGTCACCACTACCGCGGTGTCTTCGGTGCGCACGTGGCCGGTGTCCTGCGGCGGCTGCGCCGAGTCTGCGCGCAGTACGGCGCTCACCCGATCTTCGTCTGCGCATCAGCGACCGTGGCCGAGCCTGCGGTGTCCGGTGAGCGGCTGACCGGCCTGCCGATGGTGGAGGTCGTGGACGACGGCTCACCCCGCGGCGGCGTCGCCTTCGGGCTGTGGGAGCCGCCAATGACGACCTTGCGCGGCGAGAACGGCGCACCGGTACGCCGCTCCGCCACAGCCGAGGTCGCCGACCTGCTGACTGATCTCGTTGTCACCGGCGTCCGGACAGTGGCCTTTGTCAGGTCAAGGCGCGGCGCCGAGCAGGTCGCGATGACCGCCCGGGAGAACCTCGCTGACGTCGATCCCGGGCTGACCGACCAGGTGTCGGCGTACCGGGCCGGCTATCTGCCGGAGGAGCGCCGCCGGCTCGAGGGCATGCTGCAGAGCGGTGAGCTCACCGGAGTCGCGGCGACGAACGCGCTCGAGCTCGGCATCGACATCGCCGGCCTGGACGCCGTGCTGCTGTCCGGCTGGCCGGGCACTCGGGCGTCCCTCTGGCAGCAGGCCGGACGCGCTGGACGTGCCGGTGGGGACGCGCTGGCTTTGCTGATCGCACGCGACGACCCGCTCGACACCTACCTCGTGCGGCACCCGGCCGCGATCTTCGGGCGGCCCGTCGAGGCAACGGTCTTCAACCCGGAGAACCCGTACGTGCTCGGCCCTCAGCTCTGCGCCGCCGCCCAAGAGCTCCCGCTGACCGCCGCCGACTACGAGATCTTCGGCAGTACGACGCCATCGGTCATCCAGCAGCTCGTCCGGCAAGGCCTGCTCCGGGAGCGGCCGCACGGCTGGTTCTGGACCCGGCGGGAGCGGGCGGTGGACGCGATCGACATCCGCTCGGCGGGCGGCAAGACAGTGCAGATCGTGGAAGACCAGACCGGCCGCCTGCTCGGCACTGTCGACGGCGGCTCGGCGCACGCGTCGGTCCACGAGGGCGCGGTCTACGTGCACGCCGGGGAGTCTTACCTGGTCAAGACGCTCGACCTGGAGGGGTACGCCGCCGTCGTGGAGCCGGCCGCCCCCGACTACACCACCTTCGCCCGGGACGTGACGGAGATCAGCATCCTGGCGACCGAGGAGACCTGCTCCTGGGGTACGGCGGAGCTGTCGCGCGGCTGGGTCCAGGTGACCAGCCAGGTCGTGTCGTTCCAACGCAAGCTGATCGCGACCGGCGACGTACTCGACGAGCAGCCCCTCGACCTCCCCGAGCGGACCCTGCGGACCAAGGCGGTCTGGTGGACCATGCCCGACACCACGGTGGCCGCTCTCGGGCTGGACGACGTACCGGGCGCGGCACACGCGGCCGAGCACGCGTCGATCGGCCTGCTGCCGCTGTTCGCCACCTGCGACCGCTGGGACATCGGCGGCGTCTCCACCGCCCGGCACGCGGACACCGGCTGCCTCACCGTCTTCGTGTACGACGGCCACCCGGGCGGAGCCGGATTCGCCGAACACGGCTACGCCGCGGCGCGCGAGTGGTTGACCGCGACACGTGAGGCGATTGCACACTGTGAATGCACGGATGGGTGTCCGTCCTGCGTACAGTCGCCGAAGTGTGGGAACCAGAACAACCCACTCGACAAGAGCGGCGCGGTAGCGCTGCTCACCGCACTACTCAGCAGTGAGGCCTGAACAGCCAGCCCGGCTGGCGGAGAGGCAGCTCGCCATGGCCGTCCTCGGAATCGTCCTGATCGTCCTCGCCGTCCTGTTCGCCCTGGGCGTCCTGGTGACGTCCGGCGCCTCCACCACGATGGAGGTCTTCGGCGTCGACTTCGGTGTCTCGGTGGCCACCGTGTTCGTGCTCGGCGCGCTGGCCGGCGCGACCCTGATCTTCGGGCTGTGGCTGACGAAGAAGGGACTCGGTCGCGGCTACCGCCGGCGCAAGGAGATGCGCGACCTCCGCGCCCAGGTCACCGAGAGTGACAGCAGTGCGGACACCCGGCCGGAACTCACCACCGACCGCGACGAGGCGCCGACTGCCGAAGAGCCCACCACCGTGGATCCGGATCAGTCCAAACAACCGCACTGACAACTCTGTTGCCAACGGCCTCAAACGATGCCCTGAGTCCCCCGGATATCCACAGATTGCCGTAAGATCTCGATCGAAGCACGGCTGCCGCACGACGAACCTCCAGCCAGGTTTCGATGCCCTGCGCAACGACTTCGACTTGGCAGTTAGTTGCCAATGGCATCAAGTTCCCGGGTCTGGCCGTAACCACGCGTCAGCCTCCTGTGCCTTACTGGTTGTGGCGTCAACGTCGCGTTGAGTCACTGTCGCCTTCCGTGCCACACCGCCTCCTCACGGGGGATCGACCCGCACCTCACCCTTCGCGCAAGGGGTGTCGTCGCGGTTCCCGGGGCCGGGTCCGGCTCACCGCGGTCGGGGTCCCGACGACCTGACGCGAGCTGCGATGGCACGACCTCTGGAGGTTGTCTTGATCATCCGTAAGCTGTTGAGCCGTACCGGCGTGACGGTGCTTGCCGTCAGCGTCGCTCTGGCGACCGCCCTCCCGGCGGAGGCCGCGAACGTCTCGCCGCGCGAGTCGGCGCCTCCGGGCGTCGAGGTGGGCGTCGCCAAGCAGATCGCCACTCGTTCCGACACGCGCTACTGCCTCACGTTCGTCGCGGCTGCCAAGGTCCCGATGGCGGTCATGATGGCCTGCGCGCCGGGCAAGGAGGGCAAGACCCAGGAGTGGATCTACACCGGGTCCGGCCAGCTGCAGGTCGCGATGAGCAGGAGCGTCGGTGGCGCCCTTGCCAAGACCGGCGCCTGCCTGGACAGCGGTGCGGACCTGGCCAAGGTTCCGGCCTCGGCGCCACTGCTGGTCCTGCCGTGCCGTGACGGCGACGGGCAGAAGTGGAGCTACGACGAGAGCGCGGGCACGTTCGTGAACGCCGCCAGCGGTCTCGCCCTCACCTCTCTGCTGGGCAAGGGGAAGGCCAAGCAGGCACAGCCGACCGGCAGCATGGCCGCGTCCGGCACACCGGTCCAGGGCTGGAGCGCGCTGCCGCTCCCGGGCCTGGACATCCTGGGTGCGGTCCTGGCACTCGTGAACGCGCTGCTCGCGGCTCTGGGCCTGGCCCTGCCGTTGCCGATCGCGAACGCCGCATCCAGCCTGCTCGAGCTGGTTCGCCCGAAGACGGCGATCCCGGCGCAGATGACCGAGCTGCCGAAGCAGATGATCCAGCTGGCTCAGCGCTGATCCGAGGAGGATCCTCAGCCACACAGAGGACAGCCGGCCCCGACGATGTCGGGGCCGGCTGTTTCTCACTCCTTCGGTGTGATCGACACTCCTTCAGTTGTGGGTCTGGTGATCTCGTCGGTTCGGAACCGGTGCTCGGGGTCCGGCGCTGCGGATCCCCGCTGCTTGCGCGTCAGCGGGAGCCTCGCGTCGGGATCACCGTCCTCCCCTGTCGTCCGCGGCCGTCACCAGGCGGCCGGGCCGGTCACCACCAGCAGTGGTGATGGCAGTGCCAGAGCAGGTCGTCGAGAAGGCAAGCCAGTCCGTGCAACAGCATGTCTTTCACCTCCGATCCACTGAACCGATCGGCAAGACCGTACCTCCTGCTGTCACAGTATGTATCTAATCAACTACCAGCTGCCACAGAACCTTGAGGATGCTTTAACTGGTCCGCAATGCGCCGGGCGGGATCCGGACTTGACATGGTTGCTCGCAGCATCTGACAACGTTTACCCCGGGTTCGGAAAAAGTCTTCACATAGTCGCTCGCGAGTGCCAATGTTTGACCGGCACTCGCTGCACCGACCCTCGCAAGGAGACCCCTGATGCGATCACTCACGCGGTTGACCAGCACCGCAGTCCTCGGCGCTGCCGCGCTCGCGCTGCTGACCGGCTGTCTCGGCTCGTCCGACACCGGCGGCGACCAGGACACCAGCCGCAACGCCGACGCCAAGAAGGTCGAGCTGACCATCGGCTCGAACGCGGTCAAGGGCGGCAAGAGCAGTGCCGGCGCGACCTTCATCGAGGACGTCCTGATCCCGAAGTTCGTCGCCGAGCAGAAGGGCAAGGGTGTCGATGTCACGGTCAAGTTCCAGGGCGACGGCTCCGACGACGAGGTCTACAAGCAGAAGCTGTCGCTGGACCTGTCGAACAAGTCCGGCCCGGACCTGATTCAGATCGACGGCATCTGGGTCGGTGAGTTCGCCCAGGCCGGCTACATCAAGCCGCTCACCGACACCGTCGGCGACACCGCCAAGGTGGACGACTGGGACGGCTGGAAGCAGATCCCGGAGGCGGTCCAGCAGCTCGGCAGCTTCGACGGCAAGCGGTACGGCGTCCCCGGCGGGACCGACGGCCGGGTGCTGTACTTCAACAAGAAGCTGTTCCAGCAGGCCGGCCTGCCCGCCGACTGGCAGCCGAAGTCGTGGGACGACATCATCTCGGCCGGCCAGGCGCTGAAGAAGCTGTCCGGCGTCACCCCGATCCAGATCAACGCCGGTACGGCGATGGGCGAGGCGACCACCATGCAGGGCGTGCTGCCGCTGCTGGTCGGCACCGGCACGACCATCTACCCCGACGGCAAGTGGCTGGGCGACACCCCGAAGCTGCGCCAGGTGCTCGACTTCTACCACCAGATCTACTCGACCGGTCTCGGCGACCCGGTGCTGCAGCGCGAGGCCAAGGGCCGGGACAAGTCGTTCGCCCAGTTCGCCGCGAACAAGATCGGCATCCTGCTGGAGGGCGACTACTTCTGGCGCAGCGTGGTCGAGCCCAAGGAGGGCGTGGCCAAGATGGCCGACCGCGACACCGCCGTCGGCTACGCGCTGATCCCGGCCGCCCGCCCGGGCGGCGGCGTCGACGGCCAGGACTTCGTCTCGATGTCCGGTGGCGGCGCGACCGTGATCAACCCGAACACCAAGTTCCCGCAGCAGGCGTGGGAGCTGCTCCAGTTCATGAACTCCGCGGAGATGGTGAAGGAGTCCCTGAACGGCGCGGCGAAGATCACCCAGCGCACCGACGTCAACAACGAGGTGCTCGCCGGCGACCCGATGCTGAACTTCGTGTCCACCAAGGTGCTGCCGATCACGCAGTACCGGCCTGGCCTGGCGGAGTACCCGAAGATCTCGGCCGCCTTGCAGCAGGCCACCGCGGACGTGGTCGGCGGCAAGACCACCGACGCCGCCGCGCGGGGCTACCAGAAAGCGGTCGAGGCGGCGGCCGGCAGCAAGGACAAGGTCGCCGGCAACTGATGAGCACACGGCTACGGAGTCCGGCGGCGGACGTCGCCGGACTCGGTGTCGGGCGGGCGTTCGGCTTCGTCGCACCGGCACTGCTGCTGATCGGCGCGTTCCTGGTCTTCCCGGCGTTCTGGACGATCTACATCGGCATCACCAACTACCGGCTGACCGGCGTCGAGGCGGTGTCGCCGTCGATCGTCGGCCTGTCCAACTACACCAAGGCGCTGAACGACGCGCTCTTCCACAATGCGTTGTGGCTGACGATGCTGTTCGTGCTCGGCTCCGCGATCATCGGCCAGAACATCCTGGGCTTCACGCTGGCCTGGGTGATGCGCCGTACGCGTCCCGTCGTACGCCGTACTGTCGAAGCGCTGGTGCTATTGGCCTGGATCCTGCCCTCGACGGTGGTCGCGTACCTGTGGGTCGCGTTCTTCGACCGCGACGGCGGCACGCTGAACAGCCTGCTCGGCACACCGGGGACGGCCTGGCTGATCGACTACCCGATGGCGTGCCTGGTGGTCTTCAACACCTGGCGCGGTACGGCGTTCTCGATGATGCTCTACTCGTCCGCGCTGCAGGCCGTGCCGCCGTCACAGCTCGAGTCGGCCCGGATGGTCGGGGCCTCGGGATGGCAGACGCTGCGCGACGTGGTGTTCCCGCACATCCGGGGTCACGTGCTCACCAACACGCTGCTGATCTCGCTGTGGACGGCGAACGACTTCTCGCCGTTCCTGCTCACCAAGGGCGGGCCGAACCACGAGTCCGAGACGGTGCCGGTCTACATCTACAACGTGGCGCTGCAGGGCGGTGAGCTCGGCTACTCCTCGGCCATCTCGTTCCTGCTGCTGATCGCGAACCTGCTGGTCTCGCTGATCTACCTGCGGCTGCTTCGGAGGCGCTCATGAGTCCGGCCTACGTGGTACGGCGGATCGGCTTCTACGTGCTGATCTGCGCGATCATGCTGTTCTTCGCCGTACCCATGCTGTGGATCGCGTCGGCGCCGTTCGACGCTACGCCCGGTCTGGGGGTGAGCTGGCCGGACTGGACGCTGGACAACCTCCGCAAGACCCTCGAGCACCCGTACGCGATGCACTCGATGGTGAACTCGCTCGTCATCTGCGTGACCACCGCGGTGGCAGTGACCGCGTTCGCCGCGCTGGCCAGCTACGCGCTGTCGCGGGTCCGGGTTCCCGGCCGGGACGCGCTGCTGTACGGGTTGCTGCTGCTGTCGTCGGTCGTCACCGGGACGGCTGCGATGGTGCCGATCTTCGTGATGATCTACCAGCTCGGGCTGATCGACTCGCGGTTCGGCGTCGCGCTGGTGATGACCAGCGGGCTCTTGCCAGCGGCAATCTTCATCCTGAAGGACTTCGTGGACGCGGTGCCGCGGTCCTACGAGGAGTCGGCTCGGGTGTTCGGCGCGTCCACGGGCCAGATCCTGCGCGACGTCGTACTCCCGGTGGCGCGGCCGGGCCTGGCCACCATCATGGTCTGGGCGTTCGTCAACTCGTGGGGCAACTTCCTGGTGCCCTTCCTGCTCATCCGGTCGATCGACCTACAGCCCGGGGCGGTGCTGATGCAGACCCTCACCGACGAGGGCGGCAGCGTGAACCTGCAGGTGCTGCCGGTGTTCTCGCTGCTGTTCTCGATCCCGGTCGTCGTGCTGTACCTGCTGGTGAACTCGCGGTACGGGTTCCGCTTCCATGGAGGGATCAAGAGCTGATGGCGGGCATCGACATCGAAGGCCTCGCGACCGTCTACCCGAACGGCGTGCGCGCCGTCGACGGGCTGGACCTGCACGTGGCGGACGGCGAGTTCTTCGCCCTGCTCGGCCCGTCCGGCTGCGGCAAGACCACGCTGCTGCGGACGATCGCGGGCCTGGAACAGGCGACCGAGGGCAAGGTCCGGATCGACGCCGCAGACGTGACCCGCACCGAGCCGGGCAAGCGCGGCGTGGCGATGGTCTTCCAGGACTACGCCCTGTTCCCGCACATGAACGTGTCCGAGAACATCACCTACCCGTTGAAGGTACGGCGGGTTCCCCTGTCGACTCGTACGGCGACAGCCGAGCGGACCGCTGGTGAGCTGTCGCTGCACGGCCTCCTGGAACGCAAGCCGGGCCAGTTGTCAGGTGGTCAGCAGCAGCGGGTCGCATTGGCCCGTGCGATCGCCTCCGAAGGCAAGGTGCTGCTGCTGGACGAGCCGTTGTCCAACCTGGACGCTCGGCTGCGGTTGGAGGCGCGCACGTTCCTGAAGAAGCTGCAGCGCGACCTCGGCATCACGACGGTCTTCGTCACACACGACCAGGCCGAGGCGCTGGCCCTGGCCGACCGCATCGCCGTCATGGAGTCCGGCAAGCTGCGCCAACTCGGGTCTCCGCGCGAGGTGTTCGCCCGCCCGGCCAACACCTTCGTGGCCAACTTCATCGGTTCCACTCCGATGAACCTCCTCCCGGGAACGGTTGGATCGAACCTCTCGTCGGACGAGGTCGGCGTGGTCTCGGTGGCCGGTGGATCGTTGCCTGCGACTACGTATTCGACACCGACGGGTGCCGAGGTGACCGTCGGCATCCGGCCTGAGTACCTGACTCTGGCTCATGGCGATGTGACCGGTCCGTCTTTGCGCGGCCAGGTCGTCGTTGCGGAGAACCTCGGCACCCAGTCCCTGGTCAGCGTCGACTGTGACGGCACGCTGATCGGTGTGACCGTGCCGGAAGAGGCGGAGCCCGAGCCTGGCGCCACAGTTGTCATTACGGCCCCCGCTTCACGGGTGCTGCTGTACGACCGGGAGTCGGGCGACCTGCTGGCGCGTCAGCCGGCTGCGGTCGGCTGATGGCGGTCACGTCGTACCGGCGCCGTTGGACGCTCGACGATCGTGCGGAGTCGGTCTGGCACTCGCTGCCGGTCGACGTTCCGGCCGGGTGCCCTGGTCTGCTGGTTACGTTGACGGTGCCCGAGGTCGAGGGAGCCGTGATCGACCTTGGGTGCGAGGGTGCTGCCGGCTGGCGCGGGTGGTCTGGCGGCGCACGCCGTACGTTTGCGATCACTCCGACCGCGGCGACCCCGGGTTATCTCGCGGGTGACCTCGAGCCGGGGACGTGGTGGGTGGTCATCGGGCTGCATCGGTTGCCGGTCGACGGGGCCGAGCTCATCGTCGAGGCGGTCACGGGTCCGGTCGACGTGGTGCCTGGTTTGGCGGCGTACGCCGAGGCTTCTGCTGCTGTCGCCGTACCGGCTCGGCCTCCTCGCCGTACGTTGCCTGCGGCCCCTGGGATGAAGTGGGTCGCTGGTGACTTCCACGCGCACTCGCTGCACTCCGACGGGTCTACGCCGGTCGCCAATCTCGCGGCGCTCGGGATTGCGGCCGGGTTGGACGTGCTGGCGGTGACTGACCACAACACGGTCTCGCACCACCTCGAACTGCCGGTGGTCGGGAAGCAGTTCGGGATCGGGTTGATTCCCGGGCAGGAGGTGACGACCGAGTCCGGGCATGCGAACGCGTTCGGCGACATCGGGGTGATCGACTTCCGCCGTCCGGCTTCTACCTGGGTGTCCGAGGTGGCCGCGCGCGGTGGACTGTTGTCGATCAACCATCCGCTCGGCGGTGACTGCTCCTGGCGTCAACCGCTCCCGGACCACCCACCGCTCGCCGAGGTCTGGCACTCGACCTGGCTCGACCGCACCTGGGGCGGCCCGATCGCCTGGTGGCAAGCCTGGGGCCTGACCAGTACGACGCCGATCGGCGGCAGCGACTGGCACGACCTGACCTCCATCTCGTTGCCCGGCACCCCCACCACCTGGATCGCCGTCGACGCCGCCGCCTCCGGCCCCGACGAACTCCCCCAAGCCGTCCTAGCCGGCCTCGCCGCCGGCCGCACCGCGATCTCCGCCTCCTACACCGCCCCCATCCTCCTGCGCGTCGAAGACTCCTTCATCGCCCTGGACGCCCCCAACACCGTCCTCATCTCCCCCGACGGCACCCGCCGTCCAGTCCGCACATCCCACGAATCCCTCCCGGCGGTTCCAGGCCCGCACTACCTGGTCACCCACGAAGGCCGCATCATCTCCCTCTGCGCCTGACCCCCATCCCGCATGCCCGCCTCGCCTGCCCGCCTAGCCTGCCCGCCTCGCCTGCCCGCCTCGCGTGCTCAGCGCTGTGCCTTGCGATGATGCCGCCGGTGACGACCAGGCCGAATGACTTGCTGACAGACTGACGGCATGACCGATCAACGGCGCCAGGTGATCGTGGTGGACGCGGCCAACGTGGTCGGCTCCCGCCCGGACGGCTGGTGGCGCGACCGCGCCGGAGCCGCCCGCCGCCTCCTCGTGAAGCTCGCCGCTCTCCAGGCACGCCTTCAAGACACCACCGACATCATCGTCATCCTCGAAGGCGCCGCCCGCGCAGCCGTCTCGGGCCCCGACGCCCCCGACGTCGGCACCCTTCGCGTAGTCCTCGCCGACGGCTCCGGCGACGACACCATCGTCGCGATCACCACCGAGTCGGCCTCCCACGACGCCAATCCCGAGGTCACCGTCGTAACCGCCGACCGCGGCCTCCGCCACCGCATCGAAACCACCGGCGCCACCCCCACCGGCCCCCGCTGGCTCCTAGACCAACTCGACACCTAGCGCATGAGGCCAGCACGTCGCTGGCGCCGCTCGGCAGGGCAATGCAGGAGGGGTGCTGCCAGCGGTTCTGCGCGGCCGGTGATAGTTGTAAACCACTCGTCGGCGCCCCTCGACACCGAGGGCGCGCTGGCGTGGGTCATCGAGCAACCCGCTGTCCAGCACGCCCGGTCGGAGTCATCCGAAGCCGTCGACGCGCCGCGGGTTCCGGGGACCGACGAGCGGCTCGAGAGACGTACTCATGCCGCGAGGAACCGGTGAATGGAGTCCGCCAGCGCCTTTGGGTTCTGGACCATCGGGAGGTGCCCCGCATCGATCTTGTCCTCCCAGTTCGCGTCAAGTCGTCGTGCGAACCGTTCCTGCAGGGACAGAGGTAGTTCGCGATCCCGGGTCGTCGCGACGTAACCCCGTCGGGCAGGCCATGAAGGCGCCGCTGCCTTGTCCAGGTACAGGCCCCGCGACTCGGTCCTGAACTCAGCCACCACGCGTTCGACGACGTCATCCGGCAGTTCGTCACCAAGACCCCGACGGATCACCTTGTCGGGCGGCCGCGTGCCGACGAGGCGCATGGCTGCCGCAAGCACCCATCGGTTGGGGAGGGGCATCGCCGAGGTGAACGACTGTCCTGCCTCCGGGATGGCCGCTGTCACGGCCAAGAACCCACTGACGCGGTCGGGAACAAGCCGGGCCACTTCTGCGCCAACGACGCCTCCGACGGAATGGGCGACCACTGCGAAGATTCCTCGCGGTGCCGCCGCGATAGCCGCTTCGGCATAGCGAAGGAGCGTTGCCGACGTGCCCTCCGCGGGTCGAGGGGCGACCGTCGTCCCGACGTCGAGTAAGTCGCGCACTTCGTCCCACACCCAAGCTGGAAGGCCTGCGCCACTGATGAACAAGATCGGGTCTCGTGGAATGGTCACGTCCGAATCGTTGCTCCCCGCCATGTCACCGGTATGTCACCATTTTGTGGTGAACCGCACCGACCGGCTCTACGCCATTCGCGAGGAACTTCGAAGGGCGGGCAAGGCAGGACGAACGGCCGAGCAACTGGCGCGAACCTTCGAGGTCAGCATCCGCACGATCAAGCGGGACATCACCACCCTGCAGCACGGCGGATTCCCCCTCTGGGCGCGCCCCGGACCCGGCGGTGGATACGTGGTCGACCCACAAGCGACCCTGCCGCCGGTCAACTTCACCGAGGCAGAGATCCTCGGACTTGCAGCCGCAGTCGCTTCTCACCGTGGGCAACCATTCGAGCAGCACGCCCGTGCGGTCCTGACCAAAATCCTGAGCGTCGTGGATCGCCCCACGCGGGATCGCGCGAGTGCTCTCACCGACCGCGTCTGGACCGACCTCACCGGTAGCCCGGGGAATGCCCGGGTCAGGCGCTCGATTGAGCGGGCGCTTCAGGAACGCCGCGTGCTGGTGCTGCAGTACCAGGACCATCACGGAAAGCACACGATCCGCAAGGTCGACCCAGTGTTGATCGCTCATACCGAAGCACAGTGGTACCTCGTGGCGCACTGCCAAACCCGGGACGCGATCAGGTGGTTCCGCTTCGATCGCATCCAAGCTGCCCAGTTGACTGCGAAGAGCGCGGCTTCCGTGCCCGTCGAGTCGGTGGGCACGCCACCAGAAACGGCCCGGGCTCTCACTGACGTCTGATCCCGTCGCGCTCCCGGCAACAACGTCTCATCCAGCAACGCCTAACCAGACAGCGTGCGGGGTCGTGCACCGCGACAGCACCCGCGTCCGAGTCGGACGACCTGACCCGGCTGCGGTTGTCCGACACCGGCTCGCTCGCCGGGTGCCTCGCGTACATGGCAGAACCTGGAACCCGAGGGGCGGGAATCCAGGCGTCGGGGGGATGTTCTCAGTCGAGGAGCCAGCCGTTGCGTTCGGCTATGTGGATGGCGTCGGAGCGGGTGCGGGCGCCGGTCTTGCCGATCGCGGACCAGAGCCGGGTACGAACGACCCGCTCGGACACCTCGAGTTTGCGCGCCATCAACGCGACCGACCCACCGTCGCGCGCCGCCCGCAGGGTGTCCGTCTCGTCGTCATTGAGCGGCGTCTCGGAGTACCTGAGGTTCTCGGCCGCCAGATTGGCGTCGACCACGCGGAGTCCGAGGTGCACACGCCGTACCGCATCCGCCAACTGCGGCGCCGGGCTCCCCTTCAACGCGATCCCCTTCGCACCTGCCTCGAGCCCGCGCCGGAAGTGAATCGGCCGCCCGTACGTCGTCAGCATCACGACCCGGCACTCCGGCATCGACGTACGCAGCGTCGTGGTCACCTTGATGCTGTCCTTCCCCGGCCCCGCCGCGTCGAGCAGCGCGACGTTCGCCCGGTGCCGTTTCGCGGCGCCCACCACGTCGTCCGAACGGTTGAGCTCGGCAACGATCTCCAGGTCGCGCTCGCGCTCCAGTCCGCTTCTGAGCACGCCTCGACTGAGGATCTGGTCGTCGACCAGCAACAGCCGGATGCGTTCGGGCAAACGAGCCTCCGGGGTAACCGTCCGGGCGCCGGGGAAGTGCGTCCGGGAGGATGGGCAGGACTTCGGTTCCAGATCATGGAGTCAGCCGACACACCACGTCCAGATCAACGCCCCATCTCTACCAGATTGCGACCAGATCGCGACCGCCCAGACCCCATCCTCACGACCCGACAGCCGCCGCGAGTTTCGTACGGCCCGAGACAACGCGCCCGCACACGCTGACGTCTGGTCGGGACCACGTGATCAACGCTCGACAGGCCTGCACGAACACGGTCACGGCGAGCACAGCGCACGCCAACGAAAGCCGCAGGCACACCAAGCCGAGCCAGCTGATGTCGAGGTGCAATGCGCGATGGGCCGCAGTGAGGCGGTCGCACGTCTCGCTAGGGGCGAGGCGGGCGTACGTCGGCGAGGTGGCAAGGCGCGCGTACATCGACAGGCGGCGAGGCGGGCGCACATCGGCAGGCGGCGACGCGGGCGTACGCCGGCGGGTGGCGACGCGGGCGTACATCGACAGGCGGCGACGCGCACGTATATGGGCGGGTCGCGAGGTAGGCGTACGTCGGCGGGTGGTGAGGTCGGCGTACGTCGACGGGTGGCGAGGTCGGCGTACGTCGACGGGTGGCGAGGTCAGGGGTTGGGTTAGGCGGGGCCGGCTTGGGCTTGGGTGGTGAGGGTGGGGGTGCCGAGGGCTGGGAGGGTTAGTTGCTTGGTCACGCGGATGGTGACGGTGTCGGCGGTTACGTGACAGGCAGTGAGGTTTACATGGTGGGTGGCGGCTATTCGGTGGGCTGTGGTGCAGGGGTCGGCGGTGCCGGAGGTTAGGGAGTGGGCGGCGCTTAGGGCGGTTAGGTCGGCGGCGGCTGCTAGTTGGTGACGGGCTGTGGAGATGGATGTCCAGAGGATCGCCATGGCGACGGCCGTTGCGAGGATCAGGCAGGCGAAGAGCGTTAGGAGACTGCCGCTGCCACGCTCTGACTTCACGCGTCGCTGGGGATTGGGGTGTGTCGTCATTGGGGTGGGCTCTCGGTGGAAGGTTCGGCCTGGAGGGTGGCTTCGGCTGTTATCTGCGTTGTGGGGAACGGGGCTAGGAGGGGGCCGGAGCGGTTGGGAGTGGCGGTGACTTTGACGTGGATATCTGTGGGGGTTCGAGTGATGGTGATCGTTGCGTTCTTGGGGCCTGTGCGGCGGCCCAGCTCTTGAGCTGATTCGGGGGATTCGCCGCGGGCTACTGCGCGGGCTACGTCCCGCGCGGCGTCGGTGCACTGGATGTTGAGCACGACGGTGCCGATCAGCCAGATGCCCAGGACGAGCATCGTAAGCAGGACGGGCAGCGTAATGGCCACCTCCGCGGTCACCGCACCACGCTCACCACACCGCCGGGCCTGGTGGCGCTCGACATGCCTGTGAGTGCGGTTGCTCTGTTGCTTGGCGGGGGTGCGAGCTGGGTGGCTGGTTGTCGTCAGGTGCTGCGGGTTCCGGCGTGGCATCTGGGGTCCCCTTGCGTTGGCCGACGCGGCGAGCGCTGGAGTGGTGTCGTGGCGGCGCTTGGATTGGTGGGGTGGGAGCGCTTGGGCTGGTGGCGCGGCGGCCCTTGGGTTGGGAGGTTGTCTCCGCCCTGGTTGGAGATCCGTCGCGGAGTCTTGCGGGTGGCCCGGATCCGTCGGGCCGCTGTCGCGTCGTACTGCGGCGCGCGCTGTGGTTGTGGTCGCCGTTCGGGGATTGGTACGGCGGGGGTTATGCCCTGGTGTGGTTGGGGTGGGGTCGGTCGCGGGGAGGGGGGTGCGACCGACCCCGGTCCGGTTAGAGCTGGACGCCTTCTACGCCGGCTAGTTGGAGGGCGTAGTTGATGAGGGCTTTGAGGGCGTTCAGCATGGCGTCGGACTTGAGGAGGGCTACGAGGATTCCGCCTAGGCCGCAGACTGCTACGACGCTGACGGCGTACTCGGCGGTGGCTGCTCCGCGTTCCGAGCGGCGGAGGGATCGGCGCTTGGTGGGAAGGCGGAGGGCTTTGTGGGCGGGGTGGGTGGAGGTGGGGGTCGGCTCGGCGGTTTGCATTGGTGCCTCCAGGGTTCGTGTCCGGGTGTCCGGATCTGTTGCTGACAAGGTGCCGTTGTTGGAGGCCTTTTTTTCAAGGAGATTCTGGGTTGGGGACAACTTGTTGCCTGTGGCTCCTATTGGCGGGTTAGGTACGGGATCAGGGCGTCGGCGATGGTAGGGACGATGGACAGGAGGATGAAGGCTGGGAGGAAGCAGAGGCCTAGGGGCAGGGCAGTTCGGGACTCGATGGCGCGGGCCGCTTGGTCGGCGGCGTGGTGGTGGGCCTGACGGGTGTCGTCGGCCAGGTGTTCGAGGGTCTTGGAGAGCGGGGCGCCCGAGCGGAGGGAACGGTCGATGGCTCGTGCGAAGGGGGCGCAAGCTGGTTCGGCGCGCAGGTGGGACCAGGCGTCGATTGGGTCGGCGCCTAGGGACAGGTGATGGGCGACCTTGGTGAAGAGGTCGGCCAGGGGGCCGCGGATGGCGGCGGCGACTGTGGTGAGGGCTTGTTGGGGTGGGCGGCCGGCGCGGAGGCAGGCGGCTAGGAGATCTACGGCCAGGGGGAGATCTCGGGTGAGTTGTGCGGTTCGTTGCTTGGTGGCGGCTGGTTCAAGGCGGGCTAGCGCCTTGGGGATGAGGTAGACGGCCGCGGCGGCGAGCGGGATGGACCACGGCATGCCGAAGAGGAAGAGGAGGCCGAGAGCGGCGAGGGTGGCTGCTAGTTGGTGTCGGCGGGGCGGGCGGGGTCGGGGGCGGCGGGGTCGGTGGGTGAGACGGCGGAGGGATGGTTGGGCGGGCAGCAAGAGGTACGACGCGAGTGCTGCGGCTGTGGCTGCCAGGACAGTGCTCATGGGGTCAGGGCTCGCTAGGTGGCTGGGAGTTTGGCTAGGTGGGTGGTCCAGTGGAGGCCGGCGGTCGTCAGGGCTAGGCCGACGGTTAGGCAAAGCCAGCCGGTGGGGGTTGTGGTGAGGAAGGTGAGGGGGTTGGCGCCCAGGGAGTAGCCGAGGGCAATGCCGAAGATGGGGAGCAGGGCCAGGATGCGGGCGGTGGAACGAGCACCGGCGAGGCTGGCGGCGGTTTGGCGGTGGATGGACTCGTCGGCCCGGAGGGATTGGGCGAGGCGGTCGGTGAGGGTGGCGAAGGCGGCGCCGGATTCGTCGGCGACTCGCCAAGAGGCTGCGAGGGCGCGGAGGCCTTCGGCGCCGGGGGATTCTGCGGCGAGCTCGAGGGCGCCGGGGATGTCTCCGCCGAGTTTGGCGGCGGCGTGGGCGACTTGGAAGTCGGGGCAGATGGTTGCGGCGCCTTCCAATGCCTCGATGGGTGGGCGGCCGGCGGTGAGGTCGGCGGCGAGTACGTCGAGGGCTTCGATGATGTTGGCGCGGCGGGCGGCGGTGGTTGTGCGTTGGCGGTGTTGGGTTCGTTGGTTGTGGACGAGCCAGGTGATGGCGGCCAGGGCGGCGACGGACACCAGGAACTGCATGCCAAAGATCAAGCTGGTGAGTGCGGCTGGTGGCGCGAGGAGCCACACGCGACGTTGCTGCGAGCGGGCGACGGCGAGTCGGGGGAAGCGTCGCCGGGCGGCCGCGGGTGTTGGGGTGGCTGCGGCAGGCGGAGGGACCGCGGAGGCGCCTTGGGGTGGATGAGGGGTCAGGCGGTGGAGGGCTCGATGGCGGGCGGGGAGAAGTAGGTGGAGGGTGAGGAGGACCAGGAGGCTGGAGAGCAGGGCGGGAGTCATGCGGCGGCGGGGTGGGGGTTGGTGAAGCGATGGGCGGGCGGGTGGAGGGTGAGGGTGTTGTTGGGGTGGTGGAAGGTGACGGCTGGGCGGGTGACTACTTGGCCGGTCGGGAGGCGGTCGAAGACTTGGATCTCGGCGATTCGGCGGGGGCCGTCGGCGGGGCGGGTCAGGTGGATGACGGCGTGGAGGGCGGAGGCGACCTGGCTGTGGACGGCTTCTCGGGTGAGGCCGGCTAGGGCGCCCAAGGCTTCCAGACGGGCCGGGACGTCGGTGGCCGAGTTGGCGTGGACGGTGCCGCAGCCGCCTTCGTGGCCGGTGTTCAAGGCGGTCAGCAGGTCGACGACCTCGGGTCCGCGAACCTCACCGACCACGAGGCGATCGGGGCGCATGCGGAGGGCCTGGCGGACCAGGTCTCGGAGAGAGATCTCGCCGCTTCCCTCTACGTTCGGTGGTCGTGCCTCGAGGCGGACGACGTGGGGATGGTTCGGGCGCAGCTCTCCGGCGTCCTCGACGAGGACGAGCCGTTCCGAGGGATCCACCAAGGACAGCAGGGAATTCAGCAGCGTGGTCTTCCCAGTACCCGTGCCACCGCTGATCAGGAAGGCCAATCGCGCATCGACCAAGTCACGCAGGATCGTCGCACCGGCCGGCGGCAGCGCACCTGCAGCGACCAAGTCGTCGAGCGTGAAGACCTTCCTGGACGGGACGCGCAACGACAGACAGGTGCCTGGCGCGGCGACCGGCGCAAGTACGGCGTGGAAGCGGGTGCCGTCGGAGAGGCGCACGTCGACGTACGGCGTGGCGTCGTCGAGTCGGCGACCTGCGGCCGCGGCCAACCGGGTGGCGAGACGGCGGATAGCAGGCTCGTCGCCGGTGCGGACCAGCACGCGTTCGAGGCCGGAACCACGGTCGACGTACACCTCGTCGGGACCGTTCACCAGGATGTCGGTGATACCCGGCTCGGACAGCAGGCTGTCGAGCGGGCCCGCACCCAACGCCTCCCGGCGGAGTGCCGCGACCACGGCGAGCACGATCGCGTCGCCGTAGACGCCGCCATCCGCCCGGAGAGCAGCAGCGACGCGAGCAGGTGTCGGCTCCGCACCGGTGACGGCCAAGGTCGCCCGGACACGATCGATGAGTACGGCGGAGGCACTCATGCCGCCGCCGCTGAGTAGAGGCCGAACAGATCCAGGAGCTCCGACGCCGCACGACCGAGAGGCCCACGCGGACGCGGATCGAACCGCCCCTGATCCATCGCCGCCGGCAGATCCCGCTCGTAACCAACTCTCGTTGCCAATGGCAATGATAGGTGCGCCGCGACGTCAGCAGCAGACAGCCCGTTCACCCGCGGATCCCGCGCCACCACCCGAAGATCACCGGCGACGTCGCGCAGCGGACCGACCAACCGATGCGCCGCGGCGACCGACCTGACATCGCACGGTACGACGAGCAGCGTCGCGCCGGCGCGGACGAAACCTTCCTCCACCGCCGGATCCGCCCGCCGAGGCAGGTCGACGACGACCAGATCGCTGCTGCGTTGGGCCGCGCTCAGCACCGAACTCATCGTCTCCGGCGGCAGGACGGTCACATCGGACCGATCCCACGACAACACCGCCAGCCCGTTCACCGACGGCAAGGCGGACCGCAGCGCAGCAGCACTTACCCGGCCGGACGCGTTGAGCAACTTCGGCCAGCGATCGCCGACATCCTGCTCGATCCCCAGCGCCAACTCGATGCCGCCGCCGAGTGGATCGCCGTCGATCAGCATCGTGCGATACCCACGCCGGTTCCCGAACACGGCCACCGCCGAGGCGAGCGTGGTCGCTCCCGCTCCCCCGCAGCCGCCCACGAACGCGAGCGTCAACGCAGTCCGGACCTCGCCATCCAAGGCATCGGCCAACTTGTCGCCCAAGGCGGACTCGTCCGTGGGTAACCGGAACACCGACTCCGCGCCGATGTCGAAGGCACACCGGTACACGTCGTCACCGCCGGCGAACCCGGCGACGACGACGCCGGATCGCCGTACCGGTTGGGTTCGGGCGAGTGGCTCGGCCAGGTCGTGGCCGACCACGACCAGGGAGCCGGCGTGCCAGCTGCGGCGGAGGCCGAGCAGGTCGTGCTCGACCAGTGGGGTGATCGAGGCCGCCGCGGCCAGCCGGAGCAGGTCGTCGAGCAGCAGGTCGTCAGTAGTTGCCAAGAGCACTGAAGTCGAAGAAGTGTCCATGCCTAGAAGATGCCGTCGTCGCGGCATCCTCCGGCCAACGCACTGAATCCCTGTGGACAAAGGCCTGTCGGGTTTCCGTCAGCAGCGGGAATCCGCCATCGCCAGCCCGCGACCAACCCGCCGGGAACGGTTACGGTTCCTTTCGAAGCGTCTTTAACTAAATTTCACCGGACCGCTTCCGTCCCAGCTCCGGAGGACCGCCCATGAGTCGACTACGCATGCTCGCCGCCACCGCAACCGTCGCCGCCACCGCCCTGATCACCGCCGCCGGCGTCTCCCTCGCCAGCCCCGAGACGGCCCAGGCCCCGGCCGCCACGAGCGGTGGGGTGAAGACGGCGTACTTCACCCAGTGGGGGATCTACGCCAACGCGTTCTACCCGAAGAACCTGATCACTACCGGCGCGGCCGGCAAGCTGGACTTCCTGAACTACGCGTTCGCGAACATCCACCCGACCGACCACACCTGCTTCATGGCGAACAAGGCTGCCTCGCAGGACGAGAACAACCCGAACGCGGGTGACGGCGCCGGCGACGCGTTCGCCGACTACGGCAAGTCGTACGGCGCGGACATCAGCGTCGACGGGGTCGGCGACGTCTGGAACCAGCCGATCCAGGGCAACTTCAACCAACTGAAGAAGCTCAAGGCGCAGTTCCCGAACCTGAAGATCCTGATCTCGATCGGCGGCTGGACGTACTCGAAGTACTTCTCCGACGCCGCCTCCACCGACGCCAAGCGCAAGACGTTCGTCAGCTCCTGCGTGAACATGTTCCTCAAGGGCGACCTCCCGGTAATCGACGGCTTCGGCGGTCCCGGCACGGCCTCCGGCATCTTCGACGGCATCGACCTCGACTGGGAGTACCCGGGCTCGCCGAACGGCCACGTCGGCAACCACTGGAGTCCCGCCGACAAGCAGAACTTCACCCTGCTGCTGGCCGAGTTCCGGTCCCAGCTGAACGCGTACGGCGGCCAGACCGGCAAGCGCTACTACCTGACCGCCGCCACCCCGGCCGGCCAGGACAAGATCGCCACGATCGAGACCGACAAGATCGGCCAGTACCTCGACTACAACAACGTGATGACGTACGACATGCACGGCGGCTGGGACGCCACCGGGCCGACGAACTTCCAGGACCCGCTCTACCAGGCCCCGGACGACCCGAGCACACCGATCCCGCCCGGCTCGGCCAAGTACTCGATCGACGGCGCGATCAAGGCGTGGACCACCGGCGACCCGGCGTACGGCATCCCCGGCGGCTTCCCGGCGAACAAGCTGACGATCGGATATCCCTTCTACTACAGGGGCTGGAAGGGCGTTCCGAGTACGGCGAACGGCAAGTACCAGCCCGCCACCGGACCGGCCGACGGGCACGCGATGAGCGGCAATGTGCCCGGTGTCTCCTTCTACAAGGAGCTCGTCGGGTTCGTGGACGATCCGTCGGCGACGTACTTCGACGAGACCACCAAGGCGTCGTGGTTCTACCGCAACGGCACCTTCTGGACCGGTGACAACGCCCAGTCGATCAAGGCCAAGGCGGACTACCAGCACTGCAACGGCCTGGCCGGCGCGATGATGTACTCCCTCGAGGCACTCGACCCGAACGTCACCCTCTTCAACCACGTGGTGAACGCAGTCAACGCGGAGACCCCAGGCTGCAGCGGCCCGAACCCGACGCCGACGCCCACTCCGACGCCCACTCCGACACCGACCCCCACTCCCACGCCGACACCGACGCCGACTCCCACCCCGACGCCGACCTCGACGCCTCCGACGGCCACCCCGTGGGCGCCGAACACGACGTACGCGACCGGTGCGCTGGTGAGCTACAACGGCCTCACCTACAAGTGCATCCAGGGGCACACCTCCCTGACCGGCTGGGAGCCACTGAACGTCCCCGCACTCTGGGGCCGAGTCTGATCACGTACCGCCCACTGATCGGAGCAATCATGAAACGCATCTCGATGGCTCTAGCGGCTGTCATTGCAGTAGTACTGGCACTTCTGATCGCGCCGGCTGCGAACGCGGCCGGTGTCACCGCAGCCTTCACCAAGGTGTCCGACTGGGGCAGCGGGTTCGAGGGCAAGGTGACTGTCACCAACGGCACCACGAGCTCGGTGAGCACCTGGTCGGTCGCGCTCGACTTCCCGTCCGGCTACACCATCAGTAGCTCGTGGGACGCTACCAGGAGCAGCAGCGGCCAGACACACACGTTCACGCCGCCGAGCTGGGCCGGACCGCTCGCACCGGGCGCCAGCGTCACCTTCGGCTTCAACGGCAGCCCAGGCAACTTCCCAGGGCTCACAGCCTGCCGGCTGAACGGCGGCTCCTGCACTGGCGGCGGTGGCGGCACCCCACCGGGCGCACCGACAGGTCTGTCCGGTACGGCGACCTCGTCGTCGGTCAGCCTCAGTTGGTCCGCGGCAAGCGGTGCAACGAGCTACAGCGTGTACCGCAACGGCACGAAGGTCGGCTCCCCGACCGGTACGTCGTACACGGACTCCGGGCTGACCGCGAACACGACGTACAGCTACCAGGTCAGTGCGTCCAACAGCGCGGGTGAAGGGCCGAAGAGCAGCAGCATCTCGGTGACGACGACCACCGGTGGCGGCAACCCCGGCACCCGGCGGGCGGCGCCGTACCTCTACATGGGCTGGGGTGACCCGCCGAACCCGGCGACCGTCATGAACGCGACCGGCATCAGGTGGTTCACCATGGCGTTCATCCTGTCGTCCGGTGGCTGCAACCCGGCATGGGACGGCAGCAGGCCGCTGCAGGGCAGTGCGGACGCCAACGCGATCGCACAGATCCGCGCCGCCGGCGGCGACATCGTGCCGTCGATCGGCGGCTGGAGCGGCAACAAGCTCGGCCCGAACTGCAGTACGCCGGAGGCGCTCGCCGGCGCGTACCAGCAGGTGATCAACGCCTACAACCTGAAGGCGATCGACGTCGACATCGAGAACAGCGACGAGTTCGAGAACGAGGTCGTCCAGGACCGCATCCTGAACGCGCTCAAGATCGTCAAGCAGAACAACCCGGGGATCCAGACGATCCTCACCTTCGGTACGACGACCAGCGGCCCGAACTACTGGGGCAACCGGCTGATCGAGCGGTCCGCGGCTCTCGGCGCGAACATCGACATCTACACGCTGATGCCGTTCGACTTCGGCAGCTCGAACATCCAGCAGGACACCATCAACGCGTCCGTCGGCCTGAACAACAAGCTGAAGGCGACCTTCGGCTGGACCACCGCGCAGGCCTACGCGCACCAGGGCATCTCCGGCATGAACGGTCTGTCCGACCAGCAGGAGATGACCACCACGGCGACCTGGCAGAACATCACCAACTGGGCCAAGTCGAACGGGCTCGGCCGGCTGGCGTTCTGGTCGGTCAACCGCGACCGCCCGTGCCCGGGTGGCGGCGTGGTCTCGAACTGCTCCGGCATCTCGCAGCCCGAGTGGGAGTTCACCCGGATCACGGCCGGGTTCTGACAGCGGTACGGCGACGTGCGGGCAGCAACCCGCGCGTCGCCGTACTCAGCCGGACTTCAGAGCCTCGACGATGAGGGCGTTGCGGGCGTTCTGGCCCAGCGGGATCGACGGGTGCAGGCCGTCGCGGAGGTACTTGGCGAGGCGGTTGGGCTTGGCGGCCAGGTGCTCGGCCCAGCGGATCACGCGGAGGTTCTCGTGGCGGCGCTGCGCCTCGGCGAGCTGGAGGTTGATCCAGGCGCTGTTCCGCTGGTCGGAGACTTGGACGCCGGGACCGTGCCCGGTCCGGGCGGCCTGGATGTTGACCCAGAAGACCGTCCGCTCGGCGCCGACGATCTGCATGGTCCGCTCGACCTGGGCGGCCACCGCGGGCGGGGTGAAGATGTCGTTGGAGCCGACCGACATCAGGATGCGGTGCGGCAGGCCGTAGTCCTGGGCCCAGGTGTCGAGGGCGTCGACGGCGGGCGTGACCGGGCGGCCGGCCCAGTTGTGCACGGCGATGTGAATGCCGTGCGCGGTCAGCTGCTTGGCCAGCGACGGTCCGTCCTGGACGCCGATGCTGTCGCCGAACATGAAGACGCCGTCGGTCTCCCGCGCCTTGCGGATCTGCGACTCGGCCGAGATCGCGCGCGCCTGCCGCTCCCAAGCGCCCAGCACTCCCGACCCGTACGCGCCGGTGGAGCCGAGCTCGCCGGCCGAGGCCGTTGCAGCCGACGCAACCGTCGACGCAGCGGCAGCCGTGCCGGCTGCGAACAGCAGGCGCCGGCTCGGGCGGATCGAACTGAGACGCTTCCTCACGGAGGAAACTGTGCGGTGGAAAGCCCTCTCACTGCAAGTCGACACCGGGAAAATTGGACCAACGCTACGAAAGTCACGGTCAGACTCAGGCCGACCGCACCGGTTGCGACCGGACGAAGTCGCGGAACCGCTCGGCAGCCGGCGTGAGCTGCGCCCGCAACCGCCACGCCATCCCGATCTCCCGCCGCGCCCGCACCCCGGCGAGCGGGATCGACACCGCCCCACTCTCGTTCCCGCGCACCGCACCGGACGGCAACACCGCCACCCCGAGCCCGGCACCGACCAGACTGTCGATGGTCGCGAGGTCGGTCGCCTCGAACGCCAGCCGCGGCGTGAACCCAGCCGCGCGGCACAGCTCCTCACTGATCCGCCGGAACCCGAACCCAGGCCGCAGCCCGACGAACTGCTCGTCAGCGGCCGCAGCCAACTCCACCCGCCGCCGCGACGCCAGCGGATGACCGGGCGGGACATGCAGGCACAGCCGCTGCTGCTCGAGCAGGTGCCACCCGAACAGCTCCGGATCCGGCCGCGGCGCGATGATGCCGATCTCCGCCTCCCCACTCTCCAGGTCCTGGACGATGTCATGCGCCGGCTCCTGCCGCAGCGCGAACCGGACGCTCGGCGCCTGCGAGCGGAACGCCTTCAGCAGGTCCGGCACCAGGCTGGTCGCGACCGAGTGCAGGAACCCGAGCCGCACTGTCCCCGACTCCGGGTCGAGCAGCGCGTCGATGCGCTGACGTGCACTGTCGACAGCCGCCGTACCGGCGCGGGCAGCCTCCAGGACGACGCGCCCGTACGGGTTCAGCCGCAAGCCTCGGTGCTCGCGCTCGAAGAGTTGCACTCCGAACGCGCTCTCGACGCGACGAAGCGAGCGGGACAGGTTGGGCTGGCTCGTCCCCAGTACGGCGGCCGCTTCGGTCAGATGCTCGGTCTCGGCGAGGACGATGAACGAGCGCAGGTCTTCGACATGCATACGAGAAGCGTATCGATTACTGCTGAGATCGACATTTTACGTATCGCACAATGCGTGGCACGGTCGAAGGCATGCACACTTCCGTCGCCGCGCAGCCCGGCTACCGGCCAGGCGAGGCCGGCTACCGCCGGCTGTCCATCGCCCTGTTCGCGGCGGGCCTGGCGACGTTCGCACTGCTCTACAGCACCCAGCCGCTGCTCCCCGAGCTCGTCGATGCGTTCAAGGTCTCGCCGAGCCAGAGCGCGTTCACGGTGTCGCTGGCCACGCTCGGACTCGGCATCGCGCTGCTGATCGCAGGTCCCGCCTCCGAGGTGATCGGACGCACCACTCTGATGCGCTGGTCGGTCGCCGCCACCTCCGTCATTGCCCTGCTGTGTGCAGTAGCGCCGACCTGGCACGCGCTGCTCGCCCTCCGCGGCCTCCAAGGCATCGCGATGGCCGGTCTGCCCGCTGTCGCCATGGCATACCTCCGCGAGGAGGTGCACCAAGACAGCCACGCCCGCGCCAGCGGCCTCTACATCGCGGGTACGGCGGTTGGCGGCATGGCCGGCCGCCTCGTCGCAGGTGGGCTCGCCGACCTCGGCGGCTGGCGATTCGCGGCCGGCGGCATCGCAGTCGTCGGTGTCCTGTGCGCCGCCGTGGTCTGGCTGCTGCTGCCCGCCTCCCAGAACTTCCAGCCGGCCCCGGCCAGCCCGCGGCAGTTGCTGACCCAGACCGGCCGCGTACTGCGGGACCCGGCCTTGCTGGCGCTCTACGGGATCGCTGCCACCGCGGTCGGCGCGTTCGTCGCTGTGTACAACGGAGCCGTGTTCCGGCTGTCCGGAGCGCCGTACGACCTGAGCGCGGGAGCGGCTGGGCTGGTGTTCACCGTCTATCTGCTCGGGTCGGCTGGTTCGGCTACGGCAGGGTGGCTTGCTGACCGGTACGGGCGGCGGGCGGTTGTCCCGGCGGGCTGTCTTGTCACGCTGGCCGGAGTGGCCGTCACCCTTGCTGCGCCGCTGCCGCTGATTGTGGTCGGGCTCGCACTGATGACGGCCGGCTTCTTCGCCGTACATGGTGTGGCCAGCGGTTGGGTGGCCGCCCGGGCACACGCAGGTGGCGGTGGGACCGGGCAGGCGGCCAGCCTCTACCTGTTCTCGTTCTATCTCGGCTCGTCGGTGTTCGGCGGGTTGGCCGGGGCTGCGTGGACGCACGGGGGCTGGAGTGGGGTGGCGCTGGAGGCGTGTGTGCTCTTCCTCATCACTCTCCTGCTGGCCGTACTCCTCAAGGCCGTTCCCAGCAAGGTGCGAAACTAGCCAGGTGACCAGAGCGATCGAGGCAGCCGACCAGTTGGGCCTGAGCTACGAGGTGACCAGGCACGGGCGGGTCAACTCGCTCGAGGAGGCCGCGGCGGCGCGGGGCATCGAGCCGGCCAGCCTGATCAAGACGATCGTGGTCCGGCTGTCCGACGACGACTACCGCTTCGTACTGGTCCCCGGCGATCGGGAGATCGCGTGGCCGAAGCTGCGCACGCTGCTCGGGGTCAACCGGATCTCGATGCCGGACAAGGACACTGCGTTCGACGTGACCGGGTACGTCCGCGGCACCATCACTCCGCTCGGCAGCACGCACGCCTGGCCGGTGATCGCCGACGAGCGCATCACCGGCACGATCTCCCTCGGCGGCGGCGACCACGGCGTCGGCATCACCGTCAATGCCGACGACCTGGTCAAATCATTGAAGGCAGTAGTAGCAGACGTCACCGACTAGGCGAGGAGGCCGCGTTGGCCGGCGCGGAGGCCGGCCTGGAAGCGGGTGGTCGCGTCCAGCGCCTTGAGGATCCGCTGCATCCGGCGCTCGACCGTCCGCTGCGCCACCCCGAGCCGCCGAGCGATCGCCTGGTCCGTCAACCCCGCCGCGGCGAGCGCCAGCAGCTGCTGGTCCTCACCCCTCAGCGGCCCCTCCGAGGCCGAAGGTGCAAGCGGGCTCGCCTGCTGCCACAGCAGCTCGAACAACCGCAGCAGTCCATCAAGCAGGCTGGACGGCCCCACTTCGACGACCACCTCCGGACTGGTCGGCAGCAGCCCAGTACGGCGATCCACCAGAACCAACTCGAGCGGTACGTCGCGCAGGATCCGGCAACCCACCGACCGGGCAGCCGCCAGATCGGTGGGCTCCGACACCGACGCCATGTCGTAGATCACCCGGCACGAGACGCCGCGAACGGGCGTGACGACGTACGCAGGCCGGTTGAGGACGAGCACCTCGTCCTGCGCACACGCCTGCGCCTGGTAGAACCGTTGAGCGATCGCCTCGGATCCGCGGATCACCGTGAACGCGCCATGCCGAGCACGGAACTCCGCAGTGAGCACCGAGGCACCCAGCCGGGCCTCGACGATGGCTGCCTGCTTCCGGAGTGCCAAGAGCTCGACCGCGGCCTCCGGCACGGCCGGGACGTAGCGAGCAGGCCGCCCCGGAGTACGAGACGCCAGGCCGAGTGACAGCAGTGACCGCAGGTGCCTGCCGACGCGCGTCGCAGGCCAACCGGTGTCACGTGCAAGGGCGACAGTCGTGGACTCCGGTCGGGCCAGAAGCGCCCGGTAGAGCTGCTCGTCCTGCGAGCAGACACCAAGCGCTTCCAGCACCGGAGCCGGTCGGTAACTGTGCATGTCAGGGCAGCGCGTGCACGTGGGCGCCGACCTGGTTCGCGAACGCGTTGCCGTTCAGCGCGTCCCAGTTGGTCGACCAGGTCATCGCACCGCGCAGCGACGGCCATGTGGTGCTCGGCTTGAAGTTGCCGCAGTTCGTGCCCCGGGTCAGGCAGTCCAGGGCGTTGTTGACGATCTGCGGCGAGACGTAGCCGCTGCCGGCCGCACGGGACGAGGCCGGCAGGCCGAGACCGACCTGGTCGGGCCGCAGTCCGTTCTGCAGCATGATGCAGGCCTGTGCGGTGATGAAGTCGACCGTGCCCTGCGAGTACACCTGCCCGTCGCAGCCGTTCATCGAGCCGGAGTTGTAGTACTGCACGTTGACCACGGTCAGGATGTCCTTGATCGCCAGCGCCAGCTTGAAGTACTCGAACGACGTGCTCTGCATGTCGATCGTCTGCGGCGCCATCGCGATGATCAGCCCGCTGCCGAACGAGTTGCGCAGGCTGCGCAGCGCCTGGCCCATGTACTGCGCGTTGACCCCGTTCTCCAGGTCGATGTCGATCCCGTCGAAGCCGTACTCGCGCAGCACCGTCAGCGCGCTGTTGGCGAAGTTGGTCGCGGCCTCGGCGCTGCCGACCGAGATGGTGCCGTTCTGGCCGCCGACCGACAGGATGACCCGCTTCCCGGCCGCCTGCTTGGCGGCGATGTCGGCCTTGAACTGGGCCACCGTGTAGCCACCCAGCCCGGCCGAGTCCAGGTTGAAGGTGATGGCACCCGGTTGGGACGGTACGGCGTCGGCGAACGCCACCGCGATCAGGTCGTACGCCGCGTGGACGTCACTGATGCGCTGGACGGTGGCACCGTTGTTGAAGTTCTGCCAGTAGCCGGTCAGGACGTGCTTCGGCAAGGTCCCATCAGACGGCGGCGGAGTGGTCGGCGGCGTGGTGGGCGGAGTGGTCGGTGGCGTGGTCGGGTCCGGCGTACCGCCCGGACCGTCGAGCACGACGTCGTCAGCCTGGTACGGCGGCAGTCCGTACCAACCGTGCAGGTAGATCGTCACCCGGGTCGTGGAGGCACCAGTGGTGAAGGTGGTCGTCAGTTGGTTCCACGTGGTGCTCGTGCTCCAGGTCGACGTACCTCCCTCGAAGCCCAGGTAGACGTTCGAGCCCTTGACCCAGGCGGACAAGGTGTACGTCGTACTGGACTTGACCGGAATCGACTGGCTGCAGCGGGCGTTGTCGGACGACGTCGGGCTGCCCTGGAGCGCGTAACTGCCGGTGCGGGCCGAGGTCGTGGCGGCGCCGGCGGCACAGGTCCAGCCGGACAGATCTCCGGTTTCGAAGGTGCCGTTCGTGACGAGATTGGTGGCGGCGGATCCGGTCGCGGGGACCAGAAGCAGGCCCGTGAGGGCGGCGAGAAGCGTGATCAGGGCGGGGATGATCGCGGCCTGGGGGCGGAGTGCACGCGTTTTCATGACTTACAAACTGTGACTGCGTAACTACATTGTCAAGAGCCTGCATAAAGTGAAAGCGCTCCCACAGGCAGAAAACTGAGGAAGCTTTTACATCCGCGAACCGGAGGAGGAAAGGCGACGGCCCCCGGCGGGGGGGGTGACCGGGGGCCGTCTTCGGCCACGGGCTCGGGGGGAGGAGCCGGGGGCCGTTCAGGAGGCGACAGTCTGCCACTGTCAGGGGGTATGTA
The DNA here is from genome assembly GCF_044458365.1 of Kribbella sp. NPDC050470. NCBI lineage: Bacteria > Bacillati > Actinomycetota > Actinomycetes > Propionibacteriales > Kribbellaceae > Kribbella > Kribbella sp. NPDC050470. The sequence goes on along the minus strand of NZ_JBITHV010000004.1, from coordinate 326,532 downwards.
CCCCCCAAGACCGAGTTCCACACATCTCAGTTCGGTTGCAACTGAGACTGCGTCACCCAGGCGCTGAAACCGCCCGATCAGGCGTTTCCGGCCAGTGTCACTGTCACACTGTCAAACAGTCTAACGGGAGACCGGCCCACACAAAAGCCCGGGTCCCTCGGCGTTTCGCCCCGATGCCTATGCTCGACCCCATGGCGCACCCCGGGACGGGCCGATCGGCCGCCTTCTTCGATCTGGACAAGACCATAATCGCCCGATCCAGCACGCTGGCCTTCTCGCGGCCGTTCTACGCCGGCGGCCTGATCAACCGCCGGACCGTCCTGCGCAGCGCCTACGCCCAGTTCGTGTACCTGCTCGGTGGCGCCGACCACGACCAGATGGAGCGGATGCGCGAGTACCTGTCCGCGATGTGCACCGGCTGGGACGTGGAGACGGTCAAGGCGATCGTCGCCGACACCCTGCACCACATCGTCACGCCGATGATCCACGAGGAGGCGGTCGAGCTCATCGACCAGCACCACGCGGCCGGCCGGGACGTGGTGATCGTGTCGTCGTCCGGGGCCGAGGTGGTCGAGCCGATCGGCGCGATGCTCGGCGCCGACAAGGTGATCGCGACCCGGATGGTAGTTGCTGACGGCAAGTACACCGGCGAGATCGAGGACTACGCCTACGGTCCGCACAAGGCGACCGCGATGTTGGCGCTCGCCGAGGCCGAGGATTACGACCTGGCGAGTTGCTACGCGTACTCCGACTCCGTGACCGACGAGCCGATGCTGGCTGCGGTCGGTCACCCGTTCGCGGTCAACCCGGACAAGGGCCTGCGCCGGATCGCGGTCGCCCGCGGCTGGCCGGTGCTCGACTTCAACGAGCCGGTCGGGCTCGCCGAGCGGAACCGTTTTCGCGACGTACGGCGACCTGCCCTGGCCACCGCGGCGGTCGCCGGACTGGCGGCGTGGGCGTTCTTCCTAGCCTCGCGGCGGCGTACCCGACGGCCCGAAAGCTGAGCCGGCGCCGGGACCGGAAGCTGAAGGATGCTTCATTGTTCTCAACTCCATGAAGGTCACGTAAGCCCTTCACAGAAAGGGTTTTCAGGAGTACAAAGGAAGCACAAAGGACCTTCGGGTCCGGTAGAGATTGCACGGAACCCAGGCACCCACGCGGCGACCAGCCCATCCCAACCGGGCAGCGCGACCCAGGCCAAGTCCTGTGGCGGCAGACAGGTGCACGCATGGTAACCAGGATGACGTGCCAGCGACGGCGTTCTCATCAGAGAACGCCGTTCGCACGTCCCGGGTCAGCCCGCCAGCGGCGAGCGCTCGGCACCGAGTGACACCACTTCACAGGACCGCAGCAACCAGTCACGAACTCCGGTCAGCCCTCGCGCTGCGTAGTCGCCGAGGCCCGACGAATAGGTGCCTGCCAACTCATAGTGACCGGCCTCGGGCACCGTGACCGCGACGGGGTCGATGCCTCGGGCAACCAACATGCAGCGTTCGGCCGCCCGGGCAACCAGTCCGTTGGCGGTCGGGAAGGGGCGCAGGATGGCGAGCTCGGCATGGACGACCGCCGCGACCACGAGACCGGGCGCCTTGGTCGGGCGGGTCAGGTTCTGGGCCAGGGCGCTCAGCCGCTCCCACATCTCGTCCGCGCCCGGGGCCGGCGGCAGGCCCGGGATGTCGTCCGGCACCGGTTCGCGACTGGTCCGGAGATGACCCAACTGGTCTTCCGGCCCCAGATCGGCCGCGGCCAACTGGTGCAGTCTGGTCCAGACCTGCACCGGGGCGGTGTCCGTCCGGGGCGCGAGCCGCATCAGCTCGCCGGTGATCCGGACCGCGCCGGTCGCCAGTCCGTCCGCGGCTCCTCGCCGTACCTCGTCGAGGGTCGCCGGGCTGCCGGCCAGGGCGGCCGAGGCGTGCGCGCCGCGGAGCAGCGCCTCGGCGGTGACGTCCGAGCCGACCTTGCGCAGACCACGGTCCCGGAGCAGTACGTCGACCGCGTCGCGGGCCGCCCGCGCCGCCGACCCGACCCCCTCGAGACCGCCTAGTGGCTCGAACACATCAGCACTCATAGCTGCACCCTAGGATGACGTGGCATGGCGCTCGGCACCGTCCCCAAGTTCAGCATCGTGGTCCCCTGTCACGCCTCCCGGGCGTGGTTGCGGTCGTGCCTGGACTCGGTGCTCGGTCAGTCGTTCACCGACTTCGAGATCATCGGGGTGGATGACGCCGATCTGGACGGCTCCGGCCGGATCCTGGACGAGTACGCCGCGGCCGATCCGCGGGTCCGGGTGCTGCACCTGGACGAGAACGTCGGTCTGGGCCTGGCCCGGAACGCCGGGCTGAAGGAGTGCCGCGGGGACTACGTGCTGTTCCTGGACGCCGACGACCTGTACCTGCCGGGCTCGCTGGAGGCGATCGCGACCCGGATCGACGCGACCGACCGGCCGGACATCCTGCTGTTCGACTACGAGCGGATCTTCTGGGACGGCCGGGTGGTCCGCAACCAGCGGCACGACGCCTTCGCCGGCCACGGCGCCGGGGTGTTCACCGCGGCCGAGCGGCCGATCTTCCTGACCTTCCTCGAGGTGGTCTGGAACAAGGCCTGCCGGCGGGACTTCCTGACCCGGCACGGCTTCGCGTTCACGGCCGGGTTCTACGAGGACGCGCCCTGGACCTACTCGACCATGCTGACCGCCGAGCGGATCGCCACCCTGGACCGGGTGGTCGTTCACTACCGGCAGCACCGCACCGGCGGCAACATCCACGCCACCGGCGGCCGCCGGCAGTGGGACATCTTCGACCAGTACGACCGGGTGCACGCGTTCATCCAGTCCGACCCGGAGCTGGCCGGCTGGCGGCGGTTCGCGTTCGACCGGTCCCTGGACCACATCCTCGCCGTCCTGGCGAAGCCGGAGCGGGTCGCGCCGGACGACCGGGCCGACTTCTTCCACGCGGCGCACGCCTTCGCCAAGCGCTGGAAGCCGGAGGGCTACAACACCGACCGCACGGGCCGCGGGTTCAAGCGCTGGATGCTCATCCACGACGACTACGCGACGTACTCCACGCTCAAGCTGAGCGCCAAGATGCTGCAGGTCCAGAACCCGCGCAAGGCGGTCGGCAAGCTCCGGCACCGCGGCAAGCTCGACCCGAACCTGGCCGCGTACTGCTCCTACTGGTTCAAGCAGTACGCCTGCAACCCGCGGGCGATCTACGAGAAGGCGGCCGAGCTGGCGCCGCAGCTGCGCGGGGTCTGGGTGGTCGACGCCGACCACCTGCACGTCGTCCCGGAGGGAGTCGAGTACGTCGTCGCGGGCTCACCGGCGTACCAGAAGCTGCTCGACAAGGCGACGTACTTCATCAGCAACATGAATTGGCCGAAGGAGCTGGAGAAGCGGGAGGGGCAGATCCACCTGCAGACCCAGCACGGGACACCGCTCAAGACGATGGGGACCGACCTGCGGCACTTCCCGGAGGCCGGCCGGGACCTCGACCTCGACGAGCTGATGCGGCAGACCGACCGCTGGGACTTCAACCTCTCGGCGAACCGGTACTCCTCGGAGATCTGGGAGCGGACCTACCCGGCGTACTTCGAGGAGCTCGAGTACGGCTTCCCTCGGAACGACCGGCTGCTCAACGCGAGCCTGGACGAGGTCCGCGCGATCCGGGCCGGGTTCGGCTTCGACGACTCGCACCTGGTGGTGCTGTACGCGCCGACGTTCCGGGACGGGGTCGACTCGGTGCGGCTGCCGACCGGCCTGGTCGATCTGGGCGGGACCGGCATCCACCTCGACCTGGACCGGCTGGCCTCCTCGGTCGGCGACCACGGCCGGGTGCTGGTGCGGACGCACTACTCGCTGTCGGCGACGCCCGAGGTGCACTCGGGCAAGGTGATCGACGTGTCCCGGCACCCGCGCGTCGAAGACCTGATGCTGGCGGCCGACGTGCTCATCTCGGACTACTCCTCCATCACCTTCGACTACGCGAACCTGGACCGGCCGATCGTGCTGCTGGTCGAGGACCAGACCTTCTACGACGGCCGCCGCGGCACCTACTTCGACATCACCGAGTTCCCGCCCGGCCTGGTCGCGCGGTCGCCCGAGGAGCTGCTGGCCGGCCTGCGGTCCGGCGCGTTCGCCTCGCCGGAGGCCGCCAAGCACCGGCATCTCTACCGGGAGAAGTTCTGCGAGTTCGACGACGGCCGCGCGGCCGAGCGCGTCGTACGGCGGGTGTTCCTCGGCGAGACCGACGTGCCGCCGATCACGCCGCTCGCGGAGCGCAGCCCGGCACCCTCGGCGCACTTTCGTGCATAATGGCTGACATGTCGATCAGCCTGGAGTCCGCGAGCGCCCTGCGCCTGCGCCTCAGCCTGCGACGACGACGCACTGTGTGAACACCTCATCCGTCGTTCCAGTGCGTCTACTTCAAAGGACCTGTGATGTCCGCTGTTCTGCCTGTCCTGGCCACCAGACTGTCCACCGCCGCCGCGGCTGCCTTCGGCTCGTCGTACGGCGACCTCGACCCTGAGCTGCGGTCGGCGACCAAGCCCGAGTTCGGCCACTACCAGAGCAACCTCGCGCTGCGGCTCGGCAACGCCCTCGGTCAACCGCCGCGGGCGGTCGCCGTACGCCTGGTCGAGGCGCTCGACGTCGCGGACCTGTGCGAAACGCCTTCCATCGCTGGGCCCGGCTTCATCAACCTGACGCTGAACCAGTCGACGCTCGCCGCCGCGGTCAACCAGCCGCAAGCCTTCACGCCAAGGAACCAGCGGGTGGTCGTCGACTACTCGCAGCCGAACGTCGCGAAGCAGATGCACGTCGGCCACCTCCGGTCGACGGTCATCGGCGACGCGCTCTGCAACGTCCTGCAGTACGTCGGCTACGACCTGGTCCGGCAGAACCATGTCGGCGACTGGGGCACGCAGTACGGCATGATGATCGAGCAACTCCTGAGTGAGGACCTCGCCGCGGAAGCCCTTGATCTGGAGGGTTTGCAGCTGCTGTACGAGCGGAGCCGGAAGCACTTCGATGCCGACGGCGCCTTCGCCGACCTGTCCCGGGCCCGGGTCGTCCTGCTGCAGTCGGGCGATCCGGAGACGCGGGCGATCTGGCGGCGGATGGTCGAGGTTTCGCTCGACGACTTCGACCAGGTCTACGCGCTGCTCGGCTCCAAGCTGACGCGGGACGACGTGGTCGGCGAGAGCGCCTACAACGACGACCTGCCGCGGATCGTCGACGAACTGCTGGAGAAGGGTCTGCTGACCGAGTCCGACGGTGCGCTGTGCGCGTTCCTGCCGGGATTCAGGGGCCGGGACGGGCAGCCGCTGCCGGTGATCGTGCGGAAGTCCGACGGCGGGTTCGGCTACAGCGCGACCGACCTCGCCGCCGTCCGGCACCGGGTGTCGACGCTGCACGCCGACCGGATCGTGTACGTCGTCGACCACCGGCAGGCTCTGCACTTCGAGCAGATCTTCACACTCGCCCGGATCGCAGACTGGTTGCCGTCGACAACGACTGCGGAGCACGTCGGCTTCGGGACCGTGCTCGGCCCGAACGGGAAGCCGTTCAAGACCAGAGCCGGCGGCACGGTCAAGCTGACCACTCTGCTCGACGAGGCGGTCACCCGGGCCGACGCCCTGCTCGAAGGGCGGGAGGGCATCGACCGGCAGGCCACGGCGAAGGCCGTCGGGATCGGAGCAGTCAAGTACGCCGACCTGTCCAGCGACCGGGGCAACGACTACGTGTTCGACCTGGACCGGATGGTCGCGATGACCGGCAACACCGGTCCGTACCTGCAGTACGCGCACGCCCGGCTGACCAGACTGCTGTCCAAGGCCGGTACAAGCCACGACCAGGTCACCCAGCTTAAGGACCCGGCCGAGCAGCAGCTGGCGCTGCTACTGACCGGCTTTGCGGACGTCGTCGTACAGGTGGCCGAGACGCTGCAGCCGCATCGGCTCTGCACCTATCTGTACGACGTCGCGACCGCACTGTCGGCGTTCTACGAGCTGTGCCCGGTGCTGACCAGCGAAGGCGAGACCAGAGCAAGCCGGATCGCGCTCTGCACGGCGACCCGGAAGGTGTTGCACGATGGACTGGGCCTGCTCGGCATAGCGGCCCCGGACGCCATGTGACTCTTCAGGAGGTTGCCCATGCTGCCGTGGTCCGCGGATCTGGCCGGCCGGTTCGAGCAGACGACGTACACCAGCGAGTTGCTGCGCGGGAACCCGCTCGGTGACCCGCATGAGCGGCCGGTGCTCGTCTACCTGCCGCCCGGGTACGACGACTCCGACCGGCGCTACCCGTCGATCTACGTGACGATGGGGTACACCGGTCACCTCGGGATGCTGTTCAACCGGACGGCGTTCCGGCAGCCCTGGCCGGAGTTGGTCGACGCGCTGTTCGCGACCGGCGACGTGCCGCCGGCGATCGTCGTGTTCGTCGACACCTGGACGAAGTACGGCGGCAGCCAGTGCCTCGACTCCCCCGGCACCGGGCAGTACCACTCGTACCTGTGCGAGGAGATCGTCCCCTGGGTCGACGCGACGTACCGGACCGTCGCCGACCGCGACCACCGGGCGATCACCGGTAAGTCCAGCGGCGGCTACGTGGCCATGGTGACGCCACTGCTGCGACCGGACGTCTTCGGCGCCCTGGCCACGCACGCCGGCGACGCGGCCTTCGACCTGTGCTACCGGCCCGAGTTCCCCGAGCGCGCACGGACACTGCGGGACAAGTACGACGGCAGCTACGACAAGTTCTTCGAGTCGGTGGCGACCCGGATCGGGCGGACCACTGACGAGGACCTGCACCTGATGGAGATGTACGGCTACGCGTCGGCCTACTCCGCCGAACCGGACGGGAAGGTGCTGCTGCCGTTCGACGAACTGGGTGTGCTGATCCCGGAGGTCTGGGCGCGCTGGCTGTCCCGCGACCCCGTCGAGATGGTCCGCGAACCGCAGTACGCCGACGCGCTGCGCTCGCTGCGGGCGGTGTGGATCGACGCCGGCCGGCAGGACGAGTTCTACTTGGACCTCGGCGCGACTGCGTTCCGTCGGGCAGCCGGAAGGGCAGGTTTCCCCGACGATCGGCTGCACTTCGAGCTGTTCGAGGGCACCCACGGCGGGATCGAGTTCCGCTACCCGATGGCGATCGGCTGGCTGGCCGAACGGCTGCAGTAATTCGGGTGCCCGGATCGCGAGGCACGCCGTACCTTCGAACCATGAGCTGGCCGGAGGGGATCGAGGCGCGCCCGATCGACAAGGGTGACGCGGACGCGTGGGCGGAGTTGCTGGCCGCCAAGGAGAAAGTCGACCAAGAGGGGGAGAACTACGACGCCCAGGACCTGATCGACGAACTGGAGGACCCGCACCTCGATCCGGCGCTGGACACCATCGGCCTGTGGGCCGACGGCCGGATGGTCGGGTACGGCAAGCTGCATGCCCCCGAGGGCCTGGTCGAGATCGACCGGGTCACCACCGAGGGCACGGTCCATCCGGAATGGCGCCGGCGCGGCATCGGCTCGGCTCTGATGCCGTGGCTGATCAAGCGGGCCGGCGAGCTGCACGTGGCCCGGCACCCGCAGGCGCCGGGTGAGGTGACCGGCAACCGGATCAACACGAACGTCGGCGCCGAGCGGCTGTTCCAGAAGTTCGGCTTCGAGGAGCGCCGGTACTTCTTCGACATGAAGCGCCCGCTGGACCAGCCGGTGCCGGAGGTCGCGCTCGCGGACGGGCTGCGGATCGTCCCGGTCGACCTGGCGATGAACGAGGCGCTGCGGGTGGTTCACAACGACGTGTTCGCCGACCACTGGGGTTCGACCCCGCGCGACGCGGACAGCTGGAACACCTGGTTCACGGGTGCGCGGGCGTTCCGCGGGGAGTCGTCGTACGTCATCCTCGACGGCGATGCGATCGCGGCCTACGTGCTCGGGTACGAGTACGAGGCCGACACGGAGGCGACCGGGATCCGGGAGCTGTACATCGGCCAGGTCGGGACCATGAAGGCCTACCGCGGCCGCGGTCTGGCCGGCGTGGCACTGGCGAAGGTGCTGACCGAGGCGGCCAAGGCCGGCTACCAGCGGTCCGCGCTTGGCGTGGACGCGGACAACCCGACGGGCGCCCTGGGCCTGTACGAGCGGCTCGGCTACTCGGTGTCGTCCAAGTGGACCAGCTACGGCCTGCCGATCTGACCTCAAGGGGTACGCCAATGACCGGCGCACCCCCTGGGGGTTCTCAGATGTGCGAGTCGACCATCACCGGCTCAGGCGAGCGCTCGATCGGACCGCGGCGGAACCAGGTCCACGGGCGGACGCTGAGGATGATCACCGTCAGGCTCAGCGCGGCGTAGACGAGCGAGCCGACGAAGGCTGCGTGCACGCCGTCGGTCAGCACCTCGCGCGGAGCGGCCGACGTCGAGTTGCGGCTCGCCGTACCGAAGATGGTGACCAGGATGCCGAGGCCGAGCGCGCCGCCGACCTGCTGGACCACGTTCAGCATGCCGGACGCGGCGCCCGAGTCCTCCGGTGCGACGCCCGAGATGGCCCGGCCGACCAGCGGGATGAAGATCATCCCGGCGCCCAGGCCGAACAGCAGCATCGGCCCGACCACATCGGCCAGGTAGGTGCTGCGAGCATCCAGTCGGGTCAGCCACACCGTGCCCAGAGTCACGAGTACCGACCCGGTCAGCATCAGCTTGCCGCCGTCGATCCGGGCGACCAGCCTCGGCACGATCCGGGACGAGGCGAACAGCAGACCGGTCAGCGGCAGGAAGGCGAGACCGGCCGCCAGCGGGCTGAGCTCGAGCACACCTTGCAGGTACTGCGTGAGGAAGAAGAACATCCCGAACATCGTCCCGACCACCAGCAGCATGGTCAGGTACGACGCCGAGCGGTCAGCCGACCGGAACAGCCGCAGCGGGACGATCGGGTGGCTGACCCGGCGCTCGATCAGCACGAACGCGACCAGCAGCACCACGCCGACCGTGAACGCGGCCAGCACCTCGGCCGACGTCCAGCCGACCTCGGCGACCCGGATGAAGCCGTAGACGAGCGAGGTGATGCCGAGCGTCGAGGTGAGCGCGCCGGCCACGTCGAACCGGCCGGTCTCCGGCTCGGTCTCGGTCAGCACCTGCCGCGCCGCGATGACGAGTCCGATGCCGATCGGCACGTTGATGAACAGACCCCAGCGCCAGGACACCCAGTCCGTCAGCATGCCCCCGAGCACCAGGCCGACGCTGCCACCACCGGACGACACCAGGCTGTAGTAGCCGAGCGCCTTCATCCGTTCCGGACCTTCGCGGTAGGTGAGCATGAGCAGGGTCAGGGCGGCCGGGGCCGCGATGGCGCCACCGATGCCCTGCAGGACACGGGCGGCGAGCAGGAGCTCGGCGTTCGGGGCGAGGCCGCCGAGCAGGGAGGCGAGCGTGAAGACGCTCACGCCCGTGACGAACACGCGGCGGCGGCCGAGCAGGTCGCCGGCCCGGGCGCCGAGCAGGAGCAGGCCGCCGAACGCGAGCGCGTAGGCGTTCTGCACCCAGGACAGGCTGGAAGGGCTGAAGTCGAGGGCTTGCTGGATCTTCGGCATCGCGATGTTCACCACGGTGCCGTCGAGGATGACCATCAGCTGGGTGATCAGGATGACCGCGAGGACGACCCCCGGCCGCCGCGCGGGCGAGCCGGCAGCGGCGCCGGCCGGGCCTGAGGTTGTTGCCGACATATTGCTCCTTACCCCGAAGGGGTTACAGTTGAGAGAGAAAGCGGAGCGCTCCTCCGGATACAATACGGAGGCTGCCTCCGCTTTAGCAAGCGATATTCTCGGTGAACTTTGTGCGGAGCCCCCGCTACGGACAGTGAGGAGGCCGGATGGCGCCGACACCCCTGCCGTCGACGCGGCCGACCCGTGCCGACGCGGCGCGGAACTACGACCTGCTGGTCACCGCCGCCCAGGAGGCGTTCGCCGAGCACGGCACCGACACCTCGCTCGAGGAGATCGCCCGCCGGGCCGGCGTCGGCATCGGCACGCTCTACCGCCGGTTCCCGAACCGGGTCGCGCTGCTCGAGGCGGTCTACATCGACGAGATCCAGTCGGTCTGCGACCGGGCGTACGACTTCGACCGGGAGCTCGAGCCGTTCGAGGCGCTGGCCGCCTGGCTGCGCAGCTTCGTCGGGTACGGCCTGTCCAAGAAGTCCCTGGCCAGTGAGCTGACAGTTGCTCTAGGCAAGGACTCGCCGTTCTTCCAGTCCTGCAAGGTGAACGTGCAGGAGGCCGGGCAACTGCTGCTGGACAAGGCGAAGGCGGCCGGCGAGGTCCGGCCGGAGCTCGAGCTGATGGACATCATGCGGCTGGTCGGGGGGATCAACATGGGCCGGGACATGGAGCCCGAGCAGGCCCACCGGCTGCTCGACATCGTCCTCTGCGGTCTCAGGCCCGCGTCCGCCTGACCTCGGCCAGCGACGGGTTCGCGGCGTCTCGCTCGGTGTAGGTGAGCCGCTCCCGCGGGAACGGCCAGTAGATCGCAAGCTCGGGGTCGAACAGGTCCACCGTGACGCGCTCCGGCGACCAGTACTCGTTCACCAGGAAGTTGTAGACGGTGTGCGGCTCCAGCGTGCAGAACGAGTTGCCGACGCCGCGTGGGACGTAGAGCGCCTGCCCGGCGTCGAGCTCGAACGTCTCCACCCGGCCGAAGGTCTCACCGGCACGCAGGTCGACGATCGCCGCGAACACCCGGCCCACCGACGGCGACAGGTACTTGTCCCAGGGCTCGGCGTGAATTCCGCGGGTGACGCCGGGCTCGGCCAGGTACAGCACGTTGTGCTGCCGCACCTCGAAGTGTGGCATCCCGGCGGCCTCCAGCTTGGCGGCGTGGAAGCTCTCCTTGAACCAGCCGTCGTCGTTCGGCTGGACGTCCAGATCGATCCGCAGCACACGGGGATCGTCATCGGCGCACCTGCCGGCGGGCCTCGAGCTGCGCCTGGTCGGCGGCGGTCAGACCTGCGTCCCAGCCGGCGCCGTTGGTGATCCTGGTCCGCCGGGTCGTGGTCCTCGGGAACAGCCTGGTGAACAACGCATCCACCTGCTCCTCCCGTTTCGTCAGCACCGGCAGCAACCGGTCCGCGTCCTCCTCCGGTACGGCGGCCTGAGTCGCAGCCGTGGTCGCCTGCAACCGCTCCCCGATCCGCTGCGCGTACGCCATCAGGAACGACTGCCGGAAGGACCTGGTCCGGGATTCGCCGCGCCGCCCAATGTGTTTGCCTGCGGCAAGCATCGCGCGGTTGGCCTGCACCAGCAGGGAGGTGCTGAGAATCTCGGTGAGCTGCAGGTCCAGCTCGGCGCCGACGATGGAGACCACAGCGAGGTCGTCGATCACGACCGTCCGGCACCGGTTCGCCGACGCGACCGCGCCGACCAGTTGCGCCTTGGCCGACACGTACGGCGTGTCGACCCAGATCCGGCGGCCGGCGGAGTCGTCGGGGATCTCCACCGCCGGGTCGGCCTCGACCAGGGCGCGGTCGAGGGAGAACTTCGCCATCAGCTCCTGCGCCTTGCCGGACAGCGCCTCGGCCTCGTCCGGGAACTCGGTTGCCTCCGCCTTTGCGAGCAGTCCCCGGATCCGCGCGAGCACCTTCCCGTTCGCCGGGACCACGGGCTTGGTGGCCTGGTTCGCCGTACCCGGCAGGGAATAGAGACGAGCCAGGATCGGAAGTGATTGGAGGAAGCCGGCGAGGGACAGGGCGTGGTGGAGGGTGAGGTAGCGGCCGACTCGAGCCGCTGCGGCCCAGGCGGTGAGGCTCAGCTCGGTGAAGGGTTGCGAGACTCCCAAGTCCGTCAACTGGTCGAGCCAGCGTGGGTCGATGGTGGTGACGCGATAGCCCTGGTGCTCCGCGGAGATCGCTGCCAGCAGCAACGGTTCGATGCCCGGATCCAGCTCGCGCCGCCCGTGCTGGACGACGTCGGCCGGGGACCAGCCGCGCTGCCAAGTGGCCCGGAGCAGACCGATCAGAAACCCTTGCAGGCAACGGTCCACCTGCGCCTGGTCGCGCTCGTCGTACGCACCCAGGCGGGCCAGTTGCTGGTCGGCCCGATCGTCGCGCACGGCAACGATCGACGCCGCAACCGGCAACAATCGAAGGACCTCCTCATCACTCACGCGGTCGAGTCTGACACTCAACGAAGTTGTCACTCAAACGCGATGCGGAGCCCTTGTGGAAAACCGGCCCTTTCTTAAGCCTGTCTGAAGACAGCGCGCGAAGATCTGCCCAAAAGGCCGCTGTCGCACGGGAGGCAGGCGCCTAGCCTGACAGCAGCACAAATCGGGGAGGGGAATCAATGACTCAGCTTGCGGAAGCCGGCTTCGACGAACTACGCGCGGCCCTGACAGGCAGCGTGCTCGGACCGGGCGAGGACGGGTACGACGACGCCCGGCGGCTGTGGAACGCACAGCACGACCGGCGCCCGGCGGTGATCGCCCAGGTGCGGTCCGCCGAGGACGTCGCCGCCGCCGTCCGGTTCGCGGTCGCGCAGGGACTGGAGATCGCGGTTCGCGGCGGCTCGCACAGCATGCCCGGTGCGTCGTCGGTCGACGACGGCCTGATGATCGACCTGAGCGGGATGAACCAGGTCACGGTCGACGTGGAGGCCCGCCGGGCCCGGGTCGGCGGCGGCGCGCTGCTGCGCGACCTCGACGCGGCGACCCAGCCGCACGGTCTCGCCGTACCGGCCGGGATGGTCAGCCACACCGGTGTCGGCGGGCTCACGCTCGGCGGCGGGATGGGCTGGCTGAGCCGCCAGCACGGGCTCAGCATCGACAACCTGGTGTCGGTCCGGATCGTCACCGCGGACGGCAGCATCCTGCGCGCCGCCGAGGACGAGAACCCGGACCTGTTCTGGGCCGTCCGGGGTGGTGGCGGCAACTTCGGCGTGGTGACGGAGTTCGAGTTCCGGCTGCACCCGGCCGGGCCGATGGTCAACTACGGCCTGGTGTTCTGGGGCCTGGAGCAGGGCGTTGACGTGCTCCGGCTGGCCCGGGAGCTGATCCCGAGCCTGCCGCCGACGTTCACCGTCGTACCGGCCTGCCTGAACGCGCCGCCGGCGCCGTTCGTGCCGGAGCAGCACCACTTCCAGCCGGGCTACGGCCTGGTGGTGGTCGGGTTCGGCGCGCGGGAAGAGCACACGGAGGTGCTGGAGCGGATCCGCGCCACGTTGCCGCCGCTGTTCGAGTTCGCGACGCCGATGCCGTACGTCGCGCTGCAGCAGTCGCTGGACGAGGCGAACGACTGGGGCCACTACTGCTACGAGAAGGGCACCTACCTCGAGGAGCTGTCCGACGGCGCCATCGAGGTCATCACCGAGCACGTACCGAAGAAGAACTCACCGCTGTCGGCCGTGCTGTTCTACCGGCTCGACCACGCGTACTCGGCGGTCGCCGACGACGCGACCGCGTTCGGTGGCGGGCGGACGGACCGGTACGCGGTGTTCGCGATCGCGCAGACCCCGGTGCCGGAACTGCAGGACGCCGAGATCGCCTGGGTGCGGGGGTTCTGGGACGCCCTGCAGCCGCATGCGGTCAACATCGGCAGCTACGTCAACGGCATGACGGACTACGACGAGGCCCGGCTGCGGGCGTCGTACGGCGATGCCAAGTACGAGCGGCTGGTCGAGATCAAGCGAAAGTACGACCCGGCCAACGTGTTCCACCGGAACCAGAACATCAAGCCCTGAGGCCGGCTCCTGGTCCGTCGGCGGCGTCAGATCGAGGCGGCGCCGTCGACGACCAGGACCTGGCCGTTGATGTTGGTGGTGTCGAGCAGCAGCATCCGGACCACCGGCACGACGTCGTCCGGCTCGGTCAGGTGGCCGGTCGGCGTCCGGCGGACGATCTGGTCGAGCTGGGTCTGGCCGAGCACCGCGGACATCTCCGAGGCGAAGAAGCCGGGCGCGACCGCGTTCGCGAGCACCCGGCCGCCGAGCTCGCGGGCCAGCGAACGGGTCGCCGCGTCCATCCCGCCCTTGGTGGCGGAGTACGCGACCAGGCCTGGGTAGCCACGCTGGCCGCAGATCGAGGTGACGTTGACGATCCGGCCCTTCAGGCCCTTCGTGAGCATCCGGCGCAGTACGAACCGGGTCAGGATCAGCGGCGAGGTCAGGTTGGTCTGGATGATCTCGGCCAGGTGGTCGGCCTTGGTGTGGACGTGCAGCGAGTCCTGGCCGATCGCGGCGTTGTTGACCAGGCCGTCGATCGGGCCGAGGGTCGCCTCGACCGCCTTCACGAACTCCTGACCGGCCGCGGCGTCGTTGACGTCGACGGAGCCGTAGTACAGGTGGTCCGGGTACTTCTCGCCGAGGGCGGTCAGCTCCGGGGTCACGGTCCGGGCGAAGGCGGCCACCTTCAGCCCGGCGGCGAGCAGGTCGGTGACGATCGCCAGCCCGAGGCCGCGGGACCCACCCGACACCAGGACGACCGACGCGGGCGGGACCACGCTGGATTCAGACTTCACTCTTGAGCGTCTCTTTCTGCGGGATCTCGTCGAGGAACCGGATCCGCCGCGGTACGCCGTAGTCCGGCAGCCGGCTCGAACACCACTGGACCAGGTCGGAGTCGGTGATCGGGCCGAGCGCTGGGTTAGGCACCACTTCGGCGGCGACCATCCGCCCGACCAGCGGGGCCTTGCGGGCGAACACCCGCGCCCAGGAGACGCCCGGGTGACCCATCAGCACGTTGCGGACGATGCCGGCCGAGACCTTCGAGCCGCCGACGTTGATCTCGTCGGTGTCGATCCGGCCGGTGATCAGCACCCGGTCGCCCTCGAACTCGACGCGGTCACCGGTGTGCACCGCGCCGACCAGTCCGGCGCCGTGGTGCGGCGAGCGGATCACCAGCTCGTCGCCGTCCAGCGACAGCATCGGGCGGTCCGGATCGGGCTTGCGGTCCAGCCACTCGCGCGGGAACCCGGCCTGCCCGTCGTGCACCACGATCGACGCCCCGACCTCGGACGACGCGTAGATCCAGGAGATGCGGGCCTTCGGGAAGAGCTCGCGCAGCTGGTCCAGGATCGCCTGGTCCACCGGTTCGCCGCCGAGCGTGACCTGCTCCAGCGGTACGTCGGCCAGCGCATCGGCATCGCGGTAGATCGCCTGACGCCAGAAGGTCGGCGTACCCGAGGCGGCGGTGACACCGTGCTCGGCGGCGATCGCCGGCCAGTCCTCCAGCTCGTCGGGCTCGATCACGACCAGGCCTTGATCGGCGTGGGTCAGTGAGAGCGTGACGACCTGCCACCACGCATAGGTGCCGGGTGAGTACGGCAGGAGCCACGTGCGCGGCGGCTGCTCGCCGGTCACGGTCGTCAGGGTCTCGAGGGTGTGGCCGATGCGCCTGGGCCGACCGGTCGAGCCCGAGGTGAGAAGCCAGGCGCGGCCGGATTCCTCGACCCGCTTGAGCTTCGCCGGTGTCACGTCGCCCTCGGGCAGCACGATGGCGAAGCCGGACTCGCCCAGCTCCTCGCGCATGCGCTCGTCGACACGGGTGCGTGTCGCCACCAACAGCTCGGTGCCGTGCACCGCGTGGTGGCGCAGGGCGGCCAGCGCGTCCGCACCGTTGTCGACCAGCACGGCGGCCGGCGACGGAAGTTGCGGAAGCTTGTGCAGGGTCCGCCAGGTCAGGCTCTTCCCGGCGACGACAACCGTGTTGTCGTCACCGATGAGGGCGGTGCTCCGGCGCCGCGTGGTCACGCCGACTGGAGGTGCTCGATGAAGTCCAGCACGTCGCCGACAGTGGCGATCCGGCGCAGCCCGGGGGCATCGAAGTTCAGCTCGTCACCCAGCTCGTCCTCGACCCGGAGGGCCAGCTCGGAGAAGTCCAGCGACCGGAAGCCGATCTCGCGGAGATCGGCGGTGTCGTCGCCCGGCAATGTTCGTCCTTGCGCCGTCATCACCTCGCCCATCAACTCCCTGACCCTGCCGCGTGCTACCGAAGTCATGAGGCCAAAGCCTAGCTGGTGCGTTCGGCGGCTCAGGGCGGCTGATCGGCGGCGCGACGTCGTACGAAGGCCTTGAAACGTTTGACCCGGCTGGAGATCTCCCAGCCGATCAGGGCGATCAACGGCGCCGCGGCGGCGACCGCCGCGAGCACGATCCTTTCCTCGACCGGCAGGCCGGCAATATGCAGAGCGGGCGAGCATCGGACCTCCCGTCTGACCTGGGAGATTACCGAGTGTAAAGGTGAACTTCCGTGCGGTAAACGGCTCGCCGCCTGCCAGTGCGAATCCCGCGACTCATACACTTCTGCGGGTGATCAGAGTCGGGCGGAGCAAGCGGGTGCCCACCGCCCGAGGCCGGCGGGTGGCGCGCGGTCGTGGGGCCCGGGTGGCCGCGATGGTGAGCCTGCCGGTGCTGCCACTGGCCTGGTTCGTCGCGTTGCAGGAGCATCCGCCGTGGATGCCGGGCGCGTACCTCGGCTACCTGCTGCTGGTGATCGCCGTACCGGGCACGATGTTCTGGCGTCGGCTCACCGGCGGCACCGGGTGGTTCACGACCGACGTCGTCCTCGGTACGGCCTTCGGGCTGGCCGTCGAGGCGTTGCTCTACCCGCTCGGGATGGTGTTCAGCATGCCGCTCGCGGCGCTGCTGATGCCTGCGCTGGCGTTCGGCATGGTTCGCGCACTGCCTCGGCGCAAGCTGCCCGAGCGTCCGACGCCGTGGTGGGCGATTGCGGGCGGCATGGCTGCGGTCGGTGTGGCGGCCGCGTGGTTCGTGCGGGTCGGCTCGCAACTGATCCCGCTGAACGGGCCGAGTGCGCTGCGGCCGAACTCGGACGCGCCACACAGCCTCGCACTGGCTGCCGAGCTGACGCACCACTTCCCGCCGAGGATCCCGTACGCCGACGGCAAGTCGCTGACCAGCCACTGGGCCGCGTACGACCACATTGCGTCTTCGCACTGGATCACGAGTGTTCCGCTCGATGTGCTGACGCACCGGATGGTGCCGTTCGCGTTGCTCTTGCTGACCCTGCTGGGAGCCGGCGCGGTCGGCATGCTGCTGACTGGGCGCGCTGTCGCCGGGCCGATCGCAGCCGGGCTCACAGTGTTGGCCGGCGATCTTACTGCTTGGCCGTGGAGCGTGTCGGACCGGTTGTTCACCGACACCCCGTTCTCGCTCGGCCAGCTGACGAATCCGCCGCAGGCGTTCTCCACGGTGTTACTGCTACCGCTGATCGCGGTCACTGCGGTGCTGTTGCGACGCAAACCCGGTCAGACGCGTGCGCAGCTCTTTGGACTGTTCGTTGCGGCCGGAGTGCTTGTTGCTGCGCTTGCTCTGACCAAGGCGACCACGCTGCCGGTGTACGCCGCTGGGCTTGCTGCAGCCTGGGTCTACTTGACTGTCCGGGCTGGTCGGCTCAACCTGCGTGCCCTGGTGCTTGGTGTGGGTGTGGCGGCCGCGTATGCGCTGGCGTTCTTCGTCGTACTGGGTGGTGCGTCGTCCAGCGTGATGTTCGACCCGGGTGCGACGTTCGAGTACATGGCCGAGCGGATGGGCGGTAGTGGGTCCACGGTCGCTGTGATTGCTGCGGTGGTCGCGATCGGGTGGCTGATGCCGGCTGCCGGTGTGCTGCTGATCCGGCGACGGCTGCCACGTGATCCGATGCCGGTGTTCCTCGTCGTTGGGTTCCTGGCTGCGCTGGCGGCTGGAGCGTTGCTGTACGACGACGGACAGGCCCAGCTGTTCTTCGTCCGCACTGGCTTCATCTACGGCGTGCTGCTCGCCACCTGGGGACTTGGCTCGCTGGAGCGGCGTCAGCACTGGGTTGCCGCGATCGCATTGCTCATCGGGGTCGCCGCGATCTACTGGGGTCGCTACCGGTCCCCGTCGTCGTGCACGTCGGAGAGCTGCTTCGGTCAGGGGCTGGCGGTGGCTCTGGCGATCGCGGTGCTCGGCATCGGCGTGTTCGGGCTGATCTTGCGCGGCAAACGTCGTACCTGGGCTGTCATCGCGGTCTCGGTCCTCCTGGGTACGACGGTGTCGCCGACGGCGGTGTCGTTGCGTGAGTTCGCCACGCCGTCGTTGACCGAGTACGAATCGATCGCGCCGGGCGGGATCGAAGCGGCGCGGTTCATCCGGCGCAACTCGGGGTCGGGCGACCTGATCGCGACCAACCTGCACTGCCACCGTGCCCGCGCGTCGCACTGCCTGACGGGCTCCTACTGGATCGCCGGGTACGCCGAACGCCGCGTGCTCGTGCAGGGCTGGGCCTACAAGACCAGAGTGGACGACACGTACCCGGACGGCGTGCAGAGCAGCTACTGGGACGAGGAGAAGCTGCGCCTGAACGACGAGGCGTTCACCAACCCGACGCGCGACGTACTGGAGACCCTGCGGACGCGGTACGGCGTCCAGTGGCTGCTACTCGACGACCGTGTCGGCGCCCCACCGAAGAACCTCGAGCGCCTCACCGAGCTCCGCTTCCACCTGGGCACGGTCCGCGTCTACCAGCTCTACCCACCCCCACCGGCCAACCCGTTCCCGACGACCACACCGTCCCCGACGGGCTCGCCGACCGGTTCCCCGACCGGGTCACCGACCCAGTCGCCGTCGACCCCGGGCCAGACCTTCCCGTCCCCGACGTTCCCGACCCAGACCCTCCCCACGCCGGTTGTCCCCGGCCAAACCTTCCCGACCACAGGCACCACCCCAACCTTCCCCACCGGCCCCCTCCCGACCCAGATCACCACCACACCAGGCATCCGAGTCCCCTGACCGCTCAGGGCCCGAGCAGCGCTGCCGGGACGACCGCGATCGCGTCGGCCCGCCGGTACGCCTCAGGTCCGGTGTAGACAACCACTGCATCCAGCAGGTCGTCGCCGATCTGATTCTTCAACCACAGCAGGTGTTTCACGTCGGCGTCACCGACGGAGGACGCCAACTTCACCTCGAACGCAAGCACCCGTTGATCGGCGCGCTCCACGATCAGATCGACCTCGTGGTCGCCGTTCCTCGTCCGCAGATGCCGAACGGATGCCTCCGCAGCCTGCGCGTACACCCTCAGGTCCAGGGTCACCAGCGCCTCGAACAACTGGCCGAGTAGGACACCGTCCCGAATCTGAGGCGGCCCCTTGATCGCCCCATCGAGCAGAGCCGGCGCATCTGCACCGAGCAAAGCCGCGGCCAGCGCCGGATCAGCCAACTGATGCTTGGGAGCGGACGCCAGCCGGTTGAGCCGGTTGCGCGTCGGCAGCCACGCTTCGACGGGCTCCAGCAGCCACAGCTGACTGAGCACATCCCGGTACGCGATGGTCGTCGTCTTCGCAGGCTTGTCGCTGTCACCGGCGGTCGCGGCGTCCAAAATCGCGTTGTACGACGTTGTTGTCGCGGTGGCCGCCGCATAGGCAGCCAACCAGGCTCGCAACGTGGCCGGCCGACGTACCAGGTGTCCGTGCTCCGGGAAGTCCCGCTCGACGATCCGTTCCAGGTAGCCCGCCAACTGCGCTCTGCGAGCACGGCCGGACAGCCGCCGGATTCCCGGGAAGCCCGACCGGACAATCTCTTCGGCGTACGCTTCCAGGTCCAGGTCCGACGTTCCTTCGACTGGTTCGCGAGCGCCGCTGAGCAGCGCGCGAAGGCTGACACGCGGTACTGCGATGCCGCGCTCAGCCAGAGACATCGGCCGCATGCGCAACCGGACGATCCGGCCGGCTCCCGAGTGGGTCGGAGTGTCGGCCGGACTCGCGCTACCGGTGAGCAGGTACCGGCCCGGCTCGGCACCGCGGTCCACCGCCCGCCGGATCACATCCCACACCGGCGGGTGCAGCTGCCACTCGTCGACCAGGACCGGCGGCGACGTGGCCCGCTCGAGCCGAGCCGGATCCGCCGCGAGCAGTTCCCGCTGGCCTGCCTCGTCGAGCGCGAACACGGTCTTGGCCCGGCGGACCGCAGTCTCGGTCTTGCCGACGCCTTTCGGACCGTCGAGCGTGATCGCGGGCAGGTCGGTGAGGTCGTCCAGCTCGGCGTCGACGGCTCGCCGCAGGTAGCCACTCACCGCGCTAGACTACCGTTAGCAGGACTCAAAGACTACCTTTAGCAGCTCTTTAACACTACCGTTAGCAAGTCAGCGCACGACCAGTGCCGGGATTGGGAGGCTTTGGTTGGCGAGGCGGTCTAGGGCTGTGACTGTGTAGAGGTAGGGCTTGCCGGGGGTTGCGGTGGGGTCTGTGTAGGTGGGAGTGCGGGTGGTGGCGATCAGGTTGCGGGCGTCGGTGTCGGGGCAGTGGTCGCCGCCGGTGAGCTCCCGGCGGTAGATGGCGTATGACGTGGTGTCGGATGACGTACGGCGCCAGGTGAGCTCGACGCCGTCAGCGGTGCGAGTGGCCCGGACGGCGTGGACGGGGAGGGGTGCGCGGGAGTCCAGGTTGCGCATGGTGGGGATGAGGGCCGGGCGGGTGTACCAGATGTTGTTGAGCAGGGTGGTCGCACCGAGGCGGTCGGCGCGGACGTCCTTCGCGGAGAAGTAGATGTCGCCCTTGACCTCTGGGACCGCGGTGTTGAAGGCCAGTTGGTCACTCAGCTCGGCCGGGTCGGACCAGTCCGGCGACTGGGTCGACGTACCGACCTTGTAGGTGGCGTGGCCGATGTAGAGGTGTACGTCGGTGCCGCGCACCTGCTCGGCCCACCACGGGACGATCTTGTTGTAGTCGGCCGGCGCGAACCCGCCGGCCCAGTAGACCTGCGGGACGATGTAGTCGATCCACTCCTCGCGCACCCAGCGCCGGGTGTCGGCGGACAGGTCGTCGTACGTCTGGACGCCGGCAGTCGTGTCGGAGCCGAGCGGGTCGGTGCCCTTGTTGCGCCAGACCGCGAACGGCGAGATGCCGAACTTCACCCACGGCTTGGCGGCCTTGATCCGCTGCTGCATCTCCTGGACGAGCAGGTCGATGTTGTTCCGCCGCCACTCGGCCAGCGTCGGGAAGCCGGCGCCGTACTCCGCGTACGTCGCCGCGTCGTCGAAGACCTGTCCGGCCACCGGGTACGGGTAGAAGTAGTCGTCGAAGTGCACGCCGTCGATGTCGTAGTTCGCGACCGCGTCCATGATCGCGTCCTCGACCAGCTTGCGGGCGGCGGGGATGCCGGGGTTGTAGTAGAGCTTCCCGCCGTACGTGACCACCCAGTCCGGGTGCTGCCGCGCCGGGTGCGTCGGGACGAGCGCGTTGATGTCCGTGCCCATCGACAGCCGGTACGGGTTGAACCAGGCGTGCAGCTCGAGGTTGCGCTTGTGCGCCTCGGCGACGGCGAAAGCGAGCGGGTCGTAGCCGGGGTCGCCGCCCTGCTTGCCGGTCAGGTACTGCGACCAGGGCTCGACCTTGGACGGCCAGAACGCGTCCGCGGTCGGGCGGACCTGCAGGATCACGGCGTT
Organism: Kribbella sp. NPDC050470; assembly: GCF_044458365.1. Taxonomy (NCBI): domain Bacteria; kingdom Bacillati; phylum Actinomycetota; class Actinomycetes; order Propionibacteriales; family Kribbellaceae; genus Kribbella; species Kribbella sp. NPDC050470. The sequence continues at coordinate 305,141 of NZ_JBITHV010000004.1, read as the reverse complement.
GTGGCGCTGGCGGACCGCGTCGTCCAGCCAGCCGATCAGCTCGGCCTGCTGCTGGGCCGCGGTCAGACCGGTCTTGGACGGCCAGTCGATGTTCACGACCGACGCCACCCAGCTCGCCCGGAACTGCCGGAGCGGCGTGGATGCGCTGGGCTCGCACCGGTCATGAGGTGCGGGTACGGCGGACGCCGTACCGGTCAGACCGCTCAGCAACAGACCTGCCGCCACGCCGAGGACGCCCATGACTCGCCAGACTCTCATGTCACTCTCCGACCATCTTCGCCGATGAACTCGAAAGATGTTTACACACGAAGGGCGGTGCAGAGAAGACGCTGCGCCTCGTCGAGGTGCCGAACGCCCCTCGACGAGGCGCTAGGTTAGGTGCATGCTGCGCAGCGCCACTGAACGAGATGTCGACACGATCCGGCGGCTGCGGAACCAGCAGGCCAATCGCGACGTCAGCATCACCTCGCACGAGATCGGGGCGGACGAGCACGCCGCGTGGTGGGCGAAGGCGTCCGCCGACGCCAGCCGCCGGGTGCTGATCTACGAACGCGACGGCGCGACCGCCGGGGTCGTGAACTTCTTCGACCTCGAGGGATCCACGGCCGCCTGGGGATTCTTCCTCGACGCCGACGGCCTGGCCGAGCGCGGCGAGACGCTGCCGGCGTGGATCGAGGTGATGCGCGAGGCGACGTCGTACGCGTTCGACGTGCTCGGCGTCGACCTGCTCACCGGCGAGGTGCTGGAACACAACACCGTGGTCCGGCAGATGAACCGCCGGTTCCGCTTCACCGAGGGAACGCCAGAGACCCGGTACGCCGACGGCCGCGAGCTGACCGTGATTCCGATCAGCCTGCGCAAGCAGGACCGCAGACAGGGGAAGTAGATGAGCACCACGATCGACATCGGCGGCGTGCAGGTCGGTCCGGACCACCAGCCGTTCGTCATCGCGGAGATGTCGGGCAACCACAACGCCGATCTCGAGCGGGCGAAGGACATCGTCCGGGCGGTCGCGGAGTCCGGGGCGCAGGCGCTGAAGCTGCAGACCTACACCGCGGACACGATGACGCTCGACGTCGACCTGCCCGCGTTCCGGCTGCCGTCCGAACACGAACTGTGGGCCGACGCGCGCCTGTACGACCTGTACGCCGAGGCGAACACCCCCTGGGAGTGGCACGAGCCGCTGTTCGAGCTGGCCACGTCGCTCGGCCTGGTGGCGTTCTCGTCAGCGTTCGACCAGACCGCGATCGACTTCCTGGAGAAGCTGAACGTCCCGGCGTACAAGGTCGCCTCGAACGAGATCGGCGACCTGCCGCTGGTCCGCGGGATGGCGGAGACCGGCAAGCCGATCATCATCTCGACCGGCTCGGCGACGTTGACCGACATCGACGCCGCGGTCCGCGCGGCCCGCTCGACCGGCAACGAGCAGATCATCGTGCTCTCGTGCACGGCGAGCTACCCGGCGCCGCCGGAGCAGTCCAACCTGCGCGCGATCCCGGTCCTCCGCGACGCGCTCGGCGTCCAGGTCGGCCTGTCCGACCACACTATGGGCATCGGCGCAGCGATCGCGGCCGTCGCCCTCGGCGCCACCGTCATCGAGAAGCACGTCACCCTGAAGCGCGACGACGGCGGCGTCGATTCGGCCTTCTCCCTGGAGCCGGGCGAGCTCGAGTCACTCGTCGAGAACACCCGCATCGCCCAGCTGGCCCTCGGCCAGCCGATCATCGGCCCCAAACAGGCCGAGCAGAACGTCCTCCGCTTCCGCCGCTCCCTGTACGTCACCAAGGACGTCCAGGCCGGCGACCTCGTCACCCCCGAAAACGTCCGCTCCATCCGCCCCGCCGGCGGCCTCGCCCCGGACCTCCTCGCCCAGGTAACCGGCCGCCCCTTCCGCACCAACGCCCAAGCAGGCACCCCCCTCACCTGGGACCTGCTCTGAGATAGGGTTCGTGGCTCCGGCGCCGATCGTCGAGGCGGTGATGATGAAGAAGCGAGTCAGCTGGCCGACTGTCCTGACGACCTTCGTCGCGATTGCAGTGGCGGTGCTGTTCAGCTTCCTCTCCGAGATCGTCAGCGATCGCGCGGAACAGGCCTGGGGTTATCCCGTGGCGCTCACGGTGACTTCACTTGCGGCGATCCCGCTCGTCATCGGCGGGCTCGCCCTCCGGCGGAGCGTGTTCCCGCGGCAGCCACCACGCGTCTTCACCGCGGCCGACCAGGCCTGGCACGAGGCGCTCGCCGACCGCGAAGTCGTACCGGGCGGCAGCAAGGAACTCCGTTGGTGAAGCCAAGCGTGCCGAGCCGTCGCCCCGCCGGCGCCGACCCGGACGACGACTGGGCTGCCCGCCTCCCATGGCACGAGGACGCCCGCGACGCCGGCCAGGCAACGCTTCGGCGGCACGCCGCCGAGCTACGCAACGAAGCCGAACGGATCGCCCGGCGCAAGGGCGCCGCGACCGTCTCGAAGACCTTCGTGCACGAGGCCGGCGCCCACCTCGGCCTGTCCACCCCCTCGGGCGGATCCGACGTCCTGCTCGGTGTCGGCGGTCTCCTCCTCGGTATCGCCGGCGGTTTCGGTGCCGCCCTCCTGCTCACCCCGACGGAGGTGACCACGGCTCTGACCGTCATCTCCGTCATCGTGGTCGTCCTGGGAACCGCAGCCTTCGCCGTCGGGGCAACCCTCAAGATGAAACAGCGCTGAGATGTCCGGGTACTTGTTGTTTCCGGGGCGGCATCATGTGCTGACGAGGTTTCAGGCGGGGTTTCTGCAGGGGCATGCGGACGGGCGGACTGTGGTTTGGGCGGTGACTTCGGCCAATCACCACACGACCAAGCGGAATCCGGTGGGGGTGGGGCGGCGGGAGGCCGCTATCGAGCGGTTCAGTGTGGTGGAGGGGATCCGGTCAGTGGTGGTCGGGGTAGTGGACACCCGGCCGACGGACGAGTTTGCAGAGGTAACGGTCAAGGCCATCGAGGCGGGGACCGATGATCTGGTGCGGTTGACGCCGGAGAACACGGTGGTTGCGTGCTCGACGCCCGAGGTGAGCAAGCTCTACGAGCAGCTCGGGTACGACGTGATCGGCGTCGAGCCGCCCGGGGTGGCGCGGCCGTGGGACGTCCTCCTAATGATTGCCGACGGCAATGACCAGTGGCGGGAGCTCGCCCACCCGGCGACGGTGGACGTGTTCGAGCGCTACGGCCTGGACGCGCACATCGCCCGCTGCGTCAACGACCCGGTGGTCGGCGACGACGGCGGGCTGACCACGACGCGGGACTACAAGACGTACGCCGACGCCTTCGAGACCGCCGCCGACCGGAAGTGGCGGCAGATCAAGGACTTCGTGCAGCCCGGTCGCATCCTGGACATCGGCTGCGCGACCGGCGCGACCCTCCAACTCGTCGACGCGGACCCGCGCTTCCACGAGTCGGACCTGATCGGCGTCGAGGTCGCCCGGCACCTGTACGCCGAGTGCGTGCACAAGAAGGAACAGGGTCTGTTCACCAACCCCAACGTCTACTTCTACCAGCGCAACATGCTCGGCTCGGCCGTCTTCCCGGCCCGCTCGATCCACAGCACGCTCACGCTCGCCCTCACCCACGAGATCTGGTCGTACGCCGACGGCTCACGCCCTGCCACTGTCCAGCGGTTCGCCGACGCGCTCTTCGCGCACACCGCGCCCGGAGGTGTCTGGGTCAACTCCGACGTCTGCGGTCCGGCCGAGCCCGATCGTCCCGTCGTACTGCGGCTCGATGACAGCGACGGCGTCAACCCGGACGGGGTGACGGAGCTCGAGTCCCTCGACGACCCGGCGGCGTACGTCGGCAAGCTCTCCACCCGGGCCAGGTTCTTCCAGTTCGCCCACGACTTCCGGCGGAACGCCAAGGTCCCCTTCGAGTACGACGTACGCCAAGACGGGCTCGTGCTCCGGCTGGCCGACGCGATGGACTTCCTGACCCGCAAGGACTACGTCGACAACTGGCTGAGCGAGACGCACGAACAGTTCTGCGGGCTGAACTTCTCCGGTTGGTGCGCGGTCGCCGAGCAGGCCGGGTTCACCATCGACCCGGCCTCGAAGGCCTGGCGCAACGACTGGGTGATCGACAACCGCATCGCCCCCGTCGCGTCGATCACGACGCCCGACGGCGATCCGCTGGACTGGCCGGACACCCACCAACTGCTGGTCGCGCGTCGCTGACCTGGACGTGCAGCGTCCCGGCCTGCGGTCGTACGGCGAACTCGTGAGCGCCCCGCGAGATCGTCAACGGCAACCGGCTGGACAGGAACGGCTCACACTGTACGGCGTGTGACGAACCGTCCGGCACCGTCGCGAACAGAACCCACTCCGCGTCGTCGGCAGCGATCAACGCCTCGACGTCCACCACCGCCGCCCAGCCGTCGTCCGAGAAGGTCCGTCGGCACGACACGTCCACGTAGTCGTCCGAGCCGGCCAGGTACCGCCGCCAGGCGAACGTGACGTCACCCCAGTCCGGACCGCGCACGACCAACATGTCGCCAGCAGCAACCGCCGCGGTGGCGGTGGTCCGGATCGGCGACTCGTGCAGGTTGACGTACCCGCCGGTCGAACGGGTCAGCATCACCGCCCGGCCACCCTCGGCATGGGAAACCAATCGGTCACCGGCCGTCCACAGCAGCGCCTGGTCCTGCCCGGCGGGACCGCGGAGCCGGAACGCCCGCGTCGTCCGCTGGGTGAACGGGTCGTCCGGGTTCGTCTCCTCGAGGATCGGCCCGATCGGGAGCCGCGCGGTGAAGTCGCGGCCGTCGACCTCCAGCGGCACCTCGGCCTCGCCACCCGCGACCGGCCGGGTCACGAACAACGACGGCTCGTCGAACGACGACCGGCCGTGCAGCACCAGCGCGTCCGGCGTCTGCTCGACCGAAGTCAACCGGCACGGATCCGACAGCCGCCGTACGGCGAAACAACCGTCCTTCCCGGGACCCGGCTGAATCCAGCTGGTCTCGTCGATCCATGCACCGGGCGGCCACCCCGGACTGCCGGCGCGTTGCCCACGCAGCACGCCATGCCGCCGGACCCGACCGACTCGCAGACGTACGTCGAAGTGCGCCGGCCCAGCCGTGCACTTGGCGAGCAACGACTGGTCCAGGACGACCTCGAACTCGTCGACGCCGGATCGCCGTACCCGCAGCGGATAGTGCCTGTCGGCGATGACGAGCGCGATCCGCAGACTCGACGAGCCACGGTCCGTCAAGTGCCGGATCGCGGCAGTGCCCTTGATCGACAGGTTGCCGTCGACCCAGGTCACCTCGCGCACGCTCGTCGCCAGGGTCAGATCGTCTTTCGACGGCCGCCACGACTGGGGCGTCGCGTCGGACGTGGTGAGCTCACGAAGCAGTTCGACGTCGCCGGACCGGAGTGCCGCGTACTGCATCCGGTGCAGCGGCGGCGCCTCGTCGAGCACCGACTCGTCCAGCCGATCGAGCAGTTGCAGAGCCAGATCAACGAGTTGTGGCTCTTCCTGCGCGGGCACGGTTGCGAAGGCCATCAGCAGTGCGAGCAGGTCGATCTGGGTGAAGTGCGCATGTACTCCGCGGCGGATCGACGGCAGTGCGTCCTCGACCAGGTCCATGACCAGACCGGCCGAGACGACCCGGTCGCGCAGGTTGCCGAGCTGGAACTTCTGCTGGGTGATCGAGTCGCCCGACTCCCGCTCGCGCCAGTAGTACACGGGCGTGGCGAGGATGTCGACGGTGACTGCGTCGAGGTGCGCCTTGAGGGTGACCGGGTAGTCCTCGTACCGGATTGCCGGGAAGCGGTAGCCGTACTCGGTCCAGAACGAGCGTCGATAGACCTTGTTCCAGACCATCCGGTCGAGCACGAGCTCGGGCGTCTCCGACACGTGCGTGGCGAACCGGTCCTGGGTGAAGCACTGCCCGTGCAGGTACGACGGCCGGACGCCATAACTGTTGTTGAACCGCCGCGCGTTGCCGCCGGCGAAGTCCGACCCGGTCCGGTCGAGCGTCCGGACCAGCAGCCCGAAGCCGTGCCGGGTGACCAGGTCGTCGCTGTCGACGAAGGCGACGTACTCCCCGACGGCGTGGTCGGCTCCGGTGTTGCGGGCCGGACCGAGCCCGGCGTTGTCCTGCTGGACCAGCCGGAACCGCGAGTCGCGGGCGCAGTACTCCTTCGCGATCACCGCGCTGTCGTCGAGCGAGCCGTCGTCGACCAGGATCGCCTCGAAGTCGGACCAGGTCTGGCGGGCGATCGAGTGGAGGCAGTCGCCGAGGTACGCGCCGACGTTGTAGAACGGCACCACCACACTCAGGCGCGGTGTCATCAGCGTCTGCGCAGCCGGCGCGACAGCTTGCGGGCCACCACGTGCGGCCGGCGGATCTGCGCCGCGTGGAAGATCACCCGGGAGACCGCGTAGGTGCGCGATCCCCGGATCCGGGCGTGGTCCACGGTCAGCTTCTGCAGCTGGGTCCGGAGCTCACGGATCCGGTTCTCACGCGTCTTCATCGCCTTGTTGCGGAACCCGAGCGTGCGCTCGAGCCCGTAGACGTGCCCCTTCAGCTCGAACAGCTCCTGCCGCGCCCGCTGGGCGTCGGCCATCACGGTCCGTACGTCGACCGCCGCCTGCTCGCGGGTCTCGAGCGACTCGGCCAGCGCGGCCGCGATTTCCTTGCCGCGGGCAACGTGGTCGACGGACTCGGACGCGCTGTCCGACGAGGACGCCGGGAGTTGCTCCGGCGGCTCGACGCCGGACATTCCCAGCCAGGTGGCGATCAGGTCGTCGCCGATCATCCACGGCGGCCACGGGTGGCGCCGGTGCCGGCCGATCAGCCGGTCGTGGAACCGGGACCACGCGGCCGCCAGCAGGTCGGCCTTGTCGGTCGGCTCCTCGGTCGCCCAGGGCGAAACGCCGTACGCGAAGGTTTCCTCGTCGACCACGACGTCGTCCCACCGGAGCATGACGCGGGAGTCGCTGGCCCATTCGCCGAGCCGGGCAGCCAGCTTGCGGAATGCCGGCACGTCCTCGGCCGCGGCCAACCGGACCAGGACAGATTCGACGGTCACACCAGCTGGCACCTCAGCCGGTACGACGCTCGCGTCGAAACCAAACCCGTCGCCACCATCAACCGCGGTCCGCCAACGGTCGTCAGCCTTGTCGGCCGTGAGCACGGCCGGTCCGGTCTGCACGTAGAGGTCGTGGGCCGCACGCGTGCCGGAGACCGCGAGCCACCCCGTCGGCAGAGATGCCAGCAGGCCGGCCCGTGCCGCGGAGTCGACACCTTCCGCGATCGGTGAGAGGAGCGGAACGTCGACTGCCTCCAGCGCCTCGACCGCGAGCCGGGTCGGCAGCTCTCCGGGGCGGGCAGCCGCGGCGACCTCGGCGGTCACGAAGGCGCGGGAACCGAAGTCGGCGTAGATCTGCGCATCCCAGGGCAAGGCGGACCGAAGTTGCTCGACTGACACCGGACGGGTCGGGTCGTCGTGCAGCGGACGCCACTCGTCGTCGCCGTGACGCTGATCGGCCGGACGACCGTCCAGCAGGTTCAGCAGGGAGAACTCGTTCTCCAGCCCCAGTACGACGACAGCGTCGGACGAAGCGAGCGCGGCAACGGCAGCGAGGCGCTCGGTCCAGCTGAGCTCGTCGCTGTCGTACCCCAGCACCCGATCGAGACCGTCGGCCGCGACGACCACGTCGAAAGGCTCAGCCCGCAGACCGTCCAGGGCGCCCGCGACAACCTGCAGGCAGGGGCCGAAGCTCTCGCTCAGCTCCTGGGCGTCGGAGACCGAGCGGACCAGGATCGTCACGTCCGCGGAGTGCGCCAGCACCGACTCGATCAGCAGCGGCGAGTGCGGGCCGAGGATCAGGGTCCGCCGGTTCGCGGGCAGAACGCCGGCCAGCACCGCCGCCAAGGCAGGCCGCACCGTCGTGTGATCGGTCCACGGCTGCATTTCGCCGCGGACCACCTGGACCTCAGACACGTTCTCTCCAATCGAACAGCATTCGTAGCTCGGCGGCCGGCGCCATCCACAGCTTGCCGAGTTCCAGGTCGGTGGTCGCCCGGGCGGCCTCGAGGTCGATCGACTTGCCGAGCATCTCCGGCCAGAGCCGCTCGATCCGGCCCTGCCCGCCGAACAGCGGGTTCTCGCCTTCCATCTCCATCGGGTCGCCGTACACGGCCGGTTCGCAGCCGGCCGCGACGCCGTAGAAGATGGCCGTCGACAACCGGTTGGCGGCGACCCGCTTGTGCCGCCGGAGCTCGTCCAGCTGCTTGAACAGGAAGCGCCGGTCGGTGCCCTCGTAGGAGAACCCGCGCCGGCCGAACGACACCACGCGGAAGCCTGCGTCCTCGTAGTACCGCCGTACCTCCGGACGCTCGTACTCCGTGTAGTACAAGGAGAAGGTGACCGGGCCGGGCTCGGTCTCGCGGATCTCGTCGATCAGTCGCTGGTGGTCGCCGTGGATCTTGCCGCCCTCCCACCCGTGGAACAGGAACCACAGCGTGCCCTCGCGCTCGACCGGCTCGGCCTCCTGCTCCAGCTCCAGCAGGTAGAGGAAGGGCGCGCCGATGCTGTGGTAGTTCCGCCGGCCGAGGGCATGCCCGCGCCGACGGGGCGCGTCGCTCCAGGTGAACCGCCAGGCGCCGTCGTAGAACTCGTGCACCGGGTTCCAGCCGCAGCCGATGTTCCAGCCGTGCTGCAGGTAGCCGCGCAGCCGGGGCGGGTGGTCGAAGTCGAAGCCCGCGTAGCGCGCCAGGATGTGGGCCTGGCCGTAGTAGTGATTGTGGTGATGCATGTCAGCGGACCTCCACGTGCAACGTGCCGGCGTGCGGTCGTACGGCGAGCGCGTGCCGGCCGGCCGCGATCGTCAACGGCAAGCGGCTGCACAGGAACGGCTCGCACTGCACGGCATGCGACCGGCTGTCGGGCCTGGTCGCGAACAGGATCCAGTCCGCCAGCGAGGCCAGCGGGTCGACGGAGACCTTGACCGCCGCGGCCGGGATCAACGCGTCGATCTCCACAGCGGCAGACCACCCATCGACGGCCAAGGTACGGCGGCATGCCACGTCGACGTGGTCGTCGGAGTCGGGCAGGTAGCGCCGCCAGCTGAAGGCGACGTCGCCGCCGTCGACACCGCGCACCACCAAGCTGTTGCCGTCAGCAACCGCAAGGGTGGCCGTCGTTCGGATCGGCGACTCGTGCAGATTCACGTACCCGCCGGTGGACCGGGTCAGCGTGACCACTCGGCCGTCGCTGGTCTGGGAGACCGCGGACTCACCTGCCGTCCACAGCAACACCCGCTGCTCCCCGCCGGGACCACGGAGCCGCAGCACCCGCGTCGTACGCTGCCCGAACGGGTCGTCCGGATTGGCCTGCGCCAGCAGGTCCTGCATCGCCAGCCGGGCGGTGAAGTCGCGACCTTCGACCTCCAGTGGCACTTGTTCCTCGCCACCGACCACCGGCCGGATCACGAACAACGACGGGTCGCCGAACGACGAGCGACCGTGCAGGACGAGCGCATCCGGCGTCCGTTCGACTGACGTCAACCGGCAGGGATCCGTGAGCCGCCGTACGGCGAAGCAGCCACCCTTCCCGGGTCCAGGCTGAATCCAGCTGGTCTCGTCGATCCACGCTCCCGGCGACCACCCGGGACTCCCCGGTCCCTGCCCACCGAGCACGCCCCGCCGATGCCGCCTCCCGGACTGCATCCGGACGTCGAAGTGCGCAGGCGTCCCTGTGCAGGCCGCGAGCAGCTCACGGTCGAGCAGCACCTCGAACCCGACCAGTGTGGTGTCGCCGTGCAGGTCCAGCGCGTCGTACCGCCGTACCTCGAGCGGGTGCGGCACGTCCTCGATGACCAGCGAGATTTGCAGGGTCGACCCAGGCTCCGTCTCCAGGTGCCGGATCTCCGCCGTACCCTGCACCGACAGCCGGCCGTCGACCCAGGCCACCCGACGCACACTCGTCGCGAGCGTGAGATCCCGGTCCGCCACCCGGTACAGCTCCTGCGGTACGGCGGCCGTCCGCAGGCCCGGGTAGTTGTAGTCGAGCTGCCGTGGCCGCCGCGGCCGGGGCACTGCCCGCGCACCGCCGCGCAGACCGCCACCGTTGCGGAAGAGCGCGAGCTGCCGGAGCAGATCGACGTCACCGGTCCGGAGGGCTGCGTGCTGGATCCGGTCGTAGCGGTGGGTGGCCGACAGGACCGAGTCGTCGAGGCGGTCGAGCAGCTCACGGGACAGGTCGACCAGGTGCTGCTCCTCCTCGGCCGGCACCGAGCCGAACGCGGACAGCAGGGTGAGCAGGTCGATCTGGGCCAGGTGTGCGTGCACCCGGCGGCGGACCAGCGGCAGGGCGTCCTCGACCAGGTCCATCACCATCCCCGCCGAGACGACCCGGTCGCGGATGTTGCCGAGCTGGAACTTCTGCTGGGTGATCGACTCGCCCGACTCGCGCTCGCGCCAGTAGTAGACCGACTGGGTGATCGTGTCCACAGTCACCGCGTCCAGGTGCGCCTTGAGCGCGACCGGATAGTCCTCGTAGCGGATCGCCGGGAAGCGGTAGCCGTACTCGGTCCAGAACGAGCGCCGGTAGACCTTGTTCCACAGCATCCGGTCCAGAACCAGGTCGGGGAACTCCGACACGTGGGTGGCGTGCCGGACGCGCGCGAAGGGCTGCCGGTGCAGCCAGGACGGCCGGACGCCGAAGCTGTTGTTGAACCGGCGCGCGTTGCCGCCGGCAAAGTCCGAGCCGGTCCGGTCCAGGGTCCGGATCAGCGCCGCGAACCCGTACCGCGCGACCAAGTCGTCGCCGTCGACGAAGGCCAGGTACTCGCCGGTCGCCTCCCGGATCCCGGTGTCGCGGGCCGGTCCCGGGCCGGCGTTCTCCTGCTGGACCAGCCGGAACCGGGCGTCGCGGGCGCAGAACTCCTTCGCGACCACCGCGCTGTCGTCCGGGGAACCGTCGTCCACCAGGATCGCCTCGAAGTCGGTCCAGGCCTGCCGGGCGATCGAGTCCAGGCAGTCCTCGAGGTACTCACCGACGTTGTAGAAGGGCACCACCACGCTCAGCCGCGGCGTCACTCCGGCAATACTCCCCTCGGCGGTCGCTCAGTGGGTGCCCCCCAAAGCACTCTCTACGAAGCCGCAACGAGGTGAACGGTCAGAAGGTTATGCACGGGCTCGAATCCGTAGCGGGCCCAGACGCGCTGGATGCCGGTGTGGTGTGACTGAGTCGACACCACCAACCGCCGGGTCGTGCACGAGTCCTCAATCGCCGCGAGCAGGTGACCGTACCGACCGCGGCCCTGCTCGGCGGGTACGACGCCGGCCAACTGAATCTCGGTCCACGAGCGCTGCTGGTCGATCGAGCCCAGCGCGAGCACGCGCCGGTCCGGCCCGCGCAGTACGACGGCGCCCACGGCGGCGACCCGGCGCCGGGCCCACTCCTGCCGGCCGGCCAGTGCCAGCCCGCGGTCGAACATCGGGTTGGCGCAGTAGTGGTTGCCCGAGTCGCCGAAGACGTCCGCGACCAGGTCGTCCAGCATCATGACATCGGCCGACGGCTCCACCCGTGCCGTGAACCCGGCCAGCGGCGCCGGCCGGCGGCCCTTGCCGACCGGGAGGGCCCAGTAGGTGACGGTGTCAGCGAGCAGCGCCCGCCGCGGTCCGCGCGCCAGCGCGGCGAACCAGGTGTTCTCGCGGGCCGGGTAGCGCAGCACGACCATGTCGGCCGTCGACTTCTCGACCGCGGCCAGCACCTCGGCGAGCGGCGTGCCGGCCGAGGCGGACACGGACATCCGGTCGATCGAGACCCCGAACCGTTTCGCCGCGTCCACGGACGGCCGCACGGTCAACTCACCGGCCTCGAGCGCGTCGTACCAACTCATAGGCCAGGGAGCTTAGTCGTTGTCCTCTGAGAAGGTGTGGTGGCCCGAGTCGTCGAGGCTGTCGTAGCCGACGAGGAACTGCGGGCGGCGCTGGCTCGACTGGAACAGGCGGGCGACGTACTCACCCAACAGGCCCAGACACAGCAACTGGATCGCGCCGATCACACTCACCGCGAGCACGGTCGAGGTCCAGCCCGGAATGCTGCGACCGGTCAGCTTGATGATCAACGCACCGACCACGAACAGCCCCGACATCGCGCCACCGAGCAACCCCAGCCAGGTCGCCAGCCGCAGCGGCGCCGCCGAGAACGCGGTCACACTGTCGAACGCCAACCGCAGCATCTTCGACAGGTTGTACTTCGTCGTCCCGGCCGCCCGCTCCGCCCGGACGTACCTCACCTCGGCGCTGGGGAATCCGAGCCATGGGATCACCAGCCGGAACACCCGGCCGTCCTCGGGCAGCGCGTTGACGGCATCGACCACCCGGCGCGACACGAGCCGGAAGTCGGCCGCGTCGAACGGGATGTCCTTGCCGACCAACCGGCACATCAGCCGGTAGTACAACCGGGCAGTGGTTCGTTTCGGCCACGAATCACTCGACCGGTCCGCGCGCACGCCGTACACCACATCGACGTCCTCGTCCCGGGCCACCTTGAGGAAATCCGCGATCACCTCCGGCGGGTCCTGCAGGTCGGCGTCGATCGTCACGACGAACTCACCGCGGGCCCGCCGGAAGCCGGCGGACTGCGCGGCCTGATGACCGCTGTTCCGGAGCAGCCGCACGACTCGCAGCTGCGGCCACGCCTCCGCCGCCTGCAGCAAGAGATCGGCCGTCCGGTCCCGGCTGCCGTCGTCGACCACCAACAACTCGTAGGAGATCCCGAGGCCGTCCAGCAGCGGATGCATCCGCTCGAAGAAGATCGGCAGCACCTCCTCCTCGTCGTACATCGGTACGACGACGGAGAGCGCCAGGGCCTCGGTTCGCATGACTCGGACACTACTCGTGGTGACGCTCCGCGTTCGTGACATGACAGGTTTCACATTAGTGTTACGACATGCGCGCGAAAGCGAGGCGGCGGGGACCGCGAACGGCGGGGCCTTCCTTCTCGGGCCTCCTCGCGGGCCTGGCCGTCCTGGTGCTGGCGGTCGTGCTGCTGTTCCAGCACTCGACGCTCACCGAGGTCGGGCGGTTCGTGCTGTTCACCGGGCTCGGGATCGCGTTGCCCGGGTTCGCGCTGTGGCGGCTGGTCGGCGGTTACGCGCGCAATCTGGTCGAGGACTTCGCGGCCGGGTTCGCGGTCGGGACCGCGGGCCAGATCGTGGTCTACCTGGCCAGCGCGTCGATCGGGCTGCAGGCGTGGTCGTGGGTCTGGGCGCCGGTCGTGCTGCTGATCACGTTCGCGGACAGCGACGTGCGGGCGCGGGTGTGGCGCCGGGTCGACCAGCCGGTCCGGCCGCTGCAGGCCTGGCTGCTCGCGGCGGCGACCGCAGTAGTCGTTCTGATCGTCTACCGCCGCGGTCCAAGTCAGTTCCTGCCCGCGTACACCGACCCGCTGCGGTCGTACCCGGACCTCGCGTTCCAACAGGCGCTGGCTGCGAGCGCGAAGTACGACGTACCGATCTCGACGCTGTGGCTGGGCGGCGACCCGATGAAGTACCACTCGTTTTTCCACCAGGCGACGGCTGCGACGGCGTGGGCGACGCGGATCGACCTGACCGACCTGATCCACTCGCTGACCTGGTTGCCGCTGTTCCTCGCCGGCTGCGGGCTCGTGTTCGCGTTGACCACCCGGTTCACCCCGACCGCCGAGTCCGGCGCGACCTGGGCCGGGCCGCTCGCCGTACTCGTCGCCGGTCTCGGTGGGACCCTGCAGCCACTGGACGACGTCGGCCTGGGCGGGGTCTCGACCGGGGTGGCGGCGTACCTGAGTCCGACGCAGAACCTCGGCGTGCTGATCGCGCTGGCGCTCTGCCTCGTGGCCGTCGACCTGCTGCGGGCGGACCGGCCACGCAGCCGCTGGGTGCTCCTGGTCCTGCTCGCGCTGGTCGCGGCCGGCGCGAAGGCGACGATTCTGCCGCTGCTGGGTTTCGGGTTCGGCTTCGCGTTCGTGCACCTGGCGATGACGCGGCGCAGCACGCGTACGGCGTTCTGGGGCGGCCTGCTGTCGTTGGGGCTCTTCCTGGCCGCGCTGGTGGTGATCTTCGGAGGCAGCACGTGGGGCACGGAGATCAAGCCGTTCCAGACGTTCGTGCAGCTGGCGCCGTACCCGATGCTCGTGGCGGAGCCGCATGCGCAACTGCTGTCTGCTGCGACGACCTTGCTGAGCTGGGGACTCGCAGCGTCCGGGCTGCTGTTCCTCGGTCGGAAATGGAGTGATCCGGCCACGGTGTTCCTGGTCGGCTTCGCGTTCGCCGGATTGCTGGGCACGCTGCTGACGACCCAGTCGGGGATCAGCCAGCTGTACTTCGTGCGGACAGCCTTTCCGGTGGTCGCCGTACTCGCGTGTGTCGGCCTGGCCAACCTGGTGGGGCGGCTTGGCGATCGGCGCGGCGTCGTACTCGTGGGTGCTGCTGGGCTGTGTGGCCTGGTGGCGTTGGGGTACGCGCGTCTGGAGTCCACTGAGCTGCCTGGGATCAAGGGGCCGTGGCTATGGACGACTGCTGCGCTCGTCGCAGTCGCTGTGGTGATTGCCCTTGCCTGGAAGGTGTTGCGGCGGCCGGGCAACGTTCTGGTCGCCTTCCTGGCGTCCGGAGTCGCTGCGAGCATGGTCGGCGCGGCGCTTGTCCCGTTACAGGCATTCGGCTCGCAGAAGGCGTCGGACCTGGTCTTCGCGCACCCCAGCCGAGGCGGAGCGACCGCGGCCGAGGCCGGAGCGGCGCGCTGGCTGCGCCGGAACAGCGAACCGGGTGACCTGGTGGCGACGAACGCGCACTGCATCATCCAGCGCAACGTGCTGTGCGACAGCCGGCACTTCTGGATCGCAGCGCTCTCCGAGCGGCCGGTGCTGATCGAAGGCTGGTCCTACTCCAACCAGGCCAACCGGATCGCGCTCACCACCGACTCGAACCCGAGCCTGATCCCGTACTGGAACCGCGCGGAACTCGCCGCCAACGACGCCGCCTTCACGGCGTCCAATCCGGCGGCGATCGAGCGGCTGCGCAACGTCGGAGTCCGCTGGCTGTACGCCGACAACCGGGCCGGGAAGGTGTCGCCCGCGTTGCGCAACTACGTCCGGCTCCGGCACGCCACCTTGGACGCGACCATCTACGAGATCAGGTGAGCGCCAGCAGCGCGTCGGCCACCCGCGTGCGACCGTTGCCGTCGACAAGCTCCCAGCCGGCCGCCGCCAGCCGGGCTCGCTCGGCCGGATCGGTGAGCAGGCGCTTGAGTACGGCGGCCGCCGCGGACGGATCGGCCTTCAGGTCGGACAGGACGCCGACTCCGGCCGCCGTACCAGTAGCGACGGCACGCTCGTAGCCCATCACCTGGTTGTCCACGACGCACACGAGCCCGGCCGTCGCACCGAGACACAGGAGCTCCCAGGTCGACGTACCCGACGCACTGATGGTCAGGTCGGCCTCGCGCACCGCGGCAGCCAACTGGTCCGTCGGTCCGATGACTGCGACACCCTGCTGCGGACCGAGCTCGACCGCAGCGATCTGGTCCGCAAGCTCCGGCCGGGGCGCGACCACAGTGGCCTCGAACGGTACGCCGGTCGCCGCCAGCGCCTGTACGACGTACGGACCGGCGCCGAACGCGTCCGTCCCGCCGAAGAACGCGAACACCTTCGGTACGGCAACCGGCCGCAACGCAGGGGGTTCGAGCGGGCGGAGGGCGAGGATCTCGTCGCGGATCATCACGTAGGTCAGTCCCGCCAGCCTGGTGCTGCTGGCGGGCAGCTGCGGACGGTCCAGCTCGGCAGCGAGGTTCTGGTCCACCAGCACGTCCGCATCGGCGCCACGGAGGTCACCATCGACGATCGCGAGCGTGGGAACGCCGGTCGCGCGGACAGCCGGATACACGGCCGCGTCCAAGTCGTAGGAGTCGAAGACGAGGGCGTCCAGCCGAAGCCGCGCGATCAGGTCGGTGTGCTCTGCCGGCGTCCAGACCGCCGGCTCCACCGCGATCCCCCGGGCCGCGATCTGCGCCTCGGCCCACGGCACCGTGTGCGCGTCGCAGACGAAGATCACCTCGAGCCCACGCCGCAGGAGCTCCTCCGCCAGCGCCAGGCACCGCATCACGTGCCCGATCCCCCGCCCCGGCCCCACATCACACCGAACCCCGACGCGCTCCACGCCCCCGACCGTATCGGCTGCATACCCGGTTTCCGGCCCCGGCCCGGGGTGAGAAGTGGCACTTGGGGATATCATGTAATACGTAGGACGCGTACTACGTGGGAGGCTACGATGCGACTGAACAGCAAGGGCCAGGTGACCATCCCGGCCGAGCTCCGGCGCAAGCACCATCTCCACGAGGGGGACGAAGTGACAGTGATCGAGGCGGACGACGGACTCCGGATCGTCCGGGTGGCCGACGCGGAGACCCGCGGTCAGCGGCTGGTGCGGGAGATGCGCGGCCGGGCGACGACCGAGATGAGCACCGAGGAGCTGATGGAGCTCCTGCGTGGCGACTGAGCCCCAACCGGTCGTGCTGGTCGACACCTGCGTGCTGCTCGACATCCTGACCGACGACCGGGAGTGGGGCGACTGGTCCGCGACCGCGGTCGCCCGGGCGCGCGACGAGGGCGACCTGGCGATCAACCCGATCATCTACGCCGAGGTGTGCGCGGGGTTCGACCGGATCGAGGACGTCGACGCCGCGCTCCCGGTGCTGGACTTCCGCCGCGAGCCGTTGCCCTACCACGCCGGCTTCCTCGCCGCGCACGCCTTCGTGACCTACCGGCGGCGGGGCGGCGCGAAGACCTCGCCGCTGCCCGACTTCTACATCGGCGCGCACGCGGCAGTGCAGCGCTACCGCCTGATCACGCGGGACACCAGGCCGTTCCGGACGTACTTCCCGAGGGTCGAGCTGATCACCCCCAATCAAGCGATCTCTTGACCTCGCGCTGAGACGCGGGATTGAGAGGGGCTCGAACCGGGCAGCTATTGTTCGTGTCTGCACTGCGCGTGCTGCCATCAGAACTGTCCGTCGGAACTGTCCGTCAGAAGGGTCCGCCGACGTGTCCATCCTCACCGGCTCCGACATCCTCGTCACCGGCGGCACCGGTTCCTTCGGCCGGGCGTTCGTCGGGCACGCACTCGACCGGCTGAACCCGCGCCGGATCATCGTGTTCAGCCGGGACGAGCTGAAGCAGTGGGAGGTCCGGCAGCTGTTCGGCGACGATCCGCGGCTGCGGTTCTTCCTCGGTGACGTCCGGGACCGGTCCCGCCTGCTACGGGCCATGCACCGGGTCGACTACGTCGTCCACGCGGCCGCGCTGAAGCAGGTCGACAGCGGTGAGTACAACCCGTGGGAGTTCGTCCAGACCAACGTGATCGGTTCGCAGAACGTCATCGAGGCGGCCATCGACTCCGGGGTGAAGCGGGTCGTCGCGCTGTCCACCGACAAGGCGTCCAGCCCGATCAACCTGTACGGCGCGACCAAGCTGACCGCTGACAAGCTGTTCATCAACGGCAACCACTACGCGGCGGCGTACGACACCCGGTTCAGCGTGGTCCGGTACGGCAACGTGATGGGCAGCCGGGGCTCGATCATCCCGAAGTTCAAGGCGCTGCACGCGGCCGGCGACTCGCTGCCGATCACCGACCTGCGTTGCACCCGGTTCCTGATCACGCTGCCGCAGGCGGTCGAGTTCGTGGTCGACTCGTTCGAGCTGATGACCGGCGGCGAGCTGTACGTGCCGCGGATCCCGTCGATGAAGGTCACCGACCTGGCCGAGGCGATCGCGCCCGGCGCGAAGATGCACGACGTCGGCCTGCGCCCGGGCGAGAAGCTGCACGAGGAGATGATCAGCCCGGAGGAGGGCCGGCGCGCGCTCGCGATCGGCAACCGGTTCGTGCTGCAGCCCGACCTGGCCACCTGGGGCTATCTGCCGCCGTCGGACGGGATCCCGGTGCCGGACGGGTTCCACTACGCCTCGGACACCAACGACCAGTGGTACTCGATCGACGAGATCCGCAAGATCCTCGAGAGTGACTGATGTTGCCCTACGGACGGCAGTCCATCTCCGACGAGGACATCGAGGCGGTCACCGCCGTACTGCGTGGGGACTGGCTGACCACCGGGCCAGCGGTCACGGCGTTCGAGAACGCGGTCTCCGAGCTGACCGGCGGGCATCGCGTCGTCAGCTGTACGTCGGGGACGGCCGCGCTGCACATCGCGTACGCCGCCCTCGGCGTCGGGCCGGGCGACGAGGTCGTCACCACGCCGATGACGTTCGTCGCGACGGCATCGACCGCCGCGATGCTCGGTGCTTCCGTGGTCTTCGCCGATGTCGACGCGGACACCGCGCTGATCGACCCCGTGGCGGTCGAGGCGGCGGTGACCGAGCGGACGAAGGTGGTTGCTGCCGTCGACTACGCCGGCCAGGCGGCGGACTATGCGGCCCTGCAGCCGATTGCCGATCGCGTCGGCGCCCGCACGCTGGCGGACGCGGCGCACTCGATCGGCGGCAGCGCCGACGGCCGTCCGGTCGGTGACCTGGCCGACGTGACCACGGTGTCCTTCTTCCCGACCAAGAACCTGACCACCGGCGAAGGCGGCGCGGTGGTCTGCAAGGACCCGTCGATCGGTCAACGGGCCCACGAGTTCCACTTCATCGGCCTGGTCCGCGATCCGGACCGGTTCCAGATCACCGACGAGGGACCTTGGCACCAGGAGGTCCACGAGTACGGCGTGAACTACCGGCTCACCGACGTCGCCAGCGCTCTCGGCCTGTCGCAACTCCGGCGGCTGGCCGGATTCAAACGCCGCCGCGCCGAGATCACCGCGCGGTACAACGAGGCGCTGCGCGACGTCGACGGCCTGCGGACCCCGGTTCAGCGCGAGGGTGTGGACCCCGCCTGGCACCTCTACCCGGTCCGCGTCCTCGGCGGGCGCCGGCGCGAGGTGTTCGAGGGCATGCGCGCCGCCGGAATCGGTGTCCAGGTGAACTACATCCCCGTCTACTGGCACCCGGTCTTCGCGCAGCAGGGCTACCGCCGCGGCCTCTGCCCGAACGCCGAGGCGTTCTACGCCGAGGAACTGTCCCTCCCACTCTTCCCGGACCTGGCCGACAGCGACGTCGACCGGGTGATCGAGACCTTGGTGAAGCTGGTTAGTTAACGTGTTCGATGTGACCCGATCGATTCTGGTCGGCGGTGAGATGCTCAACTGGTCGGATCTGCACCCGGTCGACGCTCGCCCCGCAGCCGCCGGACCCGCCGCCGCGGCGCTGCTCACTGCCGCCCTCCACCCCGGTGACTCCGTGCTGGTCGCCGGGCCGCACGCCCTTGACCTGCTCACCGGAATCGCCGGCCAGGTGACGTCTGTCGACGTCCTGGTCCGATCCGCGCCGGACGCCGAGGAGATCGCCGAACTCCTCGCCGACACCAAAGGCGACGTGCACTGCGGCTCCCTCGACCGCTTCAACACCGACGAGACGTACGACGTCGTCGTCGCGCTGGACGGACTCGAACGGCTCGTCGGCCCCGACACTGCCACGCTGACCTGGGCGAATGCGCTCACCGCACTGTCGGACCGGCTCACGCCACAGGGCCGCCTGCTCCTCGGAGCCACGAACTCCTTCGGTATCGAGCGTTTGATCCAGCCCGGCATCGCCGCCGCGATCCCGCGCAACGAGGACTGGGGTCGCGATGTCGCCGACAGCGCCCCCGCCGGCCTCAAGCCGCTGCAGGCAGCACTGAGCGCCACGGGCATCACCAAGACCTACGCGGTGTTCCCGTCGTTGATCGAGTCCCAGGTCGCGCTCGTGGCCGTCGGGGGCTTGGCCGCCGTCACCGCCGCCCGGACCGTTGCCGCACGCAACGCGGGCCCGACGCTGATGGATCCCTACCGACTCGTGCTCGACGCGGCCGACGCCGGCCTGGCGTTCGAGCTCGCACCAGCCTGGTACTTCGTCACCGGCGACCTGCCCGCCACGCTCCCGGCCGACGTGGTCCCCTCCGGTCCAGGCGTGCTGCTCGAGGAACACCTGCTGGCCGCCCTCCGCATGGACGATCAGGCGACCCTGCGCCGGATCATCCCCGAGTACGTTGCCTGGCTCGACGCCGGCGGCAACGGCTCCCCGGACAACGTGATTCTCGACGGGTCGTCGTACCGGCTGTTCGGGGAGGCGCAGGAGCTCGACGTCGTCGGGCATCTGGCACGCTTCGCCCGTCGTACGCTGGAAAGTGGCTCGCGGCAACCATGGCCGGCCGGCGGCACTGTGCACGAGCTGACGGCACGGCTCGCCTCGATGGCCGGAATCACTGTGCCTGAAGAGCTCCCGGAGTCCATCGAGGTGGTCCGCCCGCTCGGCAGCGCTGAGCAACTGGCGACGGTCGCGCGGCTGTCCGAGGAGCTGGCCGCCTCCAGCGCGCGGGCGATCCTGTTCGAGGGCACGGTCAGCGGGATCCGCCGGTCGCTCCCCTACCGGGTCGGTCACGCGGTGCTGAACCCGGCCCGGGTGGTCCGCCGCCGGGTCCGCCGGGTGCTGCGGAAGGTACGGCGCTGATGCATCACGCCAACCACTTCTACGGCCACGCCAACATCATGGCGTCGTACGCCGGACTCGCGAAGCCGCCGCGGATCTGGGGATACCTCCAGCACGGCTGGAACATCCTGGACGGGTTCGCCCACGGCACCGCGTTCGCGCCGGGGATGCCGAAGTACGTCTGGTCCGACAGCGTCCGGCGGCGCGGCCACTCGATGGGCCTGCGCAACTACGCCGTGATCGGCTCGGTCTGGCTGTACCTGCTCAAGGTGCACCCCGAGCTGGCCACGCCCGCGAAGCGGGCCGAGGGCACCATCTTCTACCCGTTCCACGGCTGGGAAGGCCAGCACGTGCTCGGCGACCACGGCCGGATCGTTGCCTCGATCAACGAGCACGAGACCGGTCCGGTGACGGTCTGCCTGTACTGGAACGAGTTCGAGAAACCCGCGATCCGAAACGTCTACAAGGATGCCGGGTTCCGGGTCATCACCCACGGCTACCGTGGGCTGCACTGGCGCCGTACCGACGCCAAGTTCCTGGTCAAGCAACTGCGCGAGCTCCGCAAACATCGGCGCGTCGCCTCCAACCGGCTCAGCTCCGCCGTCCTGTACGGCGCCTCGCTCGGCCTGCAGCCCGGGGTCTACGGTGACCCGATGGTGCTGGAGAACGAACACCCCTCGTTCGGCGGCCAAGCCCGGATCAAGCGACTCTGGCCCGAGCTGGACCAGCCATTCGTCCCCCTCGCGACCGCCCGCGAGTTCACCGACACCGAGCTGGGAGTCGACCACGTCGCCTGCCCGGCCGAGATCCGGGAGATGTTCCGGTGGAATTCCTGAAGATTGCCGTTGTCACGCAGGCGCGAGCGACCAGCACCCGGCTGCCGGCCAAGGTGCTGCTCGAAGCGGGCGGCCGGACCTACCTCGAGCACCACGTCGACCGGCTGCGCCGGACCGGGCTTCCGGTGATCGTGGCAACGACCACGAATGCCAACGACGACCCGATCGTCCGGCTGTCCGAGCGCGCCGGGATCCCGTACTTCCGCGGCAGCGAGGACGACGTGCTCAGCCGGTTCGCCGGCGCGGCCCGCGAGTACGGGCTGGACGGCGTGGTCCGGGTGACGTCGGACTGCCCGCTGATCGACCCGGAGATCGTTGCCAACGGCGTCGAACGGTTCCGGGCCGAGGGCGACGAGAGCGTCTACCTGTCGAACTGCCTCGAGCGCACCCACCCGCGCGGGATGGACTACGAGGTGTTCTCCGCGGCCCGGCTGTTCGAGGCGGACGAGCGGGCGACGCTCCAGGTCGACCGTGAGCACGTCACGCCGTACCTGCACCAGAACCGGGCCGGCGACGTCCGGCTGGTGAGCCTGCCGTGGGCGGGCGGCGGCGCGCAGTACCGGCTCACGCTGGACACCGAGGACGACCGGAAGTTGCTCAGCGCCCTGATCGAGGACTTCGCCGCGGACAAGCTGAACTGCGCCGAACTGGTCGCGCTGCTGGACTCGCAGCCGGAACTGGCCACGCTCAACGCACACATCGAGCAGAAGAAGCTCGGCGAGTGACAGCGCAGCAGCCTGCTGCTACGGCATGATTTACGGTGATGACCACCGATGATCCAGCACCCGCGCCGTCGACCGGCCAGGACCCGCCGAACGGCGGCGCCGGCACCGACGGCGGCCGGGCCATGGACGCGGCCCGGGCCAAGTCGTTCGGCGCCGTCGCGGCCGCGTACGACGCGGCCCGGCCGACGTTTCCCGCCGAGGCGCTGACCTGGATCCTCGGTCCCGGCCGGCTGCAGATCCTGGACCTCGGCGCCGGCACCGGGAAGCTGGCCGCGGTCGCGGCCGGGCTCGGCCACGACGTGGTCGCGGTCGACCCGTCCGAGGAGATGCTCTCGATCTGCCGCCGCCGGCCCGGGATCGACACGATGGTCGGCGCCGCCGAGTCGATCCCGCTCGCGCACGCCTCGGTCGACGCGGTGATCGTCGGCCAGGCGTTCCACTGGTTCGACCACGCCCGTGCGCTGCCCGAGATCGCCCGGGTGCTGCGGCCGAACGGTGTCCTCGGCCTGCTCTGGAACGACGCCGACCGGGTGGTCCCCTGGGTCCGGCGGCTGGACCGCGCGATCATGGGCGACGACTTCGGCGGCGACCAGTTCGACCCGGTGCCCATCCTGCTGCAGTCGGACCTGTTCGGGGGCGTGGAGACGGCCCGGTTCCGGCACTGGCAGGACCTGGATCGCGCCGGGCTGCGGCAACTCGCGCTGTCACACTCCCGGGTCGCCATCCTCACCGAGTCCCGCCGCGAGTCCGTGCTCGACCAGATCAACGCCATCTACGACAACACAGCGCGACCGCCGGAGCCGCTGCGGATGCCGTACTTCACCGGTTGTTACCGAACTCGCCCTAGTGACCTGGCGAACTACCGCCGTACTCTCGACGCCCCGGTGGCACCGCACCTCTGAAGTCCCGCGAAACGTTTTGGTTGCGGTAGGTCACAAATGCGCCACCAGCGGCTAACGTGCACGTGTTTGTGTCGAAGTACGAGGGGAACTCGAACTCATGGACGAGGATGTGGTACGCGAGCGGGACGCCCGCGCGTATGAGGCCGTACACGAAGCGGCCGACTTCACCGAGTTGAAGCGGCGCTACAAGAACTTCGTCGTGCCGTGGACCATCGCGTTCATGGCCTGGTACCTGGCCTACGTCGCCTGCAACAACTGGGCGCGCGACTTCATGGGCCAGCAGGTGGTGGGCCATGTCAACGTCGCGTTGATCTTCGGCCTGCTGCAGTTCGTCTCCACGTTCGTAATCGCGGCCCTGTACGGCCGGTTCGCGAACCGGAAGATGGATCCGCTCGCCAGCGGGCTGAACGCCAAGTACAAGAGGGAGCGCCGCCGATGAACGTCTTGAGCATTCCCTCGCTGGTCCCGCTTGCCGACGCCGAGCCGGGCAACCGGGTGCTGACCATCTCGCTGTTCACCGCGGTCGTCGCGGTGACGCTGTACATCACCTGGTGGGCGTCCCGGCAGAACAAGAGCGCGGCCGACTACTACGCCGGTGGACGCTCGTTCAGCGGCGCCCAGAACGGCCTCGCGGTCGCCGGTGACTACATGTCGGCGGCGTCCTTCCTCGGCATCTCCGGCTCGATCGCCCTCTTCGGGTACGACGGCTTCCTGTACTCGATCGGGTTCCTGGTGGCCTGGCTGGTGGCGCTGCTGCTGGTCGCCGAGCTGCTGCGGAACTCGGGCCGGTTCACGATGGCCGACCAGCTCGCCTTCCGGATGAAGCAGAAGCCGGTCCGGACCGCGGCCGCGACGTCGACGATCGTGGTGTCGATCTTCTACCTGCTGGCCCAGATGGTCGGCGCCGGCTCGCTCGTCGGGCTGCTGCTCGGGGTCAAGAGCGAAGGCCTGAAGGCCGGCGTGATCGTGCTCGTCGGCGCGCTGATGATCGTCTACGTGACGATCGGCGGCATGAAGGGCACCACCTGGGTGCAGATCGTCAAGGCCGTCCTGCTGATGTCCGGCACGATCGTCATCACCTTCCTGGTGCTGCTCAAGTTCGACTTCAACCTGTCGAACCTGCTCGGTGCCGCGGCGGAGAATTCCGGCAAGGGCGAGGCGTTCCTGCAGCCCGGCCTGCTCTACGGCAAGGACCTGGTCGGCCAGATCGACTTCCTGTCCCTCGGCCTCGCCCTGGTCCTCGGTACGGCGGGCCTGCCGCACATCCTGATTCGCTTCTACACCGTGCCGGACTCGCGGTCCGCGCGCCGCTCGGTGCAGTGGGCGATCGGCCTGATCGGCGCGTTCTACCTGATGACGCTGGCGCTCGGGTTCGGTGCGGCCGCACTGCTCGACACGTCCAAGGGGTCCGCGGTCGAGACATCGAAGGGCAATGTGGCGTCGCCGCTGCTGGCCGAGTCCGTCGGCGGTGGGGCCGACTCGCTCGGCGGCTCGATCCTGCTCGCGCTGATCGCGGCGGTCGCCTTCGCGACCATCCTCGCGGTGGTCGCCGGACTGACCCTGACCTCGGCCTCGTCGTTCGCGCACGACCTGTACGCGAACGTGATGGCCAAGGAGAAGCCGTCCGAGAAGGACGAGCTGCGGGTGGCCCGGATCGCGGCCCTCGTCATCGGCGCGGTCGCGATCGGGCTGGCGATCCCGGCGCAGCGGCTGAACATCGCGTTCCTGGTCGCGCTGGCCTTCGCGGTCGCGGCCTCGGCGAACCTGCCGGCGTTGCTGTTCAACCTGTTCTGGAAGCGGTTCAACACCGCCGGCGCGGTCTGGAGCATCTACGGCGGCCTGGTGTCGGCCGTCGTACTGGTCTTCTTCTCGCCGGTCGTGTCGGGGTCGCCGACGTCGATGATCACCGGGGCCGACTTCTCCTGGTTCCCGTTGTCGAACCCGGGCATCGTGTCGATCCCGCTCGGCTTCCTGTTCGGCGTGCTCGGCACGTTCCTCGGCAAGGACCGGTCCAGCGAAGCCCGCTACAACGAGCTGTCCGTCCGCGCCCTCACCGGCGCCGGCGCGGAGGGCCCGGCCAAGCACTGACAACCCCGCTGGCAGGTCCAGCGTTCGGCACTACAGAGTCGGGGGGGGGGGGGGGGGGGGGGGGGGGCGGGCCGCCGGGGGGGGGCGGGGGGGGGGGGGCGGGGGGGGGGGGCAGGGGGTGGTTGGGGGTGTGGATCAGGAGGACGAGGCGCGCAAATA